>NZ_JBWKOP010000002.1:476680-546781 GCF_059416145.1 Rhodoferax sp. GW821-FHT09E07 | reverse complement strand
TTCGTTTGTTTGTTCATAAACACTTCTACCTCTTGGAATTGAGGTTATCAGGTGTCTACAAAACCCGGGGCGATTCACAGCTTTTTAGCGCATCTACGATCGTCCTGTATTCTGTACAAATTGACCCATAACAAATAAAACGCCCAGAGTAATGGACAGAATAAAAACGCCGTGGATGCTTGGAGTTGCATTTCGAAAGATGCGTGTTGAAGCCTGTCTTCGGCCCAGCGCAATCGCAAAACGAGCCGGTCGTAGCCGTGACATCCTGTATCGAATGGAGGGCGGCAGGGATATCTCTGTTAGTGCCCTCCTGGATCTTCTTCGGGCCACTGGCCATGGCATTCAGATCGTACCGGCTGGGATTCCTACGATGGGGGAGATGCGGGCTATGTTTGCTGAGGACCTCGAGGACTGAGCGCGCCTGGTCGCACCTTGATATTTGAGCAACTATGCCGACATTTTTGGGATGAACCGAATTGAAAAATGATCAAATTCAAACGCTGAATTACTGCGCACATGCTATTGAAGACATGCGTGAGTTGGAGGCTATGTTGCGCGCCACTGCTCCGGAGTCCGCTCGTGTCTTCCGGCGGTTGATCGATATGTTGCAACGCAGTGTCAAATTCATCCTACCAAACTGCTGCAATCTGATTGACCCGAGTGAATTGAAGCAGGCTCACCTAGACCTTACGCGCTTGCCATTTTCTTGCGTAGCTTTCGAGGCTCCGTGGGAGAAGGAGGATGGCATTGAGCAGCTCGGCGAATTTCATCAGACACCGGCAACAAAACGCATTGCACTTTGCTGGGAATCGGGGTCAGAAGGCGAGTTGCTGCCGGGATTAAACAGCATCCTCAATGCTTTTCCCGCAGGCGGTGTATTTGTTGTCCCGATCTATTGGGATGCTGAGCATCGTCGATGGACCGTTGCCCTTGGCGGTTCATTCGTGCCCTATGAAAACACCATACAAGAGGTGAGGTTGAATGAGTCTTTGCCAGCAAGTCGCATCGCTCATGCGGCAGCTATTGAGGCGGGCCTAGCCAAGCCAAACGCGTTGCAATTCAGAGCTGAGCCTTTTTATCTATTGCCAGAGTTCTATGAGCAGGCCTTGTCCGCATATGGCGGCAACCTTGAAAAAGTCTATGCTCAGATCATTCTGGACTCACGCGACGAGGTTCAGACTGTTGTTCAAGCTTGCAGTGTCATCAATTGCGCCAACGTCACCACTACCGAGATCCACGCGCAGGCAGCTCTTAACAAGAAACGTCAGGAGAAAGGCAAGCAGCCGTTCTTCTCGTACAAGGTCCTGCAGCTATTTGAAGAGCGGCAAGTGGGTGATAAGAATGGTGCAGGTGGTAGCCACAGTAGCCCAAGGATGCATTTGCGCCGGGGGCATTTGCGACGCCTGGAGAGCAAGGTGATTTGGGTGCGCCCTTCGATGGTAAATGTTGGATCAAAAGCCGGGGCTGTGGCGAAGGATTACGCAGTGCACTCAAGACAATAAGGCGCATGAGGGCTACAGGGAGACTATTACTCAAATATGAGTAAATGCGTCTTCTGATGCATCCTCATGCAGTTCGGGGTCTTGTGTAGGTAGGCTGGTGGAGCGCTTTACGGTTAGAAGCGATCATTGCTGCAATGACCAAAGAACTATTGCATCTTTCCTGCCGCACCAAAGTACGAAATACTCCAACCCACAGAGCCATCTTTGCTTGTCAATGACTTACGGGATCTAACCGCTCCGAGCTTCCTGTTCAAAGGAACTGGTGAGGTACCTATTGAACTCAAGCGCCGTGATATTCTTGAATCCATAACAGGTCGTAGGCTACTTTGAGACGAGATATGCGCCGTCAGGCTTTTTTCGTTTATGCGTACTCTGTCTGTTTCTCTAGGGAGGCTAACATTTCCGTGATTGAATGGCGTTAGTACTGAAACAGGCGATGCACAAAGTAAGGTATCCCAGACTTCATTGCACTCAGCGGTAGGCGAACCATGGTGCGCTACTTTGTAAAAGTCTGCCGGTTTGATATTCTGACTTTTGAAGTTTGCTGCTAAGGTAATCCAGCCATTTTGCTCGGACTCAAGGTCAGACCCTAGCAATATTGCAAATTCACCTGTATCTATGTGAATTGCAATAGCTTCATTATTTGGTGAAAAAGTGGGGGCTTCATTTATCGGTTGCGGTACACCGGGCTTTGGAATTGCATTGTGCAATTGCTGAAGAGCATCAAAGTAGCAATCGTTGGTCGGGGATAGGGCCTGAATAGTGCCTAATTTTTCACTGGGCTGGAGTAGCAGTGTATTCTGACTAAGCGCCTCAATTCGAGGCTTGCATTCTTTAAATATAGTGAAAAGCTCTTTTGTGCCGCGTGTTAATTCAGTTATTTTGCCAGAGTAAGCTGTGGCAAAAATCTTGCCTTCTTTGCTATTTAAAATGTTCGATACGCCTATCCTGGCAGTTGAATAGTAGTTCGCCAATTCACTGATACCCCGTGTGTGATCATCATGCCAGTGAGACACAACAATGTACTTCACCTGATTAGGCTGGACACCAATCGAATCCAAGTACGCTCTTGCGACCGGTTTTTTTTCATCATTCAAACAGCTGTCAATGATTATCCAATTGCTTTGTCCAATATGCACGGCAACACATTCGCCATAACCGGGACCAAATACAATAACCTCCACCTCATCCGCAGAGGGATGATTTGCTGTTTCGAACATTTTTATAGTTCTGCTGCAAGCTGCTCCAAGCGACGGAGCATAGTGCTATTCCAATTTGGCTGTCTTCTAAATCGAATTTCCTCTACATTTTTGACAGTTTTTCCGGTTGTTTCCTTAAACATTGTCAGGTAAAAAACCGCACCTGGTTGCACAAGATCCATGTCTTGGGGTTGAACAAACTCCAAGTCAATTGCCATTGTGTGATCCGGTGTCTCCAAATTCCGTTTCGCACGAAGAACTACATTCATTTTCTCCGGTGTCACAGACTGCACAACACCTTCAAATATTTCTATTACAGTAGAAGTGGGTAAAAAACTAACTGAAGGTGGTTCGGGGTTATTGACTCTTACGTGATGAAACCCAAGCTCTTGCTCTTGTAGTACATCATCAAAGTCAATTAAACCCACATCTGCATCAGTAAAAGTTACGGCAGCAGACCTTGCAGTCCGTGCTGTAATTTCTAGACCATCAGCGCTGCCTGCAGGGCTAGCCATAGACTCTTCATAGAGATCGGAAATGTATCCATAGCTGTTGAATACATTGGGGTTCATCGAAGTATTCATTTCGTAGCTGCGTCAAGAAGCTCAACAAATACTTTTTCAGAGTGAGTGAAGGATTCTTCCCAGTTGGTATTTAAAAACTGAAACGCTAACTCTTCGGAGTTTTCTTCTTTTGCCGAAAAATTTGCATGATTGTTGTACGTCAGCATGATGCCGTGTACATCAACTTTCGCAGATGGTTGAATACGGACGGTTATTCCATTCCCATTGTCATTAGGTGCACTTCTAGGAGAAAATCTGATTTTTACAGCCAGATCAGTAAGTCCTGCAGACCACTCAGGATTCGGAAAGAGTTCCTTCCAAATTTCTTTGGGGGCAAGTGTGTCGCCAACTTTATGATATGACTGCTCTGTAGGCATCCTAAAGTGCGCTATAAAATTAATTCCGGCGCTACTTATGACCGCTTTTCCTATCAAAGACAGGACGCCCTTTGAAATATCATTAATTGTCGGTCTTAGGACGTCTTTGCTAATGATTTGAAACCTGTTTGGTGTGACTTGCATGCTAAACGCATTGCACTCCAACTGCGCGACCTGAGAGGCAGTGACTAGGTTTTCGTTCTCTTTCATTTGCGTGAAATCAACCTCACCGATAAGGCTATTCTTAAGGAGCCATTCAGGTGAGAACTGAGCAGGTGCAAATACACCCATCAGAACGATAGAGCCATTGAGTACTTCTGGAGCCAAGGCCATATTTCACTATATAAAAAGTTGCATCATGTACTTACAGTGTACCTTTACAGCTATTAGACATCGATAGACGTGTGTCTATTGCGGCAATAGTCTAGGTCAAAACACGCCAAATCGAGCTTTTGCTAGCTTCAGCGTAATGGCTCACATACAGCCAATCTACATTCACACCAATTCAGTAGACCACAAGGTGATGACATTGTGATGTAGGACAACAAGCCTTTTACAAAATGCTTCACCTTTGCATTTTTGCATAAGTGCTTCACACCCTGATCAATTGTGGGCAAATCAGAGGTTGCATTCTCAGAAAACGGCATCCCGTTGTTCTCGCATTGGTGGGGGGCAACAAGGTCCTACCTGGGGACGCGCTTGTAGGTAGGGCACGACGGGGTTAGGCGGCTGAGCTGTGGTGGTCAGGCGGCAACGTCCTATAGCTATTGGTGGATTGTCAATGCATTGCATAGCGTGAAGTAACATCTGCTCGGCTTGCAGCCAGTAGCTCATCCGGATAGGGCACGAACCTTCTAAGTTCGGGGTAGGTTCGAGTCCATCCTGGCTGGCCACTAACCCAATTTTTGCGCCAGTTTGGCGGCATCGACGTGTGTGTATCGCTTGAGCATCTGCATGCTCTTGTGTCCGGTCATGCTGGCCACTTCAAAAGGATTTAGCCCTTTTGAAAACAACTCAGTCGTAGCGTGATGCCGAAGATCATGGAATCTGAGGTCTGACAACATAAGCGGATCAGGCTTGATGTCGGATAGCTGGCAGTCCTCAAGGTACAGGATTCGTGCTCGCTTAAGTAGGCGCTGCCATGGCTTCTGGAAACTCTGGGCGTCCTTCCAGTTCCCAAACACTCTGCCATTGATGTTTTTGGGTACCGACCTCACCACTTTCAGTGCTTCGCTTGATAGGGCCACAGTTCGACTCTCGCCATTTTTTGTGTCGTCGGCTGGTAGTTTGATCACTCGGTTCTTCTGATCAATCCATGCCCATTGGACGGCCAGCAATTCGCCCTGACGCATGGATGTTTCTAGTGCCAGACGAAAGATTGGCTCCAACATTGCTCCAGCGGCCATCCCCAATCCATCACCAGGCGACCTGGCGGCTCTGATGAGCAATTCGAATTCGCCTTTGCGTAGTACTCGATCGCGAGCAGAGGGTGGAGCGGGGCGCTTCACGAGCTTCGTTGGATTCCCAGCTGGCATGTGAACACCGAGGGCGGTTTGTGCATGTCCGATCAAAGCCGAAAGGGCATTCAGGTGGTGAATGATGGTCTGTGATGCAAGGCCCTCATCTTTTGCCAAGGTTTTGATCCAGGTATTGATTGCGGGAGCACGGAGTGCGGACACAAATAGGGGGCCAAATTCCGCTTCAATCCGGGCCAGGTAGACCGTTGATGTGCCCAAGCCTTCTCGTGCAAGCGTAGGGAGCACATCAGCCCTGTAGCTCTTGATTGCCTCGTTGACTGTGATTCGCTGCGTTAGTGGATCAAGATCGTCGATTTCGCCGCGTTTAATTTTCCGCTCGACTTCGCGTGCCCAGTTCTCCGCGTCTTTCTTGGTGTCGAAGGTCTTGCTCAGAGCGGGCTGCCCTTGGCGGCGCACTTTTGCTCGCCATTGGAATTCGCCGCGCTTCTCATAACTCGCCATGTTGGAAACCTCTCAATTGTCCCAAGAGTGTCCCAAATAATCACATTTCTGGCAAGGAAACTAGGTTTTATGCGGGTTGCAGAAGGTTTTTATTCGGCCTTCTAAGCTGTGGGTCGGGGGTTCGATCCCCTCCGGACAGGCCACGGCGCTTTCGGCTCCGGTTTTGCCATTTCCCCCACCCCGTTTCAAACAGCTAGTTCGCTGACGCTGGCGTCCATGTGCAGCCAGCGAGCGGCTGCATTGCGCAGATCTTCCACCCGGCCCGTGGTGAAAAACTGGGTAGTCGCCGCCGTTGGGGCTGCGGCCTCTGGCGCCAGCAGCCCTGCGGCATCGAGCAGGCGCCGGGTGTGGCGGGCCACCGGAGCGCCGCCTTCCAGCAACGCAACCTGGTCGCCGATGGAGTGGCGCAGTACAGACTCGACAAACGGGTAGTGCGTGCAGCCCAGCACCAGCGTGTCCATGGTGCCAGATTCCAGGCCAAATCGGCCCATAGCCCCCGTGTAATCTGCGCAGAGTGCTTCTATTTTTGTAGCGTCGTTGCGTTCGATAGCGATGGCCAGCCCGTCGCACGGCTGCAGCACAAAGGTGGCTTGCCCGTGCAGCGTGGTCAGCAGGGCCTGGAATTTCTCGCTCTGCAGCGTGCCGCGCGTGGCCATCACGCCCACGGTCTTGGTCTGGCTGGCAGCGGCCGCAGGCTTGAGCGCAGGCTCTATGCCCACCAGCGGTATGCCGACATAGGCCGCGCGCAGGCTTTTGATGGCGGCTGCCGTGGCCGTGTTGCAGGCCACCACCAGCGCCTTGATCTGGTGCTGTGCCAGCAGGTAGTCGGCAATGGCGTGCGAGCGCGTCGTAACGTGGTCATCGTCGCGCTCGCCATAGGGGGCATTGCCGCTGTCGGCGACATAGACAAAGCGCTCGTGTGGCAGCTCTGCGCGCAGCGCGCGCAGCACGCTCAAGCCGCCAACGCCGCTGTCAAATACCCCGATGGGGCTGGTAGCCGAGGCGGGCAAGGCTTAGCCCGCGGTGACGGGGATCTGCTTGAACTCGCCCGTGGCGATCTTCTTTTGCCATTCGGCAGGGCCTGTGATGTGGGCGCTGGTGCCGCCCGCGTCCACGGCCACGGTGACGGGCATGTCCACCACGTCGAATTCGTAGATCGCTTCCATGCCCAGGTCTTCAAAGCCGACCACCTTGGCGGCCTTGATGGCCTTGGACACGAGATAAGCGGCGCCGCCCACCGCCATCAGGTAGGCGCTCTTGTGCTTCTTGATCGCTTCAATCGCGACGGGGCCGCGCTCGGCCTTGCCGACCATGGAGATCAGGCCGGTTTGCGCCAGCATCATTTCGGTGAAGCCGTCCATGCGGGTCGCGGTGGTCGGGCCCGCGGGGCCTACGGCTTCGCCCTTGATCGGATCGACCGGGCCGACATAGTAGATGACCCGGTTGGTGAAGTCCACGGGCAGCTTCTCGCCCTTGGCCAACATGCCCTGGATGCGTTTGTGCGCTGCGTCGCGGCCGGTCAGCATCTTGCCGTTCAGCAGCAGTGTCTGTCCGGGTTTCCAACTGGCGACTTCGTCCTTGGTCAAGGTGTTCAGGTCCACACGCTTGCTCAGTTGGGTGTTGGGCGTCCAGTTGACGTTGGGCCACAGGTCCAGGCTCGGTGGGTCCAGGTAGACCGGGCCGCTGCCGTTCATCACAAAGTGGGCGTGGCGGGTCGCCGCGCAGTTCGGGATCATTGCAATGGGCTTGCTGGCGGCGTGGGTGGGGTACATCTTGATCTTGACGTCCAGCACCGTGGTGAGACCGCCCAGGCCCTGGGCTCCAATGCCCAGCGCGTTGACCTTTTCAAACAGCTCCAGGCGCAGCTTTTCGACGTTGTCCAGCGCGGCGCCACTGGCCTGTTTGGCCTGCAGCTCGTACATGTCCAGGTCGTCCATCAGGCTTTCCTTGGCCATCAGCACGGCTTTCTCCGCAGTGCCGCCAATGCCGATGCCCAGCATGCCAGGTGGGCACCAGCCGGCGCCCATGGTGGGCACGGTCTTCAACACCCAGTCGACCACGCTGTCGCCGGGGTTGAGCATGTACATCTTGCTCTTGTTCTCGGAGCCACCGCCCTTGGCGGCCACGGTCACCTCCACGGTGTTGCCGGGCACCAGCTCGGTAAAGATCACCGCGGGCGTGTTGTCCTTGGTGTTCTTGCGCAGGAATTCGGGGTCGGCCACGACGGAGGCGCGCAGCGTGTTGTCGGGGTGGTTGTATCCCTGGCGCACGCCTTCGTTGATGGCGTCGTCCAAGCTGCCGGTAAAGCCTTCCCAGCGCACGTCCATGCCGACCTTCAGGAACACGTTGACGATGCCGGTGTCCTGGCAGATGGGCCGGTGGCCCGTGGCGCTCATCTTGCTGTTGGTCAGGATTTGCGCGATGGCGTCTTTGGCCGCCGGGCTTTGCTCACGCTCGTAGGCGCGGGCCAAGTGGGCGATGTAGTCGGTGGGGTGGTAGTAGCTGATGTACTGGAGGGCGGCGGATACCGATTCGATGAGGTCGGCTTGGCGGATGATCGTGGTCATGGAGGGCCTGGCTGGGGTGGAGGGTAACGAAATGCCCCCAATTATCCCTTGGCAGCGGGCGCCGGGTACAGCCCGGTTACGGGAAACCACTTGCTATGGTTACCATAGCTGCTTGCGCAATGTTGGCGGGGGCTGGAGGCCATTTTCTCTTGCTGATGGGCTCAGGATGGCAGGAAATACTGGCTGGGCGTGGTGCCCATGGCGCGGCGAAACATGGCGATGAAGGCGCTGACGTTGTCATAGCCCAGCTCCAACGCCACTGTGGTCACCGGCGTGCGGGCCGCCAGCAGCTCCAGCGCCCGCATCAGCCGGGCGCGCTGGCGCCAGTCGCTGAAGCTGAAGCCCGTTTCCGCCGTAAAGCGCCGCGTCAGCGTGCGCGGTGCCATGGCAATCCAGTCGGCCCAGGCTTCCAGGCTGCGTGTGTCACCGGGCGCCTCCGCGAGCGCACGCGCCAGGCGCAGCAGGCGTGCGTCTTGCGGCATGGGCAGACCCAAGGCTTCGTGGGGCAGGGCGCAGATTTCATCCATCACCACCTGGGCAATGCGCCGCTGCGCAGCGTCCAATGCTGCAGGGCCCCAGGTGCTGGCGCGCGCGACCGCTTCGCGCAGCAGCCCCGAGGTGCGCAACAAGCAAGGCTGTGCGGGCAGGCTGGAGCAGACATCCTCGGCGATATAGACACTCCAGCCGTGGAAGGCGCCATGCGAATGCAGAGAGTGTGCGTGCTGCGGCGGCACCCATAGCGCATGGCTGGCAGGCACCACCCACTGGGCGGCAGACTGTGCGGTGCCCGCATGGGCCTGCATCTCCACCCCCACCGACAGCAAACCCCGCACGGCGCCAAACAGCTGGCCGCGCCCGTGGCGGTGGCTGGGCGTGACGCGCGGCACGGCATCGGCCAAGGCCACTGCGACCAGCACGGGGCCATCGGCAGCATCCAGCAGGGCGGCGGCGGAGAGGGTAGATGATTTTGGCGTCAATGGCGTATTGAATGGCTTCAATACTGTAGCAAGGCCGAAGGCGACTGCCTAGACTGGGCCCCTCTCAACCCCATAGGAGTGCGCCATGCGTGCAGAAGACATTCTTTCAGACCAAGACAACCAGCGTGAATTTCAGGGCGTGACTGTGCGCAAGGGCACGGTGGGGGCCTTTCTGGCCAACGCCCGGGTGCAGCAGGACAGCTCCGCTCCGGCCGAGGCAAGGGCGCAGGCCGAGCAGGACATCCTGGCAGACCTGCCCGCCTTGCGCGCACTGGGCCTGTTTGAGGTGCTGGAGATTCGCGACGCCGGGCTGCGTCGGCTGGTGGATGCGCATTGACGCTTGGACACCCACGTGAGCAGCGTACGGGAGGAGAATGCCACCATGCCTACGCCTCCCGCCCCGCACACCCGCACCGAACGCGACACCTTCGGCCCCATTGAGGTGCCGGACGACCGGCTGTGGGGCGCGCAGACCCAGCGCTCGCTGCAAAACTTCGACATCTCGGGAGAGCGTCAGCCCCTGGAAATCATCGTGGCGTTGGCGCAGACCAAGCGCAGTGCCGCCCGCGTGAACCAGGCGTTGGGCCTGCAGGATGCGGCCAAGACGGCGGCCATCGTTGCTGCGGCCGACGAGGTGATTGCAGGCCAGCACCCGGACGAGTTCCCCCTGGTGGTCTGGCAGACCGGTTCGGGCACGCAGACCAACATGAATGTGAACGAGGTACTGGCCAACCGCGCCAGCGAGCTGCTGGGCGGCCCGCGTGGGGAAGGGCGGCTGGTGCACCCCAATGACGATGTGAACCGCAGCCAGTCCAGCAACGACGTCTACCCCACGGCCATGCATGTGGCCGCGGTGACGGCAATTCGCGAACGGCTGTTGCCCGCGCTCGTGGTGCTGAAGACCACACTGGCACACAAGTCACGCGATTTTCATGACATCGTGAAGATCGGTCGTACCCACCTGCAGGACGCCACGCCGCTGACGCTAGGCCAGGAGTTTTCCGGTTACGCCGCGCAACTGGCGCATGGTGAAAAGCACATCGAGGCGGCGCTGGGTCACCTGTACGAACTGGCCCTGGGCGGTACCGCAGTGGGCACCGGCCTGAACGCGCCCGCTGGCTACGCGCACGACGTGGCTGCCGAGCTGGCGCGCCTGACAGGGCACCCGTTTGTCACCGCGCCCAGCAAGTTCGAGGCGATGGCGAGTTGCGATGGCCTGGTGCATGCGCACGGCGCGCTCAAGACGCTGGCGGCCAGCCTCATGAAGATTGCCAACGATGTGCGCTGGCTCGCGAGCGGCCCGCGCAGCGGCATTGGCGAGCTGAGCATTCCCGAGAACGAACCCGGCTCCAGCATCATGCCGGGCAAGGTGAACCCAACGCAGAGCGAAGCGCTGACCATGTTGGCGGCGCAGGTGATGGGCAACGATGTGGCTATCAATATTGGTGGCGCATCCGGCAACTTCGAGCTCAACGTGTTCCGGCCCCTGGTGGCGCACAATTTTTTGCAAAGCGTGCGGTTGCTGGCCGACGGCATGAAGAGTTTCAACGACCACTGTGCGGTGGGTATCACGCCAAACCGTGAACGCATTGCGGAGCTGGTGGACCGCTCGCTGATGCTGGTGACCGCGCTGAACCCGCATATCGGCTACGACAAGGCGGCGTTCATTGCCAAGAAGGCGCACCAGGAAGGCAGCAGCCTGCGCGAGGCAGCGATTGCCAGTGGGTATCTCACGGCGGAGCAGTTTGACCAGTGGGTGGTGCCTTCGGAGATGGTGGGGCGCTGAGGGTTTTTTGGCGTAAATTCGTAAGCCTGAAGCAAGTCAGTGGCTTGTAAGTGCAAACCACCACAGTCCGGGCAGTTTTGATTCGTCCCAGGAGACAAGAATATGAGTACATCGACATCGGCTATGGAATCCCTGCTGGTTGAAAACCGCGTGTTCCCCCCTAGCGAAGCCATGGTCAAGGCCGCGCGCGTGTCCGGCATGGAGGGCTACAACGCCTTGTGTGCGGAAGCTGAGAAAGACTTTAAAGGCTTCTGGGCCCGCCTGGCGCGCGAAAACGTGGTGTGGAACAAGCCCTTCACGCGCACGCTGGACGAATCCAACGCACCGTTTTACAAATGGTTTGACGACGGCGAACTCAACGCGTCCGCCAACTGCCTGGACAAGCACATCGGCACGCCGACCGAGAACAAAGTGGCTGTCATCTTCGAAGCTGACGACGGCACCGTCACCAAGACCACCTACAAAGAACTGCTGGCCCGCGTGAGCCAATTTGCCAACGCGCTCAAGGCCGATGGCGTGAAAAAAGGCGACCGGGTGCTGGTCTACATGCCCATGACGCTCGAAGGCGTGATTGCCATGCAGGCCTGCGCGCGCATTGGCGCCACCCACAGCGTGGTGTTCGGCGGCTTCTCGGCCAAGGCGCTGCAGGAGCGCATCATCGACGCTGGCGCTGTTGCCGTGATCACGAGCAACTACCAGATGCGCGGCGGCAAAGAATTGCCGCTCAAAGCCATCGTGGACGAAGGCTTGGGGCTGGGCGGCTGCGACACCATCAAGACCGTCTACGTCTTCCAGCGCACCAAGACCGCCTGCAACATGGTGGCTGGCCGCGACAAGACCTTTGACGAAGCCCTGGCCGGCAAGAGCACCGAATGCGCGCCTGTGGCCGTGGGCGCGGAGCATCCGCTGTTCATCCTTTACACCTCCGGCTCCACCGGCAAACCCAAGGGCGTGCAGCACTCCACGGGCGGTTATCTGCTGTGGGCCAAGCTGACAATGGACTGGACCTTTGACCTGAAACCCGAAGATGTGTTCTGGTGCACGGCTGACATTGGCTGGATCACCGGCCACACCTATGTGGCCTACGGCCCCTTGGCTGCGGGCGCCACGCAGATCATCTTTGAAGGCATACCCACGTTCCCCAACGCGGGCCGCTTCTGGCAAATGATTGAACGCCACAAGTGCAGCATCTTCTATACCGCGCCCACGGCGATCCGCTCGCTGATCAAGGCGGCAGAAGGCGATGCAGCGGTGCATCCGGACCGCTCCGATTTGTCCAGCCTGCGCATCCTCGGCTCGGTAGGGGAGCCCATCAATCCCGAGGCCTGGATGTGGTACTACAAGAACGTGGGCCACGAGAAGTGCCCCATCGTCGACACCTTCTGGCAAACCGAAACCGGCGGCCACATGATGACCCCGTTGCCTGGTGCCACACCGTTGGTGCCCGGCAGTTGCACGCTGCCGCTGCCCGGCATCATGGCCGCGATCGTGGATGAGGTGGGCAACGACATTCCCAATGGCACTGGCGGCATTCTGGTCGTCAAGCGCCCTTGGCCGTCCATGATCCGCACCATCTGGAATGACCCCGAGCGTTTCAAGAAGAGCTACTTCCCCGAAGAAATGGGCGGCAAGCTGTACTTGGCCGGTGACGGCGCGGTGCGCAGTGCCGACCGCGGTTACTTCCGCATTACGGGCCGTATTGACGACGTGCTCAACGTGTCCGGCCACCGCATGGGCACCATGGAGATTGAATCGGCCTTGGTTTCCAAGACCGACCTGGTCGCCGAAGCCGCCGTGGTGGGCCGTCCGGATGACCTGACCGGCGAAGCCATCTGCGCCTTCGTCGTGCTCAAGCGTTCGCGCCCCAGTGGCGATGAAGCCAAGGCCATCGCCAAGGAATTGCGCGACTGGGTGGCCAAGGAGATCGGACCGATCGCTAAGCCCAAGGACATCCGCTTTGGCGAGAACCTGCCCAAGACCCGCTCGGGCAAGATCATGCGCCGCCTGCTGCGCTCCCTGGCCAAGGGTGAGGCCGTGACACAGGACACGTCCACACTGGAAAATCCGGCCATTCTGGATCAGCTCGGCCAAGCGTACTGAGCGGTTGGCGCCGGGCATGAAAAAGCCCGCTGCACCTTGCGGTGCAGCGGGCTTTTTTTTGTAAGGTGCGCTTTACTTGAGGCTCAAGATCCAGGCCGCCAGCTTCTTGGATTCGGCTTCGTTGACCTGCGAGTTGGCGGGCATAGGCACTGCGCCCCACACGCCGCTGCCACCCTTGATGATTTTGGCTGCCAGTTTGTCGGCTGCTGTTTTGTCACCTTTGTACTTGGCGGCTACGTCTTTGTAGGCAGGGCCCACCAGCTTATTGTCCACGGCGTGGCAGGCCAAGCAATTTTTGGATTTGGCCAGCTCCAGATCGGCAAACGCAGGAGTCGCAGACAGCGCAGCGGTGGCACTCAGGGCAAGGGTGATCAGGTTTTTTTTCATCAGGACCTCGTCGGTTGGTTTACAGTCAGTCAACGCCATTGTAGTGACGCGGGTTGACCCAAGTCTTACCGTGGCCCCTAGAGCAGGAGAAGGCAATGTATTTCCTCGGTATCGGTTTGTTGTTGTTGGTCATGAAATACATGGAGATCGGTCCCGTGGCCACCTGGGCATGGTGGATAGTGCTTACCCCGTTCGGTCTGGCCATGCTGTGGTGGTGGTGGGCGGACAGTACCGGTTACACCAAGCGCAAAGCCATCGAGCGCGAAAATGCGCGCAAGCAGGCCCGCATCGACAAAAACCGTCAGGCCATAGGCACTCTGGGCAGCAAGAAGCGCCGCTGACACGCGTGGGGGATAATTGGGTCTGGTTTCATCTTCCAACCCCGAAATTCCAAGACTCACCATGCCAGCTTACCGTTCCAAGACATCCACTGCCGGCCGCAACATGGCGGGCGCACGCTCTTTGTGGCGTGCCACCGGCATGAAGGATGCTGACTTCAGCAAACCCATCATTGCGGTGGTGAATTCCTTCACCCAGTTCGTTCCCGGCCATGTGCACTTGAAAGACCTGGGCCAGCTGGTAGCGCGTGAAATCGAAGCAGCGGGCGGCGTTGCCAAAGAGTTCAACACCATTGCGGTAGACGATGGCATTGCCATGGGCCATGACGGCATGTTGTATTCGCTGCCCAGCCGCGACATCATTGCCGACAGCGTGGAGTACATGGTCAACGCCCACTGCGCGGATGCCATGGTGTGCATCTCCAACTGCGACAAGATCACCCCTGGCATGCTCATGGCTGCCATGCGCCTGAACATCCCCGTGGTGTTTGTGTCCGGTGGCCCGATGGAAGCTGGCAAGGTCAAGCTGCTCAACCCCACCACCCAGAAGATCGAGTTCAAGAAGCTCGACCTGATTGATGCCATGGTGATGGCTGCCGATGACAAGGTGAGTGACGCCGATGTGGCCGAAGTGGAACGCTCCGCCTGCCCCACGTGCGGCAGCTGCTCCGGCATGTTCACGGCCAACTCCATGAACTGTCTGACTGAAGCGCTGGGCTTATCCCTGCCCGGAAACGGTACGGTGGTGGCCACACACGCGGACCGTGAAAAGCTGTTCAAGCGCGCAGGCAGCCTGGCTGTTGAGCTGTGCAAGCGCTACTACGAAGAGGACGACACCAGCATCCTGCCACGCTCCATGGGCTTCAAGGCGTTTGAGAACGCGATTGCGCTGGACATCGCCATGGGCGGATCTACCAACACCATCCTGCACATTCTGGCGATTGCGCAAGAGGCCGAAATCGACTTCACCATGGCCGATATTGACCGCATGTCCAAGATCGTGCCGCAGCTGTGCAAGGTCGCGCCCAACACCAACAAGTACCACATCGAAGACGTGCACCGCGCCGGCGGCATCATGGGCATTCTGGGGGAGCTGGACCGCGCAGGCCGCCTGCACACCGATGTGCCCACCGTGCATAGCAAGACCATGAAGGACGCGCTAGACGCCTGGGACATCAAGCGCAACCCGTCTGATGAGGTCAAGACCTTCTATATGGCTGGCCCCGGCGGTGTTCCCACGCAAGTGGCCTTCAGCCAGGCTGCCCGTTGGCCCAGCCTGGATACCGATCGTTCGGAGGGCTGCATCCGCTCTGTGGACCACGCGTTCTCGCAACAAGGCGGTCTGGCCGTTCTGGTCGGCAACATTGCCCTCAATGGCTGTGTCGTCAAAACCGCCGGTGTGGACGATAGCCTGTTGGTGTTTGAAGGCCCCGCCCACGTGGTTGAAAGCCAGGACGAGGCGGTGGAAAACATCCTGGCCGACAAGGTCAAGGCGGGTGACGTGGTCATCGTGCGCTACGAAGGCCCTAAGGGCGGCCCCGGCATGCAGGAAATGCTGTACCCCACGAGCTACATCAAGTCCAAGGGCCTGGGCAAGGCCTGTGCGCTGCTGACGGACGGCCGCTTCTCCGGTGGCACCTCCGGCTTGTCCATTGGCCACGCATCGCCCGAGGCAGCCGCCGGTGGAGCGATTGGGTTGGTCCGCAATGGTGACCGCATCCGCATCGACATCCCCAACCGCAGCATCAACGTGCTGGTGTCTGACGACGAGTTGGCCAAGCGCCGTGTGGAGCAGGACAAGCTGGGCTGGAAGCCTGCGCAGCCCCGTCCCCGCAAGGTGTCTGCGGCGCTCAAGGCCTATGCCAAGCTGGTGATGTCGGCCGACAAGGGTGCCGTGCGCGATTTGTCCCTGCTCGACGACTGAAGTCCTGCGTGCATGACGTTCCCAAGGACCGAGATCGGTCCTTGGTCGGGGCACAATGCGGGTCATGCTGATCCATCCCCAAATTGACCCCGTCGCCCTGCAAGTGGGCCCCCTGGCTGTGCACTGGTATGGCCTCACCTATCTGGTCGCCTTTGCGCTGTTCATGTTTCTGGGCAGCCGCCGGCTGCGCCACGCACCGTACAACGCGCTCACAGGCCCGCAGGCCTGGTCCTTCAAGGACGTCGAGGACATCCTGTTTCTGGGCGTGGTGGGCGTGGTGCTGGGCGGGCGTATTGGCTACTGCCTGTTCTACAAGCCCGTGTACTACGCCACCCACCCGCTGGAGGTGTTTTTTGTCTGGCAGGGTGGCATGAGCTTTCATGGTGGCATGCTGGGTGTGATTGGCTCCATGGTGTGGTTTGCCCGTTCGCGCAGCAAACCGTTTTGGCAAGTGGCTGACTTTGTGGCGCCGTGTGTGCCCACTGGGCTGGCCGCTGGCCGGGTTGGCAACTTCATCAATGGCGAGCTGTGGGGCCGGCTGGCCGACCCCGCGCTCCCTTGGGGCATGGTGTTCCGCGGTGCGGGTGATGCACCACGGCACCCTTCGCAGGTCTACCAGTTCCTCATGGAAGGGCTGCTGCTGTTTGTGCTGCTCTGGTGGTACGCCAGCACACCGCGCAAGCAGGGGCAGGTGGCGTCGGCCTTCTTGTTTGGCTACGGCGTGTTCCGCTTCATCGCCGAATTCTTCCGCGAACCCGACGCCCACCTGGGCCTGCTCAGCCTGGGCATGAGCATGGGCCAGTGGCTATGCGTTCCCATGATCGTCGGCGGCGCCTTGCTCTGGCGCTGGGCCGGCGGCCGCGACACACAAGTTTGATCAGCCTTTAGGGAAAACACCAGTCAGGAAGCCTTGACCGGTGCGGGGGATGGATATGTAATTACCTGTAATTACAGAAAATTATGTCCATGCGTCTGATTCACAACTCTTTGCACGACGAGGTCGCAGACGGCCTGCGGGCGCGAATTTTTGAGGGAGTGCTGGCGCCGGGCAGTTTCATCGACGAAACCGCATTGTGTGAAGAGCTCGCCATCTCGCGCACGCCGCTGCGCGAAGCGCTCAAGGTATTGGCAGCAGAGGGGCTGGTACGCCATGAGCCGCGGCGTGGCAGTTTTGTGAGCCAGGTCACCGAGCAGGATCTGGACGAAATCTTCCCCATCATTGCGCTGCTGGAAGGCCGCTGCGCACTGGAGGCCACGCGCAACGCCACCGATGCCGACATCGCCGCGCTGGAGACGTTGCACACCAGCCTGCAGCAGCACGCCACGGCCAAGCGCATCACCGACTACTACGCAGTCAACTTCACCATCCACGAAGCCATCATCACGCTGGCCAACAACCGCTGGCTGGCGCAAAGCATTGCCGACTTGCGCAAGATTCTGAAACTGGCGCGCCTGCAGCAGCTGCATGCGCCGGGCCGGTTGGAGCAAAGCCTGAGTGAACACTTGGCTTTGTTTGCCGCCATCAAGGCGCGTGACGCCGATGCCGCCGATGCCGCCATGCGCACCCATTTACTGCGCCAACGCGAGGCGCTGCGCGAGCTGGCCCGCAACCAAAAAAGCAGGCTGCTGGCATGAACCAGGACTCGTGGATCAACCGCAATGTGGCGCGGCTCTTGCCCAAGAGTTCCAAGCGAAAAGAGGCGATAGCCCCCGTAAAAAATGAACAAGTTGCTCTTAAAAATGTAGCAACTGGCGTGCCGTCTGCCGCCGGTTCTGTGGCAGGAACCAAGGCGTTGGGCTCAGCGCGCTCCACGCGTGAGCGCCTCAATGCCACGCTGCGCCAGGGGGATGAGGCGCTGTCACCCCGCATGCTGCGCCGCACGCTGCAGGAGCTGCAGGCCGTCATCGACGACCGGGTGAGCGAAGTGGAGGGCGGGCGTCGCGCCACGGCGCTGGCCGCCTGGTATGCCGGTGCGACGTTGGCGCGCCGGCGCGACCTGTGGCTGCTGATGAGCGAAATGTTTGTGGCCGATGCACAGAAGGTCAAGGCCGCGCAGGCCACCTTCGCTGCCGCGGTGGGCACGCCCGATGAAGCCGCCGCCGAAGTGCACTACCGCCGCGCCACCGTGTCCCCGCGCCGCCGCCTGTTGCAGCGCTTCAGCGTGGACGCGCAGGGCATCCGCTTCCTGGTGAACCTGCGCGCCGAGATGCAGCCAGCGCTCAAAACCGACAAGCGCCTGCAGGCGCTGGATGTGGAAATGGAGTACATGTTCTCCACCTGGTTCGACGTGGGTTTTCTGGACCTGCGCCGTATCAGTTGGGATTCGCCCGCCTCGCTGGTGGAAAAACTCATCAAGTACGAGGCGGTACACGACATCAAGAGCTGGGCCGATGTGAAAAACCGGCTCGACTCGGACCGCCGCTGTTACGGCTTCTTCCACCCGCGCCTGCCTGACGAACCGCTGATCTTCGTGGAAGTGGCACTGGTGGACGCCTTGGCCGACAGCATCACGCCGCTCTTGGACGAGTCGGCCGACGCGGCCGATCTGAACGCCGCCACCACGGCCATTTTTTACTCCATCAGCACCACGCAGGATGGCCTGCGCGGTGTGAGTTTTGGCGATTCGCTCATCAAGCGCGTGGTGGAAACGCTGAAGGCCGAGTTCCCCAAACTCAAGACCTTTGCCACGCTGTCGCCTATTCCCGGCTTTCGCCAGTGGCTGGGCAAGAACGCGGCCAGCCTGATCGAACGGCTGGATGCCAACGCACGCGACGAGTTGGGCCGGGCCGTGGGGTTTGAGCCGGTGACGGCCACCCACTTTCTGGCCGCGGCCGAAAATGCGCTCTCGCTCAAACCTTCGTCGGCCGTGCGCCACATGCTGCTGCGCTGTGCCGCGCAGTACCTGGGCCACGAGACCACGCAGGGCAAGCCGCTGGACGGTGTGGCGCGCTTTCATCTCGGCAACGGCGCCCGCGTGGAGCGGCTGAACTGGGCCAGTGATCCATCCCCCAAGGGTCTCAAACAGTCGTACGGGCTCATGGTCAATTACCTGTACGACCTTAAACGCCTGGACAGGCACCGCGAGATGCTGGCCCAGGGCAAGATTCCGGTGGCGTCTGCCATCAGCGAGTTGACTTTCCAATAACGATTCTCAGGAGACAGACATGACTTTGACACGACGTAGTTTCACGCAGGCCATGGGTGCCAGCGCCTTGGCTGGCATGGCCGGTGGCTCTGCTTGGGCGCAGGCGGGCGGTGGGCTGAAAATCTCCCACCAATTTCCCGGTGGCACGCTGACGGAAGGTGACTTTCGTGATCGCCTGTGCCGCAAGTTTGCCGTCGACGTGGAGAAGCGCACGGGCGGCGCGCTCAAGGCGTCCGTCTACCCGGGATCGTCGTTGATGAAGACCAATGCCCAGTTCTCGTCCATGC
The DNA here is from genome assembly GCF_059416145.1 of Rhodoferax sp. GW821-FHT09E07. NCBI lineage: Bacteria > Pseudomonadati > Pseudomonadota > Betaproteobacteria > Burkholderiales > Comamonadaceae > Rhodoferax > Rhodoferax sp. GW821-FHT09E07. The sequence continues at coordinate 527,649 of NZ_JBWKOP010000002.1, read as the reverse complement.
GCAAGGGCGCGTTGGACATGAGCCTGGTGCCCCTGTCCTACGCTGGCGGCGAAGTGGCGGAGACCAATATCGGCCTAATGCCGGCCCTGGTGCCCAGTTACGAGCAGGGTGCGGCCTGGAAGAATGCCGAGGTCGGCAAGCTCTTGACCAAGGTGCTGGACGACAAGGGCATCATCGTTGTCAGCTGGATCTGGCAGGCCGGCGGTGTGGCCAGCCGCACGCGACCGCTGCTGACACCCGATGACGCCAAAGGCCTGAAGGTGCGCGGTGGCAGCCGCGAAATGGACATGATGCTCAAGCAAGCGGGGGCCTCGGTCATCACGCTGCCGTCCAACGAAATCTACGCCGCGATGCAGACCGGCGCCATGGATGCTGCGATGACATCCAGCACCAGCTTCATCTCGTTCAAGCTGGAAGAAATTGCCAAGCACTTGACCACGGGCCGCGACAAGACCTACTGGTTCATGTTCGAGCCCTTGATGATCTCCAAGGAGGTGTTTGCCAACCTTCCCAAGGCCCAGCAGGACGCGGTGATGGCGGTTGGTGGCGAGCTGGAAGTGTTTGCCCGCGACGCGGCCAAGGCGGACGACAAGGCTGCTGCCGACATCTACGCCAAAGCCGGAGCCAAGGTCTATGACATGGACGAGGCCACGCTGAAGAAATGGCAAGTCATCGCCCGCGAGACCGCGTGGAAAGACTTCAACGACAAGAACGAATCCTGTGCTGCGCTGCTCAAGGCTGCGCAAAAGCTGCTGTGAGCGGCGCCGTTGTTGGGGCGCAGCCCGCCGCGGTCGGCATAGACCCGGACACGCCGGGGTTCTTGCGGCCCTTGGCGCAGTTGCTGCTGTGGATCAACCAGGCCATGGTGCTGCTGGGCATGCTGGCGCTGTTGGCGGCCTCCCTGGTGTTGACCTATAGCGTGGTGTCGCGCTATGTGATGCAGGCCTCCACCGACTGGCAGGATGAAGCCGCCGTGTTCTGCCTGGTGGGTGCCACCTTTTTGTGCGGGGCCTACGTGCAGGGGTTGCGCGGCCATGTGGGCATCGAAGCTGTGGCCACGCTGCTGCCAACGACGGTGAACCGCTGGCGATTGGTGTTGGTCGATCTGATGGGGTTGGCGTTCTGCACTTTCTTCGCTTGGAAGTCGTGGACCTTGTTCCATGAAGCCTGGGTGGAGCAGCAAACGACGTCGTCATCCTGGGCCCCCCCCTTGTCCATTCCCTATGGCCTGATGGCACTGGGCATGAGCCTGCTGAGCTTGCAGCTGCTGGTTCAATGGGGTACGCGGGTCAATGGCCTGCGCAAGCACAACGCAGGAGCTGGCGCATGAGCATGTTGACCATAGGTTTGTTGTTTGGCGCAGTCACGCTGCTGTTCATGTTCTCGGGCGCGCCGATTTCGTTTGCGCTGGGCAGCGTGGCGGTGTTGTTCATGTACTTGTTCATGCCGGCGTCCGCGCTCAACACGGTGACGCAAAACGTGTACGAAGAGATGGCCAGTATCACGCTGCTGTCCATCCCGCTGTTCATCCTCAAAGGGGCGGCCATAGGCCGCTCGCGGGCGGGGCAGGATCTGTATGCCGCCATGCACGTGTGGATGGGACGCATACCTGGTGGCCTCGGTATCGCCAATGTGTTTGCCTGTGCGTTGTTTGCCGCCATGGCGGGCTCCAGCCCGGCCACCTGCTCGGCCATTGGCAGTGCGGGCATTCCCGAGATGCGCAAGCGGGGCTACTCGCCGGGCTTTGCCGCCGGCATCATTGCCGCCGGAGGCACGCTCGGCATCTTGCTGCCGCCATCGGTGACGATGATTTTGTACGCGGTGGCCGCGGAGCAATCGCTGGGGCGCCTGTTCCTGGCGGGCATCTTCCCGGGACTTTTGCTGGTGGCTTTGTTCTCGGTGTACGCCGTGCTGCGCTACCGCAAGGAGTACACGCTGGCCGAAGCCGAATTCAAACGCACCGGCGCCGCTTCGGCGCTCTTGGAGCGCGAGACCTTCAGCACCCGGCAGAAGTTTGAGATGCTCCCGCGCGTCGTGCCCTTTGTGCTGCTGCTGATCGGTGTCATGGTCGCGCTGTATGGCGGTTTCGCCACACCCAGCGAGACAGCGGGCCTGGGCGCGCTGCTCGCATTGGTGCTGATCGCCTCCATTTACGGGGTGTGGCGTCCACGCGATGTGGCGCCGATTCTCACCGCCACGCTGAAGGAGTCCACCATGCTGATGATGATCATCGGCATGTCACTGCTGTTCTCGTACGTGATGAGCTATTTGCACATCAGCCAATCCACGGCCGAGTGGATCGTGGCCATGCACTTGTCCAAATGGGTGCTGCTGGCGGCAATTCTGGTGATGGTGATTCTGTTGGGCTTTTTCCTGCCGCCGGTCAGCATCATCCTCATGACCGCGCCCATCATCCTGCCGCCGCTGAAGGCTGCGGGGTTTGACCTCATTTGGTTTGGCGTGCTGATGACCATCGTGATGGAGACCGGACTGATCCATCCACCCGTGGGGCTCAACATCTTCGTCATCAAGAACATCGCGCCGGACATCCCGCTCAAGGACATCATCTGGGGGGTGCTGCCCTTTGTGCTGCTGATGTTGCTGGCCGTCGTCCTGATCTGCGTATTCCCCGGCATTGCCACGGCGCTGCCCGACGCCGTGATGGGCCTTGCCGCCGTCAAAGCATGAGCGGTGCAATCAGCCTGGCAAGCGCGGACGGCATCGCCCGCGTGACCATCAGCCACCCGGGCAAGTTCAACGCCATGTCGCGCGCCATGTGGCGCGAGCTGCAGGCCGTGTTCACGGCCCTCCAGGCCGACCGAGGCCTGCGCTGCGTGCTGCTGCGCGGGGAGGGTGGCCACTTCTGTGCGGGCGGCGACATTGCCGAGTACCCCAGCTTCCGCTTTGACGAGGCTGCACTGCGCCAGTTCCATGAGGACGAGGTGTGGGGTGGCCTGCAGGCGATGCTGGACTGCGATGTACCGATCGTCGCGCAGATCGAGGGCAACTGTATGGGTGCGGGCGTGGAGATGGCCAGCTGCTGCGATCTGCGCTTGGCAGGTGCCTCGGCGCGCTTTGGCGCACCGATTGCACGCCTGGGCTTTCCCATGGCACCACGCGAAGCGGCCTTGGTCGCGCGGGCAGCGGGGGATGCGGTGGCGCGCGCCATGCTGCTGGCGGCTGAGGTGTTTGACGCATCCGCCTTGGTGGCGCGGGGCTTCCTGCTGCAGGTGCTGGACGACGCCGACGTGGCGGCCCACAGCGAGGCACTAGCCCAGCGCGTGGCCAGCCTGGCGCCTGCCGCTGCCCGCATGAACAAGCAGACTCTGGGGGCGCTTCAAGCATCCAATCGACCTCTAGCCCCCGTGGAGTATGCACAGACAGCTCCTGATTCCATAGCAGGCCTTGCCGCCGCGGCCTACGCCTATGCCGACAGTGCGGAGCACCGCGAAGGCATTGCCGCTTTTCTGGCCAAGCGCAAGCCGCAGTTCTGAACCGACCCTCTACACCAAGACATTCCCATGGCCCATACCGACAACGCCAACCTCTTTGCGGCCCTGCGCGCCGCCTTTCCCGCCGACCTGAGCGCCTGCGCGGTGGAAACCGACAGCGGCCTGCAGTACAGCTGGCGCGACCTGGATCAAGCCACCGCCATGGTGGCTAACCTGCTGGAGTTTCTAGAGCTGCCCCGGGGGGCGCGCATCGCAGTGCAGGTGGAAAAGTCGGTGGAGGCACTGGTGCTCTACCTGGCCACGCTGCGCGCTGGCTTGGTCTATCTGCCGCTCAACACCGCGTACCAAAGCGCGGAGATGGCCTACTTCATCGAGGACGCCAAGCCTTCGGTGGTGGTGTGCAGTGGGCGCAACTTTGGCTGGGTCAGCAAGATGGCCTTTCTGGCCGGCACTGCCCATGTGTTCACGTTGAACGACGACCGCACGGGCTCGCTGCTGGACCGTGCATCCCAGTTCCCCAAGACGCACACCATTGCCACGCGCGCGGCCGACGACCTGGCCGCCATCATCTACACCAGCGGTACTACCGGCCGCAGCAAGGGCGCCATGCTGAGCCACGGCAACTTGCTGAGCAACGCGCGCGTGTTGCAGACCTACTGGGATTGGAAGCCCGGTGATGTGCTCATCCACGCGCTGCCCATTTTCCATGTGCACGGCCTGTTTGTCGCCATCCACGGTGCACTCATCAACGGCAGCAAGATGGTCTGGTGCGCCAAGTTCGACCCCAAGGTGGTGCTGCAGCATTTCCCGCGCGCTACCGTGTTCATGGGGGTGCCCACGCTCTATGTGCGTCTGCTGGCGGAGGTCGGGCTGACTGCGCAGGTGAGCAAAAACATGCGCCTCTTTGTCTCCGGCTCGGCGCCCATGCTGGTGGACACGCACCACCAATGGCAAGCCCGCACCGGCCACACAATTCTGGAGCGCTACGGCATGTCCGAAACCGTCATGCTTACCTCCAATCCCGGCCGTGTGGCCGACGGCAAGCGCAAGGTGGGCACCGTGGGCCGGCCACTGCCTGGGGTGCAACTGCGCGTGCGCGACGAGGCGGGGAAGGATTTGCCACAAGGTGAAACCGGTGGCATCGAGGTGCGCGGGCCCAATGTGTTCCAGGGCTATTGGCAGATGCCCGAGAAGACCGCGCAGGAGTTCACGGCAGACGGCTTCTTCAAGACCGGTGACGTAGGTCGCGTGGATGCAGAGGGCTACGTGACCATCGTGGGCCGGAGCAAGGACCTCATCATCAGCGGCGGCTACAACGTCTACCCGGCTGAGATTGAGGGTTATATCAACAACCTGCCCGGCGTGAACGAGAGCGCCGTGGTGGGCGTGCCCGATGCCGATTTTGGCGAGGTGGGCGTGGCTGTCATCGTGCCCCTGGCGGGTGCTACGGTGGACCCTGCGCAGATCATTGCCACGCTCAAGTCCACCTTGGCCAACTTCAAGGTGCCCAAGCGCTGCGTGGTGGTGGCCGAACTGCCGCGCAACGCTATGGGCAAGGTGCAGAAAAATCTGCTGCGCGAGCAGTACCGCACCGCCTGAGGTCGGGCGCCCGCTGCCCTGTTGCCTCCAGCGGGTTAACCCCATGCCCGAGCGCGACAGTCAAGCCCTGCGGAACAGTCATACTTGGGGCTATGCAGTACGTACTCATCGTTGACGACAACGACGCCAACCTCCATCTATTCAGCACGTTGGTGGAGAAGCTGGAGGGCTGCGTTGCGGTGCCTTTTTCCAGCCCGCAAGAGGCGCTGGATTGGTCCAAGAAAACCCCCGTGGACTTGGTCATCGTGGATTACCAGATGCAGGGCATGGACGGGCTGTCCTTTATCCGCCTGTTCCGCAAACTTCCGGGTTGTGACATCGCGCCCATCATGATGGTCACGGCGAATGATCAAAAGGCGGTGCGCTACCGGGCGCTGGACTCTGGTGCCAATGACTTCCTCAGCAAACCGGTGGACAAGGTGGAGTTTCTGGCGCGCGCCAAGAACATGCTGATTCTCAGTGATGCGCGAAGCAAACTGGCTGACCGTGCGGCTTGGCTGGCGGCTGAGGTGCAAAAAGCCACCGCAGAAATTCTGGCGCGTGAGCGCGATACCGTGATGCGCCTGTCCAAGGCGGCCGAATTCCGGGACCCGGAGACGGGCGCCCATATCTCGCGCATGGCCCATTACTCCAGGTTGATTGCGCGGGATCTGGGCCTGTCCGAAGCCGATCAGGACCTGCTGCTGGAGGCCGCTCCCATGCACGACATCGGCAAGGTGGGCATTGCGGACAACATCCTGCTCAAGCCCGGGCGTTTGAATGAGGCCGAGTTCACCATCATGAAGCAGCACGCCGTCTACGGCTACGAGCTTTTGCGGGGCAGCGCCTCACGCGTGTTGCAGGCCGGCGCAGAAATTGCCCTGGGGCACCACGAAAAGTTTGACGGCAGCGGCTACCCCCGGGGACTCAAGGGTGAAGCCATTCCGCTGTTCAGCCGCATTGTGGCGGTGGCCGATGTGTTTGATGCGCTGACCTCCGAGCGCCCCTACAAGAAGGCCTGGACGCTGGAGGAGGCGGTGGACTTTCTGAACGCTGGCGCTGGCACCCATTTCGACCCCCGCTGCGTGCAAAGCTTCCTCAACGTCTGGGAAGACATCACCGCGGTGCGCGCCCTGCATGCCGACGATGGCGAATCGAAGTTGCTATCGATCTTGTAGCGAATAAGTCAATATATTCGGGGGGCAGCCCCCGTTTATCGCAAAATCAGTACGGGAATATGGCTGTGCGTGAGCACGTGCTGGGTTTCGCTACCCAGCAGTAGGCGTTGCAAGCCGCGCCGTCCGTGTGAGGCCATCACGATCAGGTCACAGTGCTGCTGCTTGGCGGCGGCCAGCAGCGCGTCTGAAACGACTTCGCCACGCACCACCAAGGCTTGGGCTTTGACCCCCTTGGCCTGGGCCGCTTTTTGCACGGCGTCCACCACCACCTGGGCGGCATCGGCCCAGCTCTTCTCCACGCGTTGCACGTCTTCCGATTCGAGTGCAATGCCACCATCGAAATAGGCCTGCGGGTACCGGTGCACCACTTGCAGGGCGATCAGTTCGGCACCGCACAGGGCGGCCAGGTCGATGGCACTGCTGACAGCCTTGTCGGACAGAGGGGCGCCATCGGTAGCGACGAGGATGCGTTGGTACATAAAGGCTCCTTGTAGGTAAGAGGCTTTCAGGTTACGCTCGTTTCCGCATGCCCGCTTGATCTGTATCAAGCTTTTTACACATGTAACCCCGCACACTTCAACCCATGAACGTTGCAAGCTTGCCCAGTCCCGCATTTGCGCCGCATGCGCCTGCCGTGCTGGCTTTGCTGGACGACCCGCTGGAGTGGAGCGCGTTCAGCCGGGCCAACGCCCAGGTGCCGGACCAGTGGGAATCCAGTGTGGTGATTGAGGGCATGCACTGTGCAGCCTGTTCGCTGACGGTGGAAGACGCCTTGCGCCAGGTACCCGGTGTGCTCAGCGCCCACGTAAGTGCGGCCAGCCAGCGTGCGCGCGTGGTGTGGTTGGCCTCTGCCGTGCAGCCCTCACGCTGGATGCAGGCGGTGCAGCGCGCGGGCTACCGCGCCGTGCCTGCCAACGATGTGTTCGCCAGCGAACGCCGCCGCGCGGCCTCCCGCCAGGCGCTGTGGCGCTGGCTGGTGGCGGGGCTGTGCATGATGCAGGTGATGATGTACGCATGGCCCGCCTACATTGCCCAGCCCGGTGACCTGACGTCTGAAATGGAGCAGCTGCTGCGCTGGGCTTCGTGGGTGCTGACGCTGCCGGTGATTCTGTTTTCCTGCGGCCCGTTTTTCAAGAGCGCCGTGCAGGACATCATGCACGCGCGCATCAGCATGGATCTGCCGGTGGCCCTGGGCATGGCGATTACTTTCGCCGTCAGCACCGCGGGCACCTTTGATCCCCAGGGCCTGTTTGGTCGCGAGGTCTACTTTGACTCGCTCACCATGTTTGTGTTTTTTCTGCTGACCGGCCGCTGGCTGGAGCTGCGCCTGCGGGACCGTACGGCCGGGGCGTTGGAGGCGCTGATGAACCGCCTGCCCGACAGCGTGGAGCGCCAGGCGGCAGACAGCAGTTTTGTGCCCGTAGCCGTGCGCCGTCTGCAGGTCGGCGACTTGATCCGTGTGCAGGCCGGCCAGGCCTTTGCCGCCGATGGTGTGGTCGAAGAGGGCCATACGCTGGTGGACGAGGCGCTCTTGTCAGGCGAATCGCGTGCGTTGCCTCGGGGTGTAGGCGCCAGTGTGGTGGCGGGTAGCCACAACCTGCATGCCACGGTGCTGGTGCGGGTGCAGCAAGTAGGGGAGGGGACGCGGTTTGCCCAGATCGTGGCACTGATGGACAGCGCCTCCACCACCAAGCCACAGGGCGTGCTGCTGGCAGACCGGCTGGCCAAACCTTTTCTTTTCTCAGTGCTGGTTGCGGCGGTGCTGGCCTGTGCCTGGTGGTGGGGGCGTGACCCCGGCCACGCGCTGATGGTGGCTGTGGCGGTGCTGGTGGTGACCTGTCCATGTGCGTTGTCACTGGCCACGCCCGCAGCCATGCTGGCGGCGGCAGGCCGCCTGGCCCGTGCGGGTCTGATGGTGCGCAGGTTGCCGGCGCTGGAGGCGCTGGCGGAGGTCGACACCGTGGTGTTTGACAAGACCGGCACCCTGACGCGTGAGGCCATGGGCCTGCATGCCGTGCACACGCGTGCCGGTATCTCGCAGGACGATGCGCTGGCCATGGCTGGCGCCGTGGCGCAGCATTCCTTGCATCCGGCTTCGCGTGCTCTGGCGGACGCGGCGCGCCAAGCAGGGCAGGCGAAGCGTTGGACCTGTGCCGCTGCCGAAGAATTTGCAGGCCAGGGCGTGCAGGGGGTGGTGGTGGGTGCCGGTATGGACGTGGCTGGGCATGGCAGTCTTCTGCGATTGGGCGCCGCCGCGTTTTGCCGAGTCAACAATCCTGCGCCGGGCCAGACCGGCCTGCAGGTGCACCTGAGCGATGCACAGGGTTGGTTGGCTACCTTTGATTTGGATGAGGACCTGCGTGCCGAGGCCGTCGCGGTGGTGCAGGCACTGCAGACGCAAGGTATTGCGGTGCACCTGCTGTCGGGGGACCGCATGGCGTCCGTGGCGCAAGTGGCAAGCCGCTTGGGCATCGCGCAGGCACAGGGTGGCTGTTCTCCGGCCGACAAGCTGGCCTACTTGCAGCAGCTGCAGCGCGCGGGCCACAAGGTGGCCATGGTGGGCGATGGGCTCAATGACGGGCCGGTGCTGGCCGGTGCCCATGTCTCGTTTGCGTTTGGCAACGCCGTGCCGTTGGCCCAGGCACGCTCGGACTTTGTGCTCCTGGGCGGCAGCTTGCAGCAGGTCGTGCTGGCGGTACAACTGGCGCGCAAAACTTTGCAGGTGGTGCGGCAAAACCTTTGGTGGGCGCTGCTCTACAACGCCGCTTGTGTGCCACTGGCCGTGGTGGGCTGGTTGCCCGCCTGGCTGGCGGGGTTGGGCATGGCCAGCAGCTCACTGGTGGTGGTGCTCAATGCCTTGCGTCTGAGCCGTGACACCGCCGCGTTTACACCCGTCGCACTGCAGGGGGCTTGATGGACATTTTGTATTTGCTGATTCCGTTGTCCGTGGTGCTGGTCTTCTTCATCCTGGGAGGATTGTGGTGGGCCATCGACCGCGGACAGTTTGAGGACATTGAGTCCGAAGGTGAGCGCATTCTGCGCGACCCTTGAACCGTGCGCGGGTTTTATGGCCCGCAGTTGATATGGGTCAACCCAGGCACCAGCGCCCGGACTGACACTCGCTTAGCAGTTATCCAAGAAGAGGTACCAATGGCATTTCCAAATCAACAGGCGACCGTGTACAACGACACCGTTGTGCGCCAGTTCGCCATCATGACCGTGGTGTGGGGCGTGGTCGGCATGCTGGTGGGGGTGATCATCGCCGCCCAGCTCGCCTGGCCCGAACTGAACTTCGGTATTCCCTGGCTGACCTACGGACGCTTGCGTCCCCTGCACACCAACGCAGTGATTTTTGCGTTTGGCGGTTGCGGTCTCTTTGCATCGGCCTACTACGTCGCGCAGCGCACCTGCCAGGTACGCTTGTTCGGCGACAAGCTGGCGGCCTTTACCTTCTGGGGCTGGCAGTTGGTCATTGTGGCCGCCGCCATTTCCTTGCCGTTGGGCTACACCCAGGGCAAGGAATACGCGGAACTGGAGTGGCCCATTGACATTTTGATTACCCTGGTCTGGGTGTCGTTTGCCATCGTGTTCTTCGGCACCATTGGCACCCGCAAGGTCAAGCACATCTATGTGGCCAACTGGTTCTTTGGCGCGTTCATTCTGGCGGTGGCCATCCTGCACCTGGTGAACAGTGCAGCGGTTCCTGCGGGTTGGATGAAGAGCTACTCGGCCTATGCCGGTGTGCAGGACGCCATGGTGCAGTGGTGGTACGGCCACAATGCCGTGGGCTTTTTCCTCACCGCGGGCTTCCTGGGCATGATGTACTACTTCATTCCCAAGCAGGCCGAGCGCCCTGTCTACAGCTACCGCCTGTCCATCGTCCACTTCTGGGCGCTGATCTTCACCTACATGTGGGCAGGTCCTCACCACTTGCATTACACCGCCTTGCCCGACTGGACCCAGTCCGTCGGTATGGTCTTCTCCCTGATCCTGCTGGCGCCCAGCTGGGGCGGCATGATCAACGGCATCATGACCTTGAGCGGCGCATGGCACAAGCTGCGTGACGACCCCATCCTGCGCTTCCTGATCGTGTCGCTGTCGTTCTACGGCATGTCCACGTTCGAGGGCCCCATGATGTCCATCAAGACAGTGAACGCCCTGAGCCACTACACCGACTGGACCATTGGCCACGTGCACTCCGGTGCCCTGGGCTGGGTGGGCTTGGTGACCATGGGTTCCATGTACTACCTGATTCCCCGCCTGTTCGGTCAAAAGCAGATGTACAGCGTCAAGGCGATTGAGTTGCACTTCTGGACTGCCACCATCGGCATCGTGATCTATATCGCCGCGATGTGGATTGCCGGTGTGATGCAGGGCCTGATGTGGCGCGCCATCAACCCCGACGGAACACTGACCTACACCTTTGTGGAATCGGTGAAGGCAACCTATCCCTTCTATGTGCTGCGCCTGATGGGTGGCCTGTTGTACCTGGGCGGCATGCTGATCATGCTGTGGAACACGCTGAAGACCGCAACCGCGGGGCGTGCGGTGGCCGTCAACATTCCTGCAGCCGTCGCACACGCTTGAGAGGCTATTCACATGACAAACCCAACACCCAAATCCGGTCTCTCGCATGAGAAAGTAGAGACCAACAACTTTCTGATGATTGTGCTGATCCTGCTGGTGCTGCTGGTTGGCGGCATGGTGGAAATCGTGCCCTTGTTCTTCCAGAAGTCCACCACCGAGCCCATCAAGGGCATCAAACCCTACACCGCGCTGCAACTGGCCGGGCGCGACATCTACACCCGTGAAGGTTGCTACAACTGCCACTCGCAGATGATCCGCCCTTTCCGTGCCGAAACCCTACGATACGGCCACTACTCGGTGGCGGGCGAGTCGGTGTACGACCACCCCTTCCAGTGGGGCAGCAAGCGCACCGGACCCGACCTGGCGCGCGTGGGCGGCAAATACAGCGATGAATGGCACCGCATCCACCTGACCAACCCGCGTGACCTGGTGCCTGAGTCCAACATGCCACCTTACCCCTGGCTGGAAAAGACCCTGGTGGACGCAGAGAGCCTGCCTAGCCACATGACGGCCCTGCGCAAGGTGGGCGTGCCCTACACGGACGAAGAAATCGCCAAGGCCACTGCTGATGTCAAGGGCAAGACCGAGCTGGAGGCGACCATCGCCTACCTGCAGTCCCTGGGCCTGGCTCTCAAGTAAGCCACGAGGAGCACAACATGGATATCAATACCCTGCGCTCGTTGACCACGGTGGTCAGTTTTGTGCTGTTCATTGGCATCGTCTGGTGGGCTTGGTCGCGCAATCGGTCTGCGGACTTTGAAGAAGCTGCCAACCTGCCTTTCGAGCAGGACTGACCCGAACAAGGAATCAAGATGAGTGACTTTACGAACAACTTCTGGTCTGTTTATGTAGCAGCCATCACGGTGGTCGGCATCGTGGCGTGCTTGCTGTTGTTGTGGTTTAGTGGCAAGGCCAAAGCCATGACCGCGAACGACAACACCACCGGCCACGTGTGGGACGGTGACCTGCGCGAGATGAACAATCCGCTGCCGCGCTGGTGGGTGTGGCTGTTCGTCATCACCTTGGTGTTTGCCGGGGTCTACCTGGCGCTCTACCCGGGTCTGGGCAACTTTGCGGGCAAGCTGGGTTGGACCCAGGCCAGCCAGTACCAGGCCGAGGTCGAGAAGGGCAACCAGGAGGTTGCACCTCTGTATGCCAAGTTTGCCACCATGAAGCCCGAAGACATCGCCAAGGATCCCCAGGCCCACGCCATCGGTGAACGGCTGTTCATGAACAACTGCGCCCAGTGCCACGGGTCGGACGCGCACGGTTCCAAGGGTTTCCCCAACCTGACCGATTCCGACTGGTTGCATGGCGGTACACCGGACAAGATCATCGAGACCATCACGCTGGGACGCGTAGGTCAGATGCCTCCCATGGCTGCTGCAGTGGGCACGCCGGATGATGTGAAAAACGTGGCCAACTACGTGCTGAGCCTGTCGGGCAGCCCGCACGACTCGGTGCGCGCCGCCCTGGGCAAGTCCAAGTTTGCAGCGTGCGCTGCCTGCCACGGACCGGACGGCAAGGGCAACCAGGCACTGGGCGCTCCCAACCTCACGGACGATATCTGGCTGCACGGCTACGGCGAGAACGCCATCATCTCCATGGTCAACAACGGCAAGATCAATCAGATGCCCGCCCAGGGTGAGAAGTTCAGCCCTGAGCAGATCAAGGTGCTCGCTTCGTATGTTTGGGGCTTGTCCAACGGGGCCGCAGCCAAGTAAAGGCTTTTGTCAGGAATCCGCTTGAACCCCTCCGCCAACGCCCCGCACAACAAGGTGATCCCTATCGCCGTGTCGCCTGACAAGGGGCCGATTGCGCCGCCTGAAGGGGCCGACGCGGAGATGGTCGCCCTGTACGAGGCGCATAAGAAGATCTATCCGCGCAGCGTGACGGGCTTCTTCTCGCGCTGGCGCTGGGCCTGCGTGTTCCTGACGCAGTTGGTCTTCTACGGTCTGCCCTGGTTGGAATGGGGCCAGCGCCAAGCTGTGTTGTTTGACTTGGGCGCGCGGCGCTTCTTCATTTTTAACTTGGTGCTGTACCCGCAGGACTTTGTTTACCTTACCGGCTTGCTGGTCATCTCTGCACTGGGGCTGTTCCTGTTCACCGCCGTGGCGGGCCGCCTGTGGTGTGGTTATGCCTGCCCGCAAACTGTCTACACGGAGATCTTCCTTTGGTTGGAGAAGCTCACCGAGGGCGACCGCTCGGCCCGTATGCGCCGCGATGCCGGACCGTGGACCCCCGAAAAGCTGCTGCGCAAAACGGCCAAACAGTGCTTGTGGATTGGCGTGGCGTTGTGGACCGGCTTCACCTTTGTGGGCTATTTCACGCCCATCCACGCACTGTCCCATGAAGTGCTGGCGTTGACGTTGGGTCCCTGGGAAATTTTCTGGGTTTTGTTCTACGGCTTTGCCACCTATGGCAACGCCGGTTTTCTGCGCGAGCAGGTGTGCAAGTACATGTGTCCCTATGCGCGCTTCCAGAGCGCCATGTTTGACAAAGACACGCTAGTGGTGACCTATGACCAGGAGCGTGGCGAGCCGCGGGGAGCGCGGTCCAAAAAAGCCGATCCCGCCGCCCTGAACCTGGGTGCCTGTGTGGACTGCAGTTTGTGTGTGCAGGTGTGCCCCACGGGCATCGACATCCGCAATGGGCTGCAGTACGAGTGCATAGGCTGTGGCGCTTGTGCCGATGTGTGCGACACGGTGATGGACAAGATGGGCTATGCGCTCGGGCTGGTGAAGTACTCCACCCAAAATGCCGTGAGCCAGCATTGGACCCCCGCCCAGACCTGGCGCCATGTGCTGCGCCCCCGCGTGCTGGTATATACCGGCATTCTGGGAGCGGTGGTCGTGGCCATGCTGGTCAGTTTGTACTTGCGACCCGGCTTCAAGGTTGACGTGGAGCGGGATCGCGGTGCGCTGGCGCGGATTGCCTCAGGCGGTCGTATTGAAAACGTGTTCCGCCTGCAGGTGATGAATGCGACCGAGACATCGCAGCGCTTTCAGATTGCGGTGGAGGGACTGCCAGGGCTGGCCGTGGCTTCAGAGCCCGCCGTCGAAATTGACGCCACGCAGTCACGCTGGGTCGCCGTGCGGGTGCAGTTGCCGTACGAAGGTGCAGCAGCAGGTTCGCACCCCATCCATTTCACGGTAACCGCCGAGCAGGACGGTGCCCGTGTTACCGAAAAATCTGTGTTCATTGTTCCCCGTTAAGGAGATTTTCATGTCCAATCCCGCAGCTGTTGATTCCCGTCCCTGGTGGCAATTTGGCCATGTGTGGCTGGTCGTCTCAGGCCCGCTGACCGTGGTCATCGCCAGCTTCTTTACGTTCTATCTGGCTGCAGTGGGCTCGGACCCACTGGTGGACGAGAACTACTACCAAAACGGTGTGGAGATCAACCGCACCCTGGCGGATACCCCGCAAAGCCTGGCGCCCGCCATGAAGGCCCGCAACCACGCAGCGACCGGGGTAGCAGATCCCATCGCGGCACCCAAGGCGCCCTGACCGGGGCCTGAAAGGAGTCCTATGCGCGGCAAATGGATGGCCATCGTCTGGCCGGCTTTTTTGATGGCCTGCGTGCTGGAGATTTTTGTTTTCGCCGTCGTGGATCCGCAGGATCTGCAGTGGCTGGGACTGCCCTTGGAGCTGCCTCGCAAGGGCGTCTATACCTTGGCTTTCTTCACGTTTTGGGCGGTGACATCGCTGTCCAGCGGCCTCACCGCCGTGCTCAGCCTGAGTGCGGCTGAAGTCAACGAATAAGGCTTAGTTGCAGACCTTGGGGTTGACAATGTCCTTGAGCGCATCGGTGTTGATGATGCGCACATGCCGCTGCTTCACTTCCACAATGCCGTCGTCCACGAACTTGGAGAACGTGCGGCTCACAGTCTCCAGCTTCAGGCCCAGATAGCTGCCAATTTCTTCGCGCGTCATGCGCAACACCAGCTCGGATTGCGAGAACCCCCGAGCATGCAGACGCTGCACCAGGTTCAGCAAAAATGCCGCCAGGCGCTCCTCGGCCCGCATGCTGCCCAGCAGCAGCATGACCCCGTTCTCACGCACGATCTCGCGGCTCATGATCTTGTGCACATGGCGCTGCAGCGCATTCACTTCGCGGGAGAGTTCTTCAATGCGCTCAAACGGCATGACGCAGACCTCTGCGTCTTCCAGTGCAACCGCATCGCAGCTGTGGCGCTCGCTCACGATGCCATCCAGCCCAATGACCTCGCCGGCCATTTGAAAGCCGGTCACCTGGTCACGGCCATCTTCCGAGGCCACGCAGGTTTTGAAAAAGCCAGTGCGAATAGCGTACAGGCTGGTAAAGCGCTCGCCACTGCGAAACAGGGTGTCGCCACGCTTGACCTTGCGCCGGCTGGCCACTACGTCATCGATGCGGTCCAGCTCGCTGGGGCTCAAGCCCAGGGGCATGCACAGTTCCCGCAAATTGCAATTGGAGCACGCCACTTTGATGGTCTGCGGGCTTAGAGGCGCCGTAGACACAGGCGTGATGGCGATGGGCGTTTGGGCCTCGCCTGGTTTTCCGGTCCGCAAAGTTGTTTCAAACATGGTGTTCCCCTGATGCAAGTCAATTATCCGCCTAGCCAAGCGCGTGCGACTTGATTTGGATCAAGTGCAGGGTCCGGCGTTTGCGTCACAGTTGCTGCGTTAGATGGAGCATTCATGAACGCAGTCGCCGAACCCACCTCTGTACCCGAAGGATTGTTGACCCGATTTGACGTTTCAGGGCCGCGTTACACCTCGTACCCCACTGCAGACCGCTTTGTAGAGGCTTTTACCGCCGAAGACTATGCCCAAGCACTGTCACAGCGCCGTAGCGGGGCCGCCGCGCTGGCGCTGCCGCTGTCCCTGTACGTGCATATTCCGTTCTGCGAGTCGCTGTGCTACTACTGCGCCTGCAACAAAATAATCACCAAACACCACGATCGCGCCGCGCCGTATCTGCGCTACCTGAGCCGCGAGGTGGACCTGCACACCGCCGTCATCGGCCGGGGGCAGACCGTCAGCCAGCTGCATCTGGGCGGCGGCAGCCCCACGTTCTTGAACGACGCCGAGCTGGGCGAGCTCATGGGCATGCTGCGGCGCAACTTCAACCTAGTGCCTGGTGGCGAATACTCCATTGAGGTGGATCCCCGCACCATCGATCCACAACGGTTGGACACCCTGGCCGAGCTGGGTTTCAACCGCCTGAGCTTTGGCGTGCAGGACTTTGACCCTGCGGTGCAGAAGGCAGTGCACCGCGTGCAGCCTGCCGACCAGGTGTTTGCGCTGGTGGAAGCCGCGCGCGCCCGGGGTTTTGAATCGATCAATGTGGATTTGATCTACGGACTGCCCCAGCAAAGCCCTGAGTCCTTTGACCGCACCCTGGCCCAGGTAAACCAGCTTCGGCCCGACCGCATTGCGCTGTACGCCTACGCCCATTTGCCCGAGCGTTTCAAGCCGCAGCGGCGCATTGCCACGGTGGCCCTGCCCAGTGCGGCCTCCAAGGTATCCATGCTGTCGCGCTCGCTCGAAGCCTTCATGGGCGCGGGGTACGTGTACGTGGGCATGGACCACTTTGCCTTGCCGGGAGACGCTTTGGCCGTGGCCAAGCGGCAGGGGCGCTTGCACCGCAATTTCCAGGGTTACAGCACCCAGCCCGATTGCGACCTGATCGCGCTGGGCGTGTCCGCCATTGGCCGCATTGGCGCCACCTACAGCCAAAACGCCAAGACGCTGGACGAGTATTACGACTACCTGGACCAGGGCCGCTTCCCCGTAGTGCGCGGCCTGGCCGTCACCCGCGATGACCTGGTGCGCCGCGCCGTCATCATGGCGCTGATGTGCCAGGGCCAGCTGCAGTTCGAGTCCATCAACCTGGCCTTTCTGGTGGAGTTCAAAAGCTACTTTGCCGCCGAAATGAAAGCCCTGGAAACCTTGGTGGAGCAGGGCTTGGTGACGGTGGATGACAGCGGCATCCAGGTCACCGCACAGGGCTGGTTCTTTGTGCGTGCGGTGGCCATGGTGTTTGACAAGTACCTGCAGACGGACCGTACCCGCGCCCGCTTTTCCAAGATCATTTAGCATCGCCGGATGCAAGCTTCTCTGGCGCTCACCGCCCTGATGATGGGCCTGGTGGGTGGCCCCCACTGTGTGGCCATGTGTGGTGCCGCCTGTGCCGGCATCGGGCAGGCGGCCGGTCCGCGCCAAGCCTCTGCGCTCCTCGGGTTTCAATTCGGTCGTGTGCTGGGCTACTCTGCGCTGGGCGCGTTGGCGGCTGCGTCCATGCAGGGCCTGGGCTGGCTCACGGTGCAAAGTGCGGCGCTGCGCCCGGTGTGGTCCATGGTGCATGTGGCCGCGCTGGTGCTGGGCTTGCTGCTGCTGTGGCAGGCGCGTCAGCCGCTGTGGTTGCAGGCCGGCGCCGGTGCCGTGTGGCGGCGTACCCGCAGCCTGGGCCTGCGCTGGGGCCGTGGTGCGCCCCTGTTTCTGGGCATGCTGTGGGCCTTGTTGCCCTGTGGGCTGCTGTATTCCGCGCTGCTGGTGGCTGCACTGGCGGGGGATGTGCTGGCGGGCGCCGGGGTGATGGCGCTGTTTGCCGCCGGTACCTCGGTGACCATGCTGCTGGGGCCCTGGTTATGGTTGCGCTTGCGCGGCGGACAGCTGGGGGATGGGCAGTGGGGTGTGCGTCTGGCCGGGGCCGCTTTGGCGGCCAGTTCGGCATGGGCTTTGTGGATGGGTCTGGTGCACAATCAGGCCCCATGGTGCGTGACTATTTGACTGCGCTCCGACTCACTCCCCAAGGACGGTGCCTCATATGGACAGTGCTGCCCACACGACCGAAGCCTTGCGGCTCTTGGAGTTGCATGGCCTAGGGATCCTGGATACCCCCCCAGAGCAGGCCTATGACGATGTGGTCAGCCTGGCTGCCTTCATCTGCGACACCCCGATTGCACTCATCTCCCTGATTGACGAAGACCGCCAGTGGTTCAAGGCCAGGGTCGGCCTCAACGACATGGAAACCCCGCGTGGCATCGCGTTTTGCTCCCATGCCATTACCAACCCCGACCAGCTGATGGAGGTGCCCAATGCGCTGGAAGACCCGCGGTTTGTCGACAACCCGCTGGTCACCGGTGGCCCGGAGATCCGCTTCTATGCAGGTGCACCCCTGGTCACCCCGTCGGGTGCGGCGCTGGGTACCGTGTGTGTCATTGACCGGGTGCCCCGTAAGCTGACCGAAGCCCAGGCCAACGCCCTCAAGGCGCTGTCTCGCCAGGTGGTGCAGCTGCTGGCCCTGCGCCGCGCCAATGCCGAGCTCAAAATGCTGACCCGCGCCCAGTTGCTGCGCCAGCAGGAGCTGGAGTCACATGAAAAGCAGCTGGAGGCAGAAAACCACACGCTGACCGAGCAAACCCTGACCGACGCCCTGACCAACCTGAAAAACCGCCGCGCGTTTGACCGCACGCTGGCCAACGAGTACGAGCGGTTTTTGCGCACACGTTCGGGTCTGGCGCTGTTGATGGTGGACGTGGACCACTTCAAGGCCTACAACGACCAGTATGGTCACCAAGCCGGTGACAAGGCCCTGCAGGCAGTGGCCGCGGCCATCAAGTCACAAGCCCGGGCCTATGACCATGTGGCCCGCTATGGCGGGGAAGAGTTTGGGGTGGTGCTGCCCGACACCCAGATTGCAGACATGCGCGCCGTGGCCGAGCGCATCCGCTTGGCGGTGCAGGCCTTGACCGGCCTGCACCGTCCGCTCACCGTCAGTGTGGGTGGTGCCATGGCGGATCCCAATACTTCGCCCGTGGTGCTGGTGGAGCGGGCCGACCAGGCGCTCTACCAAGCCAAGCAAAACGGTCGCAACCGGGTTCAGGCCTCCCTGTAAGGACCTGGCCACTGCCGGGTCAAGGCCGGGCTGGGATAATCCGTTCCATGTCTTCTGTCTTGCCTCTGTCCGGCACCCCCACGTCTGCGTTGAGCCCCTGGCGCCTGTCCGTCGCCCCCATGATGGACTGGACGGACCGCCACTGCCGCTACTTCCACCGCTTGCTGAGCCGCCACGCGCTGCTCTACACCGAGATGGTGACCACCGGCGCGCTCATCCATGGCGATGTACCGCGCCACCTGCGCTTCAATGCCGAAGAGCACCCCGTGGCGCTGCAGCTGGGCGGCAGCGAGCCAGCCGATCTGGCGCAGGCTGCCCGGCTGGGCCAGGACTGGGGCTACGACGAAATCAACATCAACTGCGGCTGCCCGAGCGAGCGCGTGCAGCGCGGGGCTTTTGGCGCCTGCCTGATGAATGAGGCTTCGCTGGTTGCGGACTGTGTGAAGGCCATGGTGGATGTGGTGGATATTCCCGTCACCGTGAAGCACCGCATTGGCATCGACAAGGAAGAGGGCTACGGCTTTGTGCGCGACTTTGTGGGCACCGTAGCTGACGCGGGGTGCGCGGTCTTCATTGCCCACGCACGCAACGCTTGGCTCAAGGGGCTCTCGCCGAAGGAGAACCGTGAGATACCGCCGCTGCGCTACGAACTGGTGCACCAGCTCAAACAAGACTTCCCCCACCTCACCATCGCCATCAACGGCGGGCTCACCACCAGTGCGCAGGTGGCTGAGCAACTGGAGCATGTAAACGGTGTGATGCTGGGCCGTGAGGCCTACCACAACCCCTTCTGGCTTGCCGAGTGGGATGCTACGTTTTTCGGAGCGCCTGGCGCAGAGCTGACGAGGGATAGCGTCGAATTGGCCATGGTGGAGTACATGGAGCGCGAGGCTGCGGAGCATGGTACCTCCTGGTACAGCATTGCCCGCCACATGCTAGGTCTGCGCCATGGCATGCCGGGTGCACGCAAGTGGCGCCAGGTATGGAGCGACCACCGCTACAAGACCCTGCCGGCCCGCGAGGTAATGGAGATCGCCCGGGGCCCTGCGCTTGCCACGGCTTGAGCAGGAGCGCTGGGCCCTGCTGGGGCTATGGCTGATTCCCGCGCTGTGGGCGGTGAACTTCATCGTTGCGCGCTGGGCGCCCGGCACCATTGCCCCTTATGCGCTGGCGCTGGGCCGATGGGCAGTTGCGGGTGTGCTGCTGGGTTGTGTGGCGCGCCAGGAGTTGTGGACACAACGAAGCGCCATTTGGGCCGTATGGCACCAGTACGTGGTGCTGGGTTTTTGCGGCATGCTGGTCTGCGGCGCCTGGGTCTACCTGGGCGCGCGCACCACGGGCGCCATGAATATTTCGTTGATATACGCCGCGTCGCCCGTGCTGATTGCCGTGGGTGCAGTGCTGTGGCTGGGCGAGCGCTTTCGCTTGCAACAGGTGCTGGGCGTGGTGGTGGCGCTGGCAGGGGTGGTGCACGTTATCGTCAAAGGCCAGTGGCTGGCGCTGGGCCAGGTGCAGTGGGTGGTGGGCGACGCGTGGATCGTGGCGGCCATGGTGGCGTGGGCCGCCTATGCGCTGCTGCAAAAACTGTGGCCCAGCCCGCTGGGGCCTACCGCGCGGCTGGCGGCCATTTGTGCGGGCGGTGTGCTTGTGCTGATTCCGTGTGCGGTGTGGGAAGCGCAACTGCCCGAGACACCGGCCTGGTCGTGGGCGGCCACCTGGCTGGTGCTGGCCGCGGCGTTGGCGCCTGGCTTGGCGGCCTACTGGATTTATGGCGCCGCGCAAAAGGTGCTAGGTGCCAGCCGCGTGGCGGTCACGCTCTACCTGGGGCCGCTGTACGCAGCTGTGGCCGCCTGGGGTGTGTTGGGCGAGCCGCTCGGTCTGCACCACCTGGTGGGGGCGGCGCTGATTCTGCCCGGCGTGTACTGGGTGTCGCGGCGCTGACGCGGGCCAGACGCCAAGGAGACAGCCATGGCCAAGCGCGCGCATCACCATGTGTATGTGGTGGAGTTGTCTCCCCAGGTGCTGCAGCAGGCCAAGTTCGTGCGGGCCAACCCCGGTTACATCACCGGCAAGCCCTGCGTGTACGTGGGCATGACCGGGCTGGACCCGGACATTCGCTTTGACAAGCACAAGGCCGGCATCCAGGCGAACAGCTACGTGCTGGAGTTTGGCCTGCGCCTGCTGCCCGACCTGTACGAGGCCTACAACCCCATGCACTACGAGGCCGCACGCGATATGGAGGTGGAACTGGGCATCAGCCTGCGTGCAGCCGGGTTTGGGGTGTGGCAGGCGTAGTTTTGAAGAAAAAAGCCTGCTAGCCCCCGTGAAATATGCGCTAGCAGCTATTAAAAGAGGAGTGATCGACATGCCGAAATCGCTTGAACCTGCAGCCGGACGAGCACCCGCTGCCGCCTTTTTGCCGCTGGATGCCCATGTATTCCGCGCCAGCCAGCTCACGCGCGGCCCCTGGCACCCACAACAACAGCACGCAGGCCCGCCCATCGCGCTGGTCAGCCACGCGCTGGAAGCTGCGGCGCAACCCCACGGCCTGTTGCACATGGCGCGGCTAACCGCCAACCTGCTGCGCCCGGTGCCGATTGCCGACATCGAGGTGCGGGTGCAGGAAGACTATGTGGGCCGCAACGCCGGGCACTTCTCGGCCGTGGCGCTGGCCGATGGCAAGGAGCTGATCCGCGCGACCGCCCTGTTCCAGCGCGAGGGGGAGGTCGACATTCCACAGGGCCTGCCCGGCCACCCGTTGCCCAAGGCGCCCAGGGCGCCAGCCGATTCACAAGTGCAGCGGTTCCCATTTGCAAAAGGCGAACTGGGCTACCCGGACCTGGTGGAGAGCCGCATTGCCGCAGGGCGCATGTTTGCGGGGCCCAGTGCCGTGTGGTTTCGCCTGAGCTACCCGCTGGTGCAGGGCCAAAAGCCCAGCCCTTACCAGCGCGTGGCGGTGGCGGCTGATTCGGGCAATGGCATCAGCGCCATCCTCGATTTGTCCACCCACGTGTTCGTCAACTCCGACCTCACCATCAACCTGTTGCGCCGCCCGGTGGGCGAGTGGATCTGCCTGGACGCCCGTACGCACCTGTCCAGCCACGGTGGCGGCCTGGCCGAGTCATCGTTGTACGACGAGGCGGGGCTGATTGGGCGAGCGACACAAAGCCTGTTTGTGCGCAAGCGGGAGTAGGGCGGCGGGTGCCGGTCTACAGCGGCAAAGGCCGGGTATCGGCCATGGCGTAGCTGGCAAACAGAAAGTCGCGAATGCTTGTCACCTGGCCATGCGACCATTCCAGCAGAACGAAGTAGTCGGGCTGCACATGGGTATGGCCGTCGCGCCAGATCAGGACTGCGGGGTGGCCTTCGACCATGCCCGGCGCTGCCCGCCAATCCGTGGTTTGCCCGTACCGTGTGTAGTACTCGCCAACGGCGGCGCCTTGCAGCTGAAGGCGATTCACCAGGTCCAGACGCACGTCGGCCGCCAACATCGCCCGGATAGCATCGAAATCGCGGGCATTGAACAGTGCGACGTAGTCGCGCAGCCGTTGCGCCTGGTCCGCGGAGAGCTGCGCCGGTGGCCCCGCTTTTTGCGGTAGTTCAGACATGGCACGCAGCCGACCGCGGCCCCGCTGCAGCAAGGATTTCACGGCGGGGACCTGCATGTCCAGAATCTCGCCAATGTCTTGCGCCGAGTACTCCAGAACATCAAAAAGAATCACCACGCTGCGCTGCGATGCAGGCAACTGCATCAAGGCAGGCAATGTCGCCGCGGTGGCCTCGCGCCGTGCCAACTCGTCCACGGGGTCGGGGATCAGGTCCACATCTTCCTCGCTTTGCGAAGGGCTGTGACGGGCCTTGCGTCTCAAGAAATCAAGCGCCAGGTTGTGCGCGATCCGGAACAGCCAGCCCTGCGGATTCTGGATGGACCGGTCGGGCGGGGCGGCTTCCAGCGCGCGCAGAAAGGCCTCCTGCACAATCTCTTCGCCGTCGATCACAGAGCCCACCATGCGCGCGCAGTAGCGGTGCAGCAGTGGCCTGAGGTTCTTGAGGTCGTGCGCAAGCACTTCTGGATGTGAAGTTACAGGAGCGTTCAACGGCGGCTGGGTCATGGGTCCTTGGAAGTTCAGGCGACAACGATGGACGTTACATCGCAGGTCATGGCTTCCATCTGTGCAATTTCTTTGATGCGTTCGAAGTATGCAGGCATCTCTGGATGGGCGCGCATGGCGGCTATGGCCTCGGTGTTGCGCCATTGCCCATAGATCACCACACGGCTGCTGTCGCGCGACAGGTGCATGGACGAGGATACAAAGCCGGGGATCTTGCAAATCCACTGGGTCGTTCCTTCCTTCAGCATCTGGACGAGGCGATCCCGGTGGTCGGGTGCGACGTGGAACACGTTGACCAGGGTGGTCAGTTGGGCATCAACGGCAATGGTGGGGGGCATGGTGGTATTCCTGTTGGGAGTTGGTCTACCCGCATAGACGATTCAGCGGGGCCAAAGGAATCGGTCCATTCAAAAAAAGCGGTCTAGGTGCCTTTGCTCCGGTCTTTCGCGAATGGAGAGCAGCGCAGCAAGGGGGGGGAATCCGCTACGCCCCCAATTAAGGACCGCGAACGGGTTCTCACCCGGCCTTCAGCGCAGCGGTGAGCGTATCCGCCAGTACTCGGGCGGCTGGATGCAGCCTGTCACCTTTGCGCATGATCAGCCCCAGAGTGCGTGTGATGGCTGGCTCTACCAACGGCACGCCAACCAGCCCGGGGTGTTGCACTTTTCCCAGCGCCAAGCCGGGAACTATGGCCAGACCGAGCCCTGCTGCCACCAAGTTGATAGCCCCGGTGACATGGTTGATTTCGTATTGGATGCTGGGGCGTTTTGCTGCCTTTGCAAATGCACTGTCAATCAGCAAGCGATTTCCGCTGGTGCTGGATACGGAGACCAACGGCGCGTTTTCAAGCAACCGCCACGCCACCGTCTTGCGGCGTGCCAAAGGATGGTTTTTGGGAACCACGACAACGTAGCGCTCAGTGCGGATAGGCCAGAAGTCCAACTCCACTTCTTGGCTACCCAGGAAGTTCAGGCCAAAGTCGGCGTGCCCGCTGATGACGCTGTTCAGAACGGTCTGCGCACTTTCGTCTATGACCTTGACCCGCACTGCTGGGTTCGATATGGAAAAGTCCTTCAACACGGCTGGCAACAAATGGTTTGCTACCGAGGGAATACACGCGATGCTGACCTTGCCCGTGCGGGCTACGGCCTTCGCCTCAATACCTTGATAAGCCAGCGTCAATTCATCCATGACGGCAGTGGCATGGGTCAGAAACTGTCTGCCCGCATCGGTGAGTGAAACGCGGCGGGTGGTTCGTTCCAGCAGGCGGCTTTTCAAGTCTTTTTCGAGCTTGTCGATCCGCCGGCTCAGAGCCGGCTGCGATATGAAGAGACTCTCTGCAGCAGCCTTGAAGCTCGACTTCTCGGCGACAGCGATGAAGGCCTGGAGTTCGCCAATATCTGTATTGATGCGCATGACGAATCAATATATCAGATCAATGCAATTGCCTTTCCAATCACGCGTGCGCATCATCCGTTTCCCAAGTTCCGAAAAACATAAAGGAGATGAGATGAAGTTTGAATTCGGTCGTGCAGGTTTGGCACGCCTTCTATGCTTTGCCATGGCACTGCCCGTGGTGCCGTTGGCCAGTGCGGATGAAATTCATGTGGCCAGCTCCGGTGGCTTTGCTGCCGCCTACCGTGCACTGGCCCCTGACTTTGAGGTACGCACCGGTCACAAGCTCGTAGCGGTTTGGGGCCCCTCCATGGGTGAGACCAGTGGCGCCATCCCCAAGCGTCTGGAACGTGGCGAACCCATTGATGTGGTCATCATGGTCGGTGAGGCTATGGACAAACTGATCCAACAGGGAAGTGTGGAAGATGCAGGGCACCGCCTGCTGGCCAACTCCAAGATAGGCGTTGCTGTGCCTGCGGGCGCATCCAAACCCAACGTCACAACGGTGGATGGCCTGAAGCAGGCGCTGCTGAACGCCCGCGCCATTGCCTATTCGGACAGTGCCAGTGGTGAATACCTCTCCAAGGTTCTCTTCCCGCGTCTCGGTGTCGCGGACCAAATCAAGGCCAAAAGCCGCATGATTCCGGCCGAGCCCGTGGCACAAGTGGTGGCACGCGGGGACGCTGACTTGGGCTTCCAGCAGGTCAGTGAGTTGCTGCCGATTCAGGGCATTGATTTCGTTGGGGAAATTCCTGCCGAAACGCAACAACTCACGCCGTTTTCGGCGGGCATTGTGACCCGTTCCAAAGCGCACGCCGCAGCCCAAGCCTTGATTGACTACCTCGCGTCGCCAGAGGCTGCCCCCTTGATCCGCAAGACAGGTTTGAGTCCTGCTGTTGCCGCTGCATATTGAAGGCCACCATCATGACAAACACAAAAAATTCAGAGCCATCCAAGCTGTCGACCGTGTTGCGGGTGACCAGCGGCAATTTTCTGGAAATGTTCGACTTCTTTTTGTACGGCTTCTACGCCACCTACATATCGAAGACCTTTTTTCCCAGCAATGATGAATACGCTTCGCTGATCCTCACCTTCGCAACCTTTGGTGCTGGATTTCTGATGCGGCCGCTGGGCGCCGTGATCCTGGGGAGCTACATCGACCGCATCGGCCGCCGAAAGGGGCTCATCGTCACACTGGGCATCATGGCTTTGGGCACAATTTTGATTGCCTTTGTGCCTGGCTACGCAACGATAGGCATTGCTGCCCCCATCCTGGTTCTGATTGGCCGCCTGCTGCAAGGCTTCTCGGCCGGCGTGGAACTGGGGGGCGTATCGGTGTATTTGTCCGAGATGGCTACGCCGGGCAACAAGGGCTTTTACGTCAGTTGGCAGTCCGCCAGTCAGCAGGTTGCCATCATGGCTTCGGCCATCATTGGCTTCCTATTGAGCCAGTGGCTGACGCCAGAGCAAATTGGTGCGTGGGGCTGGCGCATTCCGTTCTTCATCGGCTGCATGATTGTTCCCGTGATCTTTGTGATCCGGCGATCGTTGCAGGAGACAGAAGAGTTTCTGGCACGCAAGCACCATCCCAGTTTTCAGGAGGTCCTGCAATCGATTGGCAGTAACTGGCGTGTAGTCGTGGCCGGCATGATGATGGTGGTGATGACCACCGTGTCCTTCTACCTCATCACGGTGTACACGCCCACCTTCGGCAAAAGTGTGCTCAAACTCAGCACCGCGGACAGCTTGCTGACTACCTTTTGTGTCGGCATGTCGAATTTCTTCTGGCTGCCGGTGATGGGCGCTCTGTCGGACAAGATTGGACGCAAGAAGATTCTGGTGACGTTCACCCTGCTGCCCATAGTGACGGCGTATCCCATCATGTCCTGGCTGGTCGCCAATATCAGCTTCGAGAATCTGCTGGTGACAGAACTGTGGCTGTCCTTTATGTATGCCAGCTACAACGGTGCTGCGGTTGTGGCGCTGACCGAGGTCATGCCGGCCCATGTGCGCACGGTTGGCTTCTCCTTGGCATACAGCCTGGCAACTGCCATTTTTGGCGGATTCACGCCCATGCTGTCCACCTGGTTGATCGAAGTCACTGGAGACAAGGCAGCGCCTGGGTACTGGATGACTTTTGCAGCAATGTGCGGTTTGGCATCCGTATTCATTCTGTACAAAAACACCAAGGTGCCACGGGCTCAGACTTCTTACGCCGCATAAAGAGCCAACAGGACTACAGAATTCGAAGAAGGGCCTGGTCCTGGCGCTCGGCCTACCTCATCAACCGGTAGCCAACCCCCGTCTCCGTGAGCAAATGCTGCGGTTGGCTGGGGTCCGATTCCAGTTTTTGGCGTAAATGGCCCATGTAGATACGCAGGTAGTGCCCCTGCTCAGCATGGGAAGGGCCCCACACTTCGCGCAACAACTGGCGGTGGGTTAGCACCCGGCCGGCGTTCGCTACCAAGACCAACAGCAGGCGATACTCAATGGGTGTGAGGTGCACCTCGGTGCCCGCACGGCGCACCAGCCTGGCTTGGCGGTCCACCTCGACCTCGCCAAATCGAAACAGCGTTTCGTCGGCTTGGCCGTCGCTTCCCGTGTTGCGCGGCCGTCTCAAATTGGCCCGCACCCGCGCCAGCAACTCGCCAACACCAAAGGGCTTGGTGAGGTAATCGTCGGCTCCGGCATCCAAGGCCGCAATTTTGTCATCCTCCTCCACGCGCGCCGAAAGCACCACGATGGGTACGGCGGACCAACTGCGCACGTCACGAATCACCTCCAATCCATCGCCGTCTGGCAGGCCCAAGTCCAGCACCAGCAGGTCTGGTTTGCGTGTTGCTGCATCCCGCAAGCCGTGCTGGGCGGTGGCCGCTTCAAACACCTGCCAGCCTTCGGCTTCCAGCGCACTGCGCACAAAGCGCCGAATCTGCGGTTCGTCTTCAATCAGCACGGCAACAGGGGACGGGTTGGACATTGGGGAACGTGTCAATCGGTTTCAATGGGGGGCGGCTGCCGGCGCGGTAGCGTCACGATGAATTCTGCACCACCGCCCTCTGCGTTGCGCGCAGCAATGCGCCCTTTGTGTGCATCGACGATGGCCTTGCAAATCGCCAGGCCCAAGCCCACACCGCGTGTGGACGATTCGCTGGCGCCGCGTGTGAATTTCTCAAACAGGTTGCCCTCCCTCCCGCGGCTCGACGCGGGCAGCCCGGCGCCGAAGTCCCGCACCCGCAGTTCCAGCGTGCTCGGGGTCGTGGTCGCAGAGATTTCAACCGCAGGGGTGTGGGGCGTGCTGCCGGTTCCGTATTTGACGGCGTTCTCCAACAGGTTAACCAAGACCCGCTCCATCAGGCCGGCATCGAACTCCACCAGGGGAAATTCATCTGGCATGCGCGCGCTGACTTTCACCGTACCCAGGGCATGTCGCGCGGCCCGGATAGCACTTCCGATCAACTCTTCGACAGACTGCCATTCCACGCGCAACTCCACCTGTCCACTTTCGAGCCGTGCCATTTCCAGCAGGTTGCTGACCAGGGCGCTGAGTTCTCGGGCTTCTTGGCTGATGGACCCAGCCAGCTCCTTTTGCTCCTGGTTCAGGTTGTCAGATGCCGCCAGAGACTCGGCTTGACCCATCAGCGCGGTGAGAGGGGTCCGCACATCGTGCGACATGGCCGCCAACAGAGTGTTGCGCAAGCGCTCTGACTCCATCTGCACGACGGCTGACTGTGCCACCTCCACGTAGTGCACACGTTCCAGCGCAATGGCGATTTGCCGTGCCAAGGTTTCGAGTTGTTGCACCTGTTCGGGAATGAGTAGCCAGCGCGCCTCTGCTGGTTGCAGCACCAGCACGCCACGCGTGCGCATGGGGGCTTGCAGCGGCACATAGTGCCAGGGGTTGGACGGCAACGTAGAGGTCGCCAAACCGGCACGCTGTGCGCGGTGAAAGGCCCAGTCTGCAATGCTCTCGTCCATGCCGGCCGGCAGTGCGGTGGGAATGGCCAATTGGTCTGAGGCATCGGGGAGCAGGATTTTGGCGGCTCCACCAAACGTCCGTTGCACGGCCGCCTCGCCGAGCGCAACGACCTGTTCTGTCAGCAGCGCACCGGAGAGCTCGCGCGTGAGTTCAAACAAGGCCTGCGCACGCCGCTCCCGGCTGGACGACACATGCGCCGAGAAGCGCAGGTTGGCCGTCAGCTGCCCGATCAACAGCCCCACCACAAGCATCACGGCAAACGTTACGAGGTATTGCACGTCGCTGACGGCAAACGACAGGCGCGGCTCCACGTAGAAAAAATCAAACGATGCAACCGACAACACTGCGGCGAGGCTGGCGGGCCCGCGCCCGAACTTGAAGGCGACCAACACCACGCCCAGCAAGAACAGCATGACGATGTTCGCCAGGTCAAACCAGGGCAGCAAAGGCAGCGTGACCAGGGTGGCCAAAATGCAGGCTAGTGTTGCGCCCACATACCTCGTCCATTGCTCGCGCCAGGGCAAGGCTACGGGCTCGGTGTCCATGTTGCGGTTCAGCGGCTGGCCCAGTTTGCGCACGCTCTCGGTAAAGCCCACTTCGACAATGTTCAGCGTGGGCGCCAGGGATGCGAGCCGGCGCGTCAGCGTGGGACGCAGCATGAACCACGAGCCTTGCCAGGCCCGCGGGGCTGGGCGCCCCAAGACCACGGTGGCGCAATTCAATGTCTTGGCATGCAGCAACAAGGCATCGGCGATGTCATTGCCGGTGAGTACTGCGGTGCTGCCTCCCAACTCTTCCGCCAGCTTGAGCACGGCCAGCGTCCGATCACGGTCCGGCGCGGCCTGCCGCTGCAGGGCAGGCGTTTCCACGTAGGCGGCGTGCCAGCGTACGTTGAGCTGCCCGGCCAAGCGCGCCGCAGTGCGCACGGCATGCTCCGCCCCTGCGTGCGGCCCGACACACACCAGCAGGGCCCCCGAGGTGTTCCAGGCGGGTTGGTCCGTGGCGCTTTGCTGGCGCGAGGTTTGCACCAGATGCTGGCGGTAGCTGCGCACATCATCGCCCACATGCTCGGCCGTGCGGCGCAGGGCAATTTCGCGCAGCGCAATCAGGTTGCCCTTGCGGAAAAAGTTCTGGCTGGCGCGCTCGGCCTGCTGCGGGATGTAAACCTTGCCAGCCTTTAGCCGCGCCAGCAGCTCGTCCGCCGTCACATCCACCAGAACGATTTCATCGGCCCCATCCAGCACGGTGTCAGGCACGGTCTCATTGACGCGCACCCCGGTAATGGCGCCCACGGTGCCGTTCAGGCTTTCCAGGTGCTGTACGTTCAGAGCGGTCCAGACGTCGATGCCCGCATTCAGCAGCTCCTGTACGTCCTGCCAGCGTTTGAGGTGGCGTGAGCCCGGCGCATTGCTGTGTGCCAGCTCATCCACCAGCAGTACCTCCGGCTTGGCCGACAAGGCGGCATCCAGGTCCAGCTCCAGCAGCACCTGGCCGCGGTAAGCAATTTCCTGCAGTGGCAGTACCTGCAACCCGGACTGCAGCTCCATGGTGTCCTTGCGGCCATGGGTCTCCACCACGCCTACCAGCACCCGCTGGCCGGCCCGCTGCGCGCGTTGGGCCGCGCTGAGCATGGCGTAGGTCTTGCCCACACCCGCGTTGGCACCAAAGTAGATGCGCAGCTTGCCGCGCTGCTGCGAGGCCTGGGCCTCTTGCATCTGTGCCAGCAGGGCGTCCGGGTCCGGCCGGGAATCAGTTGGGCTTGCCATTCACGGAGTGTGCATCAAGCGCCAGGTTCAGTTGCAGCACATTCACCACGGGCTCGCCCAAGACACCCAGCAGCGGGCGTTCGGTGAACTGCGATACCAGTGCCCGCACAGTTTCCGGGGCGAGCTTGCGGGCTGCTGCCACACGGGGAAGCTGGTACAGCGCCGCAGCAGGGCTGATGTGCGGGTCCAGCCCGCTGGCAGAGGCGGTCACCAGCTCTACCGGCACCGGGGCGGTGTTGGCCGGGTCAGCAGCGCGCAGGGCATCCAGCCGGCCTTTGGCCGCATCCACCAGCGCGGGGTTCAGCGGGCCCAGGTTGGAGCCGGTGGACGCTGCGGCGTTGTTGCCAAACGGGCTGGTGGCAGAGGGGCGGCCCCAGAAGTGACCGGGGTCGCAGAAGTTCTGTCCTATCAATGCAGAGCCCACGGGTTTGCCATCCCGTACGAGAAGGCTGCCATGGGCCTGGTGCGGAAACACCGCCTGCCCGACACCTGTGACCACCAGAGGGTAGGCCACGCCGGTGATGAGCGTGAGTGCAGCAAACAGAACCAGCAGGGGGCGAAGTGTTTTGTTCATGAGGAAGCTCCTTAAACCAGATTCACCGCAACCAGCAACACGTCAATCGCCTTGATACCGACAAAGGGCACGATCAGCCCGCCCAGCCCGTAGACGGCCAGGTTGCGGCGCAAGAGCGCTGCGGCGCCCACGGGGCGGTACCTCACACCCTTGAGCGCCAGCGGAATCAGCACCACGATGATCAGCGCATTGAAGATGACGGCCGACAAAATGGCAGAGCTGGGGCTGCCTAGACGCATCACATTGAGCGCGGCCAGCTGTGGATAGGTACTCACAAAAATGGCCGGAATGATGGCGAAATACTTGGCCACGTCGTTGGCGATGGAGAACGTGGTGAGCGAGCCGCGCGTCATCAGCAGGGCCTTGCCGGTCTCCACAATCTCCAGCAGCTTGGTGGGGTTGGAGTCCAGGTCCACCATATTGCCGGCTTCTTTGGCGGCCTGGGTGCCGCTGTTCATGGCCACGGCCACATCGGCCTGGGCCAGTGCAGGCGCATCGTTCGTGCCGTCACCGGTCATGGCGACCAGGCGGCCCTCGGTCTGGTAGCTGCGGATCAGCGTGAGTTTGTCTTCGGGCGTGGCCTCGGCCAGGAAGTCGTCCACGCCTGCCTCGGCCGCAATGGCGGCGGCGGTGAGTTTGTTGTCGCCGGTGATCATCACGGTCTTGATGCCCATGCGGCGCAGCTCGCCAAAGCGTTCCTTGATACCCGACTTGACGATGTCCTTGAGCTCCACGATGCCCACCACCCGCGTGCCATCGGAAACAGCCAGCGGCGTACTGCCCCTGCGCGCAACTTCGTCTGCAGCGCGCAGCATTTCAGGGGGCATGTGGCCTCCCATGGACACCACAAAACTGCGCACAGCCTCGACGGCGCCTTTGCGCAAATACCGTGTGCTGCCGTCGGGCCGAATCACATCTGCACCACTCATGCGTGTCTGGGCTGTGAAAGGCACCTCTTGGGTGAAGCCCGGCGTGACCTGGATGGACACCATGGTTTCAGCCAGTTTGACGATGCTGCGGCCCTCAGGTGTTTCATCCACCATGGACGCTTGCGCTGCGCACAAGGCCAGTTCATTCTGGGTCATGCCGGGTGCCGGAATGAACAACGCCGCCTGACGGTTCCCGTGCGTGATGGTGCCGGTCTTGTCCAGCAGCAGCACGTCCACATCACCGGCAGCCTCCACCGCGCGGCCCGAGGTGGCAATCACATTGGCTTGCATCATGCGACTCATGCCCGCCACGCCTACAGCCGATAGCAGACCACCAATGGTGGTGGGGATGAGGCACACCAGCAGCGCAATGAGGGCGGTGATGCTGACCACGGTGCCGCTGCCAGCCGCTTCGACACTGAAAATGGAGAAGGGCAGCAGCGTAACGGTGACCACCAGGAACACGATGGTCAGCGCCACCAGCAGAATCGTCAACGCCACTTCGTTCGGCGTCTTCTGGCGCTTGGCGCCTTCCACCATGCCAATCATGCGGTCCAGAAACGACTCGCCAGGGTTCACATCAATACGCACTACCAGCCAGTCGGAGAGCACGCGGGTACCGCCGGTGACCGATGCAAAGTCGCCACCCGACTCCCGCACGACCGGGGCCGACTCGCCGGTGATGGCGCTTTCGTCCACCGTAGCCATGCCCTGGATGACTTCACCATCCACGGGGATCATCTCTCCGGCTTCCACCAGCACCACATCACCCTTGCGCAGATTCTCGGCCTGCTCTGGTAGCCAGGTGGAGCCATGCACGGGCTCTTTGAGCTTCTTGGCCCAGGTGCTTTTCTTCAGACCCTTGAGCGAATCGGCTTGGGCCTTGCTGCGTCCTTCGGCCAGGGCTTCGGCAAAGTTGGCAAACAGCACCGTGAACCACAGCCACACCGCCACGGTGAGGATGAAGCCGGGCGAATCGCTCACGTTGCCTTGCAGCGCCTGCAGGCCCAAAAGCGTGGTGACGATGCTGCCGATGTAGACCACAAACATCACCGGGTTGCGCCACTGCACCGCAGGGTGCAGCTTCGCAAACGCGGCCCACACGGCTGGCTTCACCAGTGCGGGGTCCATCAGGGTTAGGGAAGTTTTGCTTGTCATAAATTTCTCTCGCAAAAAGGAGCGTGCAAACAACGAGCGTTTAAACAAAGGGCCATAGCATCAGGTGCTCGACCACCGGGCCCAATGCCAGCGATGGCACGTAGTTCAGCAGGCCCACCAACAGCACCGTGCCTATTAGCAGCACCACAAACAGCGGACCGTGGGTTGGGAAGGTGCCGGCGGTGGCAGGCAGGCGCTTTTTGGCGGCCAGCGCACCGGCAATCGCCAGCACCGGCACGATGACGCCAAAGCGGCCAAACCACATGGCAATGGCCAGCAGCACGTTGTAGAACGGCGTGTTGGCGGACAGGCCCGCAAAGGCGCTGCCGTTGTTGTTGGCGGCCGAGGTCAGCGCGTAGAGGATTTCCGAGAAGCCATGGGCGCCGGGGTTGGCAATGCCGGCCTTGCCTGCACCCGCCAGCACGGCAACGGCGGTACCTGCCAGTACCAGGATGGGTGTGACCAAAATGGCGATCGAGGTGAGCTTCATCTCGTGCGCCTCGATCTTCTTGCCCAGGTACTCGGGCGTACGGCCAATCATCAGGCCGGCAATGAACACGGCCAGGATGGCGAAGATCAGCATGCCGTACAGGCCGGTGCCAGTGCCGCCAAACACCACCTCGCCCAGCTGCATCATCACCATGGGCACCATGCCGCCCAGGGGGGTGAAGGAGTCGTGCATGGCGTTCACCGCGCCGCAGGATGCGGCGGTAGTGATGACCGCAAACAGGCTGCTGGCGTTGATGCCGAAGCGGGTTTCCTTGCCTTCCATATTGCCGCCGCTCTGCAGGCTGCTGGCGGCTTGGTCCACGCCCAGCGGGGCGATCTGCGGGTTGCCCGCCTGCTCGGCAGGCATGATGGCGATGACGGCAATGACAAACATCACGGTCATCGCTGCCAGTACGGCCCAGCCCTGGCGCTGGTCACCCACCTCGCGGCCAAAGGCAAAACACAGCGCTGCCGGGATCAGGAAGATCGCCAACATCTGCAGGAAGTTGCTGAGTGACGTGGGGTTTTCGTAAGGGTGGGCCGAGTTGGCATTGAAGAAGCCGCCACCATTGGTGCCCAACATCTTGATGGCCTCTTGCGATGCCACCGGCCCCATGGGCAGGGTCTGCGTCTGGGTGCTGGAGTCTTCCATCACGGGTGCGCCCTTGTCGTCCAGCACAGGCTGGCCGTCTGCGCTCAACTTGGGTTGCTGGAACTGGGTGGTTTCCAGCGTGGTGACATCCTGGTAGGCGTCAAAGTTCTGAATCACGCCCTGACCCACCAAAAATACGGCGAACACCAGCGACAGCGGTACCAGCAGCCACACGGTGATGCGGGTGATGTCTGCCCAGAAGTTGCCAATCACGGCAGTCGACTTGGCAGCAAAGCCACGGAACAGCGCAAACACCACCGCTATGCCGGTGGCGGCAGACAGAAAGTTTTGCACGGCCAAACCCAGCATCTGTGTGAGGTAGCCCATGGTGGACTCGCCTGCATACCCTTGCCAGTTGGTGTTGGTGACAAAGCTCACCGCGGTGTTGAACGCGGAGTCCACCGATACATCTGCCATGCCTGCGGGGTTGAGCGGCAACACGGTTTGCCAGCGCTGCAGCAGAAACACGGCCAGCACGCCCAGCGCATTGAAGGACAGCAGTGCCCAGGTGTACTGCTTCCAAGACATGGGCTGGTCGGGTGAAGCGCCTGCCAGCCGGAACAAAGGCGCCTCCAGGCGCAGCATCCACTGTGGCAAATGGCCGGAACTCAGGCGCGCAAGCCAGATGCCCAGAGGCCAGGACGCGATCAAGAGTGTGGTGAGAAAAAGGGCCAGCAGCCCCCAAGCTGAGCTGCTCATCAAAAGTCCTCCGCGCGCACCAGCGCATAGACCAAATACACCAACAGCAGGGCTGCACACGTGCCGCCCAAGCCGTACACCACGTGAAGGGTGTTTACTGTTTCCATCGTTTTCTCCTGCATCAAAGCGATGGGAGAAGTGTGTTCAGGCGCGCGTAAAAACGGGGATGAGATTGCTTGGGCGGGTGTAAAAAAAGCGTAAACGCCGTCTAGTCGTCAACCGCGTGTCTTACATCTGACTCATGCCGCCATCGGCAATGATCTCGGTGCCGACAATAAAGCCGGACTCCTTGGACACCAAGTGCAGCACCGTGGCGGCGATTTCTTCGGGTGTGCCGAAGCGGCCCAGAGGAATCTGCGTCTGAATGCCGGCGGCCATGGCTTGCAGCTGGTCGGGCGCCAGGGCCAGCTTGCCGTACAGCGGTGTGCTCACCGGGCCGGGGCTCACCACATTCACGCGCACGCCCTGCGGCAGCAGCTCGGCGGACAAGGTCTTGGCCAATGAAATCAACGCGGCCTTGCTTGCGGCATAGACGCTGGAATTCGGCATGCCAATGTGGGCGTTAATCGAGCCATTCAGCACGATGGAACCACCACGCTGCATCAGCGCCGCCAGGCGCTGGATCAGGAAGTAGGGGCCTTTGACATTGGTGTCAAAGCTGCTGTCCCACAGCGTTTCGTCGATCTGCGCCAGCGGGCCAAACTTGGCCACACCTGCGTTGATGAATACGCCGTCGATCATGCCCATCCGCGCCTGGAGCTCCGCTACCAGCGCGGTCTGGGCAGACACGTCACCAGCCTCACTGACCAGCGCCAGCGCGTTCGGGCCCAGTTCGGCTTTTACACGGGCCAGGGCTTCGGCGTCCCGGCCGGTAATGGCCACCCGGGCGCCTTCGCGGGCAAAGGCAATAGCGGCTGCGGCGCCAATGCCACTGCTGCCACCGGTGACCAAAATGTTCTTTCTTTCAAAGCGGTTCATGATATTTCCTTCAGTTGTTTCGTTGATGTTTTTTGGGGTTTTCAACCCCACTGCAGGGTTGATAAGGCAAGTGTCCTGCGATTGATCGGTCTACAGGCGCCATGATTTCGTTAAACATGTGCGAAACTGTCGAATATGTTGAGTCTGGAAGATCTTCAGCTGCTGGAAGCGGTGCGCGCCACTGGCAGCCTGTCGCGCGCGGCCGAGCGCTTGGGCAAGGCCGCGTCCACCGTGTCCTATGCGGCACGCCAACTCGAAGAACGGCTAGATGCGCTGCTGTTTGACCGCGCCGGCTACCGCATTGCGCTCACGCCTGCCGGCCTGCTGCTGGTGGAGCAGGGCGCGCAATTGCACGCGCAGGCGAGGCGCCTCTCGGAGCGCGTGAAGCAAGTGGCGCGCGGCTGGGAGTCCGAGCTGCGTATCGTGACCGATGAGTTGGCGAACATCGAGGCACTGCTGCCGTTGGTGGCTGACTTTGATGCGCTCAACAGCGGGGTGCGCCTGCGTTTTGCCCACGAGGTGTTGGGTGGCACTTGGGAGGCGCTGCTCGACCAGCGTGCCGATCTGGTCGTCGCCGCCACCAACGAACCGCCCGCGATGGCGCATCTGCAATGGTTTGAGTTGACGCAGCTGGAGTGGGTATTTGCCGTATCGCCACACCACCCGCTCGCGCGCGAGGCAAAGGACGAGCAGCCCCTGTCGGTGGAGGCCATTACCGCGCACCGTTCAGTGGTGGTGGCCGATACGTCGCGCTTGGCAGTTGCCCGCAGCTACGGCGTGCAGACGCACCAGGAGCGCCTGGCCATGCCCAGCATGCGCGCGAAGATCGCAGCCCAGGTGGCTGGCCTGGGCGTGGGCTGGCTGCCTCTGGAAAAAGTGCGCCAGCATCTGGCGCAGGGCACGCTGGTGGCGCTGGCTACACAAGACCCGCGTGAACCAAATCTGCTGTTTGTGGGCTGGCATTCGCACCGTGCCGGGCCAGCCGTGCAATGGTGGGTGGAAAAGCTGCGCGACCCGCGCCTTATTCCCCCGCTGCTGCACCAGAACTTCTGATGCATTCGCCGGCCTTTGCTATTAAAAGAGTAGCTGCATGTGCATATTCTGCGGGGGATGGAGGTTGATTTTCTCTATGCTTCGGCGTTACCCAGGTACTTTAGGAAGGGCGCGTGCGGCGTAGATTAGCCCTTCAGAACGGCGTTCCGAAACCGGGTCACCAGCGGCCGCTGATCGTCCGTGCGCCAGATTAAATGCACACGGACCCGTAGATCTAGCCAGGGTAGTTCCCGGAACACGACGCCTTCCAATGCATTGGCAACGCCCAGGCTGGCTTGCACTACCGCGAGCCCGACGCCCGCGCTGACCAACTGCAATGACGAGAGCGGGTCCGAAGTTTCATAGACGATATCGGGTGTGAAGCCTGCGCGTTGGCATCCCGCCAGCAATGCGGTGCGTATGGTGTCTACCGGCTGGCGGGTCACTGCGATCCAGGGACGTTGGTCGAGTTGCCTTGGTTGGATGTGTTTCGACTTGCGCAAGGGATCATTCTTGGGCATTGCCAGTAGCAGCGGCTCGTCCACGACGACAGTACCGCTCAGGTCGGGCGCCTGTTCGGGTTCCCTGTAAGTAAAACCAATATCGAGGGTACGCTGACGCAGGTGCTCAAACTGAGTCGTGGTGCCCAGTCCCTGCAAGGACAAGGCAACTGCTGGACTGGTACGTCGAAACCGTTGAAGCGCCGGACTAAGTACGTTGGCATGCATCGCGCCTTCGACATAGCCAATCGCCAGACGCCCTGCCGTGCCTGAGCCCAGGCGTTTGCCAAAGGCTTCCACCCGTTGGGCGTTCGCCATCAGTGCACGCGCCTCGCCCAGCAGATCGTGTCCCTCCTGCGTCAGGCGCAGGCGCTTTTTGTTCCGCTCGAACAGCAATACGCCGAGTTGGTCTTCGAGCTGCTTGATCTGCCGACTCAGTGGCGATTGTGAGATATGGAGGTTTTCTGCCGCACGGCCGACGTTTTCGGTCTCTGCGACTGCAATGAAATACCGGAGTTGGCGCAGATCAAGCATGGTTAAGTCCTTTTAGGTCTCAACTGTCGCACATTCCGTCTTGGACAGAAATTCTCTGTTCGTCGATTCTCGGGACATCACAACTTCTGAGCATCACCATGCAAATTCTTCACATCGATTCCAGCATCCTGACTGACGCTTCCGCATCTCGGTTGCTGAGCGCAGACATAGTCAAAGCGGTTCGCGGCGAACGCCCGAACGCCACGGTGGTCTATCGCGATGTCGTCGCTGACCCTATCGCTCATTTGGATGGCCCTATTGCCGCTGGCTTTCGACCCATTCACAGCGAAAAGCCCCAATCCAGCGTGGCGGAGGAACATACCCGCTCACAAGCGCTTGTCGCCGAGTTGATGGCCAGCGACCTGATCGTCATTGGGGCGCCCATGTACAACTTCTCCATCGCAAGCCAGCTCAAAGCCTGGATCGACCGCGTGGTGCAACCCGGAAAAACCTTTCACTACACCGACAAAGGTCCGGTTGGCTTGGCTGGCGGAAGGCGTGTGATCGTCGCCTCCACGCGCGGAGGCCTCTATTCCGCAGGGTCCGCAGCCGTGATGGATTTTCAGGAGAGCTACCTGAAAGTTGTCTTCGGATTCATGGGCATTACAGACGTGACGTTCGTGCGTGCAGAGAACCTGTCCCGTGGTGCCGAGGCCAAGTCGCTGTCCATGCAGGCTGCGCACGCATCGGTAGCTGATGTTGTGCGCCAGGCTCTCTCCATCTGATTTTTCAACCACTTACCGAACGGAGAGACCCATGCTGTACCTTGTTACTCTGACTTACATCCGCCCTATTGAGGAAGTGAATGCGCACCTGGATACGCACCGCGACTGGCTGATCACCCATACACGAAGCGGTCATATCCTGGTTGCTGGCCCGCTGGAAGACCGAACCGGTGGGTTCCTGTTGGCGCGCGCCGGCAGCCGCAATGAACTGGACCGCATGCTCGCGCTGGATTTCTTTGCGGTGCAAAGTTTGGTGGAGCACCAGGTTCGGGGCTTCGACGGAGCGTTGCGCGCACCGGCATTCCCAGCCGACTGGGCACCCAGTGCCAAAGCAATTGCATGAGGCCGAAGGTGCTATGTCCAATACATCTCACTTCTGGCGCAGCTTGGGTTGCGTCATGGCATTGATCGCCAGTGTTGCGTGGGCGTCCGGTGCCGCCGCCGCTACGCAACCATCCAAGCCGCCAGAGCCTCCAATACGCAACATCGTGCTGGTTCATGGTGCCTTTGCTGACGGGTCCAGTTGGTGGCCCGTGATCAAAATCTTGCAGCACAAGGGCTACCACGTGACGGCGGTGCAGAGCCCGCTGACGTCGCTGTCCGATGATGTTGCCGCCACGCGGCGTGTCCTTGAAAGACAGCAGGGGGATGTGATCCTTGTCGGACATTCCTGGGCTGGAGCCGTTGTGACAGAAGCGGGTCACGCTGACAATGTGCGTGGGCTTGTGTATCTGTCTGCACTGGTGCCTGACGCTGGCGAGTCTGTGGGTGGCATGCTGAGCCGTCTGGCGGCTCCCATGGAAGGGCTGACGCCCGACAAAGACGGGTTTGTCTGGTTGGACGATCCGCTGGCGTATCGGCAGGTCATGGCGGCCGATGTTTCCCTGCCCAGGGCACGGCTGCTGGCGGCCAGCCAGCAGCCGATATCGGTGCGCACCTTTGCTGACAAGGTAACGGTAGCTGCTTGGCAAAGCAAACCCAGTTGGTACCTCGTGACGGAGGAGGACAAGGCCCTCCCGCCGCACGTTCAACGTGCGCTAGCCCAGCACATCGGGGCGAAAACCGTCACGCTAAAGTCCAGCCACATGTCGTTGATCAGCCACCCTGCGGCAGTAGCTTCCCTGATTGTGCAGGCTGCGCGTTCTGCCGGAAGGTAGACCCCAAAGGGCTGGCTTACTTGCTGTAAGTCAAAACAAAGAAGCGGTCAGGGAAGAAGGTGTTGGCGTAGTACGGCGACACACTGGTAGTGATCTTCTTGGCGTAGTCGGCACTGCCTTCGGCAGCGATGGCATACACCTTCTTGGTCTTGGGATGCAAAGCGAAAGTGCGAACTCCCGCTTGCGTTCCCAGTGCTTCCAAGGGCTTGTAGGTGTCTGCATTGACCTGCTCAAAAATGTTCATGACGGCATTGACGCCATTGGCCAGGAACACGCGCTTCAACTCGGGGTCGTAGGCCACGTCGTCGTTACCGCCACCAATTTCTGCGGTGTAAATGATGGCGCCGGTGGTCGCATTCATCACGGCAAATGAGGGCTTGGTCGTGGCATTGCCACGGCAGCCCAGGAAGATGCGACCATTGGCGGCATCCAGCGCCAGACCGTTGGTGGCGGCACAGCCGGGGGTGGGCCACTTAGCAGTCACGGTCAGATCCTTGGTATTGATGCGGTACACCATGTTCTCGTCACGCGAGGCCAAGTAGAAGTTACCCTTGCCATCGGCTTCGGCGTGTTCAGGCTTTTTGGTCGAAACTTTGACAGAACCAACCTTCTGCATGGAAGGCAACTGCAATACGATCAATTCGGTGCCATCTGCTTCAGAACCCATGTTCACAATCACCCGCTGGGTGGCGGGGTCGTAATGCGCCGAGTCCAGTTCCTCACCCAGCTTGATGTCGGGCATGGCTTCCAGCGTGGACAGCTTGAACGGCGACAACGTACCGTTTTCGTTGAACGACAGTCCCAGATCAAATTCGGGGATGATGGTTGCGCCATTGGAGCTGTTGGCGGGTGTATTGCCGATGGTCTTGATCACCTTGCCCGTGGCAATGTCATACACCTGTAGCCCCAGGCCGCGACGTCCGATAAACAGATGGTTAGTGGCAACGTCCAGGCTGACGTAGTCATACGCGCCATTTTTTCCTGGAATGGCAGTGGAGTTTTCCAGCTTCCAGCCGTCAAGGGCGTGGGCGGTGAGGGTAGCAATCGCCAGGCTGGCGGCGGCGATATGGTGGGGTTTGAACGACATGGGGTCTCCTGTTGGCTGAAGGGATGGATCTTGATCCGCCACCATCAAATCACTTTTAGGATCCGCAGCCTAGTCGTAGTTTCCACATTCTTGAGGGCCCCGGTTGGCACCCAATGGCCGTTTTGGGGCGACCAGTGATCAACGCATTAACGCGCCATAGCCGCTGTAAGCCCGGCCCCGTCGTGACAGTCGACGCGATCGGTACTCGGCAGGCTAAGACTTGCGGTCAGGTAACGGACACTGGCAGTCGGGCTCAGCGTCCCGAACTACTCCGCCGCCTCCAAGCCATTCGCAAAATGCTCCCGCACCCGCAGCACCGTCAGCGCTGCGTCGCGCGCGGCCAGTGCTTCCATGATGGCGCGGTGCTCGGCCAGCGACTCTTCAATACGCCCGGTCTTGAGCAGCGAGTTGTGGCGGTTCAGCTTCATCACCTTGCGCAGGTCGGCCACCATCTGGTCGCGCCAGCGGTTGTTGGCAATCTGCAGCAGGCGCATGTGGAACTGTTCGTTCAGCGCAAAGAATTGGTCGGTATTGGCCTTGCCGGGCTTGGCGGCAGTCTCCAGCGCCTTGTGCAGGGCCTGCAGTTCTTTCAGTTCCGCGTCGGTGGCCTGGGTGGCCACCACGCCGGCAGCATCGCTCTCCAGCAGGCTGAGCAGGTGGTACACGTCGGACAGGTCCTGCTGCGACACCTCGGTCACATAGGCGCCACGGCGCACCTTCATGGTCACCAGGCCTTCGGTGGCCAGCACCTTCAGCGCCTCGCGCAGCGGCGTGCGGCTGATGCCGAATTCCTCCGCAATCTTGAGTTCGTCAATCCAGCTACCCGGCTCCAGCTCGCGCTTGAAGATGCGCTGGCGCAGCAGCTCGGCCACTTCCTCGTACAGAGGGCGGGGGGCCAGCGAGACGGCGGGGCGGTTGTCAGACATCAAGGTGGGCATGCAGGTGGAGAGGCCAGTTCAAAAAAGTTGGGAGATTGTAAGCTGCAACCAATATTTTGAATCAATAATTATGAATAATGTAAACTTGCTTCCACCCAAACGCTGCCGGGATTACCCTCCCGTTTCTACCTTGGGGGAGCCCATGAACGACCTGCGGACCACGCCATGACTGACCAGAACCCTGAATTCAAAACCGCCACGCTGGAGCAGTGGGCCAAGGCCGCAGCCAAGTCGGCCCCTGGCGGCAATGTGGACGCGCTGAACTGGATCACACCCGACGGCATCGCGGTCAAACCCCTTTACACGGCTGCTGACACGGCCGGCCTGTTGCACGCCGACACGCTGCCGGGCTTTGAGCCCTACCTGCGCGGCCCGCAGGCAACGATGTACGCGGTGCGCCCCTGGACGATCCGCCAGTACGCAGGTTTTTCGACGGCCGAGGAGAGCAATGCCTTCTACAGAAAGGCACTGGCGGCAGGTGGTCAGGGCGTGAGCGTGGCTTTCGACCTGGCCACCCACCGTGGCTATGACTCCGACCACCCGCGCGTGACGGGCGACGTGGGCAAGGCCGGTGTGGCGATTGATTCAGTCGAGGACATGAAGATCCTGTTCGATCAGATTCCGCTGGACAAGGTATCGGTCTCGATGACGATGAACGGCGCGGTGCTGCCGGTTTTGGCGGGCTATGTGGTGGCGGCCGAAGAGCAGGGCGTGGCACAAGACCAGCTCTCGGGGACGATTCAGAACGACATTCTGAAAGAGTTCATGGTGCGCAACACCTACATCTACCCGCCCGCGCCCAGCATGCGCATCATCGGCGACATCATTGGCTACACGGCCAAAAACATGCCCAAGTTCAACTCGATCAGCATCTCGGGTTACCACATGCAGGAGGCGGGGGCCAACCAGGCGCTGGAGCTGGCCTTCACGCTGGCCGACGGCAAGGAGTATGTGAAGACCGCCATTGCCACCGGGCTGGA
Organism: Rhodoferax sp. GW821-FHT09E07; assembly: GCF_059416145.1. Taxonomy (NCBI): domain Bacteria; kingdom Pseudomonadati; phylum Pseudomonadota; class Betaproteobacteria; order Burkholderiales; family Comamonadaceae; genus Rhodoferax; species Rhodoferax sp. GW821-FHT09E07. The sequence continues at coordinate 485,291 of NZ_JBWKOP010000002.1, read as the reverse complement.
CGTAGACGACTTTGCCGGGCGCCTGTCGTTCTTCTGGGCGATTGGCATGAACTTCTATCTGGAAGTGGCCAAGATGCGCGCCGCGCGCCTGCTGTGGTGCCGCATCATGAAGGGCTTTGACGCCAAGAACCCCAAGAGCCTGATGCTGCGCACGCATTGCCAGACCAGCGGCTGGAGCCTGACCGAGCAAGACCCCTACAACAACGTAGTGCGCACGACCATCGAGGCGATGGCCGCGGTGTTTGGCGGCACGCAGAGCCTGCACACCAACAGCTTTGACGAAGCCATCGCGCTGCCCACCGAGTTCAGCGCGCGCATCGCCCGCAACACCCAGCTCATCATCCAGGAAGAGACCCACATCACCAACGTGATCGACCCGTGGGCGGGCAGCTACATGATGGAGAAGCTGACGCAAGACATGGCCGACGCGGCGTGGACCATCATTGAAGAAGTGGAAGCCATGGGCGGCATGACCAAGGCCGTGGACAGCGGCTGGGCCAAGCTGAAGATCGAAGCTGCCGCCGCCGAGAAGCAGGCCCGCATCGACAGCGGGCAGGACGTGATCGTCGGCGTCAACAAGTACAAACTCAAGACCGAAGATACCATCGAGGCGCGCGACATCGACAACGTCGCGGTGCGCGACGGGCAGATTGCCCGCCTTAAGGAAATCAAGTCAAAACGTGATGCAGCCCTCGTGGATACTGCGCTGGCTGCTATCACTTCTGCAGCAGAGGCGAATACCGGCAACCTGCTGGACATGAGCATCAAGGCGATCCGTCTGCGCGCTACGGTGGGCGAAGTAAGCGACGCTTTGGAGAAAGCCTTTGGCCGCCACCGCGCGGATACCAACAAGGTCTCGGGCGTGTACGCTGCGGCTTACGATTCGGCAAACGGAGACACCATGGAATACTGGAACGCCCTGAAGGCCGACATTGCAGGTTTCGCCGAAAAGCAGGGCCGCCGTCCGCGCGTGATGATCAGCAAGCTGGGCCAGGACGGCCACGACCGCGGCGCCAAGGTGGTAGCCACCGCGTTTGCCGACCTGGGCTTTGACGTGGACATGGGACCTCTGTTCCAGACCCCCGAAGAATGCGCCCGCCAGGCGATTGAAAACGACGTGCACGCGGTCGGCGTATCGACCCTCGCCGCAGGCCACAAAACGCTGGTGCCCGCCATCATTGCCGAACTGAAAAAGCAGGGCGCCGACGACATCATCGTCTTCGTCGGCGGCGTGATTCCGCGGCAAGACTACGACTTCTTGTATGCCGCGGGCGTCAAAGGCATCTACGGGCCGGGCACGCCGATTCCGGTGTCTGCGCGGGATGTGTTGAGCCAAATCGAAAAGGCCCTCGGGTGACCCCTGATGCCGTGCAGGCCGGTTTGCTGGGGGGAGAGTCCCCCTTGCAGCGCCGTGCCATCGCCAAAGCCATTACGCTGCTGGAGTCCACGCGCGCGGATCACCGCGCCCAGGGCGATGCGCTACTGACGGCGTTACTGCCACATACCGGCAAGTCCCTGCGCCTGGGCATCAGCGGTGTGCCGGGCGTGGGCAAATCCACCTTTATCGAGGCGCTGGGCCTGTACCTGATCGAGCACGGCCACCGCGTGGCGGTGCTCACCATCGATCCGTCTTCCAGTGTGTCTGGTGGCTCCATCCTGGGTGACAAGACGCGCATGGAAAAGCTCTCCATGCACGAGAAAGCTTTTATCCGCCCCAGCCCTTCCAGCGGAACGCTGGGTGGCGTGGCCGAGAAAACGCGCGAGGCCATGCTGGTCTGCGAGGCGGCGGGTTACGACATCGTGATTGTGGAGACCGTGGGCGTGGGCCAGAGCGAGACAGCGGTGCAGGGCATGACCGACATGTTTGTACTGATGCAACTGCCCAATGCGGGCGATGACTTGCAGGCGATCAAGAAGGGTGTGATGGAGCTGGCGGACCTCGTGGTCATCAACAAGGCCGACATTGACGCCGATGCAGCCACGCGCGCGCAAGCCATGATCACGTCGAGCTTGCGCTTGCTGGGCATGCATGGCAACCCGAACGATCCGCACGATGCCAAGCACTGGAATCCCAAAGTCATGAGCCTCAGCGCATTGCACGGCACGGGCGTGGACAGCTTCTGGGCCGCGGTGTCCGAATTCAAAACCCTGCAAACGACCAACGGCCAGTTCCAGGTACGTCGTCAGCACCAATCGCTGGCATGGATGTGGGAGCGCATTGACGCGGGGCTCAAGCACGCGTTCAAGCACAACCCGGCCGTGCGCGAAGCCCTGCCCCGGCTGACGGCAGCGGTGCAGGCGGGGGAGCTTGCGGCCAGCACTGCAGCACGAAATCTGCTTGCAGCCATCGAATCCATTGCGCCAGCAGCTCCTAAATAAATAGCAATCAGAACGTTTCAGACGAGAAGGATTTCCCATGCAAGCCATTCTTGAACAACTCGAAGCCAAGCGCGAACTCGCGCGCCAGGGTGGTGGTGAAAAACGCATTGCCGCGCAGCACAAAAAAGGCAAATTGACTGCGCGTGAGCGGCTAGAGATCCTGCTGGACGAGGGCACGTTTGAAGAGTGGGACATGTTTGTCGAACACCGCTGTGTGGACTTCGGCATGCAGGACCAGAAGATCCCCGGCGACGGCGTGGTCACCGGCTACGGCATGATCAATGGCCGCTTGGTCTTTGTGTTCAGCCAGGACTTCACGGTGTTTGGCGGCGCACTGTCGGAGGCGCATGCCGAGAAGATTTGCAAGGTGATGGACCAGGCGATGAAGGTCGGCGCACCGGTGATTGGCCTGAACGATTCGGGCGGCGCGCGGATTCAGGAAGGCGTGGCGTCTCTGGGCGGCTATGCCGACGTGTTCCAGCGCAACGTGATGGCCAGCGGCGTGATTCCGCAGATCAGCATGATCATGGGCCCCTCGGCTGGTGGTGCGGTGTACAGCCCTGCCATGACCGACTTCATCTTCATGGTGAAGGACAGCTCCTACATGTTCGTGACCGGCCCCGAAGTGGTGAAGACGGTGACGCACGAAGAAGTGACGGCCGAGGAGCTGGGCGGCGCACTCACCCACACGACCAAGAGCGGCGTGGCGGACCTGGCGTTTGAGAACGATGTGGAAGCGCTGCTGATGCTGCGCCGCCTCTACAACTACCTGCCGCTCTCCAACCGCGAGAAGGCCCCGGTGCGCAAGAGTGGCGACCCGATCGACCGCAAGGATCTGAGCCTGGACACCCTGGTGCCCGACAACCCCAACAAGCCCTACGACATGAAGGAGCTGATCGTCAAAACCGTGGACGATGGCGACTTCTTCGAGATCCAGCCCGAGTACGCCAAGAACATCATCATTGGCTTTGCGCGCATGGACGGCCAGACCATCGGCATCGTGGCCAACCAGCCGCTGGTGCTGGCAGGTTGCCTGGACATCAAGAGCTCCATCAAGGCCGCACGCTTTGTGCGCTTCTGCGATGCGTTCAACATCCCCGTGGTCACCTTTGTGGACGTGCCCGGCTTCATGCCCGGCACCTCGCAAGAGTACGGCGGCATCATCAAGCACGGCGCCAAGTTGCTGTATGCGTATGCCGAGTGCACCGTGCCCAAGATCACGGTGATTACCCGCAAGGCCTATGGTGGCGCGTATGACGTGATGGCCTCCAAGCACCTGCGCGGCGACGTGAACCTGGCCTGGCCCAATGCCGAGATCGCGGTGATGGGCGCCAAGGGCGCGGTGGAAATCATCTTCCGCGAAGACAAGGGTGACCCGGTCAAGCTGGCCGCCAAAGAAGCCGAATACAAGGCCCGCTTTGCCAACCCGTTTGTGGCCGGCGCACGTGGCTTTATCGACGACGTGATCCTCCCGCACGAAACCCGCAAGCGCATCTGCCGTTCGCTGGTGATGCTCAAGGACAAGAAGCTGGAAAACCCGTGGCGCAAGCACGGGAATATTCCACTCTGAGACACAAGACCATGGCGAGTTGGAGTACCTGGTTGGACGCATGGCTGAGTGCAGGCGCAGTGCGCCGCGCGCGCCTGGCGCCGCCTGCCGCCTTGCCGGTGCGCTGGGTGAACACCACGCAAGCAGCCATCCGTGTGTTCGATTCCGGGGGCGACAAGCCCTGCATCGTGCTGTCGCCCGACGGCCCCAATGTGATCGAACACTATGCGGAACTGATTGCGTTGTTGACGCCGCATTGCCGTGTGCTGTGCTTTGACATGCCGGGCTTCGGCTTCTCGGCGCCCGGCAGTACCTACGATCACAGCCTGCAGCGTGGCGCCAAGGCCATGCTGGAATTGATGGATCAGTTGGGTGTTGCCAGGGCCACGCTGGCGCTGAGCTGCGCCAATGGCTTCTACGCCATCCGCGTGGCGCAAATGGCGCCGCAGCGGGTGGAGCGCCTGGTGCTGTCGCAAACGCCATCGCTGCAAGCCATGCACCGCTGGACCGACCGCGTGGTGCCCAAGGTGCTGAAGCTGCCGCTGTTGGGCCAGTTGCTGAGCCGCGTGTTCCGCGAGAAGATGGCCAGCGCCTGGTACCGCATTGCACTGCCCAAAACGACGAATGCGGAGCCCTTCCAACGCGTGTCGCGCCACGCGTTGCGCTGCGGGGGCTGTTTCAGTCTGGCCGGAGTGGTGCAGGGCCTCTTGCGCGAGCCGGCTGATGCCACGCGTCTGCATGGCGTTCCCTGCACGGTGCTGTGGGGCACGCAAGACCGCTCACACAAATACACCGAGCCCCGCGCCATCCTGCACGATGTGCCGCATGCGCAGGTGGTGGTGCTGGAAGACTGCGGTCATTTCCCGGATCTGGAAGACCCGCAGCGGTTGGTGCAGACCCTGTTGCAAGGTCTGCCGGAGGTTTCTCGCCATGCCTAAAGCCACCAACGCCGCAGAGGCCCGCGTGCTGACCGACATCCCCAATATCGGCAAATCCATTGCCGGGGACCTGCGCGGCCTGGGCGTGAACACGCCTGCCGATGTGGCGGCCATGGACCCCATTGCCGCCTACGAGGCCTTGCGCACGCCCATGGGGCAGCGCCATGACCCTTGCGTTTTCGACACCTTTCTGGCCGCCAAAGATTTCATGAATGGCGGTCCGGCACTTCCCTGGTGGCACTTCACGCCGCTGCGCAAAGCACAAAAACTGATTCCCGAATAGGAGACTTCGAATGTTCACCAAAATCCTGATTGCCAACCGCGGCGAAATTGCCTGCCGTGTGATTGCCACCGCCAGAAAAATGGGCATCCAAACCGTGGCCGCGTATTCCGATGCGGACAAAGAAGCGCGCCACGTGGCGCTGGCCGACGAGGCAGTCCACATTGGACCCGCGCCCAGCCGCGAGAGCTATTTGCTGGCCGACAAGATCATTGCCGCCTGCAAGCAGACGGGCGCGCAGGCTGTACACCCCGGCTATGGCTTTCTGAGCGAGAACGCCGAGTTCTCCAAACGCTGCGAGGAAGAGGGCATTGTTTTCATCGGCCCCAAGCACTATTCGATTGGCGCCATGGGCGACAAGATCGAATCCAAGAAGCTGGCGGGCAAGGCGGGCGTGAACTGCATCCCTGGCGTTAACGACGCGATTGAAACCGCGGAGAAAGCGGTGGAGATTGCCAAAGGCATTGGCTACCCCGTGATGATCAAGGCATCGGCCGGCGGCGGCGGCAAGGGCTTGCGCGTGGCCTTCAATGACAAGGAAGCCCTGGAAGGTTTTACCTCCTGCCGCAACGAGGCCCGCAACAGCTTTGGCGACGACCGCGTTTTCATCGAGAAGTTTGTGGAGGAGCCGCGCCACATCGAGATCCAGCTGATTGGCGACAGCCACGGCAACGTGATTTACCTGAACGAGCGCGAATGCTCGATCCAGCGTCGCCACCAAAAAGTCATTGAAGAGGCGCCGAGCCCCTTCATCAGCGACGCCACGCGCAAGGCCATGGGCGAGCAGGCTGTGGCGCTGGCCAAAGCCGTGAAGTACCAAAGCGCGGGCACGGTGGAGTTTGTGGTCGGCAAGGACCAGAGCTTTTACTTTCTGGAAATGAACACGCGCTTGCAGGTTGAGCACCCGGTTACCGAGGCCATCACCGGCCTGGACCTGGTGGAGCTGATGATTCGCGTGGCGGCTGGTGAGAAGCTGCCGCTGGAACAAAAAGATGTGCAGCGCAATGGCTGGGCCATCGAGTGCCGCATCAACGCCGAAGACCCGTTCCGCAACTTTCTGCCCTCCACCGGCCGTTTGGTGCGCTTTGCGCCACCCGAGCAGACCATGTGGCAGGGCAACACAGACCACCTGCTCGGCGTGCGCGTGGATACCGGCGTGCAGGACGGCGGCGAGATCCCGATGTTCTACGACTCGATGATTGCCAAGCTCATCGTGCACGGCAAGGACCGCCATGACGCGATTGCCAAGATGCGCGAAGCGCTGAACGGTTTTGTGATCCGCGGCATCAGCAGCAACATTCCTTTCCAGGCAGCGCTGCTGGCCCACCCCAAGTTTGTGGCGGGGGATTTCAACACCGGCTTTATTGCCGAGAACTACGGCAAGGGTTTCCACGCCGAAGATGTGCCGCACGACGATGCGAATTTTCTGGTGGCCCTGGCAGCCTTTGTGCGCCGCAAATCGCGCGAACGCGCAGCCGGCATCAGTGGCCAGTTGCCGGGCTATGCGGTGAACGCAGGTAAGGACTACGTGGTGGTCACCCTGACCGCGGACGGCCAGAACGCTTACACCGCGGTGCACGTGGACGAGTTCGAGGGTGAAACCGGATCCGCCCGCGTGCTGGTGGGCGGCAGCGGCTACGTCATCCGCAGCAAGTCGCGCCTCAACGACATCGCGATCAACGGTACCGTGAATGGCAAGCCATTCACGGCGCAGATCGAGCGCGGCACCCCCAAGAATCCCTTGGCCCTGCGCGTGCAGCACGATGGCACCCGTATCGACGCGTTGGTGGTTTCCCCGCGCATGGCCGCGCTGCACCAGCTCATGCCGCACAAGGCTCCGCCGGACATGAGCCGCTACGTGCTCTCGCCCATGCCAGGCTTGCTGGTGGATGTGGCCGTAGTGCCTGGCCAGAAGGTGCAGGCCGGTGAACGTGTGGCTGTGATCGAGGCCATGAAGATGGAGAACGTGCTGTTTGCCGCCGCCGACGGCGTGGTGGGCAAGGTGCTGGCCGCCAAGGGTGAGAGCCTGAGCGTGGACCAGGCGATCGTGGAATTTGAAAGCTAGAGCCAGCGTACCTAGGTGTAACGCAGGGAGTAAAAAAGATGTCTGTTCAAAAAGTAAGTTACCGCAACCTAAAGGACGCTATCGGAGCGGTGAGGCAAGCCAACGGTGAATGCGTTGTGTTGATGGGGGCTGGTTGCTCCTTTAGTGCTGGCATTCCTTTGGCAGGCGCTTTGGTGGATGAAATTCGCAAGGAGTATCCAGAGGCATACGAACGTGCAAAGCTAGACGCCAAAGCACAAGGTCTTCCAAGCTACAACGAGTTGATGGAGCAGTTGTCGCTTTCTGAGCGTCAACGCTTGCTGAGTGGCTACATCGACCACGCGAAAATTAATTGGGCGCACTTAGCTCTGGCGCAGCTATTCGCCAATCAGAAGATAGATAGGGTTTTGACGGTCAACTTTGACCCATTGCTAATCAAGGCTTGTAGCTTGGTAAATTTTTTCCCTGCTATTTACGACTTGGCCAGTACCAACGAGTTTCGCTCTCATCGCGTAGCTCCTAAATCGCTTTTTTATTTGAATGGGCAGCACACTGGCTTTGTTATCTTGAATGCTGGCGATGAATTGCAGCGGCACAAAGAAAAGCTCCGTACCATTGTCAAAGAAACAGGTGTGAGGCGTACTTGGTTGGTAGTTGGATATAGCGGAGAGGCTGATCCGTTGCTAGATGTGTTGACCGAGTGTGAGTGCTTCGACGGTGATATGTATTGGCTCGGTCATGGCGTTGAACCATCTCCTCACTTGGTTCAGTCAGAGCTTTTTCGTCACGGGCGGCATGCTTTTTATGTAGGAGGGCAGGATGCGGACAAAAGCTTGACCGAAATAGCGCAAAAACTGGACAGCTTTCCTCCGGCGCTGTTAGTTAATCCAGAAAGACATCTACAAGCGGCAATTGAGCATATTAATTTCTCGACTGGCGGTGAGGCTGCGGCCAGTATGCGGAGCAGTTTTGAGGCAAAAGTACAAAGACTGATAGGTACCTCGTCTGAGCCACAAAGCGATAGCCATCTCAGACAAGCGGAAGAATGGTTGCTAAGTGGGCAGTACCAACAAGCGATTGATGCTTTGGCTGGAACGGAAGTAACGGAGCTCAAAGGCATGCTGGCGTGGGCATTTTTAATGCAAGGCAATGCGCTTGACGATGACGCGATGGAGCTGGCCAAGACGAACCTGATCGAAGCGCGCAAGCTTTGGGCCCAGGCAGGTGAAAAGTACGCACAGGCTCTGAGTGTCAAGGTGGACATGCACGAAGCTCTCTACAACTGGGGCAGTACGCTTAGCGCTGAAGCCAAGGAGCTGGCCAAGACAGACCTGACCGAAGCGCGCAAGATCTGGGCCCGCGCAGGTGAAAAGTATGCACAGGCCTTGGGCATCAAGGCGGATAAGCACGAAGCTGCCTAC
>NZ_JBWKOP010000002.1:0-476581 GCF_059416145.1 Rhodoferax sp. GW821-FHT09E07 | reverse complement strand
CAACTGGGGCAGTGCGCTTAGCGCTGAAGCCAAGGAGCTGGCCAAGACGGACCTGACCGAAGCGCGCAAGATCTGGGCCCGCGCAGGTGAAAAGTATGCACAGGCCTTAGGTATCAAGGCGGACAAGCACGAAGTTGCCTTCAACTGGGGCAGTGCGCTTAGCGCTGAAGCCAAGGAGCTGGCCAAGACGGACCTGACCGAAGCGCGCAAGATCTGGGCTCGCGCAGGTGAAAAGTATGCACAGGCCTTGGGCATCAAGGCGGACAAGCACGAAGCTGCCAACAACTGGGGCAATGCGCTGAGCGCTGAAGCCAAGGAGCTGGCCAAGACGGACCTGACCGAAGCGCGCAAGATCTGGGCCCGCGCAGGTAAAAAGTATGCACAGGCCTTGGGCATCAAGGCGGACGGGCACGAATCTCTTTTTAACTGGGGCGGTGCGCTTGACGATGAAGCTAGGGTGCTGGCCAAGACGGACTTGACCGAAGCGCGCAAGCTCTGGGCCCAGGCAGGTGAGAAGTACGCACACGCCTTGGGCATCAAAGCGGACATGCTTGAGGCTGTCAATAATTGGTGCAGTTCTCAAATTTATGAGTTCCATGCTTTGCGTGACGCCAATCAGATGGCGCTGGCGATGAAGGTGCTGCAAAAGGCAATGTCATTACTTGAGGAGCACGTTGCTCAATACGGCAATGCTGCATCTGCGCTGGCTTACAACTTTGCTTGTCTTTATGGCCTGTCTGGGCGCGTGAAAGAGGCCGTAATACAGCTGGAACTCTCGAGGCAGGCAGGCGCGTTACCCTCTCATTGGCCTCAAGACGCGGATTTGGACGAAATTCGCCAGTCCCCCGAATACACCCAATGGGTGAAAACCCATTTCCCAGAACTCCTCCCCAAGGACGACGCACATGAATAACGTACGCCCCTTCAAGGTGCTGGGCATCCAGCAGATTGCCATCGGTGGCCCTGACAAAAAGCGTCTGCAAACCCTGTGGGTGGACATGCTGGGGCTGGAGGTCACCGGCACCTTCAAGAGCGAAAAAGAGAACGTGGATGAGGACATCTGCGCCATGGGCACCGGCCCCTACAAGGTGGAAGTGGACCTGATGCAACCGCTGGATCCAGAAAAGAAACCTGCGGTGCACACCACGCCGCTGAACCATGTGGGCCTGTGGATTGACAACCTGCCGGTGGCCGTGGAGTGGCTTATGGCCCGGGGCGTGCGCTTTGCGCCGGGGGGCATTCGCAAGGGGGCGGCGGGCTACGACATTACATTTCTGCATCCCAAAAGCAATGATGAATTTCCGATTGCGGGCGAGGGTGTGCTGATTGAGCTGGTGCAGGCGCCACCGGAGGTGGTGAGCGCGTTGACAGCCTGAACGGTCGGTTTTTGGAGAATTTGACTGGGCTTTTTGTTGGTTTCTTGGCATTTGCACCGCTTTCGGTAGGTTTACAGTCAGCTAGCGGTGTTTGAATGAAGGGCAGGCCGTCTATCGGCCGTCGCAGCGCCGGCCAGCTTTCTGGGGCCGGCGTCTTTGCGCAGACCAGGAGACAACAATGAAAACAGGTCGGATTTTTTCGGCAGGCATGTGGGTGATGCGCAAGATGCGCTTTGGCACCAAGCTGGGCCTGCTCTCGGCAGTGCTGCTGCTTCCCATGCTGGCCATCGTCTGGCAGCTGATTGCGCGCGAGGTCGGTGACATTGAGATTGCCAGGGCAGAGCTCGAAGGCATTGCGCTGGTGGACGACACCAGCGAGCTGATTCGCCAGATCCAAACCCACCGCGGCCAATCGAATATGGTGCTGTCCGGCAATACCGGTGCCCAAGCCGGACGTGACAAGACCCGCGAAGCCCTGCGCACTGCGCGTGATACCTTGGACAAAAAACTGGGCGCCGTGACGGCCTTCCCTGTGCCCGCTGCTTGGGGGGACCTGCGCAGCCGCATTGATTCCCTGGTGCCCTCGCTGGAGGGCAAGTCCGCCCCTGAGAGCTTTGCCCAGCACACCGCCTTGGTGGAAGACCTGGGCCGCTTTGTCTATGGGGTGGCCGACAGTTCCAGTCTGTTGTACGACCCAGACCCGCTGACCTATTTGCTGATGGACACCGTGGTGTCGCGCGTCATTCCCTGGACCGAGCAGGTTGCCAAGCTGCGCGGCCTAGGCGCCGGGTTGCTGAGCCAGCCCACGCTCGATGAGGCTGGGGCCGCCCGTGTGCGTACCCAGCTCGATGCGTTGGACGCCTGGGTGCGTGATGCGCAGTATTCGCAAGGTTTGATGGTCAAGCTGGGATCCAAGGACCCTGCGGCCACCCAGGCCCAGGCCGCCACCACAGAGTTTTCGCGTATGGCGCGCGAGCGCTTTGCAAGCGGTGCCGCCGTCAGCGATTCGCAGGCCTATTTCGCGGCGAGCAGCCAGACGATTGGCGAAGTCACCAAGTTCCAGCGCTCCTCCATCACGGGGGTGCAGGAGCAACTGCAAAGCCGGCTGAGTTCCTCGACCCGCATGCTGTGGATGACCGTCCTGGGCAGCGGCGTGGCCGTGCTGCTGGTGGTGTACTTCATGCTGGCGTTCAACATCAGCTTCATGGCCGACCTGCGGGAGGTGCTGGAGTTCATGAAGCAGACGGCCAGCGGCAATCTGCGCCACAAGCCCCAGGTGCTGGGAAAGGATGAACTGTCTGACATGGCGCTGGCCATGCATTCCATGGTGACCAATGTGTCCATCATGGTGGCCAGTGTGCGCAGCAATGCCGCGCTGGTGTCCCACGCGGGCGGCAGCCTGGTGCGTGGCAATGAGGCGCTCTCCGGCCGCACCGAGCAGCAGGCCGCCAACCTGGAGCAAACGGCCGCCAGTGTGGAAGAACTTTCGTCCACCGTGGAGGGCAATGCCCAGGTGGCCCAGCAGTCGGACGCCACCACCCAGCGTGTGCGCGAAACCGCCGAAGAGGGCGCGCGGGGCATGGTGCAGGCCATTGCCTCGGTGGAGGCGATCGAGGCCAGCACCAAGCGCATGGATGAAATCGTGGGCGTGATCGACGGCCTGGCCTTTCAGACCAATATTCTGGCCCTGAACGCAGCGGTGGAAGCCGCGCGGGCTGGCGAGTCGGGCCGTGGCTTTGCCGTGGTGGCTTCCGAGGTGCGTTCGCTGGCCGGGCGCTCCGCCGAGTCGGCCAAGGAAATCCGCAAGCTCATCACCTCGTCCAGTGCGCAGGTGGCCACCGGTGTGGCGCAGATCCGGGCAGCGGGGGACAACATCAACCGCATCGTGGAAGGTGTGCGTGGGGTGGCGGTCAATATGTCGCAGATCTCGGCGTCCAGCGCTGAGCAAAGCTCCAGCCTGTCCGAGATCACCGCCGCGGTGCGCCAGCTCGACGAAATCACCCAGCAGAACGCCGCCATGGTCGAGCGCGCGGTTGCCCAGTCGACCGATTTGCAGGAGCGTGCCTCCACCTTGTCCAAGGCGGTCGAGGTGTTCAAACTGCAGCAAGGCACGACGGATGAAGCACGCGCGCTGGTGGAGCGTGCGGTTGAAATGCATCAGCGCATTGGCTCGCGTGAGACCTTCCTGCGGCAAGTCACGCCCAAGGAGAGTGGCCTGTTTGACCGTGACATGTATGTCTTCGTGCTGGACCGCAAGGGCACCTACCTGGCCTTTGGCGGTAACCCGGCCAAGGTGGGCACGCGGGTTCAGGATGTGCCGGGCATTGACGGCGATGCCCTGGTCGAATCCATCGTCCACCAGGCGGGTCAGGGCCCGGGCTGGGTGGAATATGAAATTACCAACCCCGCCACGGGCAAGGTGCAGACCAAGCTCTCCTTTGTCCAGCAGGTGGATGACGTGTACGTCGGCTGCGGCGTCTACAAAAGCCTGGTGGCGAGTTAGGAGGGTTTGGAGGCTTGCTTGGCGCGGGCCCGTGCCAGGGCGGCTTCAATCACCGCGCGTTTCTTGTCCAGCACGGCGGGGTCGGTGTGCTGGGAATGGGCGGGCAGGTCTGCCAGCTTCATTTCCGCTTTTTCCACCAGCCGCTGGGCCTGTTCCGTTTCTTCGCGGGCACGGCGTGCCTGGTTCTCGCGGTAGCGTGCGCGGGCGGAGTCGGCCAGGGGCTGGGGCCAGGCGCTCCAGCCGGTCTGCGTGCCCGTTACGTTCTCGAGCAGGATGCAATCCACCGGGCACACAGGCAGGCAGAGCTCGCAGCCGGTGCAATGCTGTTCCTGCACGGTGTGCATGCGCTTGTTGCTGCCAATGATGGCGTCGGTAGGGCAGGCCGCAATACAGAGCGTGCAGCCAATGCACCAGGCCTCGTCGATAAAGGCCACGCTGCGCGGGCCTTCCACGCCAAACGCCGGGTCCAGCGGCACGACGGGCTGGCCGGTGATGGCCGCCAGCCGTGCGATGCCTTCTGCGCCGCCAGGGGGGCACTGGTTGATGCCCGCCTCGCCCGATGCCACGGCCTGCGCATAACCCGCGCAGTCCGGGTAGCCGCAGCGGGTGCACTGGGTCTGGGGCAGGGCATCCAGCAGGCGCTGCACCAAGGCTGGTGCAGCGGTCGTGCCGGCGGTCACTTGCTCTTGACGCTGCGCTTGGCTGCTACCTTTTTAGGAGCTGTCGGCGCAGGTTTTACGGGGGCTACAGCCACTTTTTTGGCTACAACTGGCTCGGTGTGGGCTTTGATGAAGGCCTTGACCTGCGGATACACATGTTCGCGCCAGCGGCGGCCCGAGAAGATGCCGTAGTGGCCGGCACCCTTGGCTTCAAAGTGGCGCTGCTGGCTCTTGGGCACGCCGCTGCAGATCTCGTGCACGGCCTCGGTCTGGCCTGCGCCGGAGATGTCGTCCAGCTCGCCTTCGACGGACATGAGTGCGGTGGTCTTGATGTCGGCGGGCTTCACGCGTTCCAGCTTGCCCTGGGGATTTTTCACATCCCAGGTGCCGTTGACCAGGCTGAACTCCTGGAACACCACCTTGATGGTCTCCAGGTAGTAGTCGGCATCCATGTCCAGCACGGCGTTGTACTCGTCGTAGAACTTGCGGTGGGCTTCGGTGCTGGCGTCGTCGCCCTTGATCAGGTCTTTGAAGTAGTCGTAGTGGCTTTTGGCGTGGTGGTCGGGGTTCATGGCCACAAAGCCGGTGTGCTGCAGGAAGCCCGGGTAGACGCGGCGGCCTGCTCCGGGGAAGTTGCTGGGCACGCGGTAGATCACGTTGTTCTCGAACCAGCTGTGGCTCTTGTTCATGGCCAGGTTGTTCACCGCGGTGGGCGATTTGCGGGCGTCGATCGGGCCACCCATCATGGTCATGGTTAGGGGTGTGGTTTCGCCGCGGCTGGCCATGAGCGACACGGCGGCCAGCACTGGCACGGTGGGCTGGCACACGCTCATGACGTGGCAGTTGCCGTACTTGCCCTGCACGTGGCGGATGAACTCTTGCACGTAGTTCACGTAGTCATCGAGATGGAATTCACCGTCCGCCAAGGGCACCAGCCGGGCATTTTTCCAGTCGGTGATGTAGACCTTGTGGTCTTTGAGCATGGTCTTGACCGTGTCGCGCAGCAGCGTGGCGTAGTGGCCGGAGAGCGGTGCGACGATGAGCACCACGGGCTGGCCCTTGATCTTGGACAGGGTGGCCGGGTCGTCGGTGAAGCGTTTGAAGCGGCGAAGCTCGCAGAAGGGTTTGGTCACTTCTACGCGCTCATGGATGGCCACGTCCACGCCGTCCACATCGATGGTGCGCAGGCCGAATTCTGGTTTTTCGTAGTCCTTGCCCAAGCGGTGCATCAGGTCGTAACCCGCCGACAGGCGTTGGGCGAAAGGGTTTTGGCCAACGACGGACAGCGGGTTGCTGTAGAGCTTGGCTGCGGCCAGGGCCAGGTCAGAAAACGACTCCATCAGGGAGCGTTGGGTTTCATAGAGCTGGTACAGCATGGGGAGACCTCGTAAATGTTGCAGTGCAATATAACAGCAATTGCTTTAATACAGGTTGCCGGATTTGACAATAGCCCGTAAGGCGTTGCGGCTGTGCGCACCAAAATTGCCCATCCATTCCGCCAGCAGCGCCTGCAGCCGTGCCCGCTTGGCGGGCTCGTTGCGCAGTACATCTTCCAGCGGCGCCAGAGTGTGCTCCGGCGCCAGTAAATCTACCATCGGGTCTGACACCCATTCTGGTGGAAGGCAGGCTAGCAGGGTAGCCTGGGCCCGATTCCCCGCTGCCGCGGATTGAGCGGCCACCACGTCCCGCACGTAGCGGTCGTTCCATTCGGGGTAGTTTCGGTCCTTGTCGCTGGCCTGCAGGGCCTTGTCAGCCGATTCCAGCCACTCGGCCTGCACCAGGTCCAGCGCCACCCGGCGATTGGCAATCAGGCGGATCTGCTCGTTGCGCAAGCGCGGCATACCCAGGCGGGACATGGCATAGAAGCCCAGCAGTTTGGCCGTGGATTCGCCAGGCGCCAGGCTGGCGTGGTAGGGCTGGGTGAGGGCCTGGACATAGTGCAGCGCTAGGCCTGCAAAGCGCCAGCCCCAGTACTCATGGCCGGTGCGGAAGGCCAGCGATGCCAGGCTGGAGTACTGGTAAAAGCGCAGCAGCACCAGCGAGCGTTTGGCCCAGGGGGCCACGCCCAGCAGCATGCGGTCTTCGTGAAAAAACCCCATGTTGAAAGGCGCCTGGGCGTCGGCCACCAGCGCGGGGTTGCCGAACGGCTGTGGCCCCAGCCCATACTGGCGGCCCCAGGGACCGGGGCTGTCGTCCCACAGAAAGGCGTCCAGCCCATAGCCGGGTTCGTCCGTGGCGGTTGCCACCACGGCGAGCGCACTTACCAGTTCTCCGGGGCGCAGGGCCAAGAACTGACGCGCACTGGCCAGCGGCAAGCTGCTGGCGGGCAGGGGGCTGATATCGGTCCAGGCCAACAGGCCGCTGGTCGCTGCTGGGTCCTGGGCGTCCGGTTGCACGTACAGGGCCCATTTGCTGTTGGGGGCGACGCGCAGGGCGGTCATAAAGGCCTGGCGGCGGGCATCGTCGTTGCGTGCCGGGTTGGCCACAAAGGCCAGTGCCTCGGGGCGCGGCGGGTAGTTGTCCAGCGAGGCCACAGCCCAGGCTTCATGGCTGGCCAGCAGGGCCTCCAGGGTTTTTTCCTCGGCCCTGAGAAAGGCATCCAGCGGCTCGGCACTGACCCGGGGGGCGTGGGCCACCTCGGGCATTTTCTCCAGCGCCCGGTAGCTGGCGTGTGTGTGGTTGGCCCCCGCCCAGGCCTGGCCCACAGAGAGCCCCCACGCCACTACCAAAGCCAGACCGCGCATAGTCAAAGTGATGCCTTTGCTATGGTTTCAGGAGCTGCTGGCGCATATTGCACGGGGGCTAGCAGCTTTTTTTGTCATCAAGTTAGATGACCTTGGCAATCGCCTGGCAGACGTAGTCGATGTTTTTGCTGTTCAGCGCGGCCACGCACATGCGGCCGGTGTCGGTGCCGTACACGCCGAACTCGGAACGCAGACGCACCATTTGGTCCTTGGACAGGCCGGAGTAGCTGAACATGCCGATTTGGGTGGTGATGAAGGACATGTCCTGCTTGACACCCGCAGCCTTGAGGCCGTCGACCAGCTTCTGGCGCATGGCCTTGATGCGCACGCGCATTTCGCCCAGCTCCTTTTCCCACAATGCACGCAGCTCGGGGTTGTTCAGCACCGCAGCCACCACGGCGCCACCGTGGGTGGGTGGGTTGGAGTAGTTGGTGCGGATGACGATTTTCAGTTGCGACAGCACGCGGCCGGCTTCTTCCTTGTCCTTGCACAGCACGGACAGGCCACCGACGCGCTCGCCGTAGAGGCTGAAGCTCTTGGAGAAGCTGGTGGATACAAAGAAGCTCAGGCCGGCGGCGACAAATTTGGCGATCACGGCGCCGTCTTCGGCAATGCCGTAGCCAAAGCCCTGGTAGGCCATGTCCAGGAAGGGGGTCAGGTTCTTGGCTTTCACCACGGCAATGACTTGGTCCCATTGCGCGGGGGTGATGTCGTAGCCGGTGGGGTTGTGGCAGCAGGCGTGCAGCACAACAATGGTGCCGGGTTCAGCGGCGTTCAGGCTGGCCAGGTAGCCTTCAAAGTTCACACCGCCCTTGCCGCCATTGGCAGCAGCATCAAAGTATGCATAGGTGCCCACTTCAAAACCGGCATTGGTGAACAGCGCGCGGTGGTTTTCCCAGCTGGGGTCGGAGATCAGCACCTTGGCCGTGGGGTTCAGTTTTTTCAGGAAGTCAGCGCCAATCTTCAGGCCGCCGGTGCCGCCAATGGCCTGCACGGTGGCCACGCGGCCGGAGGTAACGGGTTCGCTGTCGGCACCGAACACCAGGCCCTTGACGGCGTTGTCGTAGGCCACGATGCCGTCGATGGGCAGGTAGCCGCGCGCGGTGGGCTTGTCCATCATGGTCTTTTCAGCAGCTTGCACGCACTGCAGCAGGGGCAGTTTGCCGTTGTCGTCGAAATACACGCCTACGCCCAGGTTCACTTTGTTGGGGTTGGTATCAGCGTTGAATTGTTCGTTCAGACCCAGGATGGGGTCGCGGGGAGCCATTTCGACGGCAGAGAAAAGAGACATGAAAAAGTCCTGTGATTGGAATGTCGTGGGGGTTACCCGGTACCGCGGCCTGCGATGCGGGTAATCCCTATTTTACCGGGCACCGCGCTGGTGCCTTTTCTGGGTGCTTAACGCGCCAGGCCCTGTGCCAGTGCACGCGTCACCTCGGCGGCGGGCAGATTGCAGCAATGGGAAGCGTTTTGCCCGCTCCACAGGGGCGAAAAATCGGTGCTGCCTTGGCTCTCCGCGCGTGCGCGCAGCGGTGCGATGGCGCTGGTGGCCAGCGGAAAGGCGGGGGCGGCAGGGCTTAGCGGCCCGAGTTCGCGCATCAACCGGTTCACGATGCCGCGTGCCGGGCGGCCGGTGAACAGGGTGGTCAGCGCCGTGTGGCGCGCAGCGGGGCTTTGCAGGACGGCGCGGTGCAGGGCCGAGGTGGTGGACTCGGGGCAGCACATATAGGCGGTGCCAACCTGCACGGCCGATGCTCCCAGCGCCATGGCTGCGGCCACGCCGGCTGCATCGGCAATGCCACCCGCGGCAATCACCGGCACCTGCACTGCTTGCACGATCTGCGGCAGCAGGGCCATGGTGCCCACCTGGGTGCTCAGGTCGTCGCCAAGGAAGATGCCGCGGTGGCCTCCAGCCTCCAGGCCCTGGGCAATGATGGCGTCAACACCCTGGGTCTGCAGCCACAGGGCCTCGTCCACCGTGGTGGCGTTACCCAGCACCACACTGCCCCAAGCCTTGACGCGCGCCAGCAATTGCGGGGATGGCAGACCGAAATGGAAGCTCACCACCGGGGGCTTGAATGCCTCGACTACGTCGGCGACCTGGTCGCTGAAAGGAGCCCGGCCCGGCCCGGGAACGATGTCGGCCTGCGAAAGTCCGAGTTCTGCAAAAAAGGGCGCAAGGGCCTGCTGCCAGACCGCGTCACGCGCGGCGTCCGGCTCGGGCGGCGTGTGGCAGAAGAAGTTGACGTTGTAGGGCTTCTCGGTCAGCGCAGTGAGCTGGGTGAGTTCGGTGCGCAGCCCATCGAGGCTCAGCATGGCTGCGGGAATGGAGCCCAACCCGCCAGCATTGCACACGGCAGTGGCTAGCGCGTGGCCCTGCACACCTGCCATGGGCGCCTGAATCAAGGGGAGGGCGGTACCGAGAAAAGAGGGATTTGCCATGGCGGGGTCCTGGAGATTCTCGGTCTAGTCTACAGTTCTGCTTTTGCCCCTTTGAGCACGCAGTCATGTCTTCCCCCCAGCCCACTCCCGCAGTCACCGACGATGCAGAACAGGTACGCACAGGTACCTTTGTGCGTTTTCCGGATTCGCCCTATGAGCTGTACCAGCCGTACCCTCCCGCAGGTGACCAGCCGGAGGCGATTGACCAACTGGTGGAAGGGGTGACCGATGGCGAGGTGTTCCAAACCCTGCTGGGTGTGACCGGTTCGGGCAAGACTTTCACCATGGCCAATGTGAT
Organism: Rhodoferax sp. GW821-FHT09E07; assembly: GCF_059416145.1. Lineage (NCBI taxonomy): Bacteria > Pseudomonadati > Pseudomonadota > Betaproteobacteria > Burkholderiales > Comamonadaceae > Rhodoferax > Rhodoferax sp. GW821-FHT09E07. Next base: position 466,559 of record NZ_JBWKOP010000002.1, on the reverse strand, counting down.
TGCCCGCTTGGGGAGGCCGGCCATCGTCTTTGCACCCAACAAGACGCTGGCTGCGCAGTTGTACAGCGAGTTTCGCGAGTTCTTCCCCAAGAACGCGGTGGAGTATTTCGTCAGCTACTACGACTACTACCAGCCCGAGGCCTATGTGCCGCAGCGCGACTTGTTCATCGAGAAGGACAGCGCGATCAACGAGCACATCGAACAGATGCGCCTGAGTTGTACCAAGAGCCTGCTCGAGCGGCGCGACGTGGTAATTGTTGCCACCGTCTCGGCCATTTACGGTATTGGCAAGCCCGAGAGTTACCACCAGATGGTGATGACGCTGCGCACGGGGGACAAGCTGGGCCAGCGCGACATGATTGCCCAGCTGGTACGCATGCAGTACCAGCGCAACGACATGGATTTCAGCCGCGGCGCCTTTCGCGTGCGCGGCGACACCATCGACATCTTTCCGGCCGAGCACTCCGAGATGGCGATCCGCGTGGAGCTGTTTGACGACGAGATCGAGAGCCTGCAGCTGTTCGACCCGCTCACCGGGCGCATCCGCCAGAAGATCCCGCGCTTCACCGTTTATCCCAGCAGCCACTATGTGACGCCGCGCGACCAGGTACTGGCCGCCGTGGAGACCATCAAGGCTGAGTTGTCGGACCGCCTGAAAGAGTTCGTCAGCATGGGCAAATTGGTGGAGGCCCAGCGGCTGGAGCAGCGCACGCGCTTTGATCTGGAAATGCTCAGCGAAGTGGGGCACTGCAAGGGCATTGAGAACTACTCGCGCCATCTGAGCGGCACGGCGCCGGGTGAACCACCGTCTACCTTGACCGATTACCTTCCCAAGGATGCGGTGATGTTCCTCGACGAAAGCCATGTGCTGATCGGCCAATTTGGCGGCATGTACAACGGGGACCGGGCGCGCAAGACCACGCTGGTGGAGTACGGATTCCGGCTGCCTAGTGCCCTGGACAACCGGCCGCTGAAGTTTGAGGAGTTCGAGACCAAGATGCGCCAGGCGATCTTTGTGTCGGCCACGCCGGCGGACTGGGAAAAAGCGCATGCCGGTCAGGTCGTGGAGCAGTTGGTGCGCCCCACAGGCCTGGTGGATCCCGAGGTGGAAGTGCGCCCAGCTACCAGCCAGGTGGATGACGTGCTGCAGGAAATCCGCATCCGTGTCGACAAGAACGAGCGCGTGCTCATCACCACGCTGACCAAGCGCATGGCAGAGCAGTTGACGGATTACTTGACCGACAACGGCGTGAAGGTGCGCTACCTGCACAGTGACGTGGACACGGTGGAACGCGTGGAAATCCTGCGCGACCTGCGCCTGGGCACCTTTGATGTGCTGGTGGGTATCAACTTGCTGCGCGAAGGTCTGGACATTCCCGAGGTGTCGTTGGTGGCGATTCTGGACGCGGACAAGGAAGGCTTTTTGCGCTCCGAGCGTTCGCTGATCCAGACCATTGGCCGTGCGGCCCGTAACTTGGAGGGCAAGGCCATCCTGTACGCCGACAAGCGGACCGACTCCATGGAGCGCGCCATTGGCGAGACCGAACGGCGGCGCAAAAAGCAGATTGCCCACAATCTGGAGCGGGGTATTACACCCAAGGCCATCGTCAAGAAGGTGCGTGACCTGATTGACGGCGTCTACAGTGAAAAAGCGGGCAAAGAGGCTGAACGCCTGGAGCGCGACGCCCAGCAGCGCGCCCAGGTGGAGGACATGAGCGAGAAGGATATTTCACGCGAGATCAAGCGCCTGGAGAAACTCATGATGGAACATGCCCGCAACTTGGAGTTCGAAAAGGCGGCCCGCGTGCGCGACCAGTTGCACATCCTCAAGGAGCAGGCGTTCGGGGCACCAGGGGCGGACAACCTGGTGATTCTGCCATCTCCTTCCAAGTAACTCGGGAATGCGACTGCCCGGTCTAGGTACCTGAGCGGATTGGTAGGTTTCTTGGTATACTTGAGTTGCTTAGTCAACCAACGCGACTCAAGGAGCTTGCCATGCGTCTCACCACCAAAGGCCGTTTTGCGGTCACCGCCATGATCGATCTGGGTCTGCGTCAGAGCTCCGGCCCGGTGACTTTGGCGGCCATCAGCCAGCGCCAGCAAATTTCCCTGTCCTACCTGGAACAGCTGTTTGGCAAGCTGCGCCGCCACGAACTGGTGGAATCCACCCGTGGCCCCGGTGGCGGCTACACCCTGGCCCGCAAAGCTAGCGAAATTACCGTCGCCGACATCATCGTGTCGGTGGATGAGCCCATCGACGCGACCCAATGCGCCGGCAAGGAAAACTGCCTGGGCGAGGGCAACCGCTGCATGACCCATGACCTGTGGGCATCTCTCAACACCCGCATGGTGGAGTTTTTGGACTCCGTGAGCCTGCAGAAGCTCGTGGATGACCAGTTGGCCAAGGGCCTCCAGGTGGAAGACAAGCCCAGCGTGAAGCGCGCCATTTCGGCCATGCCCGTGGTCAAACCCATCCGTGTGAACGCGCCCAACTCGGTTTTTGCCCTGGGTAACGCGTTCTCCAAATCCTGATTTTCGTTTCAATATTTAGCCAGCATCGAGCCAGCCATGGACACCACCCCCCATTTCCCCATTTACATGGACTACAGCGCCACCAACCCTTGCGACGAGCGGGTGGTGGATGCCATGGTTCCCTGGTTGCGCAACCACTTTGGCAACCCCGCATCACGCAGCCACGCCTGGGGCTGGGAAGCTGAGGCCGCAGTTGAAAAAGCACGTGAGCAAGTTGCCGCGTTGATCCACGCCGATCCGCGTGAAATCGTCTGGACTTCGGGTGCTACCGAGTCCAACAACCTGGCCCTGAAGGGTGCCGCGCACTTTTACAAGTCCAAGGGCAAGCACATCATCACCGTCAAGACCGAACACAAGGCGGTGCTGGACACTTGCCGTGAACTGGAGCGCCAAGGCTTTGAAGTGACCTATCTGGACGTGCAGGAAGACGGTCTGGTGAACCTGGAGGCCTTCAAGGCCGCCATCCGCCCTGACACCATCCTGGCCAGCGTGATGTTCGTGAACAACGAGATCGGCGTGATCCAGGACATCGCCGCCATCGGTACCATCTGCCGTGAAAAAGGCGTGATTTTTCATGTGGACGCCGCGCAAGCGACGGGCCGTGTGGACATCGACATGGCGACGTTGCCGGTGGACCTGATGAGCCTGACCTCGCACAAAACCTATGGCCCCAAGGGCATTGGCGCGCTGTTTGTGCGCCGCAAGCCGCGCATCCGCCTGGAAGCACAAATGCACGGTGGTGGTCACGAGCGCGGCATGCGCAGCGGCACCTTGCCTACGCACCAAATCGTTGGCATGGGTGAGGCCTACCGCATCGCCAAGGAAGAAATGCACGCCGAGAACATCCGCATTCAGGCGCTGCATGACCGCATGCTGAACGGCCTCAAGGACATTGAGCAGGTGTTTATCAACGGCCACGAGTCCAAGCGCGTGCCTCATAACCTGAACATGAGCTTCAACTACGTCGAAGGCGAGTCGCTGATCATGGGTATCAAGGGCCTGGCCGTGTCGTCGGGTTCCGCCTGTACCTCTGCCTCGTTGGAGCCCAGCTATGTGCTGCGCGCCTTGGGCCGTAGCGACGAACTGGCCCACAGCAGCCTGCGCATGACGATTGGGCGCTGGACCACCGAGGCCGATATCGACTACGCCGTGGACACCATCAAGAAGAACGTGGCCAAGCTGCGTGACCTGAGCCCCCTGTGGGACATGTACAAAGAAGGCATTGATATCAGCACCATCCAGTGGGCTGCGCACTAAAGATTTTGGAGAAACAACATGGCATATTCAGACAAAGTCGTTGATCACTACGAAAATCCCCGCAATGTCGGCAGCTTTGAAAAAGGCGACGACAGCGTGGGCACCGGCATGGTGGGCGCGCCCGCTTGCGGTGACGTGATGAAGCTGCAAATCAAGGTCAACCCGCAAACCGGCGTGATTGAAGATGCGCGCTTCAAAACCTATGGCTGTGGCTCAGCCATTGCCTCCAGCTCGCTGGTGACCGAATGGGTCAAGGGCAAGACGCTGGACGAAGCGGCCGCGTTGAAAAACAGCCAGATCGCCGAAGAACTGGCGCTCCCGCCCGTGAAGATCCATTGCTCCATCCTGGCCGAAGACGCCATCAAGGCGGCAGTGGACGATTACAAGAAAAAACACCTGAACTGATATGTCTGTGACCCTGACTGAGGCCGCGGCACGGCACGTAACGCGCTACCTGACCAAACGCGGAAAGGGCGTGGGCGTGCGTCTGGGCGTCAAAACCACGGGTTGCTCCGGGCTGGCCTACCAGCTTGAGTACGTGGATGAGTTGTCGCCGGAAGACATCGTGTTTGAAGGTTTTGGTGTGAAGGTGCTGGTCGACCCCAAAAGTCTGGCTTACATCGACGGTACGCAACTGGACTTTGTGCGTGAAGGGTTGAATGAAGGTTTCCGCTTCAACAACCCCAACGAACGCGACAAGTGTGGGTGCGGTGAATCCTTCCGCGTGTGAACCTGCAGGCCGATGATTTCGAACTGTTTGGCCTGACCCGGCAGTTCGCACAGGACCGCGCTGCACTGGACGCCCGCTGGAAGGCGCTGCAGCGCGAAGCCCATCCTGACAAGTTTGCCGCGCAAGGGGCCGCCGCCCAGCGCGTGGCCATGCAATGGTCCGTTCGCATCAACGAGGCCTACCAACGCCTGAAGGACCCGCTCAAGCGCGCGGCCTATCTGTGTGAACTGGGAGGTGCGCCCGTGAATGCCCATAGCAACACCGCCATGCCGGCGGCATTTCTGATGCAGCAGATGGAATGGCGTGAGGCATTGGATGACGCAGCGACAGTGCCCGCGCTGGAGGCGTTGCAGGAGGAAGTGGATACATCGCGCGCGCAATTGCTGCAACAATGTGCCACCCTGCTGGACCAGCAGCACGATGCCGTCGCGGCAGTAGGGCCTGTGCGGGCGTTGATGTTCTTCGAAAAATTCACACAAGACCTGAACCAGCGCTTTGACCAGTTTGACTAATTACCTCCATGGCGCTTCTACAAATTTCTGAACCCGGGCAGTCGCCCAACCCGCACGAACGTCGCATTGCCGTGGGCATTGACTTGGGCACCACGCATTCGCTGGTCGCCGCAGTGCGCAACGGGACGGCTGAATGCCTGCCTGATACCGAAGGCCGTGTGATTTTGCCCAGCGTTGTGCGCTATGTGGACGCGGAGCGGCGGCAAATCGGCTTCGCGGCCCTGGAGCAGCAAACCAGTGATCCGGGCAATACCATTGCCTCGGTCAAGCGGCTGATGGGACGGGGCTTGAAGGACATTGCCCACGCCAGCAAACTGCCCTATGCACTGGTGGACACACCGGGTATGGTCAAGGTGCGCACCATCGCGGGTGAAAAGAGCCCCGTGGAGGTGAGTGCCGAGATTCTGGCCACGTTGCGTTTCCGGGCGGAAGACACGTTCAACGACGACATTTACGGTGCCGTGGTGACTGTGCCCGCGTACTTTGACGACGCACAGCGCCAAGCCACCAAGGATGCCGCACAGCTGGCAGGCCTGAACGTGCTGCGTCTCATCAACGAACCCACGGCGGCTGCCATTGCCTATGGCTTGGACAACGCGTCGGAAGGTGTCTACGCCGTATACGACCTGGGTGGTGGCACATTTGATATCTCCATCCTGCGGCTGTCGGCCGGTGTGTTCGAGGTGCTGGCCACGGGTGGCGATTCGGCACTGGGTGGGGACGATTACGACCGAGCCTTGGCCGATTGGCTGTTGGCGCAGGTCGGCCTGCAAGCCCATACGCCGGAAGACCAGGCGGTGCTGATGGCCGAGGCCCGCCGCTGCAAGGAAGCGCTGTCCGATGAAGACATCGTGACCGCCGAGGCGGACCTGTCGGCTGGTGGGGTGGATGTTTCGCTGAACCGTGAGCAGTTTGAACAGGTGACCGCCGCGCTCACGGCGCGCACGTTGCAGGCTGTGCGCAAGACCTTGCGCGACGCGGCACTTACCAAGGATGACATCCAGGGCGTGGTGATGGTGGGCGGCTCGACCCGCATGCCGCAGGTGCGCCATGCGGTGGCCGATTTTTTTGGCCGCGAACCCCTGATTAACCTGAACCCCGATGAGGTGGTGGCGCTGGGCGCCTCCATCCAGGCCAACCAGCTGGCAGGCAACAACCCCACGGGGGATTTGCTACTGCTGGACGTGATTCCCCTGTCCTTGGGCGTGGAGACCATGGGGGGCTTGGTGGAGCGCATTGTTCCGCGCAACCAAACCATTCCTACTGCCATGGCGCAGGACTTCACCACCTACAAAGACGGCCAGACGGCACTGGCCCTGCACGTGGTGCAGGGCGAACGTGACCTGGTGGCCGACTGCCGCAGCTTGGCGCGCTTCGAGCTGCGCGGCATTCCCCCGATGGCTGCCGGTGCAGCGCGCATCCGTGTGACCTTTACGGTCGATGCGGATGGCTTGCTGAATGTGTCAGCCAAAGAGCAGGTGAGCGGGGTGGAAGCCCGCATTGATGTCAAACCTTCGTATGGTTTGAGCGACGACCAAATTGCACAGATGCTCAAGGACAGCTTCACCACGGCCGAGGCCGATATGCGCGCCCGCGCGCTGGTGGAAGCCCGGGTGGACGCGGACCGTCTGCTGCTGGCCACCCACAGTGCGCTTGCCGCTGATGGCGATCTAATGGGTGCGCAAGAACGCGCCGAGGTCGATGCTGCGATGCAAGCACTGGACGCTGCCCGCACCAGCGAGGATGCAGCGTTTGTGGAAGCCCAGTCCAAAGCCCTGGCCCAGGCCACGGAAGCTTTTGCGGCACTGCGCATGAACCGCGGTATTGCGCAGGCGCTGGCAGGCAAAAACATTGAATCCATCTGAGTTTCTGGACACACCATGCCCATCATCAAAATCCTGCCGCATCCCGAGTACTGTCCCGCCGGTGCCGAGTTGTCTGCCCCGGCCGGCACTTCGATTTGCGAAGCCCTGCTCGAGAACGGCATCAATATCGAGCATGCCTGCGACATGAGCTGTGCCTGCACTACCTGCCACGTGGTGGTGCGAGAGGGCTTTGCCTCCTTGAGCGCACAGGAAGAAACTGAAGAAGACTTGCTGGACCGCGCTTGGGGCCTGGAGCCCAACTCCCGCCTGAGCTGCCAGGCCTTTTTGGCCCAGAAAGATCTGGTGGTGGAAATCCCCAAATACTCGATCAACCACGCCAAAGAGAATCACTGAGGTCTTTCCATGCGCCAAATCTTCCTGGATACGGAAACGACCGGCTTTTACGCCAACCATCCGGACAACCCGGACCGCATGGTGGAGATCGGATGTGTGGAGCTGGTGAACCGCAAGCTCACTGGCAACAACCTGCACTTCTATTTGAACCCCGGGCGTGACAGTGATGAAGGCGCTCTGCGCGTGCACGGCCTGACCACCCAATTCCTGAGTGACAAGCCCCGGTTCGAGGAAATCGCGCAGACGTTGCTGGACTATGTGGCCGATGCGGAAATCATCATCCACAACGCGCCTTTCGATCTGGCATTTCTGGACATGGAGCTGGCGCGTGCGGGCCACCTGAAGTTCAAGGAATACGTGGGAAGTGTGCTGGACACGCTTGTCATGGCCAAGGAGATGTTCCCCGGCAAGCGCAACAGCCTGGACGCCCTGTGCGACCGGCTGGAAGTGGACAACTCAGGGCGCACACTGCACGGAGCCTTGTTGGACGCGGAGCTATTGGCCGATGTCTACATCAACATGACACGCGGGCAGGACGCGCTGTTGATGGACACAACCACCCAGGAGGCCAAGGGTATCGTGGTGGAGCGCGTGGATTTGAGTGCCATTGAACTGCCCGTACTCAGCGCCAACGCGCAGGAAATGGCGGCCCACGACGATGTGCTGACCCAGCTGGACAATTCCAGCGGCGGGAAAACGCTGTGGCGGCAAACGACCTGATTTTTGGTATATAATTTGAGGCTTACCTGATAAGAATTCAGGGCGATTAGCTCAGGGGTAGAGCACTGCATTCACACTGCAGGGGTCGCAAGTTCGAAACTTGCATCGCCCACCACATCAAAAAGCCTGGCTCCATGAGCCAGGCTTTTTTGTTTTGTGTCTTGCGTCCGCAGTCGTGTGGGCTCAGGCGCTGGGTGCCTGGGCTTGCGTCAGGTAGTGCAGCACCAGCTTGTCGTTCTGGCTCAGGTTCTTGAACGCCAAACCCACGAAGTACTGGTCCTGGTCTGGTGCACGGTTGTGGTGGCAGATGCTGCCGGTCAACTGCAAACGCACGGGGTTGTCCTCAAACCGCACGTCCATGCCCAATTGCACCAGTTCACCAATGCCGCCCAGTGCGGAAGGGCTGCTGACCATGGCACCGGCGGGGCTGATATCCACCAGCAAGAGTTCCAGCGCAGGCGTCTCCTCGGTCACGCCGGCAGGGCGCGCCTGTGTGGGCCAGGACACTTTGGTGCGCATGGATTGCCGCACTTTTTTGGCATCGACTTGCGCAGGGTAGGCCAACAGCGCATAGGCAAACGGCTTCTCGAAGGTCTGCAGCACCTTACTCAGAAACGAGAACTCGTACTGTCCGGTGAAACCGCGCACCATGCATACCTCACCTTCTTCCAGACCGGTCTGGGTGGCGTCCGACCCAGGCGGGCCCACCATCACTCCCTTGCCTTCTATGGCCCCAAAGAACTGCGCTTCCTTCTTGCTGGTGCCTTCGACCAGCCGGCGGGTTTGCAGTGCCATGCCGGAGCGCAGGCCCATGGCTTTGAGGGGCAGGCGCAAGATGGTGTCAGCCGCGGGTTCAGGAATGTCCATGGTGGTTCGACGGTTGGTTGGAGGAGGCGTGCCGATAAGATACTACATGGCCCCCGAGGTGCGTGGGCGTTGGGAATGGACGGCATATGCAAATCGGGACGGAACACACTGCCGAGCGCGTGGACTGCGTGGTTATCGGCGCCGGTGTGGTGGGGCTGGCTGTGGCGTGCGCACTGGCGCTGGCCGGGCGCGAGGTGTTGGTATTGGAAGCTTGCGATGCCTTTGGCACGCAGACCAGCGCACGCAATAGCGAAGTGATCCATGCCGGCATTTACTATCCTGCGGGCTCACTCAAGGCGCAGTTGTGCGTGCGCGGCAAGCAGCTGCTCTATGACTACTGCGCCGAGCGCAACCTGCCGCACCAGCGCTGCGGCAAATTCATTGTGGCTACCGATGCCGCGCAAGTGGCGCAGCTGCAGGGCATCCAGGCCAAGGCGGCGGCCAATGGGGTGAGCGATCTGGTGCTGCTGGATGCCGCGCAGGCGCGTGCTGCAGAGCCACAACTACAGTGCCTGGCCGCCCTGCATTCCCCGTCCACGGGCATTGTGGATAGCCATGCGCTCATGTTGTCGCTGCTGGGGGATCTGGAGCGCGCTGGCGGAGTTCTGGCGTTGAATTCGCCTCTAGCCCTCGCAGAAATTGCGCCAGGTGCTATTGATTTGGTAGCGGAAGATGGCACCCGCCTGCGGGCCAATACCGTGGTGAATGCCGCGGGCTTTGCGGCGCCAGCCTTGGCGGCCCGCTTTGCGGGGCTGGATGCACGCCATGTACCGCCGGCCTACTTTGCCAAGGGCAACTACTTCACGCTGGCGGGGCGCAGCCCGTTTTCGCGGCTGATTTACCCCGTGCCCGAAGCGGCGGGTCTGGGTGTGCACCTGACCATTGATCTCGGGGGGCAGGCGCGCTTTGGCCCCGATGTGCAGTGGGTGGACGACCCGCAGGACCTGGAAGTGGACCCGGCGCGCGGAGATGCGTTTTATGGCGAGGTGCGCAAATACTGGCCGGCGCTGCCCGACGGCGCGCTGCTACCTGCCTACGCCGGTATACGCCCCAAGATCCACGGACCAGGTACACCGGCTGCTGACTTTGTGATCCAGGGGCCTATGGTGCATGGAGTGGCAGGGCTGGTGAATTTGTTTGGAATCGAGTCACCGGGCTTGACCAGTGCGCTGGCGATCGCCGAACATGTGCGTGGCCTGTTGCAGGCCATCTAGAGCGTTTTCAACTGCCCGAGGAGGTCACCGTGGTGAAGTTCAATGCATTGAATGGGTTCGTAGCGGGGGCGGCCTTGGCCCTGGCGGTTCTGACGGGTTGTACGACCGGTGCGGTGGCCCAAGAAGGTCAGCACAAGGAAACTCTGCAGGTGCTCACGCAAAACATGGAGCTTTTGACGGTGAGTGCGAATCAGCCGGGCAAAGTGCTGCGGCGCACGGCTGTGGTGGGTCTGCCGGATGGCGAAACACTGCTGGGTATGGACTACCGCATCTCCAAAGGCATGCTGTTTGTGCTGAGCAGTGCCGGGCGCTTGTATACGCTGGATGCGCCTACGGGTGTGCTGACCGTGGTGGGCAGCGGGGCTGGTGCCGCTTTGCAAGGCACTGCGTTTGGGGTGGACTTCAACCCCGTGGCGGATCGCGTGCGCGTGGTGAGCAACACGGGCCAGAACCTGCGCCTGCACCCGGATACTGGTGCATTGGCCGCTGTGGATCCTGCCCTGGCCTATGCGCTTGGCGATGCGCAAGCCGGCCAACAGCCCGAGATAGTGGCCGCTGGCTACACCTACAACAAGAAAGACGACAAGCTCACCACCAACTACGCCATCGACCGCCGCGTGGGCATGCTGGTGACGCAGGGCACCGTGGAGGGCGTACAACCCGCCGTGTCACCCAACACGGGGCAACTGCACACGGTGGGGCCATTGGGCACCGGTGCCTTGCTGGATGCGTCTTTCGATATTGCCGACGTGACGGGCATTGCCTTCGCCGCGGTGCGCAGCACCAGCCAGCCGGCGACCACGCTCTACACCATTGACCTCAGCAGCGGCAAAGCCAAGCTGGTGGGCACCGTGGCCGACGGAGCGCCGATTCTGGGGCTGGCCGTCGAACCCTGATCTGCTATGGATTCAGGAGCTACTGGCGCAATATCGACGGGGGCTAGCGACTCTTTTTATTCAAGGACTTGATCGCCAGGGCTGCGTCCTTGACCAGCTGCGGACCGCTGTAGATCAGCCCGGTGTAGATCTGCACCACATCCGCACCCGCCTGGATCTTGCTGACCGCATCGGCCGCACTCATGATGCCGCCCACGCCGATGATGGGGAAGTCACGGCCCAGCGCTGCACGCAGCTGGGCAATCACTGCATTGCTTTTCTCCAGCACCGGCGCGCCCGACAGGCCGCCGGTTTCTTCGGCATGCGGCAGGCCTTTGACGGCCTCGCGTGACAGCGTGGTGTTGGTGCCGATCACGCCCCAGGCGTTGTTGACCTGGCCGCTGCTGTCGGTGCCGTAGCGCTTCAGCGTGGCGGCAATCACGGCGACCTGGTCGGCCTCCAGATCGGGGGCGATTTTCAGGAAGATGGGTTTGCGCTGGCCGTGCTTCTGGGCCAGTTGCTCGCGGCGTTCGGCAATGGCGCCCAGCAGCGCGTCCAGCGCCTCGTCGCTCTGCAGGCTGCGCAGGTTCTTGGTGTTGGGGCTGGAGATGTTGACGGTGATGTAGTCCGCATGCGGGTAGACGCCGTCCAGGCAGATCAGGTAGTCATCGGTCGCTTTTTCAATCGGCGTGGCGGCGTTCTTGCCGATGTTCAGGCCCAGTAGCAGCGACGGGTTTTTGCTCTGGCGCAAGGCGGAGCGTTGCACATTGGCAATGAAGGCATCCAGCCCGCCGTTGTTGAAGCCCAAGCGGTTGATGAGCGCGTTTGCCGCAGGCAGGCGGAACATGCGCGGCTTGGGGTTGCCAGACTGGGCCAGCGGGGTGACGGTGCCCACTTCCACAAAGCCAAAGCCCATGGCGCCCAGGCCGTCGATGCAGCGGGCGTTCTTGTCCAGTCCGGCAGCCATGCCCACGCGGTTGGGAAACTTCAGGCCCGCCAGGGTGACGGGGTCGTCCACGCGGTTGTTGCAATAGGCCAGCTTGAGCGGGTTGCCCTGGGTGGCAGCCAGGCCGGCCATGGTGATGTCGTGGGCGACTTCGGGGTCCAGATTGAACAAAACGCTGCGGGCGAGGGCGTAGGGGACCAGAGACATCGGATAATTCCTGCTTTCAGATTTCAACTCCCTCGATTGTCCCTTATGAGCACACCCGCACTGACCCAAGACGAACTCAAAACCTTGGTGGGCCAGGCTGCGCTGCAGTACGTGGTGCCCGGCGAGATTGTGGGCGTGGGCACCGGCTCCACGGTCAACAAGTTCATCGACGCGCTGGCCACCATCAAGGACCAGATCAAGGGCGCGGTGTCCAGCTCCGTGGCCAGCACCGAGCGCCTGCAGGCCCTGGGCATCACCGTGTTTGACAGCAACGAGGTGGACAAGCTCTCGGTCTACATCGACGGCGCCGACGAAATTGATGGTGCGGGCAACATGGTCAAGGGCGGCGGCGCGGCGCTGACGCGCGAGAAGATCGTGGCGGCCCAGAGCGCCAAGTTCGTTTGCATTGCGGACGAGTCCAAGCTGGTGAAGACGCTGGGCCAGTTCCCACTGCCGGTGGAAGTCATCCCCATGGCCACGCAGCGGGTCATCGCCCAGTTTGCCGCCAAGGGCGGAACGGGCAAGGTGCGCCAGAAGGATGGCAAGCCATTGGTGACCGACAACGGCCAGTGGATTGTGGACGTGACCGGGTTGCAGATCACCGATCCGCTGGCCTTTGAGGCTGAAGTGAGCCAATGGCCCGGCGTGGTGACGGTGGGCGTGTTCGCCTTCCAGCGCGCCCAGGTCTGTCTGTTGGGCACGGCCAGCGGTGTGAAGACGCTGACCTTCTGATTCGTTTCATCTGTAAGGAGGGCAGGGCGTGGCGATGAACCATCTGGCCGAGGTGCTCACGCTCTCCAACACCCACATCGCCATAGAGGCCGCCGCCACGGTGGCCTTTGCCTTGTCCGGCCTCATGGAAGCGGCGCGCAAACGGCTGGACGCCGTGGGCGTGTGCGTGGTGGCCGGGCTCACAGCCTTTGGCGGCGGCACGCTGCGCGATGTACTGCTGGACCGGCGCCCCTTCTTCTGGGTGGAGCATGCCACTTGGCTGTGGGCGCTGCTGGCCCTGTGCGTTGGCGCCATGCTGTTTCTGCGCGTGCAACACTTTGAACCCACCGAGCGCGCCATGCAGTGGCCCGACGCGCTGGGCCTGGGGTTGTTCACCGCTGGCGGCACCCATATCGCACTGGAGATGGGTATGCCCGCCATCGTGGCCGTGCTCATGGGCATGGTGACGGCGGTGTTTGGCGGGGTGATGCGCGATGTGGTGTGCAACGAGATCCCGCGCGCGTTCCGTGACCATCAACCCTACGCTGTGTGTTCGTTTGTCGGGGGCTGGGTGATGGTGGGCTCTCAGGTTATGGGCCTGCCGCTGTGGGGTAGCCTGGTGGCTGCGGCTGGCGTGGCGACGGTGCTGCGCCTGCTGGCCCTGTACCGAGGCTGGAGCCTGCCTGAGTGGCGTTCGGGCGCAGGCGCCGACTGAAAACTCAGGCCTGCGCGGCGGGCGCGGTCATCATGCGCTCCACGTAGCGCGCGATCAGATCAATTTCCAGGTTCACTTTTTTGCCCACGGCCAATGTGTGCAAGGCTGTGTTCTCCACGGTGTGGGGGATCAGGTTGATGCTGACCTCGCAACCACCCGCCACATCGGCAATACGGTTCACGGTCAGGCTCACGCCGTTAATAGTGATGGAGCCCTTGTAGGCCAGGTACTTGCCCAGCGCCACAGGTGCTAGCACACGGAGTTCCCAGCTTTCGCCCACTTGGGCAAAGTGGCTCACGCTGCCGATGCCATCCACATGGCCCGATACCAAATGGCCGCCCAGCCGGTCATGCGCTCGCAGGGCTTTTTCCAGGTTGATGGGGCCCAGGGCGTCCAGCCCGGCAGTCTTGTCCAGCGATTCGGCAGAGATATCGATGGTGAACTGCTGTCGCGCAACGTCGAAAGTGGTGACCGTCATACAGGCGCCATTGAGCGCAATGCTGTCGCCCAAGCCCACATCGTCGAGGTAGCCAGCGGGCGTCTCAATCGTGAGGCGCTTGCCATGGGTTGCAGATTCGCCCAGAGCCTGGACGGCGGAAATGCGGCCTACGCCGGTGATGATGCCTGTGAACATGGGCTGGATTTTCGCAGGATATTTCTCACAGGTTCAACCTATTAAAGGTTAGCCCGGTATTCAGTAGGAATTTTGTTTAAAACGATTTCGCGAACAGGATTCGGTGCAGTAGCAAGTGCTCTGCGATAGCATTCTGTTGCTTTCGGAGCATCATGCAATTCAGTTTTATTATAAATATCACCTAATTTTAGCCAGCCGTCATACGCCTCTTGCGGCCATTTATCTATGCGTAACTCAAGCGCATGTATTGCTAGTGGCCAGTCCTTTGTATGGGCACCAATCCAGTAGGCAGTATATATACTTTCATAATTGAGATATCCATCGGCCATCAATTTTTCAATAATAGCCTTGGCCTGCTCAAATTTCTCGTCATGTATGAGTATTTTGACTTCTAAAAATTGTACGGTATTTGAGGTGGGTTGCAGCTGCTTCGCTCGCTCAAGGAATATTTTGGATTTCGGAATATTTCCCATTTCCAGGTAACCTTGAGCAATGTTGGTTGCGAAAGCAACAACATATGGCCGAGATATAAAAATAGTTTCCCATATCCAAATGGCATCTTTCCAATCCCCCCAACTGGCCATTTCATCTGCAGCAATCGGAGCTAATTTTCTATAGTGAGGATTGATGTCAATACCATCTCGCATTAACTGAAGTATTTCAGTTTTTGCCTCATCCCATTGGGGAGCATTGGGTTGCCCAGACTTGGTGATGGTTAACGCTATTTTTGCGGCTCTAACCAGCTTCATTTCGCACATCATCGCAAGCCCAGATATCGCACAAGTGATTGTTAGAGCAATTACTAGTATCGACATTGGAATCAAAGCATAACTAGGCGAAAAAGCCCATTTTTTATTCCAAATATTTCTTGAGGTCTCATTTCTTCGGATATCGGACGAAAGTAATATTCCGAGGCTAATCGCAAATAGTGCCCCTGTGGATGCAAGTCGCCAGGGGAAACCCGCCATGCTCACAAAGAATAAAACAAAAATGCTGCAAAGTGCAAATGCTCGTATAGGAGCATCCAGCAGCTCTTCCCTTGTTTTACTTATCCATGTTACATGTGCAGCTTTAAGCAAATAAGCTATGAGCCCCGTTAGAAAAAACCATCCGATCAGGCCATACTCTGCTATTAGTTGAAGAACTTCATTGTGAGCATAAAAGTCAGTTTCAACGTTCGAGTCCCCGGTTTGAAAAATAGGAACATACACTTCCCACGCACCCGCCCCAACGCCCGCAATAGGATGGGCTACAATCATTCTTCCTGTCGCATGCCACATCACTGAGCGGATGGAGAATGAGCCTGATGTATATTCTCCTGGTTTTGTGAGTGATACGGCCCTATGGAATGAGTGATCCAGAGCACTTATGCGGCCAAAATCCCCAATTAATTTTTCATTGCCGGTGGGAATGGCAGCAAGCCCTAACGCGGTCAGAATAACCGCCCCCAAAGTGAGCATACCAACACCGAATTTCCAATGCTGAAATTCTAATTGTTTTTGATATCGGGAAAGTATAAAAAATCCGATGGGAATGATTAGAAGAAATCCTACTAATGCTGATCTGGTTCCTGTCATCAAAAGCGCGCAAATATTGAAAGCAATCGATCCCGCCAATGGTATGAGCCACTTACCTTCCTTTTGATTTGCTATCAAATATGTAGAGTAGGGCAAAGCACATATCGAAAACTCGGCAAAAAAATTACGATTTACAAATGTTGATGCTGGAGTCGCGCCTTGTGGAAAATAGCTGAAATCAAACCAAAATTGCAATGCCGTCCAAATTGAAGCGACCGTTACTCCTATATGAATTCCCACTAGCAGCCGCGGCAAGAGTGCTCTTGTAAAAGTAGCCATTCCCAACCAAAGCAGGAGAGAGAAGATTAGCCACCTTGCGGCTTCAACACCAGCCAAGTATGTGTGAGACCAAGTCATGCTTACAAACGCATAGAGCGTAAGTAAAACGGGAAGCATTGCCACAACAGGCCAATTCAAAACGTATCTCTTGTTACGGATTTTCCAAAACAAGGCAATTGCGGCAGTCAATACTCCTATCGATAGGACGCTGGATTTGAATGTGTCCTGCAATACTTCTTCACTTGGAACTCCCAGAGAAGTTGCCAGTGCTATTGCTAATGAGAGAATTAGAACCACCCACGGCATCTCCACTTGATAGAGCTGTATATCTCGCACTTGTATTTCGACCGGCTTCTGTATTTTCACGTGGTTGCTTCAAATTAATAGCTTCTAGAAGTCAAAGTGACCCTTGTTCCTTGCGAGGATTCGAAGGTCATCCCCAATTGCATTTGCGGAAAGAAATTCCAATGGGATAGATTGATTAAGTGATTGCAAAGGATTCAAGCTTGCCATAGGGTGTCCGGGGCCTATCAATTTTGGAGCTAGATATATTAAAAATTCGTCTACCAAGTTGTCTTCGATTAATGCACCATTTAGCTTGGCACCAGCTTCCACATGAACTTCATTGATTTCTTTTGTCGCCAAATCCAAAAGCATAGCGGAGAGATCAACCTGTGCATGTGTTGAGCTAGACATGCTTGGCATGCAAATAACGGTTGCTCCTGCGGATTCCAATTCAGAACGCTTGGCTGGTGCGTCTATGGCGCAGTAGACAATCACTTGGCGCTTGGGTGTAAATAATCTGGCGTGGGGAGATGTCTTCAGTTGGCTATCCACAATTACCAGGTGCGGTTGGCGTAGATTACCATCCAGTCGAACATCTAAAGTGGGATCATCTTTGATGACCGTTCCAATTCCCGTGAGTATGGCGCAAGCTTTTTGGCGCCAATGATGGCCATCTTGGCGCGCCAAGGTGCTTGTAATCCACTTGCTCTCACCGTTGTGTAGTGCGGTTTGACCATCCAAAGAGGCAGCAATTTTTGTTCGAACCCATGGAGTTCTTCTGACCATTCGGCTAAAGAAGCCAATGTTGAGCTCTCTGGATTCGGCTGCACCAAGGCCAACCTGCACTTCAATGCCGGCGGCCTTCAGCTTTGCTATGCCTGTGCCCGCTACCAATGGATTAGGGTCGACAATCGAAGCGAACACTTTGTGAATGCCGTTCTGTATTAGCACATCTGTGCAGGGGCCTGTCCGCCCGTGGTGTGAACACGGTTCCAAAGTTACAAAAGCCGTCGCGCCTTGCAGGTTGTGGCCACGAGCAAGCGCGTTCTGCACAGCGACAACTTCTGCATGTGCACCACCTCGGCGTTGTGTATGCCCTACACCAATGATCTGCCCATTGGGGCTCACTATGACTGCGCCAACAGCCGGGTTTGGCGCACATATCGTGCGAGCTAACGCTGCTTGCTCTAAGCAGACGGCCATGTACTTTTCCAAACTATGCTTTCTTCATTTAGCTGCGAGGATCATCGCTCTGGGTGGTGGCAGTAGAGTGACCGTCTGTAATGCTAGCGGGACCGTTCCTCGTCTGGGCTGTTGCACTGGGCTTTGTGTGGCTATAGTGCTTCCATGCGAAAAAGTTCGACTACTGCACATACGCGTGGATTCTCGCTCATTGAAGTGATGATTTCGATGCTGATTTTGGCATTTGGAATTTTGGCAATGGGCGGCCTGCAGCTTGCCTCATTAAAAGGAAGTCAATCTGCAGCAAGCTTTTCTGCCGCGACAACGCTTGCAAAAGACTATACGGAGATGATGCGCTCGAACACCACTGTTTCAAACAATACGTCCACGGTTGCGGGTGTAAATCCATACTTGTTTGACACCGCTACTGCCTCAACTTTTACTGCTGTACCCACTACAGATTGCAAAACTACGGCGTGCACAGCAAATCAAATTAGTGTTTTGCATGTCGCAGATTGGGCGGGGCGTGTCGTCCAGGCGCTGCCGGCGGGGAGAGCGGTAGTTTGCCGAGATTCCACACCGCGCAACGCGGACGGATCATACAAATGGGCATGTGACAACTTGGGGAATAGTGCCATTATCAAAATGGGTTGGATCGACAAGAGAGATCAGCTTGAGAGAGGTACTGCAACAACCAGCATTACCCCAACTAATCCACAACTGGTGGTTGGTGGTTTAACAGGATTTGCAGAATGAGGAAATTTATTCCCCACCGGCAATTAGGACTCACGTTGGTCGAGTTGATGGTTTCTTTGGTTATTTCTTTATTAATTGTAATCGCGGCATCATCTTTTTATCTAAATTCTGGTCGGTCGAGGAGTACGCAAGAGGCTGCCTCTGTAATTCAAGACAATGCCAGATTTGTAACGGATCTT
This sequence comes from Rhodoferax sp. GW821-FHT09E07, assembly GCF_059416145.1. Taxonomy (NCBI): domain Bacteria; kingdom Pseudomonadati; phylum Pseudomonadota; class Betaproteobacteria; order Burkholderiales; family Comamonadaceae; genus Rhodoferax; species Rhodoferax sp. GW821-FHT09E07. The sequence continues at coordinate 448,162 of NZ_JBWKOP010000002.1, read as the reverse complement.
ATTACTCGCAACATACAGCAGGCAGGCTACCAGAACTACATGTGGTCGACCAGTGGCGCCATGTACCGTAGAGAGGTAGCAGCTCCGGCTGATGGTGAACCTGATCTACGTGGCTATAACAATACTGCTGCTGGAAGCAGTTTAGATAATGGAGTGCACAACCGATCTACCAATCGAATCAATAATAGCGATACTTTGGTTATTCGATTTCAAGGTAGTGGCACCCCTTCTGGGGATGGTAGCATGATTGACTGTTTGGGGCGACCCCAGGCTCAACCTACCTCTGCAGGCGATCGAGCATATAGTATATTTGAAGTAAGGCAGGCGGCCGGAAGTTTAGAGCCCGAGCTCAGATGTAAATATTTCAATTCGGCTACCGGTGTTTTTTCCTCAGAAGTTATTGTGAGAGGCGTTGAGACTCTTCAATTAATGTATGGTGTTGATACGAACAATGACAGTTTTGTAGATAGATGGCTGAATGCCTCGGAAGTAGATTCAACTGGGAACGCTATTAACGATTGGGCTCGCGTGAAGGCCGTGCGCGTAGGGCTGGTATTACGCTCTGCAGATCGCGTAACTGTGGCGTCCACGGTTGCAGGCACGACGACATTGACTCCGCTGGGCAGTAATTTTACTCAAAATAATGGAGATACTTTGGTGGTCAATACGGCGGACGGCCGTCTTCGTAAGGTCGTGACGTTTACTGTTAATTTGAGAAATCCGCTATGAACCCAAAAAATAGTCGTCCTTTTATGGGAGATGTTCTGGGACGAACTTTGTTTAAACAGCGGGGCGCTAGTTTGGTCGTGGTCTTGATGATGCTGACGGTGATTCTGGCTATGGGGGTTATTGCTGCGAGACTGTCGATTTTCAGTGAACGAGCTGGCCGGAATGATAGAGACCGTCAATTAGCTTTCCAAAGCGCCGAGGCTGCATTATTGGATGCGGAGATCGATATGATGGGGCCAAACGCAATGGTCGGTAACCGTGTGTGTACATTTGATTCCAAGAAACCCGCAGAGTTTATTGAAGGCTGTGGCACAGGAAATAAAAGCGGTATGTGTTTGAATACTGCAAATGCGGGGTTTGCCTGGAAAACTGTTTTGAGCCAATATTCATCTGAAACAGGAACGGCTAATACTAATAAAACAGCACAGTATGGTCAATTTACCGGACAGACGATAGTTAGCGGAAGTAGCGGGTTGCCCATCCGACCCCCTAGGTACATCATTGAAGCTGTTCGGTATACAGGCACAGGAACCGCCGACGATAATGTTGGATCTTCTAGTGGGCCCGAATACGCCTTCTTGGTAACCGCGATGGGGTTTGGTACCAGATTGGAAACTCAGGTGTTGTTGCAAGCGCTCGTTTATAAGCCAGCCAATAAACCGAATTCGGGGTGCTGAAATGAAAAAAATATTCGCTATCTTTATTCTATTTTCAGGGATTCTACTGTTAGGCGGTTCTACCGCGCAAACATCGCGAACTGTATTAGATCTTCGGACTGGGCCAATTATTAATTCAGGAGATGTTTCTAATTTGGCATTGGTTCTATCCGTTGAATTTCCAACTGTAAAGACTGCATATGCTGGCGGAACATATTCCCCAGCAAAAAAATATTTGGGATATTTTAATTCGAATACGTGCTATACCTATAAAGGACTTTCTGCGGACGGTTATTTTTTACCCAATGGTGCGACTACCGCGCAATATTATTGCAATACCGGTGCTACCGGCGTGGGCAGTGGGTTTAGTGGCAATTTTTTGAATTTTGCTGCAATGTCTTCGATCGATATTTTGCGTTATGCACTCACTGGTGGTGATCGGGTCATTGACGAGGACTCTTCATCGACTCTCCCTGGGGGGGTGACGGTGCCGCGAACAGTGTTGCAACGTGCTTTTTTGCCTGGCCAAGAAACGAACTCCAATGGAAGCTTCTATGGCGCGGGTAATTTCCCCACACGAACGGTCAATGCTGGAACGCCGACAAATTATTTAACTCCATTTGGTAATGCAAACACCATTTTTGTGAAATCTTGCAATGACAAGATTTTTTTTGGTAGAACGAATGAAGGAACATGTAACGCACCCGCGAACAATGCTAACTCTTCTTTGGTTAATACGGATGGAGTTACTGTCACAGGTACCTTTAAAGCCCGTGTACTAGTATGCGATCCTGCGGAGGGACCTGTCCGGACGGATATGTGCCGCCAGTATCCTGATGGCAGCTACAAACCTGTCGGCGAAGTTCAAAAAAATGCCGACAAAGTTCGCTTGGCATCTTTTGGATATTTGTTGGACCAAACGGATGCTCCCAACGAGCGATACGGTGGCGTGCTTCGTGCTCCCATGAAATTCGTGGGTCCAAACCAAAAGAGTGCATCCGGCATTTCGTCGACCAATCCTGCGCCTGAATGGGATAGTCAATCTGGACGTTTTTTCGCGAAACCTTTAAACACAACTTGGGAAAATGGGTTTACAACTACGGGTGTGATTAATTATTTGAATCAATTCGGTCGTACCAGTGGCAATGCCACCTACCCTGCTGGGGTGTACAAAAAATATGATCCTGTGGGTGAGCTTTATTATGAAGCAATTCGCTATTTCCAAAACTTAGGTCCAAGTACTGGTGCGGGGACCGATCCCACTACAGGGATAAATATAGCCACGCTCGACCCCAGCGATGCGCGTTTGAATGGTTATCCGGTCTATACAACATGGGCGGATCCTATGCAGTCATCATGCCAGCGGAATTATGCATTGCTTATTGGCGATAACAATACGCACTATGATGCTCAACTTCCAGGTAGCACTATTGCCAATCAAACCCGTACTGCTATTTCAGCGAATACAATAACGGGAGTAGTTGCATTCAACGCCGACTACTGGACGCAGCGTGTTTCCAGTTTTGAAACCAATGGGACTTTGACTTATACGGCTCCGGTTAGCACCGTTACTCTAACGGCCAATGGAAACTATGCGGCTACGGCGAGTCCCAACACAGGGCAAATTGCGGCAAACACGAATTTGAACACGACAATTACAGGATCGACAAATGCATCCTTTCTCTGGGCAGGCGCTGCATATTTTGCGAATACACAGATGATTCGCTCAGATAAGCCCAAGGCACGCGTCCGAACTTATGTAATAGATGTGAATGAAAATAATTTTTCTGGCGTAGAGGCTGTGAGAACTGGTGCTACTGGGGGGCGCTCATTGGCATTTTATTTGGCTGGGAAGTACGGTGGATTTTCTGATGTTGGTGCTGACGGTAATTATTATTCTGGTGATGGAAATCCTTACAAGACCTATGTCAATGGAACTTTGACTGCCAGTAATAATGAATGGCTGGCTGCTGACGGTTCCACCTCTCCATCTGGTTATTTCTTGGCAAGTGAGCCTGAGCGTTTAATCCTTGCTATACGGCAGATTTTTGCACAGGCCAGCAAACCCTCTGGAAATTTGGCCGGTGGATCTTTGAGTGTGAGCCGATTGAGCAAGGCCAAACAAAGTGGCGCATTCTACCAGGCTCAAATTAATTCATCTGATTGGTCGGGAACTGTTATTCGAACAGAAATTACATATAACACTTCGACCTTGAAATTGGAGTCAAACCCCGTCCCCATATGGGATGCGGCAAATATTTTGACAGGCATTCAGTCGGGAACCACCACACTAGCGCCATTCCCACTACCAGCCAATAGAAATATCGTTAGTTACAGTTCTATCAGTAGAGCCGGTGTTAATTTTGTCTGGTCTGATATCGATGCTGCTGTTCAGGCGGATTTAAAAAAAGATCCGTCTACCGGCATTACTGAAACAACTACAGATGGTCAAGCTCGACTTGACTACATTCGGGGTGTTCGCACGGCAGAGTCTGATGTAAATTTAAATTACAGAGCGCGCAGACTTATTATGGGTGATAGTATTAATTCGGCACCTGTTTTGAAAGGAAAGCCAAGCTCTGACATCGTCGACTCTAGTTATCAAACCTTCTTCTCTACCTATTCAGGAAGAACTCCTACGGTATATATTGGTACAAATGATGGCATGTTGCATGCATTTAGTGCCGCTGAATCTGCTACGGATTCAAGCAATGGTAAAGAGGTTTTTGCATACGTACCGCGCGCTATTTCTTCAAAGCTGAATAAACTGACAGATCCCGGATACGTAAAAGAGGCCTATGTCGATGGCTCTATAACTGTGAATGAAGCCAAAATTTATAAATCAGTCAGTGGTTCCGTCGACTGGGGCACTGCATTGGTTAGTGGAATGGGGGGAGGGGCAAAGGGGGTGTTTGCCTTGGATGTTACAAGCCCATCTACTTTTAACTCCGGCAATGTTTTATGGGAGTTTACTAATTCCGATGACGCTGATATGGGCAATCTTTTGGGTGAGCCAAAAATTGTTAAGTTAGCGGTAAATGGAAATTCCAGCGCCGCGCCGATCTATAAATGGTTTGCGTTGGTTAGCAGTGGCTATAATAATTACAATGGCGGTGGTATCAATGATAAGCAGGCTCTATTTTTACTGGATCTTGGGAAGCCTGCAGGGGATGCCTGGACTCAAGGGGTAAACTACTACAAGATAATTGCTGACAATTCAGCTTTTACTGCAGGAAACAGTGATGCTACGGGTTTGGCAATGCCAGGTGTTGCTACGGGTATTTACGGCAATGCTGTATTTGCTTATGCCGGGGATTTGCAAGGTAATATGTGGCGGTTTGATTTACGGGGTGACTCTTCTACGTGGCAGGGTTCGGCGAAAGCTTCTGTATTTTTTATTGCCAGAAATGCTTCCGGTTCTGCGACGCAACCTATTACAGTCATCCCTTCGGTGTCATTGAATCCGTCTAGTGGTTTTCAAATTGGATTTGGTACGGGCAAGTTCATTGAGCCATCAGATGCGCTCTCAACTTCTGCCGCACAGCAGTCTTTGTATGGTATTTGGGATTCGGATGACGGTAATAAATTTGAGCGCATCGTAACAGGCTCTTCTCCAAATACTATTAATGGATTAATTACGCGAACTCTGGTCGTTACATCCGGGACAACTACTGTGTCGATTTCGGGCGCGTCATTTAGCTATGGGACTGGCGTTGGCCAATATAGAGGATGGGTGGCGGATTTCTCTTCCACTATGGAGCGGGTGGCTGTTGATCCAACGATTGATAGTGGACTTATGGCTGTTAACTCTACCGTACCTGGGGGGGATCCGTGCGACACTACTGGAGGTTCTAACCAGTATCGCTACAATCCCAATACCGGATTTACCTTTGTTACTACAGGATCAAATAATACACAAGGTTATCTTGGTAGTGCCTCTTTGCTGGAGGTCGGAGATACGGCGTGGAGTACAAGGGATTCGTCGGGACGATATGTGGTGACAAAGAAAGTGAATTCCATCAGCCCGGGCGTGGGTGGTGGATTAAATACGCAGGAGAGTACTGTGACCACAAGAGCAGGGCGTATCAGTTGGCGTGAAATCACCGACTTTTAAAGTTCCATAGTTTCTCAATTGGACTTTATATATGCCAAAAATAAGAGGTTTTTCTCTGATCGAATTAATGGTAGCTGTTGCCATTGTTGGACTGCTTGCTTCTGTTGCGTTTCCGTCGTATCAGAGCTACGTTTTGCGGAGTAAGCGTACAGAATGTCGTGCTGGGATTCTGCAGGTTATGCAGCAGCAGGAGCGCTATTACACGGCGCAGAACACATATCTTGCATTTACTAGTTCGGCGACAAATGTCCCTATGAAGCAATTTTCCGGAGACTCTTTATCATCAAGTGCATGCACGCTCTCTGCTGCTGTTTGTTCGGGGTCGGCATTGAATGCTTGCGTTACAGTGACTGGAACTTTTGTGCGAGCAGATCCGGTAGTTGGTAATATCACGCTTCAAAGCGATGGAACCCGTGGTTGTAGTGGAACAGATCAGACAAAATGCTGGACCAACTGAGCCATTATGTACACATACCGTCTAGCGAAGGGTTTTACATTAATTGAATTGGTGGTCACTTTGGCCATTTTGGCATTGTTGACTTCCTTGGCTATTCCATCCTATCGAATTTTCATAATTAATCAACAGCTTAGTAATGCAAGTAGTGAACTGTTGGTTTCGCTGATGCAAGCAAGAGCAGAGGCGTTGCGCCAAGGCTCGAATATGGCGGTTTTTCCTACCGATGGAGTAAGTTGGGCGAGTGGGTGGTACATAACTGCTGTTAATAACAGTTGCACTCCACAAGGCAGTGTTTTTGGAAAAACGCCGAGTATTGGTAATTTTGTGGTGGTGGGAGCAGCCAACACTAATAATGCCTTCGCGCATACCAGTCCTTTTTTTGCATACTCACCCGCCGGTTTTTCATATTCATGCCCTGGCTACGTTGGTGCAATGAACAGTAGTTTGTCTTTTTTAGCTACGGAGGGTGGACGGGAGAGGCGTATCGTTGTGAGCCTTTCAGGGCGCCCCCGCATCTGCGATCCGAGTAGGGAGGCATCTTGCAGCTAATTGAATGAATGGGTTACCGACTCACCTCATCCACCAACGTCTTAAACTCATCAATATCCTCAAAACTCCGATAAACGCTGGCAAAGCGTACATATGCCACTTTGTCGAGCTTCTTGAGTTCGCGCATGACGAGCTCGCCGATGCGGGTGGACTGGACTTCGCGCAGGCCCAGGTTGAGGAGTTTTTCTTCGATGCGCTCGATGGCGCTGTCGATTTGCTCGGTGCTCACGGGCCGTTTGCGCAGGGCCAGGTTCATGGAGGCGAGCAGTTTGGCGCGTTCAAACTCGATGCGGCGACCGTCTTTCTTGACGATGGCCGGGAAGTTGACGTCCGGGCGCTCATAGGTGGTGAAGCGCTTTTCGCACGATCCGCACTGGCGGCGGCGGCGAATGAAGTCCCCGTCCTCAGAAATCCGGGTCTCCACCACCTGGGTTTCCGAATGACTGCAGAACGGGCACTTCATCGAGGGTTGGCCTGACTTACTTGTAGACCGGGAAGCGCGAGGTCAGGGCGTGCACCTTGGCGCGCACGGCGGCGATGTTGGCCTCGTCGCGCGGGTTGTCCAGCACGTCGGCAATCAGGTTGGCCGTGGCGCGGGCTTCCTCGTCCTTGAAGCCGCGGGTGGTCATGGCGGGTGTGCCGACACGGATACCGCTGGTGACCATGGGCTTTTCGGGGTCGTTGGGGATGGCGTTCTTGTTGATCGTCATGTGGGCTGCGCCCAGAACGGCCTCGGCTTCCTTGCCGGTGATGCCCTTGGAACGCAGGTCCACCAACATGACATGGCTGTCGGTGCCGCCGCTGACGATGCGCAGGCCGCGTGCGGTCAGCGTTTCGGCCACGATCTTGGCGTTGCGGGCCACTTGCTGCTGGTAAATCTTGAACTCGGGGCTTAGTGCTTCCTTGAAAGCCACGGCCTTGGCTGCGATCACATGCATCAGCGGGCCGCCTTGCAGGCCGGGGAAGATGGCGCTGTTGATGGCCTTTTCGTGCTCGGCTTTCATCAGGATGATGCCACCACGGGGGCCGCGCAGGCTCTTGTGGGTGGTGGAGGTCACCACGTCGGCGTGGGGCACGGGGTTGGGGTACACACCAGCGGCGATCAGGCCGGCGTAGTGGGCCATGTCGACCATGAAGATGGCACCGACGTTCTTGGCAACCTTGGCGAAGCGTTCAAAGTCGATGGCCAGGGAGTAGGCAGAAGCGCCAGCGATGATCAGCTTGGGTTTGGTTTCATGGGCCTTGCGCTCCATCGCGTCGTAGTCGATCTCTTCCTTGGCGTTGAGGCCGTAAGAGACAACGTTGAACCACTTGCCGCTCATGTTGAGGGCCATGCCGTGGGTCAGGTGGCCGCCTTCGGCGAGGCTCATGCCCATGATGGTGTCGCCGGGCTTCAGGAAGGCGAGGAAGACGGCTTCGTTGGCGGATGCGCCGCAGTGGGGCTGCACGTTGGCGGCTTCGGCGCCGAAGATTTGCTTGATGCGGTCGATGGCCAGTTGCTCGGCAACATCCACATGCTCACAGCCACCGTAGTAGCGGCGGCCGGGGTAGCCTTCGGCGTACTTGTTGGTCAGCTGGCTGCCCTGGGCGGCCATGACGGCCGGGGAGGCATAGTTTTCGCTGGCGATCAGCTCGATGTGGTGTTCCTGGCGGGCGTTCTCGGCCTGGATGGCGGCCCACAGTTCGGGGTCAGCTTGTTCTACGAGGATGTTGCGGTCGTACATGGCAGTCCTAAAAGACAAATGGCCTGTGGGTCAAAAAGACACAGGGCTGCCCAGGCGAACGGCTGAACACAATCCCGAAAAGGGTTGCGGCACGCTTCCCAGTGGTGTCCCACGTCAGCGCCGATGATCCGGAGGGATCAGGCGCCTATCGCCAGTCGCGTGCAGAAAGGAGTTTACCCGAGTCAGCTCAGGAATTGGCGATAGTGGCCACGTTTTCCACGGTGGTGGGCGTTGCCGTTGTGGGGGGCTGCAATTTCACGGGTACGGGCATCGGGGATGCCATCGGCACGGCACGACCGGAGGCTACCAGCTGCAGACGGGCATGCTCTGCCAGCACCTTGGCGCTGTAGCCGCCGTCTTCTTCCATGTTGGCTGCGCCCACATAGAACTTCAGGCCACCCTCCACGGAACCGGCGCGGGCGATGCATTCCTGCAGCACCTTGACACCCACGCGCAGGTTGGACACGGGATCAAATGCGGCCAGCTTGCCCCCAAAGCTTTCGTACTTGTCGCTGTGTACCTTGGTCATGACTTGCATCAGGCCTTGGGCGCCCACATGGCTTTGGGCGAAGGGGTTGAAGCCCGATTCAATGGCCATAACGGCCAGAATCAGTGTCGGGTCCATCTTGGCACGTTGGCCGGTTTCGTAGGCCTCAGCAACCAGGGCGCTCAGTGGTTCCGGGGCAATGCCGTATTTGCGGCTGAGCCAGAAAGCCACTGCCGCTTGCTGCTTAGGCAGCCCTTGCGGGTTGGTAGCCGTTGCGCGGTCCACTGCTTCGGGTTCGGTGGCCATGCCGGTTTCGGCGACGTGGCGGGTCTGCAGCCAGCCCATGAGTTGGACTTCACCAGCTTGGCGGATTTCGGGTTTTGCCGTCAGGGTGATGACGGCAAACATGACGGCCAAACCCAGCAGGGCAAAACCGTTGTGTGTGATTTCGAAGAAACCTTGGGCAATGTCTGTCGCAACGATGCGCAGGCCCTTGGTGAATTGTTGAGTCGCTGTCATAGCTCTTCCTTCTTAGGCGGGGGCCTGGGCCTTGGCGCTGCGATACAGCGGGGCGGCTCGGACACCTCGTTTGGGTTGGTACGCTATCAATATCCTGCGGCGTCGTCTCGACATGTGCAGCGATTTGAATATGCCGGGTTCGGCAGCGGGGCGGGTTATCCCTAGTCAAAACTTGGAATGGGCGGATTCTAGGGGGCTTTTATATACATAGTCAACAATAACAAATCAATTCTTTATATTTATGACGGTTTGAAGAAGGTGTTTCCGGAGGTAAAACGTGCACAACGCGGGCAAATAGAGTTGCGGCCTCAATCCGTCCAATCGGCTCCTCCAAGCCCATTGAAAGATCGATTTGCATCCCGTTCTTGGGGTGACTAGAGTGGGCTGGTCTGCAGTTGCAGACGAATTACCGGCAGTAGCCAGTCCGTGCTGAAGGCACCGTGATAAAGCGGCCCCGGTAACTTCAAAGGAGGCAATCCATTGCTTCTAGTCTGCTTGGGACGCCATACTCCCTCGCAGCAACCCCTGATGGCATGGGCCTGTGGTCAGCCATCGAGCCCGGCACCTGTCTGTGAAGACTGGTGTCGGGCTTTCTTGCTTTTGCGGGAGGCTTTCTGGGGGACTTGCGCGCCTATCTATATAGATAGTGCAAATTCAACCACAATCCTACAGATGTGTTCGTATGTGGTGCTATGTATTTGATAGCGGAATGTCTAATAAATACGGGGGTTAGAGCCAAAATTTCCTTGATGACAGAGATCGGGATAGAGGTAGTGGGCCGCACCGTGGGCCGGGCATATCAAAAACATCGGCCGGTGCTTCATTTCGCGGCGAAAATAACCGGTTGCGCATTTGCATTCAACCTATTCCCGAGCCCACTGTGACGTCGCCCACCTCTGCCAAACACTCTGATATTGCCCACCTCGACAGCCTGACCGGAGGCGCCTTCAGCGCAGCCACATCGGGCGAGCGGGCCTCCCGCATCCGGGAGTGGCTGCTGGGCAACCCCGGGTCCGAGCAGCTCTCGGAAGTCTTCAAGGAGCTCAGTATCAAGGACAAGGGCGCCGCCAAGCTGGTGCGCGAGAAGATAGACGAAGCCCGCCGTTCCAAGGGCCAAGAGGCGCTGGCCGCCGAGTGGGCCGCCCGTGCCCAGGCGCTGATCGACACCGCCAAGCTCAATATTGCCGACGCCCTGGCTTGGCAGCGCGACGCCGCCAAGGCTGGCGCGCCCTTGAGCAAGGAGCCACTGGCCACCTTGAAGACCCAATTGGCCGAGCGCGTGCGCGGCATTGAAGACCTCCAGCACCAGGTTCAAGTGCAGCGTGAAGCCGCCGTGCTGCTGGCCCAGCGCATTGAAGTACTGTCCACCAAGCCCTGGGGTGATGCCCAAGCCGCGCTGGACGCCCTGCGCGCCGATGTGGAGCACTGGCAATCCCAAGCTGCAGCCCTGGTGGCGCATGCCAGCTGGGTCAGCGTGGACCTGAAATTCCCGCCGCTGCTGGACGCGTCGCGCGCGCAGCTGCTGGTGGTGTGGGATGCCTTCCAGGCCGCTCTGAGCCTGACGGTCGCCGCGGCGGCTGACGCCAGCGCGCCGCTGCCACCCGTACCCGTGTGGGCTGATGAGCTGCGCGCCGCACGCGGCGTGCCCGCCGAGGCGCCGCCCAAGCAGTCCAAGCCTAAGGTCGACCCCGAACTGCGCGCCCAGGCCTCCGCTGCCGTGCGTGCCGCACTGACCACGTTGGAGCAGGAAGTGGCCGAAGGCCACGGCAAGGCCAGCGCTGGCGCGGCCAACGCCCTGCGCAACGCGCTCAAGGAATTTGGCAAAGTCATCGACAACAAGCTGGAAAGCCAGGCCCACGCTGCGCTGGCCGCAGCCGGTGAACTGGAAGGCTGGCAGCGCTGGCGCGCCGACCAGATCCGCGAAGAGCTGGTCACCAAGGCCGAAGGCCTGCTCAAGCGCCCCGAAGGCCAGGCCATTGGCGGACGCAAGATGCAGGAAACCCTGCGCGCCCTGCGCGACCAGTGGAAGCAAACCGACCAGGGCGGTGTGCCTAACCACGCGCTGTGGAAGCGTTTTGACGAAGCCTGCAACGAGGCCTACAAGGTGGTCGAAGGCTGGCTGGAGAAGGTCAAGGCCGAATCTGCCGAGCACAAGGCCCAGCGCCTGGCGCTGATTGCCGAGGTCAATGCCTGGGCCGAAGCCAACCGCACCGCGCTGGACGACGACTGGAAGGGCTTCAACCGCATCCTGCACCAGTTCGGTGACCGCTGGCGCGAAGGCGGCCACGTGGGCGAAAAGGTGTTTGCCGAGCTGCAGCCGCTGTGGAAAGCCGCCATTGCCAACGCCGCGGCGCCGCTGGAGGCTCTGCAGGCCCAAAGCCTGACCGCGCGCCACGCCATGATCGAAGAGGCCAAGTTGCTGGGCGATGCACCCGTGCTGCGCATCGACGCGGTCAAGGCCTTGCAGCAGCGCTGGCAGGCGCAGGCCCACGCGGTGCCTATTGACCGCCGCCAGGAACAAAAGCTGTGGGATGCCTTCCGCAAACCCATTGACGACGCCTTCAACCGCAAGACCACCGAACGCCAAAAGGCCGAAACCGCGCTGGGCGCACGTGACCGCGTGGTGCTGGACGCTGCCAAGGCCCTGGAAGCTGCCAATGCCTCTGGCGATGCGCAGGTCATCCGCGCATCTGTTGCTGCGCTGGAGGCCGCGTTGCAAGGCCAAGCCCAAGCGCAGGCCGAGGTCAGCGCCGCCGGTGCTCAAGAGAAAGCAGCCCAGTCTGCCGCCGCTGAGGCTGATGCACAAAATGTGCTTCTAGCCCCCGTGGAGTCTGCGCCAGTAGCTCCTGATTCGATAGCGGATGTAGGTGGAGACCCCGCCGTGGATTCCGGCCAAACAGAAGCGCCCGCGGCTCCTGCTGCACCGGTCAAGCCTGCACCCAAGCCCGTAGTGGCCGTGCGCGGAGATGACCGCCCGGGCATGAAGAAAGAAGCGCCTGCCGCCCCCGGCGGTCGGGGTGGCAAATGGGGTGACCGCAAGGATGCGGGTGCCGGTCGGGGTGGTCGTGATGGCGCGGCCCCATGGGGTGACCGCGGCCCACGCCGTGATGACCGGGGCGATCGTGGAGACCGTGGCCCCGCCGCCCCGCGCCTGGGCGATACCGCGTTCCGTGCCCAGCGCGATGCAATGGAGCATGCCCAACTGGCCCTGAAAAAACTGGCCGCCCAAGCCCACGGCGAAGCGCTGACCCAGCTGCTGACCGCTTGGGAAAAGCGCGATGCCAGCCTGCTGCCCCCCGCCCAGGAGCTGGGCAGCCGCGCTGCAGCCCAAAACCGCCCCGTGTGGGTAAAGGCGGTGGAGGGCGGTGCCAAGCCCCAGGCCGCCCAGTCCTTGCTGCGCTTGGAAATGGCCGCCGAGGTGCCCACGCCCGCCGAGCATCTGGACGCCCGCCGCGGCTTGCAACTGCAGCTGCTGACCCGTCGCAACGACCCGGCCCCCGCCCAAACCTGGGGTCAGGACACGGCTGCGGTGCTGGCCGGTGAGTTCAACGCTGCGGACGCACGCCGTTTGCAGAATGCATTGAAAGTATTACTCAAGCGCTAAGCGGCGTGGAACAATGCTTGTGTCCGGGCCGGAGGGCGTTTTGACCAAGGGGGAAACTGTGGACTCAGTGGACGACCTGCTGCGCAGGCTGGAACAACTCAATGCCATCGGGACGGCCCTGTCCAAAGAGCGCGACATCACGCGCTTGCTGGAGAGCATTCTGGTTGCGGCCAAGACCATCACCCATGCTGACGGCGGTACGCTGTACCGCGTGACCGATGACCAGCAGGCGCTGCGGTTTGAGATCTTGCGCACCGATTCCCTGCACATTGCGATGGGCGGCACCTCGGGCAATCCCATCAACTTTCCCAATCTGCCACTGCACGATGCCGAGGGCAGGCACAACGACTCGCTGGTCGCCGCCTATGCGGCGCTGCACAACCAGACCGTCAATATTGCGGACGCCTACACCGAGGCCAACTTCGACTTCTCCGGTACCCGCCAGTTCGATGAACGCACGGGTTACCGCTCGCAGTCCTTCCTGGCGGTGCCCATGAAGGACCACGAGGGCGATGTGATTGGTGTGCTGCAGCTCATCAACGCCAAGCATCCCGAGACGGGGGCTGTGGTGTCGTTCTCCAGCGCCGACCAGAGCTTGGCCGAATCTCTGGCCTCGCAGGCTGCCATTGCCATCACCAACCGCAACCTGATGACGCAGTTGGAGGCCCTGTTCGAGTCCTTCATCAGCCTTATCAACCTGGCCATTGACGAGAAATCACACTACACCGGGGGCCACTGCCAGCGCGTGCCAGCGCTGACCATGATGCTGGCCGAGGCGGTGAATGCCACGCAGGGCGGACCGCTGGCAGACTTCACGATGGACGACCGCGACCGCTACGAGCTCAAGATTGCAGGGCTGTTGCACGACTGCGGCAAGGTCACCACGCCCGTCCACGTGGTAGACAAAGCCACCAAGCTGCAAACCCTGTTTGACCGCATGCAACTGGTTGACACGCGCTTTGAAGTGCTCAAGCGCGACCTGGAAATTGCAGCGCTGCGCGAACAGCTGGCGCTGCGGGATGCGCGCGACACCCAAGCCGAGGCCGACATCATGGCCGGCGCCCGCGCGGCCATCGAGGCCCTGGACGAAGACCGAGAGTTCTTGCGCAAGGCCAACCAGGGCGGCGAATTTATGAAAGACGCCGACATCGAGCGTGTACGCCAGATTGGCACCAGCACCATGTGGCGCAACACCGATGGCGTGGAGTCCGAATTCCTGACGGCAGAAGAAATCGAGAATCTGACAATCCGTGCCGGTACCCTGACGGCGGGTGAGCGCGACATCATCAACTACCACATCGTCGCCACCATCAAGATGCTGGAGCAGTTGCCCTGGCCCAAGCACCTCAAGAATGTGCCGGAGTATGCCGGCGGCCACCATGAGCGCATGGACGGGAAGGGCTATCCCAAGGGACTGACGCGTGAGCAGATGTCGGTGCAGGCCCGCGTGATGGGCATTGCCGACATTTTTGAAGCGTTGACCGCGCGAGACCGCCCCTACAAACAGGGCATGAAGCTGTCACAGGCCATGGGCATCATGCACAAGTTCCGTGTCGGGGGCCATATCGATCCTGACCTGTTCGACATCTTTGTGCAAGAGCAGGTCTACCTGCGCTACGCCCAGCAGTTCCTGGACCCCTGGCAGATTGACGAGGTCAATCCGCAAGCTTGGGTGAACTGATCTCGGGGCTGTCGGGTGGCAGGCGGTTGACGTGTACGCCCATTTCAGTCTGAGAGTTCAATGACAGGCGCAGAACCTCGGCGCGCGGTGGCAGGGCACCCAAATCCCAGTCACTGAGCACCGTACGGTCATGCACTGCATCCAGCGTGTGAAAGCCGGGTTTGTGGGTGTGGCCATGCAGCAGGTGCGGCGCATTCCAGGCCGCCAACCATTGCAGTGCAGCGGCTGTATCCACATCGGCGTATTCGGTGTCCACGCGTTTTTTGGCTTCGCTCTGGTTGCGCAGGCTGCGGGCAATGTCTTGCCGCGTGGCCAGAGGTTGGCTCAGGAAAGTGCGTTGCCATTCCGGGCTGCGCACCTGGGTGCGGAAGGCCTGGTAGTCGGTGTCGTCTAGGCACAACGCGTCGCCATGGCTAAGTAGCCAGCGCGTAGGACCAAACTGGAGAACCGTAGGGTCAGAGAGCAGGGTGGCGCCGCATGCCTGCATCAGGCTATCACCCATGAGGAAGTCACGGTTGCCGTGCATGAGGTAGATGGGCAGGCGCTGCGCCGTTTGCTGGAGCACGCGGCTGCATTCGGCCTCAAAGCTGCTGCGCTGTGTCAGCACATCGTCGCCCACCCAGACCTCAAACAGGTCACCCAAAATAAAAACCGCATCCGCCGAGGTCTGGCCCAGATACTGGCGCCAGGCCTCGAAGGTCTGCGGTTCACAGGCCTGCAGGTGCAGGTCAGAAATGAAGTCGATGCGCTGCCAGTGGGATGGTGCGTGCAGATCCATCCCATGGCACCTGCGGTTTAAAGGGCAACGGCTTTTTCGATGATGACGTCTTCCTTGGGCACGTCGTCATGAAAGCCCTTGCGGCCTGTTTTCACGGCCTTGATCTTGTCCACCACGTCAGTGCCGGCCACCACTTTGCCAAACACGGCGTAGCCCCAGCCCTGGGTAGAGGGGGCAGTGTGGTTCAGGAAACCATTGTCAGCCACGTTGATGAAGAATTGGGCGGTGGCGGAATGCGGGTCGCCCGTGCGCGCCATGGCCACGGTGTAGACATTGTTCTTCAGTCCGTTGTTAGCTTCGTTCTCAATGGGGGCATCGGTGGATTTCTGGGCCATGCCAGGTTCCATGCCGCCGCCTTGCACCATGAAGCCGGGGATGACGCGGTGGAAGATGGTGTTGTTGTAGTGGCCCTTGTTCACATAGGCCAAGAAGTTGGCGGTGGACTTGGGGGCTTTGTCCGCGTCCAGTTCCAGCGTGATGACGCCGTAGCCTGCGATGTGGAGTTCGACTTGGGGATTGCTCATGGTTTATTTCGCCACTGTGGCGGAGTTGATGATGATGGGGGTTTGGGGAACGTCGCTGCGGAAAGGTCCGCCTGCGCCCGTAGGCGTCGCCTTGATTTTCATGACTACGTCCATGCCGCTGATGACTTTGCCAAACACGGTGTAGCCGAACAACTGGGGCGAGTTCAGCAGTGCTGCGCGGGGGGTGTCTTTGTACACCTGGCCCTGGTATTCAAAACGGGGAACCGGGTCGCCCGGTGGAATCAGCACCGGGTCCAGGAACGCATTGTCCTGCACATTGATGAAGAATTGCGCTGTGGCGGACTGCGGGTCGTTGGTGCGTGCCATGGCCAGCGTGCCCACCACATTGCGCGGGCCGCCTTTGGCCAATGCATCACGGCCTTCATGGACCACGGGCGCGCGGGTAGGACGCTCGTTGTACTTGGTGTCGTAGCCGCCGCCCTGCACCATAAAGTTGGGAATGACGCGGTGAAAAATCGTACCGTTGTAGTGCTTATCCTTGACGTACTGCAAAAAGTTTTCTACGGTCTTGGGAGCCTTGTCGGCGTACAACTCGACCACGAAATCACCGGCGGACGTCTGGAATTTCACGCGTGGAAGTTCGTCGGCACTAGCCATCACGGGCAGGGCCAGCATGGCCAACAGCGCCAGGAGCATGCGGCGTGCCGGTACCTGCACAGAGGTGAACAGTCCCACTACAAGACTCCTTCAAAGAAGATTTTCCAATGGTTGCCTTGGCGTATCCAGTACTGGCGCTTGGTCCAGCCCACGCGCACCCCATCGGCCACTTCGCCGAAAGTCGCCACCATGGTGTCGGCGCTGTCGGTCCAACGCAGGTAGGACACGTCCTTGAGCTGGATGGTGCGCCCTTGCATCTTGTCCATCTCGGAGCGCAGGGTCGGTGTCCATTGCGCCAGCGATTTGCCATTGCTGGAAAAGTCGGAGGTGTAGAACGACAGCACCTGGTTGATATCTCCGGACGTTTTGGCATTGCGCCAGGCGAGCAGGGCGTCTTCAAAAGGTTTGGCTTCGCCGCGCGAGCTGTTGGGTGACACCCATTGCAGCTGGGGGGCAATGACTACCGGGGTGGAGCGTACCTCCACCGTTCGGATGATGTGGTCGAGGTCAGGATTGGCCAGAACCACACAGCCATCGGTGGCCAGCGGCGGGCGTGAGAACTGGTTGGGTGGCGTGCCATGCAGCCAAATGCCGCCACCGGTCTTGCCGCGTTTGGTGTCCAGAATGTTGGGGTAATTGATGGGCAGCGCGCCAGAGCCATAAAACTCTTTGAGCGACTTGCGGTCCAGATTGCTGGTGATGTAGTAGATGCCCAAAGGCGTACGCTGGTCGCCTTCCGTTGTTTTGGATGTACCAGCTTTGCCCACCGAGATGTAGTAATCCGCAATCAGATTCAGACCCGAGGAGGTGTTTTCAAACAGGTACAAGCGCGAGCGCGAGGCGTCCACCGCTATGGCGTGCTTGGTGCGCTGGGAGAGCTGCAGGAATTGGGTCGGCACCATGCCCGCCGTGGGGCGTTCTTTGAGGGCCCGCACGCGGCGCAGCGATTCTTCGCGCAGCTCTCCCAGCGTCCCAGAGGCTTCGCGCGCCATGGCTTCGGGTACATCGCCCACCATGGTCAGCGGGCGGGTGCGCGCGACCAACAGGTCGCCATAGACCAACTGGGCGAGTTGGAAATGGGGAAGGTCTTGCGCAAGGCGTTCGGCTTTGGCCAGCGCCTCCCGGTTTTGGCCCTTGCCGATCAGTGTGTAGACCTCGATCAACCGGGCTTCAGCCACGCCGTCGGAGTCTGGCACCTGCTGCACCACCGGGGCGGGCGCGGCGCTGTGCTTAACCGTGCGTTTGGCGGCAAACGCAAAGTTGCTACCCAGGCATATAGCCAGCAACACTGCTGCGGCACGCAGGGTGGTCTGCAAAGAAAAATACGGGACGTTGCGCAAGATCGGAGGAGTGCAAAGCATGGTGAACACAAACTGCAGTCGCTGTGACTCAGTTGACCACCGACTCCCGCACAATGACCCAGCGCTCACCGGACTTCACCAAATCCAGCGCCTTGCGGCTGGAGACTGCCAGCTCGTTGGCCTTGTAGTCTTGGCGAAACTTGGCAACCGCTTTGTTGCCATTCACGGAAATATTCAGGTTTTCCAGTTTCACACTGATCTTGGATTTGCTGGTGATGCGCTGGCGACGTTCTTCCTCCCAAGCACCACGGCTGGCGTTGCCTGGTGGGTCAAACTCCCTGCCATAAGAAGCCAGGTAGCTTTTGACATCCTTGGAGGCCCAGGCATGGGCCCATGCACGAACCGCTGCCTCAACTTCCTTGTTCCCGTTGCTGGTTGCATGGGCAGGGGGCGTCACGGGAGCAGGAGTGGGTGTTGGTGCGGGCGTGACTGCAGGTGCAACCGGCGTTGCCGCGGGCGTGGCTGCAGGGGGCGGCGTGACAGCCGCCACCGTGGCCGAGGGCGCAGGTGCCGTGGCCAATGTGGGAGGCGGCTTGGCGGGGGCCTGTGCGGGAAGTGTGGGAGGTGGCTTGACCGCAGGTGCGGCGGCAACGGGTGTCGCGTTGGGCTGCGTTGGTAGGGGCGCCGGAGTTGGCAGCGTGGGTGCGGCCGTGGGGCGTTGGCCCTTGGCGACTGGGTTGAACAGCTCTCGAATAAGCGCAAGCTTGGGGGCCACGGCCGTGTTGGAGGCATCCAACTGCAAGGCCTTGCCGTACGCCTGGCTGGCCAATTTGGCATACACATCACCCAGATTTTCATGGGCTGTGGTGTAGCTAGGGTTGGTGCGGATGGCCATTTCCAGCGCTGTGCGCGCCTTGTCGAACTGACTTTGGCCGGCGTACAGCACGGCCAGATTGTTGTAGGGCTCGGGCAGCTCCGGGTAGTCCTCGGTCAGGCGGGTGAACGTGGCGATGGCGTCGCTGGTTTTTCCTGAGTCGCGCTGAATCACACCCTTGAGAAAGCGCATTTGCGGATCGCGCGGCTTGGTCGCCAGGTACTGGTCGGCCTTGGTCAGGGCATCGGCCAGTTTGCCATTGCGCACCAGTTGGGACACGTCTGCATATTCATCAGCATGCGCTACCGACAGCATCATCGAGACAGCAAGGGCTGCTACGCGGAGTGATGAGAATACGAGATAGGGGGCGTGCTTCATATTGCCTTTGGATTTCTGCGCGGGGAATGGCCCTCTGGCCGGGGCTTTATACTGCGTTGCATTGTAGCTGAGGGGTAGCCAGTCTCTCCCCGGCAAATACCCCGGATTCACCCCGCTTGAGCCCTGCAACCTCTCCCGAGTTGCCATGGGCTCGCTGCTTTTGTGTGTTGGTTTTGAGATACCCATGAGTTTGCGCATTTACAACACGCTGTCGCGTGCTTTGGAACCGTTTTCACCGATGGAGCCCGGCCATGTGCGGATGTACGTGTGCGGCATGACGGTTTATGACCTGTGCCACCTGGGGCATGCGCGTTCGATGCTGGCATTTGATGTCGTGCAGCGTTGGCTCAAGGCCAGCGGCTTGCGCGTCACCTACGTGCGCAATGTCACGGATATTGACGACAAGATCATCCGGCGCGCGCTGGAAAACCAGGAAACGATTCGCTCCCTGACCGACCGCATGGTCGATGCCTTGCACCAGGATGCGGATGCGCTGGGGGTTGAGCGGCCCAGCATGGAGCCTCGGGCCACCGAGTTTGTGCCCCAGATGCTGAGCCTGATTGGGGCACTGGAGCGCAAAGGCTTGGCCTATCAAGCCAGCAACGGCGACGTGAACTTTTCAGTGCGTAAGCTGCCGGGATACGGCAAGTTGTCCGGCAAGTCGCTGGACGAGCTGCGCGCGGGCGAGCGTGTGGCGGTGCTCGATGGCAAGGAAGATCCCCTGGACTTTGTGCTGTGGAAGTCCGCCAAGCCGGCCGAACCCGAGGAGGCCAAATGGGCCAGCGCCTATGGCGCAGGCCGCCCAGGCTGGCATATTGAGTGCTCGGCCATGTGCAAAGAAATGTTGGGGGAGTCGTTTGACATCCATGGCGGCGGGGCTGATCTTCAGTTTCCCCACCATGAGAATGAGATCGCCCAGAGTGAGGGCGCATTTGGCAAGCCGCTGGCCCAGGTCTGGATGCACAACGGCTTTGTAACCCGTGATAACGAGAAGATGTCCAAGAGCTTGGGCAACTTCTTCACCATCCGCGAAATCTTGGCCCAGTTTGACCCTGAAACCACACGGTTTTTCATCATTCGTGCGCACTATCGTAGCGCGCTGAATTACAGCGATGCGCATCTGGCGGATGCCCATAATGCCCTGCGCCGGCTTTACACCGCGTTGGATTTGGTGGCGCCCCAGGTGCCTGCGATCGTGGACTGGACGGAGCCGTTTGCCGCCCGCTTCAAGGCTGCGATGGACGAAGACTTTGGCACGCCTGAGGCCGTGGCCGTATTGTTTGACTTGGCCGGCGAAGTCAATCGCAGCAAGTCGCCAGCGTTGGCCGGACAGTTGAAGGCCCTGGGCGCGTGCCTGGGCCTGTTGCAAGCGGAGCCCAAAGCGTTTTTGCAGGCGGGGGCGACTTTGGACGATACCGCTATCCAGGCATTGATCGCCCAACGCGCTGCTGCCAAGGCTGCCAAGGACTTTGCTTTGGCGGACAGCATTCGCAAGGATTTGCTGGCAAAAGGCATTGTGTTGAAAGATGCGGCCACTGGCACTAGCTGGGAATCTGCGCAGTAATGGCTACGTCTATCAAGGCCGCTGAAGCGGTAGCTACTCCCTATTTTTGGGAAGAGGCCTGCAAACACCTGATGAAAAAAGACCGGGTGATGAAGCGCCTGATTCCCCAGTTTGGCGATGCGTGCCTGCAAACCCGGGGCGACGCCTTTGTTACTCTGGCACGCAGCATCGTGGGCCAGCAAATTTCGGTCAAGTCCGCCCAGACGGTGTGGGACCGTTTTGTGCTGCTGCCACGCAAGATGACACCCGCCAATGTGCTCAAACTCAAGGTGGACGATATGCGTGCCGCGGGCCTCAGCGTGCGCAAGGTGGAATACCTGGTGGACTTGGCGCTGCACTTTGACAACGGTGCCCTGCACGTCAAAGACTGGGACGGCATGGGTGATGAGGAAATCATCGCGGAGTTGGTGGCCATTCGAGGTATTGGTCGCTGGACGGCCGAGATGTTTCTGATCTTTCACCTGATGCGGCCCAATGTGCTACCGCTGGACGATGATGGCCTGATCCAGGGCATCAGCCAGAACTATTTTTCAGGCGATGCGGTGAGCCGCAGCGATGCGCGTGAAGTAGCGGCCGCCTGGGCACCGTACTGCAGTGTCGCAACTTGGTATATTTGGCGGTCTCTCGACCCCCTACCGGTCGCGTACTAGAAGGAGAATCGCGTTGGCTAAAAAGACATTTCTCGACTTTGAACAGCCCATTGCCGAGCTCGAAGGCAAGATTGAAGAACTGCGCTACGTGCAAAACGAGTCGGCGGTGGACATTTCCGCCGAAATCGACCAACTGAGCAAGAAGAGCCAGCAGCTCACCAAAGATATCTACAGTGATTTGACCCCTTGGCAAATCACCAAGATCGCGCGCCACGCCGAGCGTCCCTACACACTGGACTATGTGGGTGAGATCTTCACCCACTTCGTGGAACTGCACGGTGACCGCCACTTTGCCGATGACCTGAGCATCGTGGGTGGCCTGGCCCGCTTCAACGGTACGCCTTGCATGGTAATCGGCCAGCAAAAGGGCCGTGACACCAAGGAACGTGGCCTGCGCAACTTCGGCATGAGCAAGCCCGAGGGCTACCGCAAGGCACTGCGTCTCATGAAGCTGGCCGAAAAGTTCAAGTTGCCCGTGTTCACCTTTGTGGACACACCCGGCGCCTACCCCGGTATCGACGCAGAAGAGCGGGGCCAGTCCGAGGCCATTGGTCGCAACATCTTCGAGATGGCCCAACTGGAAGTGCCCATCATCACCACGATCATTGGTGAAGGTGGTTCCGGTGGTGCGCTGGCCATTTCCGTGGCCGACCAAGTCATCATGCTGCAGTATGCGGTGTACTCGGTCATTAGCCCTGAAGGCTGCGCCTCCATCCTGTGGAAGACCTCTGACAAGGCGCAGGACGCCGCTGACGCGCTGGGCATCACCGCCCACCGCCTCAAGGCCCTGGGCTTGGTGGACAAGATTGTCAACGAACCCGTCGGTGGCGCACACCGCGACACCAAGCAGGCAGCGGCTTTTCTCAAGCGCGCGCTGGGCGATGCGTACCGCCAGATCAGCGATCTCAAAGTCAAAGAGCTGCTGGACCGTCGCTACGAACGCCTGCAAAGCTACGGCCGCTTCACCGACACCAAGGCAACCGGCAAATAAGCCGGGTGCACCGGCGACCCGCCGCACGCCATGACCCAGTCACTGGATGCGGCCCTGCGGGCTTTTGAGCCCGCTTTGCCTTTGGGAGTAGCGTTCAGCGGTGGCGCTGACTCCACCGCCCTGCTGATCGCCTGTGCTGCGCGCTGGCCGGGGCAGGTGGTCGCCCTTCATGTGAACCACGGCTTGCAGGCCGCTGCTGCCGACTTTGAAGCCCATTGCGTTGCACTCTGCGTCCAGCTTGGCGTCCCGTTGCGGGTGCAGAAGGTAAACGCCGGACATGCGCCCGGTCAAAGCCCTGAAGATGCTGCGCGCATTGCCCGTTACAAAGCTTTGAGTGCTCTAGCCCTCGTCGATACTACGGAGATAGCTATTAAATCCATAGCGTTGGCGCAGCACGCAGATGACCAGGCAGAGACTGTGTTGCTGGCGCTGAGCCGTGGCGCGGGCTTGCGTGGCTTGAGCGCCATGCCTGCGCAGTGGCAGCGTGACGGGTTGGCGTTTTACCGGCCCTTGCTGCAGGTGGCGGCGTCAGACATTCGGGCTTGGCTGGCTGAGCGGGGGGCGGATTTTGTAGAAGATCCAACCAATGCCGATCAGCGTTTCACCCGCAACCGTATTCGCGCCCAGCTGCTGCCTGCGCTGGAGGCCGTGTTTCCGCAGTTCCGAGATACGCTGGCCCGCAGTGCGGCCCATGCTGCACAGGCCCAGCAAATACTGGACGAGATCGCGACGACCGACTTGAGGGCCGTATGCGGTGTAGACGACGGTCTGCCTGTTGTGAAGGCATTGCAATCTCTCGGCGAGGCACGCCAGGCGAATGCCCTGCGCCACTGGCTGGCCCGGACCCATGGAGTGATTCCGAGCGCAGCGCAGCTGGCCGAGCTGCAGCGGCAGATTGCGGCCTGCACCACGCGCGGCCACCGCATCCATATCAAGGTGGCACAGGGTTTTGTGGAACGAAGAGGGGCCGTTCTAGCGTGGGTGCCCGGCTTTTAGACCGCAGTTTGGGGAAAATCGGGCCAGAGTCGTGCGATAATCCTGCCTGACCTTTAGGAGACGTGACCGAGTGGCCGAAGGTGCTCCCCTGCTAAGGGAGTATGGGGTGTAGAGCCTCATCGAGGGTTCGAATCCCTCCGTCTCCGCCAAAGTTGAAAAAACCCGATCTGAGATCGGGTTTTTTTTCGCCCAAAGTTATGATCATTTGTACGGTCTTATTTCTGGGAGGGCAGGGCCATGAATACGGAAGTCATCTGGACATTTCTGACCACACAGGGCGCAGACTTTGGTCTCAAGTTGCTTGGCGCCTTGGTTGCCTGGATTGTGGGTCGATGGTTGATTGCGCTGGCGCTGCGCTTGTTGGGGGCGGCCCTGCAGCGTGGAGGCAAGGTGGACCAGACGCTGGCGAACTACCTCAATTCCATTTTGTCCGTGATTCTGAACGTGGTTCTGATCTTGGCGATTCTGGATATTTTTGGGGTGCAAACCACGTCGTTCGCGGCCCTGTTGGCCGGTGCGGGTCTGGCCATCGGTACCGCTTGGGGCGGCCTGCTGACGCATTTCGCCGCAGGCGTGTTTATGCAAGTGCTGCGTCCGTACAAGGTTGGGGATTTTGTGACCGCGGGTGGCGTGACCGGTACAGTGAAGGAATTGGGGTTGTTCGGTACCACCCTGATTACCCCTGACAACGTGGTCACCATCGTAGGCAACAACACGGTATTTTCTGGCTCGATCCAGAACTTCAGCACCTTGCCGTACCGCCGTGTGGACTGTCTGGCCAAGGTTGCGAACGGGGTGGACGTGTTGGATGCAATTGCACGGCTGCGCAGGGCAGTCGCTGCCGTTCCGAATGTTGCCACCGCGCCGGCACCTGATATTGAAATTCTGCAGTTCACACCGGAAGGCCCGTTGCTGTGCGTGCGGCCCTACACCCATACCGACCATTACTGGCAGGTCTACTTTGACACCCACAAGGCCGTGGTTAGCACCTTCGGCGCAGCCGGCTACCCCGTGCCTGAAACACCGGTAGCGCACCGCACCCTGTAGCGGTGTTTAGAACGTGATGCCTGCAGGGTTGGAGGGTGCAGGGGCAGAGGGCGCCGCCGGCGTGGCCGCTGGCTCAGTAGCCTTTGGCGCTTCCTTGGCGGGGGCTGCAGGTTTTTGCAGAGCGACCAATGGGGTTGCTGCAGCAAACTTGTAGTTGCTGGGCAACAGTGATGTCTTGGGGTAGCCTGCGGCGTCCAGATACTGCGACCATTCAGCGTCCGAAAAGCCTTTCAAGCGCTGTCCACCGATGGTGCCAAATGGCAGAGAATTTTCACCCGCGAGGCGTGTGAGCGCGTCCAGATCTTCCTGGGTAGTTACTGAGCGCTCGGTGTAGGGCACGCCACGGCTTTTGAGCAGGCTGCGTGCGGAGTCACAGGGGCCACACTGGGCCGACGCATACAGGGTGACCGGGTATTTGGACACCACTTGGCGCAATTCGTAGGGCAGGTTGGACGCCGCAGCATCAGCCGCAGCGCCGCCCACACCAGTGGACGCAATCTTGCCCTTGTCGGCGGCCGGCGGTTTGTCCGAAAAGGTAATTTTTCCGTCAGGACCTACGATTTTGTAGACCGTTTGTGCCTGTGCCGCGAAGGCCACGAAAACCAGGGCCGAAGCGCCCAACCAAGCCTGAATGTTGCGGTGTGTCATGGGTCCAATCCTACGCGTGTATCAGTGGAGTTCAGTGGGCCGTCATGCCTTGGTGCCGCAGAAGGGCATCTAGCGAAGGCTCGCGCCCGCGGAAGGCCTTGAAGGATTCCATGGCCGGGCGGCTACCGCCAGCCTCCAAAATAGCCATGCGGTATTGTCTTCCGGTTTCCGGGTTGGGCAAACCTTGCGCATCGGCGCTTTCTTCAAAGGCGGCATAGGCATCGGCGCTCAGAACCTCCGCCCACTTGTAGCTGTAGTAGCCTGCCGCGTAGCCGCCTGCAAATATATGACTGAACGTGTGGGCCGCGCGGCTCCACGCAGGTGCTTGCAGTACGGCCACTTCCTGGCGTACCTGCTCCAGCAGCGGCATGAAATCATCTGCGGGGTTGTGCTCAGTGTGCAGCAGCATGTCGAAGAGGGCGAATTCAATCTGGCGCAGGGTCTGCATGCCACTTTGGAAGTTCTTGGCAGCCAGCATCTTGTCAAACAGGGCGCGCGGCAGGGCGGCCCCAGTTTCCACATGCGATGTCATGTGCTGCAACACATTCCATTCCCAGCAGAAGTTTTCCATGAATTGGCTGGGGAGCTCTACGGCATCCCATTCGACGCCGCTGATACCTGAAACATCGCGTTCGTTCACCTGGGTCAGCATGTGGTGCAGGCCATGGCCGAACTCGTGAAACAAGGTAGTCACATCGTCGTGGGACAGCAGGGCGGGTTGTTTGACGCCGTTGACTTCCACGCCCTCGGCAAAGTTGCAGACCAGGTGGGCCACCGGGGTTTGCAACTGGCCGCTGTCTGGGCGCAGCCAGCGGGTTCGCACATCGTCCATCCAGGCACCACCACGTTTGCCGCTGCGGGCCGTAGGGTCCAGGTAGAACTGGCCGACCAGTTGCAGGCCTTGGGCGTCGCGGCGCTCAATGCGGTAGAACTTGACGCCCGCATTCCAGACAGGAGCATTGTCTTCGCGGATTTCCACGTCGAACAGGGTTTCCACAATCTTGAACAAGCCAGCCAGTACCTTGGGGGCCGTGAAGTACTGTTTGACTTCCTGCTCGCTGAAAGCGTAGCGTGCCTCCTTGAGTTTTTCGGAGATATAGGGCCAATCCCATGCCTGGGGATCGTTCAGACTCAGATGGTCTTTGGCAAAGGTGCGCAGGTCGGCAATGTCCTGCTCGGCATACGGGCGGGCCTTGCGGGCCAGGTCGCGCAGGAACGTGACCACGGTAGCGGGCGAGTCCGCCATTTTCGGCACCACAGACAGTGCGCCAAAGTTGGCGTAGCCCAGCAGTTGCGCCTCTTCCTGCCGCAGCGCCAGGATGTCACGGATCACGGCCGTGTTGTCAAACTTGTGGAACTCTGGAGCCGCCTCGGTGGAGGCACGTGTCACGTACGCGCGGTAAAGGACAGCACGCAGCGCGCCGCTCTTTGCGAACTGCATGACGGGAAGGTAGCAGGGCATCTTCAGCGTAAGCTTGTAGCCCTCTTTGCCCTCCGCCTGGGCGGCCGCGCGAGCGGCTTGCACCACGTCGGATGGCACACCTTCCATTTCGACCTCCGTGGCGTAATAGGCGAAGGCATCAGTGGCATCCAGCGTGTTTTCGCTGAACTTCTGCCCCAGTTCAGCTTGCTTCTCCTGGATAGCGGCAAAGCGTTCGCGCTGCTCGCCCTGCAGCTCCGCACCGCCCAGCACAAAGTTGCGCACCGCGTTTTTGTGAGCCTGCAGCTGTTCCGTGTTGAGGGTCTTGGGGTCAATCGCCTTGTACTTGGCGTACAGACGCTCGTCCGCTCCCAGGCGCGTCCAGAACTCGGTAACCTTGGGCAATGCGGCGTTGTAGGCAGCACGCAACTCAGGGGTGTCTGCCACGCTATTGAGGTGGCTGACAGCACCCCATGCCATGCCCAACTTCTCGGTGGCCACATCCAGTTCCCGGGCAATGGCATGCCATTCGGCGGGGAAGTCGTGTGCAGTCACCTTCGCCAGCGCTTGCTCGGCCTGGGCCAGCAGGCTATCCACGGCCGGCTCCACATGCTCGGGCCGGATTTGGTCAAACAGGGGGAGGCCGGTAGCGTTTAGCAAAGGGTTCATGGTGGTGTGGGCAGGCGTATAGATATTGGGCAAATAAGGGCGGATGGAGCCTATGCAAGTCCGCGCTGGGCGGCGTCGCGCTCCGCTGCTTCCAGCGTGTTGACCAGCAGCATGGTGATAGTCATGGGGCCCACGCCACCGGGCACCGGGGTGATGTGGCTGGCCACCTGGCTCACGCCAGCAAAGTCCACGTCGCCACAGAGCTTGCCCGCGTCATCGCGGTTCATGCCCACGTCGATGACCACGGCGCCTGGCTTGACCATGTCGGCGGTGAGCACATTGCGCTTGCCCACGGCCGCCACGATCACGTCAGCTTGCAGGGTCATGGCTTTGAGGTCCGCCGTGCCGCTGTGGCAAATGGTGACGGTGGCATTCTGTTGCAGCAACATCATCGCCATGGGTTTGCCCACGATGTTGGAGCGACCGATGACTACGGCATGCTTGCCTTTGAGGTTGTAGCCAATCGAATCCAGCATCTTCATGCAGCCATAGGGTGTGCAGGGCCAAAAGCCGGGTTGACCGACCATGAGGGCGCCGGCACTGGCGACGTGGAAGCCGTCCACATCCTTGGCCGGAGAAATAGCTTCTATGACCTTGTGCGCGTCAATGTGCGCAGGCAGGGGTAGTTGCACCAGGATGCCGTGGATGCTGGGATCATTGTTGAGTGCATCCACGCGGGCTAGCAGTTCGGCCTCTGTCATGCTGGCTTCGTATTTCTCCAGCACCGAGTGCAGGCCGGCATCGGTGCAGGCCTTGACCTTGTTGCGCACATAGACCTGGCTGGCCTGGTTGTCGCCCACCAGCACCACGGCCAGGCCGGGCGTCAGGCCGCGCGCCTTCAGGGCGGCGGTGCGTTTGGCAACGTCGCCACGGAGTTGGGTCGCCAGGGCGTTGCCATCGATGGTCTGTGCGGAAGCTGTCATGGTCGTTTCTTCAAGTAAAAACGCCCGCAGCGGAGGCAGAGCGGGCGCAGGGTGCTATAAAAAGTGGAGCGTCAGGTTTTGGGTGCGTTCTGGCCCAAGGCAATCTTGAGCAGATCGGCCACGGTGTTGGCGCTGAGTTTTTCCATGATGTTGGCGCGGTGCGCCTCCACCGTCTTGATGCTGATGCCCAGGTCGTCGGCGATCTGCTTGTTCAGGCGGCCGGCCACGATGCGTTCCAGAACTTGGCTTTCGCGCAGCGTGAGCTTGGAGAGCAGGGCGTCGCGGCTGACAGCGAGCTGGTAGTCAGCAAAGGTGTCCTTGGCGTGTTCCAGCATGCGCTCCACCAGACTGACCAACTGGTCTTCTTTGAAGGGCTTCTGGATGAAATCCATGGCACCCTTTTTCATGCTGTCCACCGCCATGGGCACGTCGCCATGGCCCGTGATGAAGACGATGGGCAGGGGGGACTTGGCTTCGATCAGACGGCTTTGCAGTTCCAGGCCGGTCATGCCGCCCATGCGGATGTCTACGATCAGGCAGGCCACTTCGCGTGCATCGTATCGGCTCAAAAAGGACTCGGCGGAATCAAAACAGCGAACCCGGTATCCCTTGCCCTCCAGCAGCCACTGCAGAGAGTCGCGCACTGCTTCGTCGTCATCGACTACGTAAACCGTTCCTTTTTTGGGGATCAAGCTCATTCAGTTATCCGAGGTTGGGTTGGGGCGCAGGCGGCTCTTTGTAGGTCAGAGCGCCGATCTCGGTCAGAGGTACCCAGAAAGAGAAGCGGCACCCCGACACTTCCGTGCCATTGTAGATGTTCTCTGCAGTCATCCGCCCCAGGTGCGACTCGACGATGGAGCGGCACAAACTGAGGCCAATTCCCATGCCATCTGCCTTGGTGGAATAGAACGCTTCGTACAGGCGTGCCATGACTTCGGGTGCCAAGCCCTTGCCCGTGTCTTGCACAGAAAACTCGATCACGGGCTTGTTGTCGATATGGCGCGGCAGCACCCGCAGCTCGACGATCCGGTCCGCAGTCTGGCGCAACGCCATATCAATGGATTCGGCCGCGTTGCGCAGCAGGTTCACCAGCACTTGCTCAATCAGAATGGGGTCGACCAACACCATCGGCAGCCGCGCCGCCACATAGTGGTTGAGCCGAACATTGAAGCGGCGCAGCTCGATTTCGGCCAATTCCACCGCCTCGGAAACCATGGTGGACACCTCGGACATGGTGCGGTTGGGCTCACTGCGTTTCACGAACGAGCGTATGCGCTGGATGATCTGGCCGGCACGCTGGGCCTGTTTGGCCGTTTTTTCCAGCGCCACCAGCAGGTCTTCTTCCGAAATCTGCTTGTCCTTGATGCGGGAGACCATGCCGTTGCAGTAGTTGTTGATGGCGGTCAGCGGCTGGTTCAACTCGTGGGCCACGCTGGAGGCCATTTCACCCATGGTGATCAGGCGGCTGGAGGTTTGAGCCCGCTCTGCCTGCGTGGCCGCTTGCTCCTCGGCCAAGCGGCGGGTGGTGATGTCGGTGGCAATCACCATCTGGGCCAGGCGGCCGTCCACCCAGCTCAGGTAGCGCGTACGCACCTCCAGCCATTTGCCCAGGGCGGTGATGAAGATTTCGGCACTTTCTGTGTCGCTGTCGGGCAGGGCCGTAGTGGGCAGGCCGGCAAATGAATCCACACTGTCTGAGGCTTCGTCATTGGGCGGGTTGTGTGGCATGCCAGCCTCGGCCACCAACTGCAGATGGCCGCCAGCCTGCACGCCGAACCACTGGCGGTACAGCTTGTTGGCAAACAGCAGTTCATCACTGCCCAGCGGGGCCACTGAAATGGAAGCGTCCAGCGCCTCCAGCACCGTGGTGAAGCGCTGGTGCGAGGCTGACAACTGCTCACGCACACGGTTGGGCTCCGTGATGTCGGTCATGGAGGTGACCCAGCCAGTTTGCGTGCCCATGGCGTCAATCAGCGGTGACACGTAGAGGCGGGCATCAAACAGCGTGTTGTCGCGCCGCTTCACCCGCACCTGGATACCACCGGGTGCGGTGTTGCTGTGCATCTCTTCCTCCAGGCGCGAGGCCATGTGCTCACGGTCGCCGTCCGGCCAATACGGGAAGGGGGCGGTGCGGCCCACCAGATCGGACTCGGTCCAACCCGTCATCTGGCAAAAGGCGGCATTTACATACGTAATGCGGCCCTGCAGGTCCATGGCGCGCATGCCGGTGAGCATGGAGTTTTCCATGGCGCGGCGGAAATTGGTTTCCGACATGAGTGCCTGTTGGGCCTGCAGGCGCCGGCGGGTGTGGCGCCAGTTGGCAATCAGCATCCAGGCCGTCATCACGCTCAAGGCGCTGACCAGCCAGAATAGGCCACTGCCAATCACCCCCAGCGACGCTCTGTAGGCCTGCGCCCGGATGACCAAGCCCGCTCCCACGGGGGACACAGGCATGGAGTATTCGTTGGCCGGGTTGGACCACGGTAGGAAGCGCCCAACCAGCTTGCGCGCGGGCATGCTGCTGCCTGCCAGCAGTGCACCGTTGGCATCTTGCAGGGACACGGCGTAACGGGCCGACACCTCGGAAGGTACGCCGTAACGGTAGAGCCCATCAACCGAGTACTCCGTGAGCAGAACCCCGCCAAAGCGGCCCCGGTCGCTCAACGGTATGTACATTTGCAGCAGCGGCTCTTCTTCTTTGCCTAGGGGATGCTGAACGTAGACTGGCTGGTTGACCTCCCGCGTGAGCGAGAAACCGCTGTCGCGGTGTCCCCGGGCCAGCACATCCCCCGAGGTTTGCAATGGGCCGCTGGCGATGACCCCCATGCCCTGACTGGCGCGGGTGCGGCGCTTGTCATCGATCCAGGCCATGCCCTGCACTTCGGGGTATTGGTCCATCATGGTGGCGGCACGCAGGCGAAAGTCGTCAGCGTCCAGCTCCCGGCCCGATACCTCGCGCGCAATGCGCATGATTTGTTCTTGCCGCTCCAGCAGGCGCAGGCGCAGACGCTGCTGGGTGTATTCCACATCGCGCTGCACGGCTTCTTGTTCCCGGTCCATTTCCTCCAGCCGCAGATAGCCCAGGGCCGCGACGATGGCGGCAAAAAACAACATCACGGCCGCCAACGGGGCCAGCATGGCCACCCGGTCCTGGCGGTGCGGCGTTAGCCGCTGCCACCAGCGGCGCGCACCACCCACCGTGGGCAGCGCGAGGGGTTTCGGAAGAGAAATCACTTTGTAAAAAGGCATTGCCCAAGTGTAGGGGACGGCTCGCAGCACGGCAGAGGCGCGGGTACATGCAGTTTCATAAAAGTTCATTATATGAAATGACTGCGCATGATTTGAAATACACAAATAATTGTGAGAAACTAGGGCTACCGCACTAAATTACGCCAAAGTACCAAGAAGGAGACATCGATGGCTGCAGTTCCCCAAAACCCTTTGGGCACGTCCGACGTGGACGGTCAGGAAACCCGTGAATGGATGGACGCGCTGAGTGCGGTCATCGAAGCCGAGGGCCCCGAGCGCGCTCACTTTTTACTGGAACAGCTGCTGGAGCATGCGCGCCAAAAGAGCATCGACATGCCTTTCTCGGCCACCACGGGCTATGTAAATACGATTGAAGCCAACGAGGAAGAGCGTTCCCCCGGCAACCTTGAAATTGAAGAACGCCTGCGCGCCTACATGCGCTGGAACGCCATGGCCATGGTGGTCAAGGCCAACCGCCACCACCCCGTGGATGGCGGTGACTTGGGTGGCCACATCGGCTCGTTTGCCTCGCTGGCCAGCCTGTTTGGCGCCGGCTTCAACCATTTTTGGCACGCGGAGAGCGAAAACCACGGTGGCGACTGCCTGTATATACAGGGTCACGTCTCCCCCGGCGTCTATGCACGCGCCTACCTGGAAGGCCGGCTGACCGAAGAGCAACTGCTGAACTTCCGCCAGGAAGTGGACGGCAAGGGTCTGTCCAGCTACCCGCACCCCAAGCTGATGCCCGAGTTCTGGCAGTTCCCCACGGTGTCCATGGGCCTGGGCCCGTTGATGGCCATCTACCAGGCCCGCTTTTTGAAGTACCTGCACGCCCGTGGCATTGCCAACACCGAAAACCGCAAGGTCTGGGTGTTCTGCGGCGACGGTGAAATGGACGAAGTCGAATCGCTGGGCGCTATCGGTCTGGCCGCACGCGAAGGCCTGGACAACCTGGTGTTCGTCATCAACTGCAACCTGCAACGCCTGGACGGCCCCGTGCGCGGCAACGGCAAGATCGTGCAAGAGCTCGAAGGCGAATTCCGTGGCGCGGGCTGGAACGTGATCAAGCTGCTGTGGGGCTCTGGCTGGGACGCGCTGCTGGCGCGCGACAAGGAAGGCGCCCTGAAGAAAATCATGATGGAGACGCTGGACGGCGACTACCAGGCCATGAAGGCCAACGACGGCGCCTACGTGCGCAAGCATTTCTTCGGCAAGGATCCGCGCACCCTGGAAATGGTGTCCAAGATGTCCGACGAAGAGATCTTCGACCTGCGCCGTGGTGGCCACGACTCCAAGAAGGTGTACGCCGCCTTCCACAAGGCCGTGAACCACAAGGGCCAGCCCACCGTGCTGCTGATCAAGACGGTAAAGGGCTTTGGCATGGGCAAGGCCGGTGAGGGCAAGAACAATGTGCACCAGACCAAGAAGCTGACCGACGAGGACATCAAGGCCTTCCGCGACCGCTTCAACATTCCGGTGCCCGACAGCGATCTGCCCAACATCCCGTTCTACAAGCCTGCGGACGACACCCCGGAAATGAAGTACTTGCACGAGCGCCGCAAGGCCTTGGGTGGCTACTTGCCTCACCGTCGCACCAAGGCGGACGAGAGCTTCACGGTACCTTCGTTGGACGTGTTCAAGTCCGTGATGGAGCCTACGGCCGAAGGCCGCGAAATCTCCACCACCCAAGCCTATGTACGTTTCCTGACCCAGTTGCTGCGCGACCAGGCGCTGGGCCCGCGCGTGGTACCGATTTTGGTGGACGAAGCCCGTACCTTTGGTATGGAAGGCCTGTTCCGCCAAGTGGGTATCTACAACCCCGCTGGCCAGCAGTACACCCCGGTCGACAAAGACCAGGTCATGTACTACAAGGAAGACACCAAGGGCCAGATCCTGCAAGAGGGCATCAACGAAGCCGGCGGCATGAGCAGCTGGATTGCAGCGGCCACCAGCTACAGCACCAGCAACCGCATCATGGTGCCGTTCTATGTGTATTACTCGATGTTCGGCTTCCAGCGCATCGGCGATCTGGCCTGGGCGGCGGGCGACATGCAGGCACGCGGCTTCCTGTTGGGCGGCACATCGGGCCGCACCACGCTGAACGGCGAAGGCCTGCAGCACGAAGACGGTCACAGCCACATCATGGCCGGCACCATTCCCAACTGCGTGAGCTATGACCCCACCTTCGCACATGAAGTGGGCGTCATCCTGCACCACGGTTTGAAGCGCATGGTGGAGAAGCAGGATAACGTTTTCTACTACCTGACGCTCCTGAACGAAAACTACGCCATGCCTGGTCTGAAGGCCGGCACCGAAGAGCAGATCATCAAGGGCATGTACCTGTGCAAGGAAGGCCCCGCGCTGACCAAGAAGGCACCCCGTGTGCAACTGCTGGGCTCGGGCACCATCTTGCGCGAAAGCATTGCGGCACAAGAGCTGTTGGAGAAAGACTGGGGCGTGGGCGCCGATGTCTGGAGCTGCCCAAGCTTCAACGAACTGACCCGAGACGGCCAGGACGCCGACCGCTGGAACCTGCTGCACCCGCTGGAAACACCGCGTGTGTCGTTTGTGGAACAGCAACTCGCCAAGTCCACCGGCCCCGTGGTCGCGTCGACCGACTACATGAAGGCCTATGCCGAGCAGATCCGCCCCTTTGTGCCCAAGGGCCGTACCTACAAGGTGCTGGGCACCGACGGCTTTGGCCGCTCCGACTTCCGCAGCAAGCTGCGGGAGCACTTCGAGGTGAACCGCCACTACATCGTGGTCGCCGCCCTGAAGGCGCTGAGCGAAGAGGGCAGCGTGCCCGTGGCCAAGGTGGCAGAGGCCATCAAGAAGTACGGCATCAACGCCGACAAAGTGAACCCCCTGTACGCCTAAGCACCGGAGACAAACAACATGGCAATCGTAGAAGTACAAGTCCCGGACATTGGCGATCTCGACGAGGTGGCGGTGATCGAGTTGATGGTCAAGGTGGGCGACACGGTCAAGGCCGAGCAAAGCCTGATCACGGTGGAGAGCGACAAGGCCTCCATGGAAATACCCTCCAGCAGCGCCGGTGTGGTCAAGGAGATCAAGGTCAAGCTGGGCGACAAGGTCAAGCAGGGCTCCGTCGTGTTGGTGCTGGAAGCTGAAGGTGGCGCTGCTGCCCCGGCTGCAGAGCCAAAAGCGGCTCCAGCCTCCGCCGCTGCTGTGCCAGCAGCTCCTGTTTCTGTAGCGCCCGCTGCCGCCCCTGCGGCCTCCGGCCCCGTGGAAGTGCGCGTGCCTGACATTGGCGATTTCAAGGACGTGGCCGTCATTGAACTGCTGGTGAAGGTGGGTGACACCGTGAAGGTGGAGCAAAGCCTGATCACCGTGGAGAGCGACAAGGCCTCCATGGAAATTCCGTCCAGCACCGCCGGTGTGGTCAAGGAAATCAAGGTCAAGCTCGGTGACACCGTGAACATCGGGGATCTGGTGGTGATTCTGGAGGGCGCCGTGGGTGCCGCCAGCGCGGCCCCTGCAGCCGCACCGACTGCTCCCGCCCCGGCAGCGGCGCCCGCCGCCACGCCGGTGGCGGCGGCGGCTGTTGCAGCACCTGCCGCCTCAATTGCCTTACCCGCGCACGCCCCTGGTGGTGCTACGCTGGGCTTGCCCCATGCCTCGCCCTCGGTGCGCAAGTTTGCGCGTGAGCTGGGTGTGCCGCTGGGTGAAGTCAAGGGCTCCGGCCCCAAGGGCCGCATCACCGAGGCCGACGTGCAGGGCTTCACCCGTTCGGTAATGAGCGGTGCGGTGCAAACGCTGGCTGCGGCTGCACAGGCCAAGGCTTCTGGCAGCAATGATGGCGCGGGCTTGGGCCTGATTCCGTGGCCCAAGGTGGACTTTGCGAAGTTCGGCCCGATCGAGCGCAAGGAGATGTCGCGTATCAAGAAGATCAGCGGCGCCAACCTGTTGCGCAACGCGATCATGATCCCCGCCGTCACCAACCACGACGACGCCGACATCACCGACCTGGAAGCCTTCCGCGTCTCCACCAACAAGGAAAACGAGAAGAGCGGCATCAAGGTCACCATGTTGGCTTTCCTGATCAAGGCCTGCGTGGCCGCGCTCAAGAAGTTCCCCGAGTTCAACAGCTCGCTGGATGGCGATGCGCTGGTCTACAAGCAGTACTACCACATCGGCTTTGCAGCGGACACGCCCAATGGCCTGGTGGTGCCCGTGATCAAAGATGCCGACAAGAAGGGCATCTTCCAGATCAGCACCGAGATGGGCGAACTGGCCAAGAAGGCGCGCGATGGCAAGCTGAGCCCGGCAGACATGTCCGGTGCCACCTTCACCATCTCCAGCCTGGGTGGCATTGGCGGGCGTTACTTCACGCCCATCATCAATGCTCCTGAGGTCGCCATCCTCGGCGTGTGCCGTTCTACCATCGAACCCGTTTGGGATGGCAAGGCCTTCCAGCCGCGCTTGATGCTGCCGCTGTCGCTGACGTGGGACCACCGCGTGATCGATGGCGCTGCGGCTGCACGCTTCAACGTGTACCTGGGCCAGATTCTGGGCGACTTCCGCCGAGTCCTGCTGTAAGGCTGGCATGACGACCATCGTTGTTGTCAAAAAGGCCGGGCAGGTGGCAATTGCCGCCGACACCCTGGTCACCTTTGGCGACACCCGCCTGAACCACCGGTTCGAGGCCAACAGCAAGCTCTTCAAGGTGGAGGGCGCTGGTGGCATCAGCTACGTGGGGCTGGCGGGTACGGTGGCGCATTTTCCGGTGCTGCGCAAGGCGATGGCGGCACTGCCTGCCGACAAGCTGCGCCTGAACAGCAAAGACCAGGTGTTTGACACCTTCACCCTGCTGCACCCGGTGCTCAAGGACACGTTTTTCCTGCAAACCAAGGAAGACGACAACGACCCGTACGAGTCCAGCCAGTTCAGCGTGGTGATCGCCAACGCAACCGGCATCTATGGCCTCTACAGCTACCGGGAGGTCTTTGAGTTCAAGGAGTTCTGGGGCATCGGCAGCGGCCGCAGCTTTGCACTGGGCGCCATGCATGCCGCGTGGGACAGCCCCAAGACCGCGCGCGAGCTGGCGGTGACCGGCGTGCAGGCCGGCTGCGAATTTGACAAAAACTCGGCCGGCCCGGTTGAGGTGTTCACGATCAAACTGAAGAAACAAAAAAGCGAGTAAAGCTATGGCAATCGTAGAAATCAAGGTTCCGGACATTGGCGACTTCGACGAAGTGGCCGTCATCGAGCTGCTGGTCAAGGTGGGCGACACTATCAAGCCCGAGCAAAGCCTGATCACCGTAGAGTCGGACAAAGCGTCCATGGAAATCCCGTCCAGCGCGGGCGGCGTGGTGAAGGAGCTCAAGGTCGCCCTGGGCGACAAGGTGAAGCAGGGCTCCGTGGTCGTGCTGCTTGACGCTGCTGGTGCGGCGGCATCTGAGGAGAAATCGGCTGTAGCCACCGCCGCTACTGCGCCAGCAGCTCCTGTTTCTGTAGCGCCAGCTAAGCCAGCGCCTACAGCCTCCAGCTTTGGCGGCAGCGCCGATCTGGAATGCGATGTGGTGGTAATCGGCGGCGGCCCCGGCGGTTACTCCGCCGCCTTCCGTGCGGCCGATCTGGGCCTCAAGGTCATCGTGGTCGAGCGTTACGCCACCTTGGGCGGCGTGTGCCTGAACGTGGGTTGTATCCCCTCCAAGGCCTTGCTGCACGTGGCAGCGGTCATGGACGAAGTTAGCCACATGGCGGACTTGGGTGTGGACTTCGGCGCTCCCGTGGTCAACATCGACAAGCTGCGTGGCCACAAAGAAAAGGTTATCGGCAAGTTGACCGGCGGCTTGGCTGCCATGGCCAAGATGCGCAAGGTCACCACCGTACGCGGCTATGGCAACTTCGTCGGCGCCAACCACCTCGAAGTGGAAGAGACCAGCGGCACAGCCCAAGAGAAGACCGGCAGCAAGAAGGTTATCGCCTTCAAGCGCGCCATCATTGCTGCCGGCTCGCAAGCGGTGCGCCTGCCTTTCATGCCCAATGACCCCCGCGTGGTGGATTCCACTGGCGCCCTGGCGCTCAAGGAAGTGCCCAAGCGTATGTTGATTTTGGGCGGCGGCATCATCGGCCTGGAAATGGGCACCGTCTACAGCACACTGGGCGCCCGCCTGGACGTGGTGGAAATGATGGACGGCCTGATGCAGGGCGCCGACCGCGACCTGGTCAAGATCTGGCAAAAGATGAATGCCAAGCGCTTCGACAACATCATGCTCAAGACCAAGACCGTGTCTGCACGCGCCTTGCCCGAGGGCATCGAGGTGACCTTCGCGCCAGCGGAAGAGGGCGGTACCGCCCCCGCACCGCAGGTGTACGACCTGGTGTTGCAGGCTGTGGGCCGCACGCCCAACGGCAAGAAGATCAGCGCCGAGAAGGCTGGTGTGGCCGTGACCGATCGTGGCTTCATCAACGTCGACATCCAGATGCGCACCAACGTGCCGCACATCTTCGCCATTGGCGACATCGTGGGCCAGCCCATGTTGGCGCACAAGGCGGTGCATGAGGCCCACGTGGCGGCCGAAGTGATTGCCGGTGAACTGCAAGGCAACAAGGAACTGGCCGCCGCCGCGTTCAACGCACGAGTCATCCCCAGTGTGGCCTACACAGACCCCGAAGTGGCATGGGTCGGCCTCACCGAAGACCAGGCCAAGGCGCAAGGCATCAAGGTCAAGAAGGGCCTGTTCCCCTGGACCGCGTCCGGCCGCGCGATTGCCAATGGCCGCGACGAAGGTGTTACCAAACTGCTGTTTGATGACTCCCCCGAAGCACACGGCCACGGCAAGATCCTGGGCGGCGGCATGGTCGGCACCCACGCGGGCGACATGATTGGCGAGATCGCTTTGGCGATCGAGATGGGCGCAGACGCAGTGGACATCGGCAAGACCATCCACCCGCACCCCACGCTGGGCGAAAGCATCGGCATGGCTGCCGAGATTGCCCATGGCAGCTGCACGGATGTGCCGCCGCAGCGCAAGTAGACCTTTTCTATCTCAGTTTTTTGGCAAAGCCTGAGCCCCAACCGGCTTGGGCTTGCGTTGGGGTGTTGGGTAGCGTCCAGCAGTCATTCAGGATGTGCGCTCACCGCACATGGGCGTCCTTTCGACGGGCTGCAAATTTTTCGGCCCAAATACCTCGTTTGTGCTTTCTGGCCTCAATTTCAGCTGCACTGACGGCGTTCATGAATTCGCTGTATCGCGCGTCCGAAACAAATCGCTTTGCGTCCGGTTCAATGGGCGGCCAATCGGGCGAAATTGATCGTGACATTTGATCGATCTCCACTGCATCCCGCATGAAAGCTCCGGGAAGAATTCCGCTGGAGATCAGGTCTAAGTTCAGGACTTCTTTATCATCGATGACCCAGACATAGACGAGGCGAGATTGCTTTCCCTTTGCGGTCAGACCTGGCTTGTCAGACAACGGAACAAGCATCGCCGACGGGTGCTTGGCCAACCATCTGTCAACAAACGCATCAATTTTCTGTGTTGAGTAGAGTAAGTAGGGAGAGGCATTCCCCACACACGAATAGTCGTTTGCGTCTCCCTTTCTATTGCCAATCAGTTGTTTGAAGTGGAATCCCTCAATCGGTATTGCGTCCGCCGCTGAGGAAGCGACACAGATAGACAGGAAACTCACAAAAATTGCGATTCGAAAGAACTGTGAGAAGTGTCCAAATCTGATCATTGAGGTAGCTCCCGAGACGGAATGCAATGTAGCGGCATGGCGGCGGAGATTGTGCATGGGTCCTGCACGGACGTGTCGCCAGCAAAAAAGTAAATTGGGTTGCTCATCGGGTGCTAATAAATCAGTAGTTGGCCACGTAGATTCCGTAAGGGCTGCGTGGCTTTTTCTTGACGTCAGTATTGCGATGCTGCACACAGTGACAACGGGGCGTGAAAAATCTTTAAGAAAAATTCTAAGTCGGCACAATATTTTCATTTTTGAAACGTCTTCAGAAACATGGATTTGCTGATGCCCTCGTTGCCCTTTGTGAATGACTGACCAGATCCGCGACATCGCTGCTGTTGTGCTGCGCGAGCGCTCCCGGCTGGGAAATTTCATTCGGCAGCGTGTGCGCGACCCCACGGATGCCGAAGACATCCTGCAGGACGTATTCCATGAATTCGTGGAGGCCTACCGACTTCCCGAGCCCATTGAACAGGTGGGGGCGTGGCTGTTCCAGGTGGCGCGCCATCGCATCATTGACCGCTTCCGCAAAAAGGGTGAGCAGTCGCTGAGTGATGCGGCGGATGACCCGGACGATGAGGTCAGCGAGGCGTACCGGTTGGACCTCGCCTTGCCGTCGCCGGACGCGGGGCCAGAGGCTCTGTACGCCCGCTCGGTATTGCTGCAAAGCTTGCAGCAGGCCGTGGACGAGCTGCCGGACAACCAGCGGGACGTCTTCGTGGCGCACGAGATTGAGGGCCGGAGCTTCAAGGACATGGCTGCCGTCAGTGGAGTCGCGGTGAACACCTTGTTGGCACGCAAGCGCTACGCAGTTCTGGCTTTGCGCGCACGTTTGCAATCCGTGTACGACGAATTTGAAACTTGATGACATTGGAAGGAGAAATACCATGAGATCAAAATTTGGCTTTTGGCGCTACGTGGCATGGCCTGTGTGGGCTCTGCTGGCCGCGGCCGCGATGGGTGTGGCGGTGATGCTGTTGTGGAACGCGGTAGCCCCCGCTTTGTTTGTCGATGCCCGGCAGATTGACTACCTGCATGCGCTGGGCCTGTTGGTGCTGTGCCGCATCCTCTTTGGTGGCTTTCGCGGTCACGGCGGCTGGCATGGGCGCAAGCGCTGGAACAAATGGCAATCCATGACGCCCGAGGAGCGCGAGCAGTTCCACCAACGTGGACCATGGGGCAGAACTTCGGGCGACAAGCCATGAGCACCGACGCTGCCATCCCGGCCGATACCAAGGCCCCGCCCTTGAAGTTTTCGGCGTACCAAAAAACCGTCGTCGCTATTCTGGCGTTTCTGCAGTTCGCCGTGATTCTGGATTTCATGCTCATGGCGCCGCTGGGCGCCGTGATCATGCCGACGCTGGGCATCAGCCCCAGCCAGTTTGGGCTGGTGGTGTCTGCCTATGCCTTCAGCGCGGGTGCGGTGGGGCTGCTGACCGCAGGGTTTGCGGACCGTTATGACCGCAAGAAATTGCTATTGTTTTTCTATGCCGGTTTCATCCTCGGCACGCTGTGGTGTGGCCTGGCGCAAAGCTTTGAAACCCTGCTGATGGCGCGTATCGTTACCGGCCTGTTTGGCGGCGTCATCGGCTCGGTGGTGCTGGCCATCGCGACGGACTTGTTCCCGCCGCAGATGCGGGGCCGCGTCATGGGGGTGGTGCAAACCGCCTTTGCTGCCAGTCAGGTGTTGGGCATCCCCGTGGGACTGTACCTGTCGAACCAATGGAGCTGGCACATGCCATTCCTGGCCATGGCAGCGCTGGGCGTACTGGGCGGCGTGGCCGTGGCCTGGTTGATGCGGCCCGTGGCCGACCACCTCAAGTTGCCGCAGGAACACAGTCCATGGATGCACCTGTTTCACACCCTGACGGAGCCCAGCTACCTGCTCGCCTTTGCGACGACCGCGCTGGTGGCTACGGGCGGCTTCATGCTGATGCCCTTCAGCAGTGCGTTTGCCGTGAACAACCTGGGCATCAGCCTGGACCATCTGCCCACGGTTTACCTGATCACCGGCCTGTGCACCATTGTGTTCGGGCCCTTGATTGGCAGGGCAGCAGACGCGTTTGGCCAGTTTCGCGTGTTCATGTTCGGCACGGCGGTCACCATCGTCATGGTGCTGGTCTACACGCATCTGGGCCCGGTATCGCTGGCCATGGTGGTCGTGGTCAATACTGTCATGTTCGTGGGCATCTTCTCGCGGATGATTCCGTTTCGGGCACTCGTCGCCTCGGTGCCCATCGTCTCGCAGCGCGGGTCGTTCAATGCGATCAGTGGTTCACTGCAGCAGCTCTCTGGCGGTATTGCTTCTGTCATTGCCGGGCACATTGTGAGCCTCGGGCCCGATGGCAAGCTGCAGCACTTTGATGTGGCCGGCTACGTGGTGCTGGGGGCCTCGGTGGCCGCCGCCCTGTTGCTGTGGCGGTTGCAGCGCAAGTGAGGTGTACCAGTCTTGGAAGGCCTTTGCGCAGCGCAGCCATGGAGATAGCGTGACAATAGGCGCCCCGGTTCCAGACAACCCTTTCAGCCATTGCCACGCATGCCCGTCACTTCCACCTTCGATTC
The DNA here is from genome assembly GCF_059416145.1 of Rhodoferax sp. GW821-FHT09E07. NCBI lineage: Bacteria > Pseudomonadati > Pseudomonadota > Betaproteobacteria > Burkholderiales > Comamonadaceae > Rhodoferax > Rhodoferax sp. GW821-FHT09E07. Next base: position 406,740 of record NZ_JBWKOP010000002.1, on the reverse strand, counting down.
CGCCGCGGACGCCATCGTCCGCGTGCACGGCCTGAGCAAAACCTATGCGGGCGGATTCCAGGCCCTCAAAAACATCAACCTGGACATCCGTCGCGGCGAAATTTTTGCGCTTCTGGGGCCAAACGGGGCCGGCAAAACCACGCTGATCAGCGTGATCTGCGGCATGAGCACTGCCACCGAAGGCACGGTGACTGCCGATGGCCACGACACCGCGCGCGACTACCGTGCTGCGCGCTCCATCATCGGCCTGGTGCCCCAGGAGTTGCACACCGATTCGTTTGAAACCGTGTGGGCCACGGTGAGCTTCAGCCGCGGGCTGTTTGGCAAGCCGCCCAATCCGGCGTTCATTGAAAAAATCCTCAAAGACCTGTCGCTGTGGGACAAGAAGGACAACAAGATTCTGCAGCTCTCCGGTGGCATGAAGCGCCGCGTGCTGATTGCCAAGGCCTTGTCGCACGAGCCGAAGATTCTGTTCCTTGACGAGCCCAGCGCGGGTGTGGACGTGGAGTTGCGCCATGACATGTGGCGCCTGGTGCGCCAGCTGCGAGATGCCGGCACCACCATCATCCTGACCACCCATTACATCGAAGAAGCCGAAGACATGGCTGACCGCATCGGCGTGATCCGCAAGGGCGAACTGATTGTGGTGGAAGACAAGGATGTGCTGATGCGCAAGCTGGGCAAGAAGCAGCTCATGCTTACCCTACAGCACCCCATGGAACGCGTGCCAGAGGCATTGGCACCCTGGTCCCTCACCCTGGCGCAGAATGGCCAACAGCTGATCTACAGTTTTGACACCCAGCAGGAAGACACCGGCATTGCCGCGTTGCTGCGCGCCCTGGGGGAGCAGGGCATTGATTTCAAGGACCTGCATTCCAGCGAAAGCTCGCTGGAAGACATTTTCGTCAGCCTGGTTCACGACACGAAAGCACCACAAGCATGAACGGCCTCAACCTGCACGGCGTGCGCGCCATCTACCGTTTTGAGATGCACCGTGCGTTTCGCACCTGGATGCAAAGCCTGATTGCGCCCGTGCTTTCCACCGCGCTGTACTTTATCGTCTTCGGCTCGGCCATTGGCTCGCGCATGGGCGACATTGGCGGTGTGGGCTATGGCGCCTACATCATTCCAGGGTTGCTGATGCTGTCGCTGCTGTCCGAGAGTATTTCCAACGCATCCTTTGGCATCTACATGCCCAAATGGTCTGGCACCATTTATGAGTTGCTGAGCGCGCCGGTCAGCTGGGTTGAGGTGCTGCTGGGTTATGTGGGCGCTGCGGTGAGCAAGTCCCTCATGGTGGGTACGCTCATCCTCGTGACAGCGCGTTTTTTCGTGCCGTACGAAGTTGCGCACCCCGTGTGGATGGCGGGTTTTCTCATCCTGACCGCCACCACCTTCTGCCTGTTTGGTTTCATCATCGGGCTGTGGGCCGACAGCTTTCAAAAGCTGCAGGTCATCCCGCTGTTGGTGATCACCCCGCTGACGTTCCTGGGTGGCGCGTTCTACAGTATCAGCATGCTGCCGCCGCTGTGGCAGAGCGTCTCATTGTTCAACCCGGTGGTCTACCTGATCAGTGGCCTGCGCTGGGCGTTCTATGGCCATGCTGATGTCCAGATTGGCATGAGCGTGGGGATGACGTTCGCGTTCATGCTGGCCTGCCTTGCCGTGGTGTGGTGGGTGTTCAAGACTGGACACCGTATTCGCAAATGAGCTCCCGATGAAACATCTGCTTGTCTTCCTAGGCACCCTCGCAAGTCTGTGCGCTGGCTCCGTCCGCGCCGATGCCGACAGCGCTGCGGCCGCGTACTATGAGCACCGCGAACGGCTGCACTATGACAACACCGCGCGCAGCACCAGCGTCGCACGAGCCGACACGCTGGTGAAGGGCGTCTACCGTCTGGAAGACCGTGCCACTGGTCGCTTCATCGCGCTGATCACCGAGCGCGGCGACCTGAAGGGGGATTCCGAGGGGTGGGTCCGGGTGGGGCCCGAAGGCCCCGAGCCGCTGACCACAGCCGAGCTTGCGCAGCTGCGTGCCGAGGTGATGCGCAACATCGCCTGGGATCAGCTGGTCGAGGACCGGTATGGCCGCGGCGGTGGCCGTCGACTTATTTTGTTATCCGCCGTCAACTGCCCTTTCTGCGAAAACATGGAGGCCAATCTGGCGCGCATGGCCGCTTCGCTGGACACCACCTTTTATGTCTTGCCTGCTTCGCTAACGCCGCTGTCCACCGAGGGTGCTGGCTTGCGCACTTGGCAGCAGGCCGCGGCGCTGCGCTGTGCGAAGGACCCCGGCGCGGCCTGGCGGCGTTTCTGGACGCACCGCACCATACCGAACAGCGCAGGCTGTGCCATAGACGCGGAGGCCGCGCAGCGCAGTTCCCGCAACTTTGGCACGGTACTGGCCAGCATTGGCACCAGGGTAAGCGGCACGCCTGCGGTGATCCGCGAGGACGGCACCCGGCTCACCGTGCCGCCTGACATGGACTTGGCCTACGCCACCGCGATCTATGGTCCCGCGGGGTTGCCGGCAGGATTGCCTGCGCCCGGCACGCCGCCTGTGTGGCTCGTGGGACCCCGCAAGGGCGCTGCCGCAAACTAGTGGAAAATACTGGGTTTTCCGGCTTTCCAACCTTTTGCTCCCCCGAGCTAGTCCATGTCTGACGTAACTTCTTCCAAGATCTCTGTCGAGAAAATCGGCGGCACCTCCATGACCGCCTTTGGCGATGTGCTGCGCCACATCATGTTGCACGACCCCAAGCGCATTTACGGTCGCATTTACGTGGTGTCGGCCTACTCGGGCGTGACCAACCAGCTGCTGGAGCACAAGAAGACCGGCGAGCGCGGCATTTACGCACTGTTTGCCGAAGGCAAGGGCTACCAGGACGCGCTGACGGGCCTGGCTGCCAGCCTGAAAAAGCTTAACGCCGGCTATGCCGATCTGGGCCTGCCACTGGCCGTGGCCGACGCCTTTATTGACCAGCGCATTGCACAGGCCCGCGAGTACCTGGGGGCCATGCAGCATGTGTTGGCCAGCGGTTACCTGAGCCGCCATGACGTGCTGTTGGCTGCGCGCGAGGTGTTGGCCTCCATCGGCGAATCCCACAGCGCGTTCAACTCGGTGGAAATTCTCAAGGCCAACGGCGTCAAGGCCGTTCTCATGGACCTGGCTGGTTTTGACGACAACGAGGCCTGGACCATTGACGAGCGCATCGCACAAAGCTTCAAGGACCTGGACCTGGTCAACAGCGTGATCGTGGCCACGGGTTACACCAAGGGCACGGAAGGCATCATGCGCGAGTTCGACCGCGGCTACTCTGAAGTCACCTTCAGCAAGATTGCCGTGGAAGTGCGTCCCGCCGAGGCCGTGATTCACAAGGAGTTCCACCTGTCTTCCGCCGACCCCAACCTCGTGGGGTTGGAAAACGCCATTGTGGTGGGCGCCACGAACTACGACGTGGCCGACCAGCTGGCCGATGTGGGCATGGAAGCCATCCACCCCAAGGCATCCAAGCCCATGGAGTTGGCCGGCATCCCGATCCGCCTGAAAAACACCTTCGAGCCCGACCACCCGGGCACGCTGATCACCAAGGACTTTGTGGGCGAGCGCGCCCGCGTGGAAATCGTGACCGGTACGGACAAGGTCACGCTCATCGAAATCCACGACCCCATGATGGTCGGCACCGTGGGCTTTGATGCCGGGCTGATGACCGTGTTCTGCAAGCACGACATCAGCTACATCCTCAAGGCCACCAACGCCAACTCCATCGCCCACCTGGTGTGGGACAACCAGGTGACGGCCGAACTGGTGGCCGAGCTGGAGGCGCTGTACCAGGTGGTTACCGTCAAGCCCAGCGCCATCGTCTGCACCATTGGCTCCAACATCGGCATTCCCGGTGTACTGGCCAAGGCCGCGCAGGCGCTGGCCGATGCAGAGGTCAACGTGAACTGTGTCTCGCAAACCCTGCGCCAGGTGAACATGCAGTTTGTGATTGAGCGCGAAGATTACAAGACTGCGGTCAAGGCGCTCAACATGGCCCTGTGTGTCAACTCTGGCACGCCAGTGCCACGCGTCTGAGTTTGGCAAACACCAAGCAAAAAGGCCCGCGATGCGGGCCTTTTTTTTCGTCGGTGTGGCGCTTAGCGGGCTAGTGCGCTGTCACTCATGTCCAGGTCGCGGGTTTCACGCGAGAGGTACAGCGCCAGCATGGTGATGACACCGTTGGCCGCCATGTACAGACCCACGCCCCACAGGCCGTAGCTCTTGTTGAGCTCCATGGCCACCAGGGTGGGGATGGAGGCCCCCACGATGGACGACAGGTTGTACGCCAGCGAGGCACCCGAGTAGCGCACTTCCGTGGGGAACAGCTCGGGCAGCAGCGCGGCCATGGGGCCAAAGGTCATACCCATCACGGCCATGCCAATCACGATGAAGGCCGCCACCGACAGCACGGTGCCCTGGTTCAGAAAAGTGGGCATCAACAAGCCCAGCACCACGATGCCGGTGGTGACCCACAGCAGCCAGGTGCGACGCCCCAGCTTGTCGGCCCATACGCCACCCAGCGTGGTGAAGATGCCGAACACCACCGCACCGATCAACAGCAGGCCGGTGAAGGTGTTAGGCGGAATGCCCAGCCCCGTGGCGTGGCCCGCGGCCGAGAGGGCAACCGGGCTCTTGGAATAGACCTGCACAAAGGCTGTCATCAGGTAGAACAGCACATAGGTGGTGGACATGCAGAAAATGCCGCGCACCAAGGCGCCTGGGTGCTGCTTGAACACGGCGCTCACCGGTGCCTGCAGCTTGCGGCCTTCGCGCTCCACCTTCTGGAAGGCAGCGCTTTCGTGCAGGTTCAAGCGCACGTACAGCCCCACGGCCACCAGCACGATGGACATGAGGAAGGGAATGCGCCAGGCCCAGGCCACCAGGGCCTCGCTGCCCAGCTGTGAGCTCACCAGAAAGAACACGCCGTTGGCCACAAACAGACCGATGGGCGCGCCCAATTGGGGAAAACTGCCGAACAGGCCGCGTTTGCCCTTGGGTGCGTTTTCAGTGGCGACCAACGCTGCGCCACCCCATTCGCCGCCCAGGCCGATACCCTGGCCAATGCGGCAGACGCACAGCAGCACCGGCGCCCACAGGCCAATGCTGTCGTAGGTGGGTAACAAGCCGATGGCTACGGTCGATACGCCCATGGTCAGCAGCGAGGCCACCAACGTGGTCTTGCGGCCAATCCGGTCGCCAAAGTGGCCAAACAGTGCCGAGCCAATGGGGCGTGCCAGAAAGGCCAGTGCCAGGGTCGACAAGGAGAGCAGGGTGGCAGCCGACGGGTCGCCCTTGGGGAAGAATTGGCTGTTGAACACCAGCACCGCAGCAGCGGCGTAGATGTAGTAATCGTAAAACTCGATCGCGGTGCCCACCAGGGACGCGATAGCTACTTTGCCGGGCGAGTTGCCCTGCGCAGCAGGTGATGCAGACATGGAAAACCTTTCAGAACATGCTTCTAGACGTATGCCTGCTGACCTCGGTGTGAGGGCAGTGCACGGTGGCAGAAATTGGTGGGTAGTTTTCTGCCCGCCAGGCTGGGGGTAAACCAGTCGGCATGCCAGGCTGAACAGAGCCGTTGTAAGGCCCTGCTCACGATTCATACCTAAACCCGGGGAGCCGCGGATTATGCCCGCTGGCGGGCCGTCGCGTGAAGATGGGCGAATTCGGGTTGCTAAGGTTGCTACGAATTTCGTAGCTAATTGTGAAGATTCCACGGGGGCTAGCCGAGGTTTTATACGAGGAGTCGCGTGGCCGCATAATGGCCAATGACCGACGCTTCCCCACCCCACAAGCGCCGCGTGCGTTACGCGGGCACCCACCCCCGCCAGTTTGAAGAGAAATACAAAGAGCTGGACCCTGTGCGCCATGCGGCCGAGGTGGACAAGGTCATGCAGCGCGGGCAAACGCCTGCGGGCATGCACCGCTCCATTTGCGTGGACGAAATCCTCACCATCCTGAAACCTGTGCCGGGCGAAATCGGACTGGACTTGACCCTGGGCTTTGGCGGCCACACGCTGGCCATGCTGCCGCTGGTGCAGCCGGGCGGACGCATGTTTGGCATGGATGTGGACCCCATTGAATTGCCCCGCACCACAGCGCGGTTGCGCGCCCTGGGCTTTGGCGAAGACGCGCTCAGCGTGCACCGCGCCAACTTCAGCGAACTGGCCACCTTGCTGCCGCAGGCGGGCGGGGGCTTTGACTTTGTGCTGGCCGACCTGGGCGTGTCGTCCATGCAGATTGACAACCCGGCACGGGGCTTCAGTTTCCGGGCCAATGGCCCGCTGGATTTGCGCCTGGACCCCAGCAACGGCCAGTCTGCCAGCGAGCTGCTGCTGTGCGTGACCCGGCATCGGCGACGCGACCTGCTGACCGACAACGCCGACGAGCCCTTCGCCATTCCCTTGGCCGCGGCCCTGCAAGGCCAGTACCTGGAAACCACCGTGCAACTGGCCGAACTGGTGCGCGCCACCATGGAGCTGGCCTACAAGCGCAGCATGCCGGCCGAAGAACGCTTGGTGGAAACCAAGAAGGTGCTACAGCGTACCTTCCAGGCATTGCGCATTGAGGTAAATGACGAATTTGGCGTGCTGGACACCATGCTGCTGAACCTGCCCGCTTGCCTGAAGCCCGGTGGTCGCGTGGCCATCCTCAGCTTTCATTCGGGAGAAGACCGGCGCGTGAAAAAATGCTTTCAAACCGGGGAACGCAACGGCACGTTCAGTAGCGTGGCAGCCGACCCCATCCGCGCGTCGTACGACGAACAGCGCAGCAACCCGCGCTCGTCATCCGCCAAGTTGCGCTGGGCCGTGCGGGCGCTGCACTAAGCGCTGCGGCCGCAGTGGATTGGTAACCCGGCAGTAACTTGCCGGGGTGCAACGGTGGTCGCCCGTGCTATGGTTTAGCCATGCACTTACCCCAGCTCACTGACCGCATCGAGCAGGCAGCCCGCCAGTTGCCCGCCGATTCCGCGCTGCAGGCCCAATTCAAAACCTGCGCCCTCAACACCATTGAAACCACGACCGAGCGTTTGGACGATGGCACGACCTTTGTGTTCACCGGAGACATTCCTGCGCTGTGGTTGCGCGACTCGTCCGCCCAGGTGCGGCACTACCTGCTGTTGGCCGCGGATGTTCCCGAGGTGCAGGATTTGGTGGCTGGCCTGATCCGCCGCCAGATGGATTGCATCCTGCTCGACCCCTACGCCAATGCCTTCAACAAGGGCCCCACGGGCGGTGGCCACCCCGGTGATCTGACCGACGCGCACCCCATGGTGTGGGAGCGCAAGTACGAGATCGATTCTCTGTGCTATCCGCTGGACCTGGCCTGGCAGTTCTGGAAGCGCAGCGGCGTGACCACCGTGTTTGACGACACCTGGCGCCGCGCGGTGCGTACGGTCGCCGCCTTGTTCCGCACCGAGCAGCGGCACTTTGAGGATTCGCCGTACCGCTTTCAGCGCCCCCATGCCGTGCAAACGGACACTTTGCGCAACCAGGGCATGGGTATGCCTGTGAACTACACGGGCATGACTTGGTCAGGTTTCAGGCCCAGCGATGACGCCTGCGAATTCGGCTACCTCATTCCGGCCAATATGTATGCCGTGGTGGCGCTGCGCCGCACAGCAGAAATTTTGCGCACGGTGTGCAAGGACACGGCGTTGGCCACCGAGCTGGAAACCCTGGCAGAAGAGATCGACCACGGCATTCAGCTCTATGGCACGGTGCTGCACCCGGTGCACGGCAAGATCTACGCGTACGAAACCGATGGCTTTGGCAACCATCACCTGATGGATGATGCCAATGTGCCCAGCTTGCTGTCGATTTCCTACCTGGGCTACGCGCCGGCCGATGACCCGGTGGTCCAGAACACGCGCCGCTTTGTGCTCAGCCGCGACAACCCCTATTTCCAGCAGGGCAGCCGGGCCCAGGGCGTTGGCAGCCCGCACACGCCGCCGGGCTATGTCTGGCCCATTGGCATCGCCATGCAGGGGCTGACCACCTCCGACCACCAGGAACGCCTGGCGCTGATCGCCATGCTGCGCGATTGCGATGCTGGCACAGGGCTGATGCATGAGAGCTTCCACCCCGACCGGCCCGAGGAATTCACCCGGCCCTGGTTTGCCTGGGCGAACACCTTGTTTGCCGAATTGCTGATTGAAACCTACGGCTTGGGTCTGCGCTAGTTCACAGTTGGGTTTTGAATTTGCTACTGATTCAGGAGCGGGCTGCGCAGACTCTACGGGGGCTGTGCGGCTTTTTTTTCTTCTAGTCGGTGCAGACCATGTTGCGTCCACCGTGCTTGGCGCGGTAGAGCAGGGCGTCGGCCGCTTCCAGCATGTGTTCAAAGCTGGCAGCCTGGGTACCGCTGCACAGGCCCACGCTGATGGTGATGCGCAGGTCCGGGTGCACCTCATGCCAGGGGTAGGCTTCCACGCGATGGCGCAGTGCCTCGCAGACCTCACGGGCGTGGAACAGGTCGGCTTCGGGAAAAGCCACCACAAATTCTTCACCGCCGTAGCGCGCCACCAGGTCGGAGCTGCGCGTGCTTTGCTGCAGGATTTCGCCCAGGCGGCGCAGCACCTCGTCACCCGTGGCATGGGCGAAGCGGTCGTTGACACTCTTGAAGTGGTCGATGTCGCACAGCATCACGCTGAAGGGCCGCTGGTAGCGCTGCGCGCTGGCAAAGAACTGGGCGCACTGCGCATCAAAATGCCGGCGGTTGTGCAGGCCCGTCAGCGCGTCGCGCAGGCTTAGCTCGCGCATCTGCGCGGCCATGGCCTCGATCTGCGCGTGCGACTTCTGCAGGTCTTCGTACTGCCGCGCAATCTCGTCGCTCATGCGGTTGAAGGTCTGTGCCAGCACGCCGACCTCATTGTGAGATTCCACAGGCACCTGCTGGCGCAGCGCGCCCTGGCCCATGGCCTGCACCGCCGTGGTCAGGTTGCGCAGGGAGCGGCTCAGCCGGTTGCCCAGGAACAGCCCCAGCAGCAGCGTGAGCGCCAGTCCCATGGTGGTGCCCAGCACCAGCGATTCACGCATGGCAGAAAGGTAGCCCAGGTCCAGGTCGGAGTAGTTAGGCTCGCCCTGGGGTGAGGAATAGGCCACCACCCTGCCGTCCAGCAGGATGGGGAACATGCGGGCGCGGTCCTCATCGTGGATCAGGTCGCCCAGTTTGTAGGGCGCCAGCGTGAACAGCGAGCGGTAGTCCGCACCAAACAGGTAAAAGCGAAACGGCGGCTTGTGTAGCCCGCCACCGGGACCAGGGGGCGGTGGCCGGTTGCCCGGCTGGGCCACCAGCCCGGGGCCCACGGGGCGGGATTCTTCTGGCGGCGGCAACACGCTCCCACCGGCATCCGGCCGCGGAGGGGGGCGATTCCGCTCGGAAAACGCCCGGAAGCCCTCTACCTTCTGGCCCTCTTCCCAGCTGCCATAGGTTTGGAAATACTTCTGCACATCGCTGGTGAAGTTCTTGCTGGACTCCTGCATCACCAGGGTGTTGAACTTCTTCATGAGCCGCTGGTAGGTCAGCCCACCCACGATGGCGGTGGACGCCAGGCTGGTGACCAGCAGGCAGGCAATGAGTTCGGTGCGCAGCGACAGGTTCCAGCGGGGGAGCAAGGTGGTCATGGGGGCCTTCATTAATTAACGGGCTGCGTTCAGGGCCGACTGGAGTGCGTCCACACTGATGCCCAGCTTGGCAGCGGCGGCACGCAGGTCAGGCGGGGGCGGGCCCAGGGCCTCACGCAATTTTTGTGCACTCATGCCCAGCGCTGCCGCGGCCTTGTTCAGGTCCGGCGGTGCGCCGCCCGGGCCGGCGGGGCCCGCAGGCCCGCCGGGAGGCCCACCTGCGCCGCCTTCGGGTGGCCGCCCGCCGGGGCCAGCCATGCCGCGGTTGGGGCGGGGGCCGCTGATAGTGGACACATCCGCCTGCTTGTAGCTGCCGCGCAGGCAGCCAGCGGTGTACGGAAAGTCCGGCGTGGCGTGGTAGTGGTACATCGTCACCGGCTTGCCCTCCCAGACGATGCTGTGGGTGTGACCGTGGCATTCGTCCAGGTCTTGACTGGCGAGGGCCTGGCCTTTTTCTCCATAGGGACCGTAGAGGCCGAAGCCGTCCACCAGATAGCCCACCAGCGCGGAGTGGCCGCTGGGTTCGCGCTTGTCTGCCACACAGTTGCTGAGGCTGTGGTAGTGGTACACCCCTGACTCCTGCGGGTGGCCCTGGCAGGCGTCCTGGGTTTCGTGGGCTACGGCATCGCGACCGGGCGCATCGAGCGCGTTGAACAGCACGGCCCCGCTCAGCAGAACACCGATGGCCCCCGGTGCGCAGCTGGGCTGAGCCGCTAACGTCGGCCACAGTGGCAGCGCCACCTGCATGGTTTGCGCCTTGATGCTGTTGGGGTTGCGGTCATAGCGGTAGGCCTCGCTGTTGCCGGGAATGGGAAAGCTGCCCGTGGCGTGGCTGGGCAGGTCATTGCCGCTGAATATGCGTTGGCCCTGCTGCACGCTCAGGGCAAATTGCGAGGGCCAGCTCACTTGCCCGGGCACCACGGCCTTGGCAGTCAGGTCATAGGTGCCTTTGGCGGTGTTGATCCACGGCCCGACCTGCTGGGCACCGCCCGCTTGCGGGTCCACGTGGCACGCCCAGATCCAGCCCACCTTGGGTGCCTGGGATACCTTGCCGTCGCCCAAGGGCAAAGCGGTCAGGTCATGGCTGTGCGCCGAGGTGCAGGCCACGGCCCAGATCAAAACAGGGATCGTCTTCTTCATCCGAGGCTCCTGGTGGTTGAGCGGACTGGGGCACAAGGATACGGCATGAAAGAACCCGGTTCAAAATGTTATTCGTTGTTGCACCCAAAGGAATCGGTGTACAAAAGGGGAAGATCTTTTTTCAGGCAGTCCATGAATCCGAGCAGCGCCCGCAACCGCTTTATTGCCATTGCTACCAGTGCCTATCTGGTTTTTGCGCTGTCGTGGATTTTTCTCTCGGACCAGCTGCTGGCCAGCTTCACGGATGTGTCCTCGCTGATTTGGCTCTCTACGGCCAAGGGACTGCTGTTCGTCGTCAGCACCGCGGCTATGTTTTTCGTGGCTCTACAAGCAGTGCCGCCGGCCGAGCCCCGTGGAGAGAGAAGTTTTATCGGCAGCCTGGACCAAGGCCTTGTGGTGTTGCAGGCGCCGCGCTGGATGGTGTACGTGTTTGCGCTACTGGTGACTCTGCTCATGGTCGCCGTGCGGGAGGCCATTGCTCATGGCCAGACCAACCGCCCCATGCTCATCCTGTTCATGATGCCCATCATTCTGAGTGCCCTGATTGGCGGGCTGGGGCCGGGCCTGTTGTCGACCTTGGTGGCCACAGCAGGAGCCTATTGGGTGATCGTGGGTCCTCTCACGTCGAGCGCTGCCGTGACCAGTCTGGACCAGATCCAATGGGCCACGCTGATGGCCAATGGCGTGGCGATCAGCTTGCTGAGCGCCGTCTTGCGACACGCGCTGCGCCGTGCTGAAAATCAGCGCCGTCTGCTGGATGGGGTGGTCACGGGCACCTCGGACATGGTGTATGTCGAAGACCTGGCGGGCCGGACTCTGCTGCGTAACCAGGCTGCGGCGCTGCTCGGTCAGGCATCGGGGGAACGGTCCATGGCCCAGGACGCAGCCGTCGTGGAGGGAGGCGTCACCCAAACGCATGAGGAAACATTGAGGATGCCGGATGGGGAGGAACGGGTGTTTCTGGTAACCAAAGGACCGATCCGCGATGCCGCTGGCACGGTGTTTGGCATTTTTGGCATTTCCCGTGACATCACCGATCGCCAACGTGCTGAGGCGCTCTTGCGTGCGCGCGAGCGGCAACTGGCCCGTGTCACCGAAGGCTCGGACCAGGGCTTTTGGGACTGGAATCTGAAGACCAATGCATTTCAGGTCAGCGGCCGGTGGGAAAGCATGCTTGGCTACGCGCCCGGAGAAATGAAAGTCAGCCTGGAGCACTGGGCTGATCACGTGCACCCGGATGACCTGGCCGAATCCATGGCATCCATCCAGCGGCATCTGGCCGGGGAGACCAATAACCATGAGATGGATCTGCGGTGCAAGGCCAAGAACGGGGAGTGGCGCTGGATTCATACCCGCGGTCGTGTTGTGGAGTGGGACAGCGATGGCAAGCCTCTGGCCATGGCCGGATCGCACACCGACGTGACCCAGCAAAGGGCCTTGGAGCTGGCGCAGCGAGAGGCCAGCACCGTGTTCGAGAGCAGCTACGAAGGTCTGATGGTGGTCGATGCGGATGGCTTGATCGTCAAGGTCAACCCGGCGTTTGTGCGCATCACCGGCTACGCCCCGGAGGAGGTCATTGGACAGTCGCCCCGCATCCTGTCATCGGGCAAGCAGGACGCCGACTTTTACGCGCAAATGTGGGCGTCCATCGGCAAGCAGGATTTCTGGCAGGGCGAGATCTGGAATCGGCGCAAGAGCGGTGAGATTTATGCCGAAATGCTCTCAATCTCGGTGGTTCGTGGCAGTGGCGGTGCGGTGGAGCACTATGTGGCGGTGTTTTCTGACATCAGCCGGCTCAAGGCGCATGAGGCCGAACTGGACCGTATGGCGCACTACGACCCTCTTACTGGAGTGCCCAACCGCCGTCTCCTGGCAGACCGCCTTGCGCAGGCGATTGCCCGCACGGCCCGCAGCGATTTGTCGCTGGCGGTGTGCTATCTGGACCTGGACAGCTTCAAGCAAGTCAACGACGAACATGGTCACCCGGGCGGCGACCAGCTGCTGATTGGCGTTGCTGAGCATCTGAAAAGAATCATGCGTGCAGAAGACACCCTGGCCCGGTTGGGCGGTGACGAGTTCGTGCTGTTGTTGGCCGATATTGGGTCGCCGGAGGAGTGTTCTGTCATCCTTGAGCGGGTGCTCGGGGCCGCCAGCAGCCCGGTGCAGGTAGCTGGCCGGACCGTCAGTGTCTCGGCCAGCATTGGGGTGAGCCTGTACCCACAAGACCACGCCGATGCCGACACCTTGTTGCGCCATGCGGACCAAGCGATGTACTTGGCCAAGAATGCCGGCAAGAACCGCTTTCATTTGTTTGACCCGGAAAGTGATCGCAAGGCGCAGCAACACCGGCACTACATCGACCGGGTGCGGCTGGCGTTGGAGCAAAGTGAATTGGTGCTGCATTACCAGCCCAAGGTGGATTTGCGCGATGGCCGTTTGGTTGGCGTGGAGGCCTTGGTGCGCTGGCAGCACCCGGAAAAAGGTTTGCTGCCACCCTCAGAGTTTCTGCCCCATATTCAGGGCAGCCCGCTGGAGCAGGTCTTGGGGGATTGGGTTATTCAGACCGCACTGTCGCAGGCCGCGCGTTGGCTCGATCAAGGCCTGCAGTTGCAAATGGGGGTCAACATCTCTGCATCACACCTGGTCCAGGCCGATTTCTGTGACAAGTTGGCTGCCGCCCTGTCTGCCCAGCCACTGCTGCCACCGGAATCGCTGGAGCTGGAGGTGCTGGAGACGGCGGCTTTTGAAGACATCAACGCGGCAGGTTCCGTGCTGCGGCGATGCCAGGCACTGGGCGTGCGTTTTGCGCTGGATGACTTCGGCACCGGCTATTCGTCCCTGACCTATCTGCGCAAACTGCCTGTGGACACCCTGAAGATTGACCAGAGTTTTGTGCGCGACATGCTGACCGACAGTGATGACCGAGGCATTGTGGAGAGCGTGATCCGTCTGGCCAGTGCCTTCAACCGTGAGGTGATTGCGGAGGGCGTGGAGACATTGGACATTGGTGCCACCTTGCTCGGCATGGGTTGCCATCTGGCGCAAGGTTACGGCGTCGCCAAGCCCATGCCTGCCGCCGCTCTGGCCCCCTGGGCGGCGCAATGGCGCCAGCAGGCACGCTGGCGCGATCTGGCCGCCATGGCTGGCAAGGTTACAGGTCCATAGGTAATGCGGATGCCATCGGTTTGCAGCCCCATCACCTGCACGGCGGTTCCTCCACATACAGAACGGTATCGGTGTTGATGTGCACCTCGTCCTCTGTGGCGGGGTCGGTGGCCTTGTGGAAATGGGCAATGGGGTCCTCGGATCGTGAAATGTGTGACCCCATGCTCGGCGATTGGTGGGCTCGGCGCCGTGTGGTGGCGCACAAAACAGGCGGGGGGTGACGACTATAAAAGCCTGATAAAGATAGGGTTTTGACTTTATTTAGAATGTATTTAGATATATCATAATTGCATCTAATAAAGGAACATCACCATGCGACACCACCACCAACATTTCAATTACCACATGCGCTCCTCCGAACACGGTGACGTCATGGGCGGCGGCCGAGGTCGGCATGGCGACGAGATGCACGGGCGCCGCGGCGGTGGCCGCATCTTCAGCCACGGCGGCCTGCGTTTTGTGCTGCTGCAACTCATCAGCGACAAGCCCAGCCATGGCTACGAACTCATCAAACTTATCGAAGACCGCCTGGGCGGCAGCTACAGCCCCAGCCCCGGCACTGTGTACCCCACACTGACGCTGCTGGAAGAGCAGGGCTACCTGCAGGGCGAAAACGCCGATGCCGGTGGCCGCAAGCGCTACGCCATCACCGACGCAGGCAAGGCCTTTCTGGAAGAAAACCGTGCGCTGACCGACGCCATGCTGGCCCGCCTGAATGGTGGCGTGGACGGCGCCGGTGCCCGCGGTGGCCGCCCGCCGCAGGTGATGCGCGCGATTGAAAACCTGAAGCTGGCCATGCGCATGCGCCTCTCGCGCGAAGCGCTGACACCCGACCAGGCCAACGCCTTTGCCGCCGTGCTGGACCACGCGGCCCAACAGCTGGAGAAAATTTAATGTCCGTCGCCATGCCTGTGGATCTGACATCCCAACGGGTACGCCACCCCCTGCGCTTTCGCCAGCTGCAGGTCAGCCGTGTGGAGCGCCTCACGCCGCACCTAGTGCGCATCACCTTGGCCGGGGATGACCTGGAAGGCTTTGTGAGCCTGGGCTTTGACGACCACGTCAAACTCTTCTTCCCCGACCCGGTGACGGGCGTGTTGGTCTTGCCCACCGTGGGAGCCGATGGCCCCGTGTGGTCCGAGGGCACCCGCCCCACCATGCGTGACTACACGCCCCACCACTTTGACCCCGTGGCCCGCACGCTGCAGATCGACTTTGCGCTGCACCAGCCCGGTGGCCCGGCCACCGAGTGGGCGGCACAGGCCCAGGTGGGCCAGACGCTGGGCGTGGGCGGCCCGCGCGGTTCGCTCATCGTGCCCACGGGGTTTGACTGGCATTTGCTGGTGGGCGACGACACCGCCTTGCCCGCCATCGCCCGGCGCCTGGCCGAGCTGCCTGCGGGCACGCGCGCCGAGGTGCTTGTGGAGGTCGATGGGCCGGCCGACCACATTGCGCTGCCCAGCGCCGCCACGCTGAGTGTGCAGTGGGTGCACCGCAGCGGCGCGGGCGCGGATGCACTGCCGCTGCTGGACACGCTGCGCCGCACGGCCATGCCGGCTGGTGTGTTCCATGCGTGGATAGCCTGCGAGTCCACTCAGGCCAAGGCTTTGCGTGCCTACCTGACGACCGAGTGCATGGCGAACCCCCAGTGGATTCGCGCCTCCAGTTACTGGCGCCGGGGCAGTGCGGATTCGCACGAGGCGCTATAAATTCAGGAGCTGCTCGCGCAATGTTGACGGGGGGGCTACAGGTTGTTTTTACTTTGACAGTCACAAAGCCATGATCCAGTCGCGGAACTTGGCCATGGTGGGGTCTGTCAGCGTTTCTGGCAGGTAGACCAGGTAATACGCCATGGGCATGTGCAGTGGGGTGGCCTGCACGCGAAGCAGGCGGCCTGCGGCCAGCTCGGCTTCCACGAGCCCGGCCCGCACCAGCGCGTAGCCCAGGCCGGCTAGCGCAGCTTCAATGGCGGCGTTGGAGTCCACAAACACCACGCCACCACTGCTGTCCACCTGGCTCAGCCCCTGAGCGTCCAGCCACAGCCGCCAGTCTTTGCGGCCCTCGTCGTGCAGCAGCAGGTGGCTCTGGATGTCGTCCGCTGTGACCGAGGTGCGGGGCCGTACCAGCGCCGGGCTGCACACCGCGATGTAGTCGCCCTCCATCAGGGTCTCCGCCCGCAAGCCGGGGTAGCGCCCCAGACCATGGCGCACGGCAAAGTGCACCTCTTCGGTGTGCAGGTCCACCATGCGCAGGGTGGTGCTGACATGCACATCAATGGTGGGCGACTCTTGCATGAAGCCCTGCAGCCGGGGAACCAGCCATTGCGCCGCAAACTGCGGCGTGCAGCTCACCACAATGGTCTGGCGCTGCGTCTGCGTGAGTTTGGCCGTGGCCCGGCTGATGAGGGCCAGCGCCTCCTGGCAACTGGCCTGGTAGTCGCGCCCCGCGGGTGTCAGCACCAGGCCGCGCGGCAGGCGCTCAAACAGTGGGCGGCCCAAAAAGTCTTCCAACTTGCGCAGCTGCTGCGACACCGCGCCCGGCGTCACGCACAGCTCTTCAGCCGCCAGTTTGACGCTGAGGCGGCGCGCCGTGGCTTCAAAAAAACGCAGGGTGAACAGGGGCGGGAGTTGCATAGAGTTTAGTTTTGCTAAATAGTCGTTCACTATAAATCGATTGCTTTGGCTAAACCTTACCGCAAAAATCAGCTCCACACATTACTTCTGATGGACCCACGACCATGAATGCCGCCAACCTGACCCGATTGCTTTTGCTTGCCGCCCTGTGGGGCGGCAGTTTTCTCTTCCTGCGGATTGCCGCACCCGTGTTGGGTGCCATGCCCACGGCATTTGGGCGCGTGGTGCTGGGGACCTTGGGGCTGCTGGGCGTTGCCGCCGTCATGAAGCTGCCACTGGCGTTTGGCGGCAAGTTCAGGGCCACGCTGGTGCTGGGTGCCATCAACTCCGGCATTCCGTTTCTGATGTTTGCGTTTGCAGCGCGCATCCTGCCGGCCGGTTACAGCGCCATCCTCAACGCCACCACGCCGCTCATGGGCGTGGCCATTGGGGTGCTGGCGTTTGGCGAGGTCCTGACCTGGCCCAAGGCCCTGGGGGTGTTCGTCGGCTTGGGTGGTGTGGCCATCCTTACCGGCGCAGGGCCGGTGGAGTTGAACGCGGCCATGCTGGGTGGCGTAGCCGCCTGCCTGGTGGCCACGGCCTGCTATGGCCTGGCAGGGTTTCTCACCAAGCGCTGGATCACGCTGCGCGGTGGGCTGGACGCCCGCATCGTGGCGCTGGGCAGCCAGCTGGGCGCCGTGGTCTTGCTGCTGCCGTTCGCCATCTGGGACACGGCCACCCACCCCGTGGCCTGGGGCGAGGTGGGGGCCAGCGTCTGGCTGTCCATGCTGGGGATGGGCCTGCTGTGCACCTCCTTGGCCTATGTGCTGTATTTCAAGCTGATCGCCGAAGTGGGCCCCATCAAGGCGCTGACTGTCACCTTCCTGATCCCGCTGTTTGGCGTGCTGTGGGGCGCGCTGCTGCTCAATGAGAAGGCCACGCTGGCGCATGCGGCAGGCGGTGGCCTGATTGCCGTGGCGCTGTGGCTGGTATTGCGGCCTGCTGCACCCGCCGCACCTGCGGCTGCTACTCGGGCGCAGCCACCAGCACGAACTTGATGGTGATGGCATCCACCACCTGCAGGGCGCCCATGGCAATGCTCAGCGGGGTGATGCCAAAGTCGCTCTGCCGGATCTGAAACATGCCGCTGACGCGCAAGCCCGTGTCCGTGGCTTGCAGGCGGACCGGCAGGGTGACCTGCCGGGTCTGGTCCCTGATGCGCAGGGCAGCCGTCACCTCCGGGGCGCTGGCATCGCCTTGCACGCGCACTGAGGTGATGCGAATGTCAGGAAAGCGCGCCCCATCCAGCAAGGTGTCACGCAGCATATTGGCCTTGGTGCCCAGCTTGGCGTCCTCGCTCACATTGAGCGGAAAGTCTTCGCCCTCGGCAGCGCGTGCGGCGTTGTCGTCCACCACCAGGTCATTCACGGGCACGGTGATGTCAAAGCCCGAATCTTCCAGCGTCACCCCTTGCCACACGCGGCCTTGCAGGTTCGGTGAACTCACCACATGGTTGTGCCCCAGCCGCGCCATCGGGCCACCGCGGTAGACGAGGATGTGCAGGCTGGAGGCCATGGGGTCTATGCGGTAGGGCCTGGCCTGTGGCGTAACCAACGAAGGTGGCAGACTTGCCGGCAACGCGTGTGGGGCAGACGGTATGCCGGTACACGACGCCAAGGCGCCCAGGCATACGAGTGCCAGCCAGGAGGAGCGAGTCAGATGCGGCATTCTGTGGAGACGCTAGAGTGTGTGGTCACAACGGCAGTCTAGCCTTCGCAGCGGAACGCTTCTCTGTGCTATTGATTTGATAGCTTCTCGTGCATATTTCACGGGGGCTAGAGGCTGTTTTTATTCGCATAGTGTGCAAATGCAGGAGGTGCCATGGCTGAGCAGCTCACCTTGGACGGTATAGAACCGGGCGGTCCCGCGCCGCGCCGGGTGCCTCCCAGGGGGCCGCCCAAACCCCATGCGGCGCACACCGTGTTTTTTGCACTTCGGCCATTGCCAGACGATGCGCGCAGGCTGCACGCCTTGGGCTTGCAGCTGGACGAAATGCACGGCCTGCGCAGCCAGCCGCAGGCGGCAGACCGCTTGCATGTGAGCTTGCATAGCTTGGGCGAGTACGACAACGTGCCCCAGGAGCTGATCCGCCGGGCCTGCCAGGTGGCGGATACGTTGGTCCTGCGGCCGTTCGATGTGGTGTTCGACAAGGCCATGGTGTTCAACGGGAATGCGCCGTATGTGCTTTGCAGCCGTGTGGAACCGGTGACCCTGCGGCAGTTGTGGCTCGACTTGGGCATTGCCATTGCGAACGCTTTTCCCCTGCTGAAAGTGAAAACGGATTTCACGCCCCACATGACGCTGGCCTACAAAGGTAGGCTGAAGCTGGAGCACTCTATCGACCCCGTGCGGTGGCCCGCGTATGAATTGGTGCTGATCAACAGCCACTACGGCAAAACCGTGCACGAGGTCTTGGGCCGCTGGCCCCTGCCACTGGCCTAAACCCGGCGACCGCTATTGCCCCAGCGCCGCGCCGCTTCTTCCGGCGTCTGGCCACCCGACATGACCGCGCCCAGCGGTGCCAGCAAGCCATCCAGATCTGCCTCGTCAAACTTCAACGCACCGGCTGCGTCGTGTCCCAGCACGCTGCCGGCCAGCGCGAGCTTGCGCGCCTGCAGCTCCAGCATGCGCTCCTCAATGCTGCCTTCCACCACCAGCTTGTAGACAAACACCGGCTGGTCCTGGCCGATGCGGTGGGCGCGGGCGGTGGCCTGTTCTTCCACGGCAGGGTTCCACCACGGGTCCATGTGGATCACGGTGTCGGCGGCGGTCAGGTTCAATCCCACGCCACCGGCTTTCAGGCTTAGCAAAAGGATAGGCACCTCCTGTGCCTGAAAACGTTGCACCACAGTGCCTCGGTTTTTGGGGCCGGTCTTGCCGGTCAGACTCAAAAAGGGCAGAGCTTGGGCCTGCAGTTGGTCGGCAATCAAATCCAGCAGCTCGGTGAACTGCGAGAACACCAGCACGCGCCGGCCTTCTTCCACCAGCGCGGGCAGCATGTCGGCCAGCAGCTCCAGTTTGGCGCGCTCGATGTTTTCTGTGGGTTTGCTGCCTTTGACCAAATGCGGGTCGCAGCAAACCTGGCGCAGCTTGAGCAGCGCGTCCAGGATGCTGATTTGTGCGCCGTTAAAGCTCTGGCGTTGCAACACGCGGCGTACCTGCACATCCGCGGCTACGCGCACGCTTTCGTACAGCTCGCGCTGCTGGCCTTGCAGTTGCACGCGTTGGATGACCTCGGTGCGCGGCGGCAGTTCGCTCGCCACGTCTTGTTTGCGGCGGCGCAGGATGAAGGGGCGCACGCGCTGGGCCAGCAGGGCGGCGCGCAGGGTTTCACCGTTCTCCTCAATCGGCTTGCGCCAGCGTGCGGCAAAGTGGCGTGCATCGCCCAAGAAGCCAGGCATCAGCCAGTCGAACTGCGCCCACAGCTCGCCCAGATGGTTTTCCATGGGCGTGCCGGTCAGGCACAGGCTGTGGCGCGTCTGCAGGCGGCGCAGGGCGCGGGCGCTGCGGCTACCGGCGTTCTTGACCATCTGTGCTTCGTCCAAGATGACCAGGTGAAAGCGCTGCGCGGCCAGCGCATCCATGTCGCGCCACAGCAGCGGGTAGGTGGTTAGCACCAGGTCATGGTCGGGCATCTGGGCAAACAGGTCTGCGCGCGCCGGGCCTTGCAGCGTCAGCACACGCAGACTTGGCGCCATGCGCTTTGCTTCGGCCTGCCAGTTGAAGATAAGGGAGGTGGGCAGCACCACCAGCACTGGCTGGTCCAGCCGACCGGCGTTTTTTTCGGTCAATACATGGGCCAGGGCCTGCGCGGTTTTCCCCAGACCCATGTCATCGGCCAGGATGCCGCCAAGGCTGTGGGCGCGCAGGTACTGCAGCCAGGCCAGGCCTTCGAGTTGGTAGGGGCGCAACTGCACCTGCAGGCCTTCTGGCGCGGCCACGGACTGCGGCGCGCCCAGCGCTTTGAGGCGTTTGGCCAGGCTGGCCAGACCCACATCCCCTTCCAGTTGCCAGGCGTTGTGCGGGCCCACGCGGTGCACGTCCAGCAGGCTGGCGCGCAGGGCGTCCAGGCGTCGGGCCTCCCACGCGCCCAGCTTCAGCAGGCTTTGGTCCTGGTTGCGCAGCGGGTCGGTCAACAGGTCCACCATCGCACCGACGATGGCCTTGATCGGCGCAGCGGGTGCGTCGATGCGTTTGCCGCCCGGTGCGCGCAGCGAGACGATGGCCAGGTCGTCGATGGCTGCGATCTGCGCAGCGTTGAGCCAGCGGTGGTCGCGGCGCAGCAGGTCGGCCAGCATGGGCGCCAGGTCCAGCGTCTGGCCGTCGATCTCAATGCCCAGGCTTAACAACCAGGCGCCTTCGCGCGCGGGCAGTTGCAGCTTCTCCACGCCACGCCCGGGGGTGACCAAGGGCGTATCGAGTTCCTTGCCCAACACCTCGCCGGTGTCGGGGCTGACCACCAGCTTCCAGCGTTGCACGGGCACGCTCTCGTGCGCAAATCCAGGCTTGACGACAACCGACCAGCCCTCGGCTTGCAGCTGCGGCACCTGATCGGCCCAGAAGTCGCCAAAGAATTCTTCCTGCGGCAGCGTCCATACCGAGCCCAGGGCAGGTAGCTGCCGGCTACGCCATTGGAACGACTGCGGGTCCAGCGGCACAAAACCCATGTCCCACACCAGGTCCATCGCATCGGCCTCGGCGGCCAGGTCGCGCTGCAGGCGCACCACTGGGCCTCCGGTGTCAAACAGCTCTTGCACCGCTTGGGGCCGGTTGTTCAGGATGGAGGTAGGGGCGGGTGTGTGCCAGCGGTCGCCCGCGTCGGTCAGGTAGGTCCAGTCGAACTGCGCCAGCGTCACGCTGTCACCGCGCGGGCCCAGCTTGCCTTGGGGTTTGAGGCCCAACAAACCGTCGCCGCGGCCCAGCGTCAGTAGCGTGAGGCGAGGGCGGAAGTGGCCTGGCACGCTGTCGGTCTTGGTCTCAACCACCGGAGCAGGTTCGGCCGGTGGCGGGCTGTCCATGCGCAGCAACGCCATCACACGTGCGGCGTCGGCATCGGCCAGCGTGGGTAGACTTTTCAGTGTGGCGGCATCTGCCTTGCGGCGCAACGCATCCACCCACGCCGCCACCGTGCGGTCACGCTGGTCGGCGCCAGGGTGCAGGTGGTGGGGGCTGTTGCGGGGGCGGGCCATGCGGCAATTGTGCCTGTGACCCACAGTTCTCAGCTGTTGTAGGCCACCTTCACCGTGCGGCCGCTCGCAGCACTTTTCAGCACTGCCAGCGCAACGGCCAGCGACTGCACGCCAGCCTGGCCATCGGCCAAATCGTTGGGTTCGCCTCGCATGGCTTTGTGGAAATGCTGCACGCAGCGGGTGTACAGATTGGTGGGTTCCAGCGTCAGGGCCTGTTCTCCCTGGGCATTCTTGAAACTCAACCTTCCGTCGGGTCCTTGGTGCAGGATGCCTGTGCCTTGCAGGGAGCCCCGGGTACCATGGATTTCCAGGCCCACGTCGGCAAACGGAGTGTTGAAGCCCTGGTGGGTAAACGCCGTGATGCCGCTGGGGAAGCGCCAGACCGACATGGCGTTGTCCTCCATGCCTTCGGCCATGCCGCTGTTGCTGGTCATAGCGGTGACCTCAGTGGGGTATTCGCCCAGCAAAAATCCCAGGGAATCGGCGTTGTGGACTGCAATGTCCAGCACCACGCCGCCGCCCGCACCTTTGTCCTTGAGGCGCCAGCCTTGCAAATGCGGAGGCAGGTAGACGGAGTGGTTCACACGGGCAGACACCAATTTGCCCAGTGCGCCTTGGCGCAGTTTTTCACGCATCTGCAGGTGGGCGCTATTGTGGCGCAGGTGGTGGTTGGTGCCCATCACCACACCCGCATCGGCGCAGGCGCGCACCATGCGCTGGGCGGCGGCCAGAGAGGTGGCCAAGGGCTTTTCGCACAGCACGTGCAGGCCCAGCTTGGCAGCATGCAGCACCGAGGCCTCGTGCTTTTCATTGGTACTGGAGATGTAGACCGCCTGAATGTCCAGACTGTCCAGCCCGGCCTCGTCGTCCAGCGCCTGGGCTATGCCATGTTTGGCAGCAAATGCCTGCGCCCGTGCCATGTCGCCTGACACCACGGCCACGATTTCGTCGCCCACAGAACGCACGGCAGACACCATCCATGTCTCTGCAATACTGCTAGCCCCAATGAATGCCCAGCGCATAAAGTCTCCTTAAAATCAAAAAGATAACGTTTACATTTATTTAAGTCAAGGCTTGACATGAAATGTATACGTTTGCATAATAAATCGCAGGACACCCTATGCAAGCTCGAAAAACCAGCATTACCACCATCGCCCAGGCCACCGGCCTGTCTTCGGCCACGGTGTCGCGTGCGCTGGCAGGGCTGCCCAGTGTGCAACCCGAAACCCGCGAAAAAGTGCTGCAGGCTGCGCGCGAACTCCGTTATGTGCGGGACCGTGCGGCGGTGCGGCTGAAGACGGGCAGCAGCAATTCGCTGGCTTTCATCATGGACCGACAAGATGCCATCCAGCCCGGCTTCAAGGATTTTCTGCTGGGCCTCGGTGATGCGTTGCAGGGTACGGACTACCACCTCATCGTGCTGCCGCAACTGGCGGGTCAAGAACCTGTGGATAGTGTGCGCTATGTGGTGGAGCGCGGGCTGGCCGATGGTTTGGTGCTGACGTATTCCGCCCCTCAGGATGCGCGCGTGCGCTGGCTACAGGAGCAGGGCTTTCCGTTTGTGACCTACGGGCGCACCGCGCTGGATGCCCACGATAGCGTGGACTTTGCCAACGAGAGCTTTGCCACCGCTGCGGTGGCAAAGCTTGCGGGGCAAGCACGCAAACATCTGGGCATTCTGCTGCCGGAAGCCGGTGCAAGTTTCCATCGGCACTTGGCCGACGGCTTTAACCATGAGTGCCAACGCTTGGGCGTAGCCGGGGAGTGCGTTCAGGCCATCAGCCTGGACCAGGCCCCCGGTGATATTTACCAATGGGCTCGTGACAACGCCCGCCGGTTTGACGGGCTGGTGCTGACACGCGAGGCGCCCATCCTGCCACTGCTAAGTGCACTGGCCGACAGTGGCTTGGAAGTGGGCAAGGACATTGAGTTGGTCATCAAGTACAGCAGTCCGCTGCCGCAGTACATCCGTCAACCCTTTTGGGGCTGCTTTGAAGACATGCAGCGTGCAGGGAACGCGCTAGGGGCCTGCATGCTCCAGCGGTTTGCCAAGCCCGATACACCGCCCAGCCGACAACTTTTTCTCCCTCCCACTTTGGAGCTATTCCATGCAACAAGCTGATCCCAACCTCAATTTCCAGAGCGAAATCATTGCCGCCAAGCGGCTGCTGCGAGCTCAGATACCGGACCTGCAGGCGCGCTTTGAGGCGCTAACGCGCAACATCGAAGCCCAGGTGGAAGTCATCGAGAACGAGCGCAAGCAGGGCATCAATCCGGTGCCTGAAGTGAAGTTCTCCGAACTGGACACGATTGATGCGGCTACCGTGGCCCGCATCAAACAGCGCGGTTGCGTGGTGGTTCGCGGCGTGTTTGACCAGGCGCGGGTTTCACAGTGGAACAGCACCATTGAGTCGTATCTGGCCGACAACCGTTACCTGGAAAAAGAAGTCAGCAAGCGCGGCATCGACAAGTATTTCAGCAGCCTGGCCAGCGGTCGTCCGCAGATCTATGGCGTGTACTGGTCCAAACCGCAAATGGAAGCGCGGCAGTCGGAAGAACTGGCCCATACCCGTCGCTGGCTCAATCGGCTCTGGAATGTGGACCAGGACGGCAAGCCGGTGTTCAACCCTGACCAAGAATGCACCTACGCCGACCGTCTGCGCCAGCGCGAGCCCGGCGATGCCTCGCTGGGGCTCTCGCCCCACGTGGACGGTGGCTCCATCGAGCGCTGGATCGATCCTGGCTACCGCAATGTGTACCGCCATATTTATGGTGGTGATGCCAGCCAGTACGACCCTTTTGCAGCGGCGTACCGTACGGAAACCCATGAAATTCCATCGCCTGCCGTTTGCAGCATGTTCCGGACTTTCCAGGGCTGGACGGCGTTGACTCCCCAGGGACCCGGCGACGGAACGCTGAATCTGGTTCCCATTACCAATGCCATGGCCTGGGTACTGCTGCGGGCGCTGCAGGATGACGTAGCGGAAGATGCGTTGTGCGGCGCGCGTGCGGGGCGGGCGCTGGTCGTGTCAGAGCAGTACCATGCCTTGTTACTGCGCGCGTATGGCGCCATCCCCAAAGTGCAGGCCGGTGACACGGTGTGGTGGCATCCAGACACCATCCACGGCGTGGAAGACAAGCACCAGGGCAAGGGCTACAGCAATGTGATCTACATTGGCGCGGCGCCAGACTGTGAGAAGAACCGCATCTTCCTGGCACAACAGCGGCCAGCGTTCGAAGCAGGCAAGTCATCGCCCAACTTCGCGCCGGAAGACTATGAGGTGGATTTTGAAGGCCGGTTCACACCGGCAGATTTGACACCGCTGGGGCGGGTGCAGATGGGCTATGGCCGCTAGGCCTCAACCAAAAATCAGCGGGCAGCCAGTGGCGCGGGTTCTTCGGTCGCTACGCGACGTGCCCCGTCAAACCGTTTGGACCAGTAGCTGACGCCCATGTCCTCCACCCGCACCTCGGCACCGGGGCGCGGCGAATGGATGAACTTGCCATTGCCCACGTAGATGCCTACGTGGCTGAAGGCGCGGCGCATGGTGTTGAAGAACACCAGATCTCCGGGCTGCAGGTCTTTCTTGTCGATTTTTTCGGTAGCTGCAGCCTGTTGCTCGGCCTTGCGGGGAAGCAGTAGGCCTGCGGTCTGTTCGTAGATGGCGCGCACAAAGCCGCTGCAGTCAAAGCCAGTCTGTGCGTCATTGCCGCCCCGCCGATACGGGACTCCCAGGAAGGCCATGGAGTTCAACACCAGCTCCGAAGCCTTATTTCCCATTTTTTCCCCTACGTCGCCAATGCGCGCGAGCAAGCCGCGTTCATTCATGAAGCGTGACATGTCGTCGTTGGCGGTGGTGGGTTCGGCGTGTGCAGCACCCAGCAAGAGCAGTGCAAGGACCAGAAAGCGAAAAAGCATCGGCGCAATGTAATGAGGTCAGCGACTACTGTCAAGCAAAGTAGTGTCTCAAGATGTTTTGGTAAGTCTTTGATTTGTAGAGGGAATAAATGGATTTGCTTGGATCCACGTTGATTCAGCGTTCTTTAAAATGAACAATGTTTAATATCAAAATGTTTGTTTATTAAATTGGGTAATGTTCAAATGTCTGGCGTGGCGTTTGATGGAAGTTAGGTATGGAGTTGAGAAGCAGGCGGCAGCAGGCAATGGCCGAGGCTAGGCGGGGTATCGTGGTGCAGGCCGTCCGGTCAGCCATTGCGGAAGGTGGAGTGCAAGGCGCCAATGTGCGCGACATTGCCCGCAGGGCGGGCTATACGCCCGGAGCCCTGTATGCCTATTTTCCAGGCAAGCAGGCGCTGTTTGCCGCAGTACTCCATGAGGCTTTGCAGGGTGCCGCGGCGGCTGCCCAGCAGGCAAAGGTACCCAAAAACAATGCAGGCTTGAGCGTGCTCCACGTCCGCGCCCAAGCTTGGTTCTCCTATTTTGCTGCCCACCCTAGTGAGGCTGGTTTGGTGTTACATCTGTTGGCTCAGGACACCACCGAGCCCGAGCTGGCCGCCCAGACACATCACATCGTTGCTGATCTATTGCAGTCTCTGGCACCGGTGTCTGCTGCGCTCGGGGCTTTGGGTTGTCCCGCGCCCCAGTTGCAGTCCGAAACCATGGCGCTACTGGCCTCCGCTCTGGGAGCGCTTTTATTGCGCGATGCACGGCGCCTGTCGGCGCTCAATGCCCTGGCCGCACAGTCTTTTTCCGCACACCTGGATCACACGGTTGCTCGCTGGGCTTTGGTTTCTACATCTCCGCAAGAGGATGGGCAGGCCAGTGCCCCTGCCCAGGTGGATTTGTTTGGCTAGAGTCCGTCCGGGTGCTGTGATATCGGGGTTTCCGGTGCCGGTTATGCTTATCTCCACAAGTCAGAACGAAAGAGTCCTATGTTGTTAGATGTTGAAGAAAGTCAGCTTGTTTTGGTGGATTACCAGGTTCGGCTGATGCCCGCCATGTTGGAGGGGGATCTCGCCCTGGCCAATGCCGTGCGGTTGGCGCGCTGGGCTGCCATGCTGGACGTGCCGGCTTTCTACACGGAGCAGAATCCCTCTGGATTGGGGGCTACCGTGCCACAGCTTTTGGAGGCATTGGCGGAGTCCGAAGCCCGGGTTTTGAGCAAGATGCAGTTCAGCGCGGTGGAGGAGGGCATGGGCGAATGGCTACGCCCCCCGGCCAAGCCTGTGCAGGGCAACGCACGAAGTCTGCCCAAGCACCTGCAAAAGCCTCCGGCCGACCAGCGTGGAAGCATTGTGATCGCGGGTTGCGAAGCGCATGTGTGCCTGCTGCAGACGGCGTTGGACTTGCTCGAAGATGAATTTGACGTATGGGTGGTGACCGACGCCTGCAGTTCCCGGTCTGAGCGTAATCGGGATGCCGCGTTTGACCGTCTGGCTGGCGCTGGAGCCGAGCTTGTGACGACCGAAATGGTGGGGTTCGAGTGGGTACGCTCCGCCGAGCACCCGGACTTCAAGGCCATGCAGGCGCTCATCAAATAAGTCTGTTCCCGCTGGTGGGGCGTGTGGTGCTCCCTTGGGGTAAATGCTGAAGTCAGCTTGTAGCAAGTTGCTTGCTCATAATTATGAATTCAGTTTATTTACCCCCACTGGAGACACGCCATGGCTAGCTACGCCGACTTTTACCGTCGTTCCATCGACGACCGCGACGGTTTTTGGGCGGAGCAGGCGGCACGGATCGATTGGCAAACACCGCCTCAACAGATCTGCGACTACAGCAACCCACCATTTGCGCGGTGGTTTGTCGGTGGTACTACCAACCTGTGCCACAACGCGGTGGATCGCCACCTCAGTGTCCGGCCCGACCAGGCGGCGCTGATCGCCGTCTCCACCGAAACCAATACCGAGCGGGTCTACACCTTTGCCCAGCTGCACACCGAGGTGCAGTGCATGGCTGCCGCATTGCGTGCGCTGGGCGTTAGCAAAGGGGACCGGGTACTCATCTACATGCCCATGGTGGCAGAGGCTGCCTTTGCAATGCTGGCCTGTGCGCGCATTGGGGCCATCCATTGCGTAGTGTTTGGAGGCTTTGCCGCGGGATCATTGGCCTCGCGCATAGAAGACGCAACACCGCGCGTGGTGGTGAGCGCCGATGCCGGCTCGCGAGGCGGCAAGGTGGTGCCCTACAAACCCCTGCTGGACGAAGCCATTGCCACATCCGCGCACAAGCCAGCCGCTGTCCTGCTGGTAGATCGACAACTGGCTGCTATGAATATGGTAGCGGTACGTGACCATCTGTGGGGGGCTCTGCGGCAAAATCACTTGCAAACCGTAGTTCCGTGCGAATGGGTGGATGCCACGCATCCCAGTTATACGCTGTACACCAGTGGCACCACGGGCAAGCCCAAGGGCGTGCAGCGCGACACCGGGGGGTACGCGGTTGCACTGGCGGCCAGCATGCAGCATATTTATGGCGGCAAGGCGGGCGAAACGTACTTTTCCACCAGCGACATTGGCTGGGTGGTGGGGCATAGCTACATCGTCTATGGTCCTTTGCTGGCTGGCATGGCAACCCTCATGTACGAGGGACTGCCAACCCGTCCGGACGGTGGCATCTGGTGGAGCCTTGTCGAGAAATACAAGGTTACGGTGATGTTCAGCGCACCTACGGCGGTGCGGGTTCTCAAAAAGCAGGACCCCACACTGCTGTCCAAGTACGACCTGTCCAGCCTGCGTGCCCTGTTTTTGGCTGGTGAGCCGCTGGACGAGCCTACCGCGCAGTGGATCAGCCAGGCGCTTGGCAAGCCCATCATTGACAACTACTGGCAAACCGAGACCGGTTGGCCCATTCTCAGCATTGCCAATGGTGTGGAGCAAGCCCCCAGCAAATTTGGTAGCCCGGGTGTGGCTATGTATGGCTACCACGTGAAGCTGCTGGACGAAAACACGGGTGAGGAGCTGTCGGGGCCGGACCAGAAGGGTGTCGTGGCGATCGAAGGACCGCTGCCGCCTGGCTGCATGCAAACGGTGTGGCAAGACGACGCCCGATTTGTGAAAACCTACTGGAGCAGCGTCCCCGGCAAGTTGGTGTACAACACGTTTGATTGGGGGGTGCGAGACAAGGACGGGTACTTTTTCATCCTTGGCCGCACGGACGATGTGATCAATGTGGCGGGTCACCGCCTGGGCACGCGGGAAATTGAGGAAAGCATTTCCAGCCACCCGAACGTGTCCGAGGTGGCAGTGGTTGGGGTTGCCGATGCGCTCAAAGGTCAGGTGGCGATGGCTTTTGTGGTGCCGAAGGATGCCAGTGGGCTGGTTGACAACGCGGCCAAGCTGGCACTTGAAGGCGAGATCATGAAAGTGGTGGACCACTCGATTGGCGCGGTGGGTCGACCTGCACGGGTACGCTTTGTTACCTTGCTACCCAAAACGCGTAGCGGCAAACTGCTGCGCCGAGCTATTCAGGCCGTGTGCGAAGGGCGCGATCCGGGGGACCTGACCACGATGGAAGACCCCTCTGCGCTGCAGCAGATTCGGGATCTGGTTCCATCTTGAATTGAACTATTGGGGGTAATAGGTTGTAGCGGCTCCCTTTGCCATACCCACCGCTCCAGTAATGGTGCCCACACTGGTGCCTGTCTGCTGAAAGGTGAATGCGGCCTTGCTAGCTCCCGCGCCTGAAAAGCCACCGTTGAAACTGGTGGTAACAGTAGAGACGTTGTTGTAGCTGAATTTGTTGCCACCTGCAAAACTAATAGAGCTTGCGCTAATGGTGTAGTCATTGCCACCGAAGCGTGTCGTTGTACTGATGTTCTGCACATAGGACGAGCCAAAGTCCACCGTCATGCTGGCGCTCACAAGTTGTCCCACTTGGGTTGTCCCGGCATTCGTGGCCGTGGGGGACGTACCACCGATCATGTTGTATTCAAAGGTACCCACCGTTGGCATTTGCAACACGGGGGTCGGGCGGCCCACAACGTAATGAACATCCTGCAAATTAGAAGTACTACCAGATGCAGTTTTCGTAGCACTGGTCCAGTAGCCCCAGCCAATATAGTCTGCCGCGTACGGGTCACCTGACGCTGCAAAGCTTGAAACGTTTGAGCCCTTGAGCAATGTCTTTGCGCCATCGGTGTCTGCATACGCAACCAAAGGCGTATCGACAATGATTGCCGCAGCCTTTCCGTCCGTATTTGAAGTGGCATAGCTAACAGAGTTAGAAGCAGTATCCACTCCGACAAATGACGCCTGCAGGTCGTTTAGAACGTACACCTTGTTTCCGGATACGGTCTGGCTTTGTGGAGGAGGCGGTACAGATCCTTCAGTGGTAGTCCGCTGTGTGGTACGTGCAGGGTCTTGGTTTTTGTCTTTGACGACAACCGTCTCGCCTGCTGTCAAACCAGTGCAACCGGTATTCGTACACACGACGATGGCATCTTGTTCAGCATTTACCGCCACGGACCCATCGGTGTTGTAGGAAATCAGGAACGAAGAGCCGCGAATGCCAATGGTGGCGGTACTGGTGACTACCTTGTAGTTGTCGTGGTTGCGCTTGCCGATCAGACCGGTAATGGCGCGCATACCGCCTTTGGCCAATTCCACGAGAAAACTGTCGGACTTCGCGTCATTGCGGTCGGCGTAGCTGGCCAGCTTGAACTGTGAATTGGGCTGGATGGCCACCATGCCACCATCGCTGAAGCGGATCTGTGCCTGCGCTCCGGGGCTAGTCTGGATGTCGTCGCCACTTTGCACGGCGCCCCCTTTTTTGAGAGGGGCACTGGCACCATTGGCTGAGCGTACGGTGACGTCGCCAAACACAAAATTGGCTGTGCCGGCATCTGCCGCCCAGCTCGGCGCAGACGTGACGAGTAAAGTCACAAAGAGAGTAGCCCTGCAAGGAGAAATGTGTGTGCGCATGGTGTGCTCCTGCTGTCAAAATTCGCGGCGCGCGGTGATTGAAAGCGTTTGTTTTTCAAATGCGGACGTGCTGATATTCGACACATTCTGCAGGTAAGCCCATTGCGAGGTCACGCGCCACGCTTTGGCGGGTACCCAGATGGAGCCTAGATTCAGGCCCCACTGCTGGTCGTGGCGCACGCTGCCAAAGAAGGGGTCGGGTCCGTTGTATCCCCTGTCCTCCAGACTGACGGTGGCGAAGCCTGCCAAGGCCTCCGAAAAGGGCTGCTGCAGTCCCGCGCGTGCACCGATAAATTGTTGCCCCAAATGGCCTACACCCGGCTCCATGGTTAGCTCTTGTCCGATGTAACCACTGCCGTAGGCGGAGAGTCCGCTTTTGAACTGTTGACCATAGGAAGCGCCTACCGTGTAACGGTCCACATTGCGGGTTTGCTGGGGGTAGCGCAATTGGCCTAGCTGCGCATAGGCATTGAATTGGCGAAAGCCATCAAAACGGTGTGTCCATTCACCGGAGATGCTCCAGCTTTTGCGAGCCGGTACGCTCGCAATGGTGCTGTCTCCCAGTTGCACGGCCAGGGTGTATTCGTTGCGATCCACCAAGTAGGCCGCTCCGGCACTGGCATCCAATTGGGTGTTGTCATAGGCCAATGCATTGGGCTCATGCGCGCGGAAACTGGCGTTGAAGCTACCGATGGCAGACCAGCGTGGGGCAATGGCCGTGCGCCCAGAGATGCCCACCCCCATGCTGCCAAACTGGCTGGTCACCGGCTTGAGGCCGAAGGTCTTGCTGTCGGGGGCGCTGTTGACATTGCTGTCATAGCCTGCCGTTGCCTCGATGTAACCACGGGTCGTGGTTTTGGCTTCTGCCTCAATGCGATCTATGGTTTGCAAGAGTTGGTCAATGGTGCGGGCGGCTTCAGTAGGAATGCCCTGTTCCTTGGCCTGGCCCAGCATGGTCTTGGCTCCCGCGTTATCACCCACGGCGTACAACGCATGGCCGAGCTCTGCCCTGGCGCGCGCGTTGTTGGGCGTCACCATCAAGACCCGTTCCAACGCAAAAATGGCGCGCGTGTAGTGGCCAGCCTGGTTTGCTGCAATTCCCAAGACCAAATCGAAATCAGGGTCCCCGGAGCGTTGCATCTCTTGGGGTTCGAGCATTTCAAAGGCTTTTTGTCCTGCGCCAGACTCCGCCAAAGACAAAGCTTGCTTCAACCCGGCGTCCCATTCGGCATGCGCTGTGCCGGCCAGTGACGCACCGGCAAGAACCAGACAATGGAGTAATCGTGAGCGCATGGGTGGGACTTTCTGGCGAAATGGGAGGCCTTACCGCACAGGCAGCTAGCGAATTTTATGCCATGCACTTTTGTAATAAAAGAACAATTTCTCTTGGCAAAACCCCCTTGGCGGGGCAGCGCGTAGCCCCAGTGTGGGGAATTAGCTTTGCCGCGTGACCCATAAGGTGGCACAATCCGCCCTGCAATGAAGGCCCTTCCCATGCCACAGTCGCATCCGCCAATCGGTTCAGCCGTGTCGCGGAAGGTTAATTAACCAGCTTTAACCAGCTAATGTTCCCTGAAGGGGAACGGAGGTCAGCGAGATATGAGTGATACCAGCTCCAATGGTGCGAGCACGGCTTCGTCCGTGTACCAAACCTACCAAAACAACACCTACCTGTTCGGTGGCAACGCTCCGTATGTCGAAGAGATGTACGAGAACTACCTGGCCAACCCCGGCAGCGTTCCCGACACTTGGCGCGATTACTTTGACGCGCTGCAAAACGTTCCCGCTGCCGATGGCACCACGTCCAAGGACGTAGCCCATATGCCAGTGATCAACGCGTTCGTCGATCTGGCGAAAAAAGGTGTCAAGCAGACCGTCATGGCAACGGGTGCGGATTCCGAGATGGGCCGCAAGCGAACTGCGGTGCAGCAGTTGATCGCAGCCTACCGCAATGTCGGTGCCCGCTGGGCGGATCTGGATCCCCTCAAGCGCATGGAGCGCGACAAGATTCCCGAGTTGGAGCCTGCGTTTTACGGCTTCAACGATGCAGACCAGGAAACGGTCTTCAACATCAGCAACACCTTCTTCGGCAAAGAGTCCATGAGCCTGCGTGAGCTCATGAACGCCCTGCGCGAGACCTACTGCGGCACCATCGGCGTGGAGTACATGTACACCACCGACCAGAACCAAAAGCGCTGGTGGCAACAAAAACTGGAGGCTTCCCGCAGCAAGCCCCAATTCAATGCAGAGAAGAAGAAGCACATTCTGGAACGTCTGACTGCGGCTGAAGGCCTGGAGCGCTACCTGCACACCAAATACGTGGGCCAGAAACGCTTCTCCCTCGAAGGTGGCGAGAGCTTTATTGCTGCGATGGACGAACTGATCCAGCAGGCTGGCGCCAAAGGCATCCAGGAAATCGTGATTGGTATGGCCCATCGCGGTCGCCTGAACGTGCTGGTAAACACCTTGGGCAAGATGCCTGCGGACCTGTTTGCGGAGTTTGATCACACTGCGCCTGAGGAACTGCCTGCCGGTGACGTGAAGTACCACCAGGGTTTCAGCTCTGATGTGTCGACTGCAGGCGGCCCCGTTCATTTGTCCTTGGCGTTCAACCCGTCTCACCTGGAAATCGTGAACCCGGTAGTGGAGGGTTCCGTGCGTGCCCGTATGGACCGCCGTGACGACCCCAAGGGCCACCAAGTGCTGCCCGTGCTGGTACACGGTGATGCGGCCTTTGGCGGCCAGGGTGTGAACCAGGAAACACTGGCGTTGGCCCAGACCCGTGGTTACACCACTGGTGGTACGGTGCACATCATCATCAACAACCAGATTGGCTTCACCACCTCGGACCCGCGTGACATGCGCTCCAGCGCGTTTTGCACCGATATCGTGAAGATGGTTGAGTCTCCCGTGCTGCACGTGAATGGTGATGATCCGGAAGCCGTGGTGTTGGCGACGCAGCTGGCGTTGGAGTTCCGTATGGAGTTCGGCCAGGACGTCGTGGTGGACATCACCTGCTACCGCAAGTTGGGCCACAACGAGCAGGACACACCGTCGCTCACTCAGCCTTTGATGTACAAGAAAATCGCTGCGCATCCCGGCACCCGCAAGTTGTACGCGGACAAGCTGGCCGCCCAAGGCCTGGGTGCAGACCTCGGCGACTCCATGGTCAAGGAATACCGTACCGCCATGGACGCTGGCAAGCACACTGTGGATCCCGTGCTGACCAACTTCAAGAGCAAGTACTCGGTAGACTGGTCTCCGTTCCTCGGTAAGAAGTGGACCGACGCTGGCGACACTGCCATTCCGTTGACCGAATGGAAGCGCCTGTCTGAAAAGCTGACAACGATTCCCGAAAGCGTTACGCCTCACCAGCTGGTGAAAAAGGTGTACGACGACCGCGCTGCCATGGGCCGTGGTGAAGTCAATGTGGACTGGGGCATGGGGGAGCACATGGCGTTTGCCTCCCTGGTGGCTAGCGGTTACCCCGTACGTTTGTCGGGTGAAGACTGCGGACGCGGTACCTTTACCCACCGCCACGCGGTGATTCACGACCAGAAGCGTGAAAAGTGGGATGCCGGCACCTACGTGCCTTTGCAGAACGTAGCCGACAACCAGGCCCCGTTTGTCGTGATTGACTCCATCCTGTCCGAAGAGGCGGTGCTGGGCTTTGAATACGGCTACGCTTCCAATGACCCCAACACGCTGGTGATCTGGGAAGCCCAGTTCGGCGATTTTGCCAACGGCGCCCAAGTGGTGATCGACCAGTTCATTGCCTCCGGCGAAGTGAAGTGGGGCCGTGTGAACGGCATCACTTTGATGTTGCCCCACGGCTACGAAGGCCAAGGCCCTGAGCACAGCTCGGCACGTCTGGAGCGCTTCATGCAATTGGCGGCCGACACCAACATGCAGATCGTGCAGCCCACCACGGCCAGCCAGATCTTCCACGTGTTGCGTCGTCAGATGGTGCGCAACCTGCGCAAGCCATTGATCATCATGACGCCCAAGAGCCTGTTGCGTAATAAGGACGCGACCTCACCGCTGTCCGAGTTCACCAAGGGTGCTTTCCAGACCGTGATCCCCGAGAGCAAGGAACTCAAGGGCGACAAGGTCAAGCGCGTGATTGCCTGCTCCGGCAAGGTGTATTACGACCTGGTCAAGAAGCGCGAAGAGAAGGGCCAGGACGATGTGGCCATCATCCGCGTGGAACAGCTGTACCCCTTCCCGCACAAAGCGTTTGCCACCGAACTGAAAAAGTACCCCAATGCCACCGACGTGGTGTGGTGCCAGGACGAGCCGCAAAACCAGGGTGCATGGTTCTTTGTGCAGCATTACATCCACGAAAACATGTTGGAAGGCCAGAAGCTGGGCTACTCCGGACGCGCTGCGTCTGCGTCGCCGGCCGTGGGCTACTCCCACCTCCACCAGGAGCAACAAAAGGCTCTGGTCGAAGGCGCATTCGGCAAGTTGAAGGGCTTTGTTCTGACCAAGTGAGTCAGCAGCACTTCATCCCCCAACACTTAACGGAAAGAATTAGATATGGCAATCGTAGAAGTCAAAGTCCCACAGCTGTCTGAGTCTGTGGCGGAAGCAACCTTGTTGCAATGGAAGAAGAAGGTCGGTGAAGCCGTTGCGGTCGACGAAATCCTGATCGAAGTGGAGACCGACAAAGTCGTGATGGAAGTACCCGCGCCTGCCGCTGGCGTGCTGGTCGAATTAGTGGCTGCCGATGGCGCCACCGTGGCGGCAGAGCAGTTGATTGCTCGCATTGACACCGCTGCTGTGGCCGGTGCCGTGGCACCTGCTGACGCTCCCGCCGCTGCGCCTGCAGCCGCAGCCCCTGTAGCTGCCGCGGCTGCAGCCAGCAACTCCAAAGCTGGCGTTGCCATGCCTGCCGCAGCCAAGCTGTTGGCAGACAACGGCATCGCCGCTTCCAGCGTCGAAGGTACCGGCAAAGATGGCCGCATCACCAAAGGTGACGTGTTGGCTGCTGCCGCTGCTCCTAAAGTGATAGCTGCTGCCGTAATCCCCACGGGGGCTCCAACCAAATCCTTGCCTCAAGTGGCTGCACCGTCCGTCAACTTGGGTGACCGCCCCGAGCAGCGCGTGCCCATGAGTCGCCTGCGTGCCCGCGTAGCCGAGCGCCTGCTGCAATCGCAATCCACCAACGCTATCCTGACCACGTTCAACGAAATCAACATGGCTCCGGTCATGGAAATGCGCAAGCGCATGCAAGAGCGTTTCGAGAAGGAGCATGGCGTGAAGCTGGGCTTCATGAGCTTCTTCGTGAAAGCGGCTGTGCATGCTTTGAAGAAGTTCCCTGTGTTGAACGCTTCTGTCGACGGCACCGATATCGTGTACCACGGCTACTTTGACATCGGTATTGCCGTGGGCTCCCCCCGTGGCTTGGTGGTGCCCATCCTGCGCAATGCAGACCAGATGAGCTTTGCCGATATTGAGAAGAAGATTGCCGAGTTCGGTCAGAAAGCCAAGGACGGCAAGCTGGGCATTGAAGAAATGACCGGCGGTACTTTCTCCATTTCCAACGGCGGTACCTTCGGCTCCATGATGTCCACCCCCATCATCAACCCACCCCAGTCTGCTATCTTGGGCGTGCACGCGACCAAAGACCGCGCTATGGTGGAAAACGGCCAGGTGGTGGTTCGCCCCATGAACTACTTCGCCATGTCCTACGACCACCGCATCATCGACGGCCGTGAAGCCGTCCTGGGTCTGGTGGCCATGAAGGAAGCGCTGGAAGATCCTGCCCGTTTGTTGTTTGACATCTAAGGATCCCATAGCATGAGCAAGCAATTCGACGTAATCGTCATTGGCGGTGGCCCCGGTGGCTACATCGCCGCCATCCGCGCCGCCCAACTGGGTTTTAACGTGGCCTGTATCGACGAGTGGAAGAACGACAAGGGCGGTCCTGCGCCCGGTGGTACCTGCACCAACGTGGGCTGCATTCCCTCCAAGGCCTTGCTGCAATCTTCTGAGCACTTCAACCACGCCAACCATCACTTTGCCGAGCACGGCATCGAGGTGAAAGGTGTGAGCATGGATGTGGCCAAGATGATTGCCCGCAAGAACACCGTGGTGAAGCAGAACAACGACGGCATCTTGTACCTCTTCAAGAAGAACAAGATCGCCTTTTTCCACGGTCGCGGTTCTTTCGTCAAGGCTGCCGAAGGCGGCTACGAGATCAAGGCGGCTGGCGCCACTGAGGAAACCGTCACCGGCAAGCAGATCATCATCGCCACCGGCTCCAATGCGCGCGCATTGCCCGGTACGCCGTTTGACGAAGTCAACGTGCTGTCCAATGACGGCGCACTGAACATCGGCGCGGTACCCAAGAAGCTGGGCCTGATCGGCTCCGGCGTCATCGGCCTGGAAATGGGCTCGGTGTGGAAGCGTCTCGGCGCGGAAGTCACCATCCTCGAAGGCCTGCCCACATTCCTGGGCGCGGTGGACGAGGGTGTGGCCAAAGAGGCTTTCAAGGCCTTCACCAAGCAGGGCCTGAAGATCGAGTTGGGCGTGAAGGTCGGCGAGATCAAGAATGGCAAGAAGGGCGTGTCGGTGGTTTACACCAATGCCAAGGGCGAAGCCCAGACGCTGGATGTGGACAAGCTGATCGTTTCCATCGGCCGCGTGCCCAACACCGTCGGCCTGAACACCGAAGCTGTGGGCTTGGCACTGGACGAGCGTGGCGCCATCGTGGTGGATGCCGACTGCAAGACCAACCTGCCCGGCGTGTGGGCGGTGGGTGACGTGGTGCGCGGGCCCATGCTGGCGCACAAGGCGGAAGAAGAGGGCGTGGCCGTGGCTGAGCGCATTGCGGGCCAGCACGGGCATGTCAACTTCAACACCATTCCCTGGGTCATCTACACCAGCCCCGAGATTGCGTGGGTGGGCCGCACCGAACAGCAGCTCAAGGCGGATGGCGTGGCCTACAAGGCAGGCCAGTTCCCCTTCCTGGCCAACGGTCGTGCGCGCGCACTGGGTGACACCACCGGTTTCGTGAAGTTTTTGGCCGATGCCACGACCGACGAAATCCTGGGCGTGCACATCGTGGGCCCGCAGGCATCGGAGTTGATCTCCGAAGCCGTGGTGGCCATGGAGTTCAAAGCCAGTGCCGAGGACATTGCGCGCATTTGCCACGCCCACCCCTCCTTGAGCGAAGCCACCAAGGAAGCGGCGCTGGCGGTGGACAAGCGCACCTTGAACTTCTGATTTAGGAATGAAATAGGCTGCTAGCCCCCGTGGATAGTGCGCTAACAGCTATTCTTTTCATAGTAAATCGGAGTTTTTCTTGAGCGTCAAAGTAACCTACGAGGCCGAGCTGGCCGCGCGCGGCTACACCGCCGACCCGGCCCAGCTGCGTGCGGTGGAGGCGTTGGAGCGTTGCGCCACCGAGTGGGCGCACTACAAGGAAAAACGCTCCAACGCGCTCAAAAAGCTCATCAATCGCCCCGAGATTCCGCGCGGTGTCTACATGTACGGCGGGGTCGGGCGGGGCAAGAGCTTTCTGATGGATTGCTTTTTCAACGCGGTGCCGCTCAAGCGCAAGACGCGCCTGCACTTCCACGAGTTCATGCGTGAGGTGCACCGCGAGTTGATTGACCTGCAAGGCACGGTGAACCCGCTGGACGAGCTCGGCAAGCGCATGGCCAAGCGCTACCGGCTGATCTGCTTCGATGAGTTCCATGTGGCAGACATCACGGACGCGATGATTCTGCACCGCCTGCTCACGGCGCTGTTTGACAATGGCGTGGGTTTTGTCACCACCTCCAATTTCAAGCCCGACGATCTGTACCCCGGTGGCCTGCATCGGGACCGTATCCTGCCAGCCATTGCGCTGCTCAATGCCAAGCTCGAAGTGCTGAGCGTGGATAACGGCACCGACTACCGTCGCCGCACGCTGGAAGACGCGCGGCTCTACCACACGCCCAACGGTCCCGACGCTGATGCAGCGATGACCGCCACCTTCAATGCGCTGGCCGAGCAGCACGATGACAACCCGGTGCTGCACATCGAGTCGCGTGAAATCCATGCACGACGCATGGCGGGTGGGGCTGTCTGGTTTGACTTCAAGACCCTGTGCGGTGGTCCTCGTTCGCAAAACGATTATCTGGAGATTGCCTCGCGCTTTCACACGGTGTTTCTGAGCGATGTCCCCCATATGCCGGTGCGCATGGCCTCCGAGGCGCGGCGTTTCACCTGGCTGGTTGATGTGCTCTACGACCGGCGCGTCAAGCTCATCATGTCGGCGGCCGTGGCGCCTGAGGCGCTGTATACCGAAGGCCCCATGTCGCACGAGTTTCCACGCACGGTGTCGCGCCTGACAGAGATGCAGTCCAAGGAGTTTTTGTCCCTGGAGCGGCGCGTGGTGGACACAGGTCTGACATGAAAGCGGTGACTCTTGCCTTCTCGCTGTGCTGGTTCGCCTATGGCGCTGTCTGGGCCCAGGACACTATCGAGTCGCAACGCCAGTCGATTGCGGCAGCGCGCACCAAGGCGCAGGCGGAATTTGCTGCACAGGAAGCTGTTTGTGCCAAGCGCTTTGCCGTCACCGCCTGCATGGACGATGTGTCTGCCCGCCGCCGAGCCAGCAACAAGGACTTGGCACGTCAGGAAGCCCACCTAAACCAGGCTGAGCGTGCGCAGCGTGCGGCGGAGCAGCTGCAACGTCTGGATGACAAGGCGCGTGAACGGCTGGCCCGTGATGCAGCCGCCGATGGTGGCACGGACGCCCAGCAGGAGAAATTGCAGCAGCAGCGTGACAAGCAGGCCCAGCATCGGGCGCAGGCTGAGAACGTCGATGTGCGCCCCGCTGCGGCTTCGCCAGGGTTGTCCGCCGGTGCCCAAGCAGCCAATCGCGAGGCGTTTGCACAAAAGCAGAAAGCGGCCCAAGAACGCAAAGCCGCCCGCGACAAGCGCCTGCGCGAAGCCACTCCTACGCCAAAGCCGCTACCTACGCCACCGTGATGTTGGTAGCCCCAGATCAGCTGTTCAGGGGCTCGATTTTTACGATGACGAGCGACAGGTTGTCGCCGGCTCCATGGCCACGTGAGCGTGCTTTTTCAATCAGAAACTCGGTGGCCTCGCGTGCCGACAAGGTGGACAGCACGGATCCCAGTTCGCCAGTATTGAAGTAGTGCCACACGCCATCACTGCACGCCATCAGCACATCACCGGCACGCAGCTTGGGAATGAAGTGAAAGTCCACCGGTGGATCGCTCTCGGTGCCCAGACAGCCCATCAGGATGTTGGACTGCGGATGCACGGCGGCTTGTTCTTCGGTGATTTCACCGCGGTTCACCAGCGCCTGCACATAGGAGTGGTCCATAGTCCGCTTCACAAAACGGT
The DNA here is from genome assembly GCF_059416145.1 of Rhodoferax sp. GW821-FHT09E07. Taxonomy (NCBI): domain Bacteria; kingdom Pseudomonadati; phylum Pseudomonadota; class Betaproteobacteria; order Burkholderiales; family Comamonadaceae; genus Rhodoferax; species Rhodoferax sp. GW821-FHT09E07. The sequence continues at coordinate 366,659 of NZ_JBWKOP010000002.1, read as the reverse complement.
TGCCATGGTATTGGTATACGCGGGAGTCTCCGGTATGGGCCCAATGGCAATCGCCCCCCGGGTTGATCAGAAATGCGGCCAGTGTGCTGTGGGGTTCTTCTTCCGAGGAAATGGCCGTCAGCTTGATGACGATGTGCGCCTCCTGGACGATTTGCATCAGCGTGGCTGCCGCGTCGTCGGTGTCGGGGTCATAGCGTTCAAACAGTTGTTTGGCGGTCATCATGACCTGGTCTGAGGCCTTGCGTCCGCCGCTGCGTCCACCCATACCGTCGGCCACGATGGCTAGCAAGCAGCCGTTGCTACGCGCGTGCTTGAAGAGGGCAACCTGGTCTTGCTGGTATTCGCGGTCACCCTTGTGAATGCCGGTGGAGGCGGTAAGACGGTATCCAGTGGCCATGGTGGGTTCTGTTCAGCAATGCTTTTCCGAGAATGAAGAATCTGGCCGTATTATCGAGTGGAGTCGCCAGCAGCCAGCGCCATTTAACCACGTACTTCTCCCCATTTACCATTGGAAACGAATCTCCACTCCCCGCAGCGCCGCCTCATTGAGCTGCGCATTGAACATGGCGATTTGGATGCCCTGATCGACGTTGCACTGCGGGATGCACCCATGGATGAGCTGATGATGCGCCGTCTTAAAAAGAAACGGTTGGCGCTGCGCGACGAGATCACCCGTTTGCAGGACGCGCTGCAGCCTGACGAACCGGCCTGAGGCATGGCCCTGTCTGATGCGGTTACCCAGGCGTTTGCGGTGGATGGATCCATCGCCCGTGCCGTGCAGGAGTTCTCGCCACGTGCGGGTCAGCTGGAAATGGCCCAGGCTGTGGCGCACACGTTGGAGTCAGGTGGCGTGCTGGTAGTGGAGGCTGGCACGGGCATTGGAAAAACCTACGCCTACTTGGCGCCAGCGCTGCTCAGTGGTTCTCGCGTGCTGGTTTCTACCGCAACCAAGGCTTTACAAGACCAGCTCTTTGGTCGTGATATTCCCAGGTTGTTGGCGGCTCTTGGCGTGGGCGCAAAGGTGGCTTTGCTGAAGGGGCGGGCCAGCTACCTGTGTTTGCAGAGGCTGGGGATCGCGCGCTACGGTAGCGCGTTGCAAACGCCTGATGATTTGCGCGCCATTGCCGCGGTGGAATTCTGGGCACTGGCTACCCGCACGGGGGACCTGGCGGAGCTGGCGTCGGTCGATGAACAGTCACCGGTGGTGCCATTGGTGACATCCACGCGAGAAAATTGCCAGGGCGGTCGCTGTCCGCAATACCAAAACTGCCATGTTTATCAGGCTCGTCGCGAAGCCATGGCTGCCGACGTGGTGGTCGTCAATCACCACTTGTTTTTTGCCGACTGGAATGTCAAAGAGTCGGGTGTGGCCGAGCTGCTGCCCTCCGTGGATGCGGTCATTTTTGACGAGGCCCATCAACTCAATGAAATCGGCGTCCAGTTTTTGGGCCAACAGCTCACCACGGGGCAACTGCTGTCCCTGGGGCGCGATGCGGTGCTGCTGGGAAGCCAGCATGCACGCGGACTGGCGGATTGGCAGGGCTTGGTAGGGTACCTGGAGAACTCTTTGGCAGAGTGGCAACTGCTGTGCGGTGGCCGGGCTGATATGCCCACTCGCTTGCGCTGGGTGGGAAATACCCCGGCTGGGGTGGAGCCGCAAGCCTGGCAGTTGGCCACGGCACGTGTTGCTGCGGCATTGGGGCGCGTAGTGCAGGCACTCGACCCGGTGGCTGAAATGTCCCCCGATCTGGAGGCTTTGCGCGAGCGGACGCAGGCCTTGGCGGCACGGCTGGACAATTTTGCGATCCCCCCTCAGGCAGGAAATGTACGCTGGCTGGAAGCAGGATTGCGGTTGCGATTGGTGGAGTCACCCCTGCAAATTGCCGATGCACTGCGTTCCAGAGTCGCGGGGGAGGGTGGCGTGGGAGAGGGGCGCAAGTCCTGGATTTTTACCTCTGCCACCTTGGGTCATGAGGCCGGACTGCAGTGGTTTTTGGCGTCCACAGGTTTGGAGGGCGCCCAGGTTCTGCAAGTGGCAAGTCCTTTTAATTACTTGGAGCAGGCCGCGCTCTATGTTCCCAAGATTTTTCCCAAACCCTCGGAGCCCCAGCACAGCGACCAAGTAGCCGATTTGGTGGCGCAGGCGGCTGCCATTTTGGGGGGAAGAGCCCTGGTGCTCACCACCACTTTGCGCGCCATGCGTCGCATTGGGCAGCGTTTGCGGGAGCGATGGGCTGCGTCTGGCGCAATACAGGTGTTGGTGCAGGGTGATGGCTCCAAACGTGAGCTGATTGAGCGCTTCGCCAGTGCCAAGGAGGCTGCCGGTTACATCCTGGTGGCCTCTGCGTCGTTCTGGGAGGGAGTGGACGTCCCCGGGGCAGCATTGCAACTGGTAGTGATAGACAAGATCCCTTTTGCGCCACCTGATGATCCTTTGGTCGAGGCTCGCTGTCAGGCATTGGAAGAGGCTGGGAAGAGTGCGTTTGCGCACTACCAGTTGCCCCAGGCTGCTGTGGCCCTAAAGCAAGGGGTGGGGCGACTGATTCGCCGCGAAACGGACCGCGGTGTTCTGGTCCTGTGTGACGTGCGGTTGACCCAGATGGGCTACGGGCGCAAGCTCTTGGCAAGTCTGCCGGTCATGTGCAGGCTAAATTCGGCAGAGGCCTTTCAACAGGCCCTGCATGACCTCACCAAATCTTCCACCAGGGATCGGTATTAGGCTTGCCTCCTTTGAGGAGGTAATCCGACTGCGGGAAGGTTTTTTCCATCACACGTTTGGTGTCATCGCGCAATTGCTCCATGCCCAGCGCGTCATACGACTTGTAAAGAATGAACAAGGCCTCTTCCACTGCGGGAACGTCCCGGTAGTCCGTCACGGCAATTTGCGCACGGTTGATCGCTGCCAGATACGCCCCGCGTTTGTAGTAGTAGCGTGCTACATACACCTCGTACTGCGCGAGCGAACCGACGATGTAGTTCATGCGCAGGCGTGCGTCCGGGGTGTATTTAGAGTCTGGAAATCGAGTGACCAGTTCCTTGAATGATTCGTAGGATTCCTTCGCGGCTTTTTGGTCGCGCTCGGCCAGATCCTGGCGGGTGATGGCCGACAGCACGCCCAAGTCGTCATTGAAATTCACGATTCCCTTGAGGTAAATGGCATAGTCCAGTGCCGGGCTGGCGGGGTTGAGCTTGATGAACCGGTCCAACGTGGCCAGGGCCTGTGCGGGCTCTGCGGATTTGTAATGCGCGTAGGCTTTGTCCAACTGGGCTTGCTGTGCGAGTGGCGTACCCGCAGCGCGGGCTTCAAGTTTCTCCAGCAATGGCACGGCTTTGTCCCACTGCGATGATTTCATTTCGTCCTTGGCCTCGGCATACAGGCGGTTGGGACTCATCCCGGCAGTCTTGTCCACCGGTGCGCTGGAGCAGCCCACCAACAGCAATGTGAAGGCCGTCAACAGCGAGGCACAAACGACCGATAATTTCACACGTAGCATCTTGGGGACCTTCTTGAATCAGACCGCCGGAATTATATCGACGCCCTCTCTGGAGCCCGACGTGGATGAGGTGGCGGAGCCGGTCGCAGAATCCGAAACACGCCGTGTGGTGATCGAGGCCCCGCAACATGGGGAGCGACTGGACCGCGCTTTGGCCATCGCAGCCACCGAATTTTCCCGCAGTTATTTGCAGCAGCTGATCGAAGACGGTTCGGTACGTCTCAATGCCCTGACGGTGCGAAAGACTTCGCAGCGCGTGAAGGCGGGCGACATGATTGAGGTGGAGCTGCGACCCACGCCGCAGAGCCAAGCGTTCCGGCCAGAGCCTATGGCGCTTGACGTGGTCTTCGAAGATGCGCACTTGCTGGTCATCAACAAGCCTGCAGGCCTGGTGGTGCACCCCGCGCCAGGCAACTGGAGCGGTACCTTGCTCAATGGTTTGCTAGCCCGGGATCCTGCCTGCGCGTCAGTGCCGCGCGCCGGTATCGTGCACCGCCTCGACAAAGATACCAGTGGATTGATGGTGGTGGCGCGGACACGCAGCGCGATGGATGCACTGGTCAAAGCGATTGCTGCGCGGGATGTCAGTCGCCAGTATCTGGCCTTGGCACACCACCCTTGGTCAGGTGCAGTGCGCCAGACGGTGGACAAGCCGATCGGCCGTGACCCCCGCAATCGTTTGCGTATGGCCGTGGTTGACCTTGCACAAACGTCGGGTAAAACTGCCAAAACAGACTTTGTGTGGGTGACCAATGGGGGCGAGGGCTGCTGGGTGCGTTGCATCCTTCATACAGGACGAACCCACCAGATACGGGTGCATATGGCTTCCCTGGGGCATCCGTTGATTGCTGATACTTTGTATGGTGGTAGTGCTACAGGTGCAATGGTCCGACAGGCCTTGCATGCCTACAAGCTGGCATTCGCGCATCCGGTGACCGGCGAACCATTGGCATTTGATTCGCAACCGCCAGCAGACTTCTTGCAGCTATTGGGAGATTGGGGGCTGCGATACAATGCGCTCGCAGGTCCGGGAGGACACTGAAAGCCCCGGCAAGTCGCTTCCGGGCTGGCACTGCGGCGTATACGCCGCCAAAGTTGCCCTTGACGGCCCCATCGCTGCCGCTCTCTTGTGTTGGTGACATATTCGAAATACCCTGACTATGAACATGGTCGATGCAAAGCGGGTTCTGGAAACCGCCTTGGTGTGTGCACAGCAACCCTTGCCGCTCAAAAGCATGCGAGAGTTGTTTGCGGATGCCATCGGTGTGGATTCGATCAAGCAGCTTTTGGAAGATCTCAGGAACGATTGGGCCGAGCGTGGCGTGGAGTTGGTGAGCGTTGCAACGGGCTGGCGGTTTCAAAGCCGGCCTGAAATGCGCGAATACCTGGACCGATTGCATCCTGAAAAACCGCCACGTTACACGCGAGCAACCTTGGAAACATTGGCCATCATTGCTTACCGTCAACCCGTGACACGGGGTGACATGGAAGACATACGTGGCGTCACCATCAGTTCGTTGCTTATCAAGCAACTGGAAGACCGCGGTTGGGTCGAAGTGATAGGGCATCGTGAGGCAGCTGGCCGGCCGGCCTTGTTTGCGACAACGAAACAGTTTCTGGACGACTTGGGACTGCAATCGCTGGACCAGCTTCCCTTGCTGGAAAGTCCCAGCGGCCCAGGTGACACGTTGGACGCGCTCGCGGTGGCGTTGGAAGAACAGCCTGTGGCTGTTCACGCAGTGGTGACCGATGTTGAGGTGCCGGGCGCGCAAATGAATATGCCTTTGGATTCCTTGGGCTTGGAACAAACATGATTGGGTTAGCTGAATGAATGACGAAACAAACGAACAGAAACTGCAGTCTGGCGATGCTGCACCAGAGTCTGTTGCGCCATTGGCAGAGGTGGCTGCTCCTGCTGCGGTGACGGTTGATGTTCCTGTCTCCGTATCCGGTTCCGCAAACCGCTTTGATGATGTGATTTCCGGCCAGTTTGATGCGGACGAGGCCATTGAAGACCTGACGGTGCCCAAGCGCGTGCTGGCTCCTTTGGCGGAGACCCCCAAGTTGCACAAGGTACTGGCGCAATCGGGCATGGGTTCTCGCTTGGAGATGGAGCAACTGATTCTGGAGGGGCGAATTTCGGTTAACAACGAACCTGCCCACATAGGCCAGCGTATTCAGTTTGGTGACAATATCAAGGTCAACGGCAAGCCCATTCGTTTTCGCATCGACCCTCCACCTGCCCGGGTCATCGCTTACCACAAGCCTGTTGGTGAGGTGGTGACCCATGACGATCCCCAAAACCGTCCTACGGTGTTTCGCCGGTTGCCCAAATTGCACCAAGGCAAGTGGCAATCGGTTGGGCGTCTTGACTTGAATACCGAAGGTTTGCTGCTCTTCACGAGTTCAGGCGAGTTGGCCAACAACCTGATGCACCCCCGCTTTGGTCTCGAGCGTGAATACGCCGTACGCGTGCTTGGGGCCTTGAACAAGGAAGAGAAGCAGGCGTTGCTGAACGGGGTGCAGTTGGACGACGGTTTGGCGCAGTTCGGTTCTATTGAAGACGGCGGCGGCGAAGGCTCCAACTGCTGGTATCGCGTCACGATTTCTGAAGGCCGCAATCGTGAAGTGCGCCGCATGTTGGAGGCCGTTGGGCATGCCGTGAGTCGTCTGATCCGTATTCGCTACGGCGCAATGGTGTTGCCGCGCGGACTCAAGCGCGGAGCCTGGATGGAGCTGAATGACGCCGATATCCGTGCCCTGGTACAAGCCGCTGGCGGGCGTGCCCCGCGAGAAGAGGGTATAGCTCGGGATACGGCCGGCCGCGGTGGGAATGGCAACAACGGTGCCCGCCCGCCCAAGCCGCGTGGACGCAATACCCCCGGTCGTGGCCCCGCTTTTCCCAAGCCCGGCAATGCGTCAGCCAACAAAAATGCGGGTCGCGGTGGCCCGCGCCAAGAGAAGACTGCAGACCGCCAAGGGGCATCTTCCCAGCCGGACCCGATGAAAACGGCGTTTGGCTACATTGGTGCCGACAGCTTCTCCCGGCAGCGCCAGGATGCAGGACGTCCCAAAGGCGGCGGCAATCAGCGCCGGGGTGGGCGAAATCGTTAAACACCAATGGTAAAATCGCAGGCTTTGCTCTGTTCGGGCAAATGTTGTAACAGCAAGAAACTTTAGGAACTCATATGGCAATCGAACGTACTCTCTCCATCATCAAGCCCGACGCAGTTGCGAAGAATGTTATCGGTCAGATCTATGCACGCTTTGAAGCTGCTGGTCTGAAGGTTGTTGCCGCTCGCATGGCACACCTGTCGCGTGGCGAAGCCGAAGCTTTTTACGCTGTGCATAAGGCCCGTCCTTTCTTCAAGGATCTGGTGGATTTCATGATCTCCGGTCCTGTCATGATCCAAGCTCTCGAAGGCGAAAACGCCATCCTGAAAAACCGTGACCTGATGGGTGCGACTGATCCCAAGAAGGCCGCTCCTGGAACCATCCGTGCCGACTTTGCTGACAGCATCGACGCTAACGCCGTGCACGGTTCTGATGCTGCTGAAACCGCCGCTGTGGAAGTGTCATTCTTCTTCCCCGGCATGAACGTTTACTCTCGCTAAGCTATGTGATGACGGCCAACCTGCTCGAATTTGATATCGAGGGCTTGGCCGCCTTTTGTGAGCGGCTCGGGGAAAAACGTTTCCGGGCCACCCAGCTGTTCCGTTGGATTCACCAAAGAGGGGCGGCTGACTTTGATTCCATGAGTGACTTGGCCAAGTCACTCCGCGAGAAGCTCAAGACCTGTGCCGAAGTTCGGGCTTTGCCCGTGATCACGCAGCACATGTCCGCGGACGGCACTATCAAATGGTTGTTCGATGTGGGACAGGGTGACGCTGTTGAGGCGGTGTTCATTCCTGAAGACGACCGAGGCACGTTGTGCATTTCTTCCCAGGCCGGTTGCGCCGTGGGATGTCGGTTTTGCTCTACGGGACACCAGGGTTTCAGTCGCAACCTCACAACCGCGGAGATCATTGCTCAGCTCTGGTTTGCGGAGCATTTTCTTCGCCAGCATTTGGGCGCAACCCAGCGTGTCATCTCCAATGTGGTCATGATGGGCATGGGCGAGCCGCTACAAAACTTCTCGGCCTTGGTTCCTGCACTGCGCACCATGCTGAGTGACCATGCCTATGGCTTGTCCAGGCGCCGCGTGACGGTGTCCACCTCTGGCGTCGTCCCCATGATGGATCGACTGGGCCATGAATGCCCTGTCGCATTGGCGGTATCTCTGCACGCACCCAATGATGCGCTGCGAGATAGCCTGGTCCCGCTGAACAAAAAATACCCCATTGCTGAGTTACTGGAGGCTTGCAGGCGTTACTTGGCCTTTGCGCCTCGCGACTTCATTACTTTCGAGTACTGCATGTTGGATGGCGTGAATGACACGCCTGAACATGCTCGCGAATTGATTGCGCTGGTGCGGCCCGATAGTCCTCACGCTTTGCCCTGCAAATTCAATTTGATTCCTTTCAATCCGTTTCCGGCTTCCGGTTTGACGCGCTCTCCAAACTCGCGTGTTCAGGCGTTTTCCAAAATTCTCAGTGACGCAGGCATTGTGACCACCGTGCGCAAGACCCGTGGTGACGACATTGATGCCGCGTGTGGACAGCTTGCCGGCGACGTCAAGGACAGAACGGATGTCGCCAAGCGAATTTCCAGGCAGCGAACCGTTATGCTGCACCCTGTTTTGGAGATTGCCTCCGTCGAGTCGAAAAGGGATTTGGATGCCTAAGTTTGCGGGTTTGCTTCGGAAGTACCTGCGTGGATTACTTTGGTCTGCGCTGGCTTTGCATATGGTGTCAGGGTTGGTGGGATGCGCCTCGGGGACCTCTAGCCCGGTGGGTAATACCGATTTGATGACCGATTCGGATGAGTCCGCGGCCCGCAAGCGTGCGCGCATTCGGTTGGAGCTGGCGGTGGGGTATTACAACAACGGACAGACCAATATCGCCCTCGATGAGCTAAAACAGTCCATTGCTGCAGACCCCGGCATTTTTGAAGCCCACAACCTGCGTGGTCTGATTTATCTGCGACTCAATGATATGGGGCTTGCTGAGGAGAGCTTCAAGCGGGCTCTGCAGATCAATCCCCAGGCTGGCACGGTTCAACACAATTATGGCTGGCTCCTTTGCCAGCAAGGCCGCTGGGCGGAGTCGTACAAACAGTTTGGCAACGCGATTGCAGATCCCACGTATACCGATCGCGCCAAGTCCTGGATGGCCCTGGGCGTTTGCCAGGCCAAAGCTGGACAACGCAGTGAGGCGGAGAGTAGTTTGCTTCGTTCATACGAGTTGGATGCCGGAAATCCTGTCACGGGCTATAACCTAGCACTATTGCTGTTTCAGCGGGCAGAGTATGTCCGTGCGCAGTTTTATGTCCGGCGTATCAATAACGGCGACTACGCCAATGCAGAGTCGCTGTGGCTGGGCATCAAGATTGAACGGCGCCTGGATAACCGAGAGGCCGTTTCGCAATTGTCTGCGCAGCTGAAGAAACGTTTTCCTCAGTCTAAAGAGGTCACCTTGTTGGAGCGCGGAGCATTTGATGAGTGATACACCTGTAGCGGATCTTGCAGATGCGCAGACTGCCGTTACCGCCCCCGCATTGACCGCCGGCGCGATGTTACGCGCTGCCAGAGAGTCGGCGGGCTTGCATGTTGCTGCGCTCGCTGTGTCGATGAAAGTGCCGGTCAAGAAGCTGGAGGCCCTGGAGGCGGATCGCCTGGACCTGCTGCCGGATGCTGTTTTTGTTCGCGCCTTAGCGTCCAGTGTTTGCCGCAGTCTCAAGATTGACGCAACCCCGGTCTTGGCCAAGCTACCGCAGACCGGGATTCCCCGTCTTGACAATGGAGAGCGTGGTATCAACGCCCCGTTTCGGGCTTCCGGAGAGACCAGTTCCCTGTCATTGCCTTCTTTTCTCAAGCGTCCCGCGGCACTGGTGGTGGTCGCCTTGCTGGTTGCCGCCGTCGTGGTCGTTATGGTCCCTGAGTTGCAGATTGAGAAGGTAACAGCAGCTGCGTCTGACGCCGTAGCGGCAGACCCGGTCAAGGATCCCCAGGCTGAGGCGATTGCGCCTTCAGAGGTAGTAACTCCCGTCGCGAATCTGCCTGTTGCGCCTTTGGCTGCGGATGCTGTGCAAGCCAGCCCTCCTGCGCCGATACCTGCCCCGAACGCGGCCATCACTGCGCCAGCGGCTGCTGTACCGACCGCTTCGGCCGAGCCCGTAACGGCTTCTTCGTCGGACATGGTGGTATTCAGGGTGCGTGGACCGTCTTGGGTGGAGGTGACCGATGCCAAAGGTGGCGTGCAAGTGCGCAGAATGCTGGTGCAAGGAGAGGTGGTCAAAGCCACCGGGGTGAGTCCTCTGACCGTGGTGGTAGGGCGTGCCGACCTGACCGACGTGGAGGTGCGTGGCAAGGCTTTTAATGTTGCCGCCATTGCCCGTGACAATGTTGCACGATTTGAGGTGAAGTAGTGGAAGCAAATTCTCCGATTGCGCTGGCGGTACCTAGCCAGCGGCGCTCTCTGCAGGCAGCCGTGACCTGGGGAAGTCGTATTGTGACGGTGGGTGGTGGTGCGCCTGTGCGTGTGCAATCCATGACGAACACCGACACCGTGGATGCCATCGGAACGGCGATTCAGGTCAAGGAATTGGCTCTGGCCGGCTCAGAACTGGTTCGGATTACCGTGAATACGCCGGAGGCCGCTCAGGCCGTGCCCTACATTCGCGAGCAATTGGATCGCATGGGTGTCGACGTCCCCCTGATTGGTGATTTCCACTTCAACGGGCATCGTCTGCTTACGGATTTTCCCGAGTGTGCGCAAGCACTGTCCAAATACCGCATCAACCCAGGCAACGTGGGCAAAGGTGACAAAAAAGACAAGCAATTTTCGCAAATGATCGAAGCAGCAGTCCGCTGGGACAAGCCGGTCCGTATCGGTGTCAATTGGGGCAGTCTTGATCAAGAGTTGCTGGCATCTTTGATGGATGCCAATGCCGCGCGAGCCACACCTTGGGATGCCAAGCAGGTGATGTACGAGGCCCTGATCACGTCAGCTTTGGAGTCCGCGCAGCGTGCGCAAGAGTTGGGTTTGCGTCCCGAACAGATCATGCTTTCTTGCAAAGTCAGCGGGGTGCAGGACCTGATCGCCGTCTATCGTGAATTGGGACGCCGTTCGCGCTATGCCTTGCACTTGGGGTTGACTGAGGCTGGCATGGGGACCAAGGGTACGGTGGCATCTGCTGCCGCTCTGTCGGTGCTGTTGCAGGAGGGTATCGGTGACACCATCCGCGTTTCTCTTACACCCGCCCCTGGGGAAGCCCGCACGCAAGAAGTCGTCATTGCGTCCGAGATCATTCAGGCCTTGGGCCTGCGCACCTTTGTTCCCAGTGTGACTGCATGCCCCGGTTGCGGGCGCACGACCAGCACGACGTTTCAAGAGCTGACCAAGCAAATCGATGACTTTTTGCGGGAGAAAATGCCCGTCTGGCGCTCTGCCTATCCTGGTGTGGAGCGCATGAAAGTGGCTGTGATGGGGTGTATCGTCAATGGCCCAGGCGAGAGCAAGCACGCGGATATTGGCATCAGCCTGCCTGGTACGGGCGAGGCTCCTGCGGCCCCGGTTTACATTGACGGCGAAAAGCGGATGACTTTGCGCGGAGACGCAATTGCCACCGAATTCCAAGCGGTGGTTGAAGATTACATTCGGCGGCGGTTTGCGCCCGCAGAATCCCATTCCTGATTCAAAACTTATGGTTGATAAGATCGTTCCACGCAAGGTGGAGAAGCTCGTTGGTGTGAAGGGCATGAATGACATCCTGCCACCAGAGTCGGCGCGTTGGGAGTCGCTGGAAGCCACCGTGCGCGAACTCATGCTGCGCTATGCATACCGCAATATCCGCACGCCCATTCTGGAGCACACCGCGCTCTTCGTGCGTGGTATTGGTGAGGTCACGGACATCGTGGAGAAGGAGATGTATTCCTTCGAAGACCGCTCCGACAAACATGGACAGGCCGAGCATCTGAGCATGCGCCCCGAGGGTACTGCTGCGGTGGTGCGCGCTGTAGTCGAGAGCAACCTGCTTTACGACGGTGGCAAACGCCTGTTTTACATGGGGCCGATGTTTCGCCGCGAAAAGCCGCAGCGCGGGCGCTACCGTCAATTCCACCAGGTCGGCGTCGAAGCCTTGGGGTTTGGTGGTCCGGATACGGATGCTGAGGTCATCTTGTTGGCTGCATCCTTGTGGAAGGCGATCGGCCTGACAGATGTGAGGTTGGAACTCAACAGCCTGGGCCAACCGGCTGAGCGTGCCCAGCATCGTGCACAACTCATTGCCTATTTCGAGCAACATGCTGATTTGCTCGACGAGGATGCCAAGCGTCGTCTGCACAGCAATCCGCTGCGCATTCTTGATACCAAGAATCCGGCTATGCAGGACGTGGTCAGTGCTGCGCCGCGTTTGTTGGATTTTCTCGGCGCCGAGTCGCTGGCGCACTTTGAGGGACTGAAGACCATTCTGGATGCGAATGGTATTGCCTACTCTATCAACCCGCGCCTGGTTCGGGGCCTCGATTACTACAACTTGACGGTCTTTGAATTTGTTACCGACCGGCTGGGCTCGCAAGGTACTGTGTGTGCCGGTGGACGCTATGACGATTTAATCGTTCAGATAGGTGGCAAGGCAACACCGGCTGTTGGTTGGGCCTTGGGTATGGAGCGTGTGTTGGAACTGCTGAAAGAGCAGGGCAACTCTGTAGCGGTGCCAACGTTGGATGCATATGCCATCGTGTCCGAGGTTGCGGATATGCCTCAAGTGATGCGCCACTTGCAGACATTTCGCTCGTTTGGCGTTGCTGTGCAAATGCATACGTCTGGCCCTGATGGAATGGGTAGCTTCAAATCTCAGTTCAAGCGAGCGGATGCCTCGGGCGCGCGCTTCGCTCTGGTATTTGGCACTGATGAAATGCGCCAGGGGCAGGTCACCATCAAGCCCTTGCGGGACGCAGCCCAAACGCAGATTGCTCTGCCGCTTGAGCAAATCGAACAATGGGCCAAGAGCCTACAATCCCCCGCTTAATTGAAGATTGATATGGCAAACCACTTAGACCTCGAAGAACAAGAGCAGCTCGACGAGCTCAAACATTTCTGGAAACAGTATGGCAACCTGATCACCGGGATTCTGATATTGGTGCTGGGTGCTCTGGCGGCCTGGAATGGCTATCAGTATTGGCAGCAAAAGCAGGCGACCCAAGCGGCAGCGATGTTCGACGAAGTTGAAAAGGTCGTGCGCGCTGGCGATGTGGCGCAAGCCGAGCGGGCTTTTGACGACATGAAGCAGCGCTTCGGTTCTGCGGTATACACGCCGCAAGCAGGCTTGTTGGTCGCAAAAATGGCCTATCTCTCGAGCAAACCCGACGTTGCGCAAAATGTGCTGCTATGGGTGAGTGAAAGCAAGGCCGACGAAGGGTATGCCGCCATTGCCAAGTTGCGGCTGGCTGGAATGCGGCTGGAGGCTAAAGCCTTTGAAGACGCCCTGAAGTTGCTGGATGGTAGTTTCCCTGCGGAGTTTGCGCCACTGGTAGCGGATCGCAAGGGTGACGTGTTGTCTGCGCAGGGAAAAAGTGCGGAGGCGATTACCTTGTACCAGAAAGCTTACGCGGGTCTGGACGCCCAATCCGAATATCGCCGCCTGGTGCTCGTGAAGTTGAACGCATTGGGTGCTGGCGTGGGTGACGCAAGCTGATGTCGCAACCTTTCCTGACCCGTTGGATCGCTGTGCTCTTGGGCGCAGTGTGTGCATTGCTGTCTGGCTGTGCTGGCCCTGCCAAGCCGGTGCCCTCCGAGCTCGGGCCCAACGCCGCTTTGCTGGGCGTCAAGTCTGCATGGACAGCCAATGTTGGCGCCATCAATGCGCCTACTGAACTGCGGGTGGTTGGTACTACGTTGTTCCTTGCTTCGTCCAATGGTCACGTGGCCGCTCTGAACGGAGAAACCGGAGCCGTGGTGTGGCAAGCCGAGTTAGCCGCGTCGGTGGTTAGCGGAGTGGGAAGTGACGGTCACTACTCGGCGGTGGTGACAGATCAGGGTGAGTTGATCGTTTTGAATGCCGGGCAGGTCAGCTGGCGTCAACGCTTGGGCGCGACAGCTTTGACCACGCCTTTGGTCGCCGGTGAGCGCGTGTTTACGCTGTCTGCTGACCGTACGATTACGGCATTTGATGCTGCTACCGGGCGCAAGCTGTGGCAGCAACAACGCGGTTCCGATGCCTTGGTTTTGGGGCAAGCGGGAATTTTGATGCCGGTAGGCGACACCCTAGTGGTTGGCGTCGGCGGTCGTTTGGTAGGCCTGAATCCCCAATCGGGTAGCGTGCGTTGGGAAGCGCCAGTAGCGGTAAGCCGGGGCACGAACGAGGTGGAGCGTCTTGTTGATTTGTCCGCTGGGGTAAGCCGCGTGGGAAGCAGTGTTTGCGTTCGGGCCTTTCAGACGGTGGTGGGCTGTGTGGATGCATCGACAGGAAAAGTCACTTGGACCAAGCCGGCTGTCGGTAGCACGGGTTTGGGCGGTGACGAAACGGCACTCGTTGGCTCCGAAAACGACGGAAAAATCGTCGCGTGGCGACGAGCGGATGGTGAACGTCTCTGGTCGTCTGACGCCCTGCGTTGGCGGGGTCTGACTGCACCAGTGCTACTGGGCCAAAGCATTGTGGTGGGAGACAGTTTTGGCATATTGCATTTCCTGGCGCGTCAGGATGCAGCCACCCTGAATCGGGTGACCACCGATGGCTCTGCCATCATGGCCTCGCCCGCATTGGTAGGAAAGACATTGATTGCCGTAACGCAAAAAGGCGGCGTGTTTGCGTACCGCCCTGAATAAATAAAAAGGGCATTCTTCATGAAACCTGTCATTGCGCTGGTCGGTCGTCCGAACGTCGGCAAATCCACGTTGTTCAATCGGCTGACCAAGACCCGGGATGCCATCGTGGCCGATTTCGCCGGACTGACTCGCGACCGCCATTACGGCAATGGCAAGCAGGGCAAGCACGAGTACATCGTTATTGACACCGGCGGTTTCGAGCCGGATGCCAGTTCTGGTATCTACAAGGAAATGGCCAAACAAACACGCCAGGCGGTTGCCGAGGCGGATGTGGTGGTGTTCGTGGTGGACGCGAGGGGTGGGGTGTCCGCGCAAGACTATGACATTGGCAAGTACCTGCGCAAGCTGGGGAAGCCTTGCCTGGTAGTTGCCAATAAGGCCGAAGGCATGAAGGACGGCACCCAACTGTCGGAATTCTTTGAGTTGGGGTTGGGAGAGGTGTTCCCGGTTTCAGCCGCCCATGGACAAGGCATTCGATCGCTGGTCGATATGGCCCTGGCGCGCTTGGAATGGATCGTGCCTGAAGATGCTGTGGAGGAGGCTGATCCTTCCGTGATCAAACTTGCTGTGGCGGGGCGACCCAATGTGGGCAAGTCCACGTTGATCAATACCTGGCTCGGCGAAGAGCGCTTGGTAGCGTTCGATATGCCCGGAACCACGCGGGATGCGATTTCGGTTCCGTTTGAACGCAACAGCCAGCGCTTTGAATTGATCGACACAGCAGGTCTGCGTCGCAAAGGCAAGGTTTTTGAGGCGATCGAAAAATTTTCTGTGGTCAAGACCCTCCAGGCCATCGAGTCGGCCAGCGTGGTTTTGCTCTTGATCGACGCGACCCAGGGGATTACGGACCAGGATGCGCATATTGCGGGCTACATCCTTGAGTCGGGACGGGCGGTGGTGATTGCCATCAACAAATGGGATGCAGTGGACGACTACCAGCGGGAACTGGTCAAACGATCCATTGAAACCCGGCTGGGTTTTCTCAAGTTCGCAGCGATGCACATGATTTCGGCGCAGAAACGCCAGGGCCTCGGCCCGGTCTGGGACTCCATTGCACAGGCTCATCGGTCGGCCAATTGCAAAATGCCAACGCCGGTGCTGACCCGTTTACTGCTGGAGGCCGTGCAATTCCAGACACCCAAGAAAACCGGTGTCTACCGTCCAAAATTACGATATGCCCACCAGGGTGGTATGAATCCGCCCATTATCGTGATACACGGCAATTCGCTGGAGCACGTGACAGAAACCTATAAGCGCTTTCTGGAAGGGCGCTTCCGCAAGGAATTTGACTTGGTGGGCACGCCTCTCAAAATTGAGATGAAGTCTTCCAAAAACCCCTACGCCGACAAAGACGAACGTTAATTGGGTACCAAGTCACCGTGTGACCCCCGGGTTACCACGGTTGCGCACGGTACGTGCCAATGCTGTGGTATCGTCGAGTCCTCTTCATTTTTTGAACACGGAGAATATCGTGAACAACAAAGGTCAGCTGTTACAAGACCCGTTCCTCAACGCCCTGCGTCGGGAACATGTGCCGGTTTCCATTTATTTGGTCAACGGCATCAAACTCCAGGGACAAATTGAATCCTTCGACCAGTACGTCGTGTTGCTCCGCAACACGGTGACCCAGATGGTCTACAAGCACGCCATCTCCACCATCGTCCCGGGGCGTGCAGTGAATCTTGCCGCCGCCACGGCAGACGACGCTGGCGCAGCCTAATTCTGCGGGCGCCATGCCCGCAGCTGTTTGATAGGCCAGACGCCCTTTTGACCAATCGCACTGATTTGCCCGTCGCCCCGACCATTCTGGTCGGGGTGGATTTGGGCGTTCCCAATTTCGATGGTGAGCTCGAGGAGTTGGGCCTGCTAGCGCAAACGGCGGGCTTGAGCCCGGTTGCGCGCCTTACCTGCAAGCGCAGAGCCCCGGACGCTGCCCTCTTCGTGGGTTCCGGGAAAGCCGACGAAATCAAGATGCTGGCCCAGCAGCTGGGCGCCCAGGAGATTCTGTTTGACCAGTCACTAAGCCCTGGTCAGCAGCGCAATCTGGAGCGCCACATCGAGCTGCCGGTGAATGACCGCACTTTTCTGATTTTAGAAATCTTTGCTCAGCGTGCGCGTAGCCACGAAGGCAAGTTGCAAGTCGAGCTTGCACGCCTGCAGTACCTGAGCACGCGGCTGGTGCGCCGTTGGTCCCACTTGGAGCGCCAAACCGGTGGCGCCGGGGTACGTGGAGGCCCAGGTGAAAAGCAGATCGAGTTGGACCGCCGCATGATCAGCGAAACGATCAAGCGCACCAAAGAGCGCCTGACCAAGGTCAAGCGCCAGCGGCAAACCCAACGCAGGCAGCGTGAACGTCGTGACGCTTTCAATATTTCCCTGATCGGCTACACCAACGCGGGCAAATCAACCTTGTTCAACGCGCTGGTGAAGGCGCGTGCCTACGCTGCGGATCAGCTATTTGCCACCCTGGACACGACCACGCGTCAGCTGTACCTGGGTGATGCCCAGCGTTCTGTGTCGCTGTCGGATACCGTGGGCTTCATTCGGGATCTACCGCACGGATTGGTCGATGCCTTTCAGGCCACCTTGCAGGAAGCGATTGATGCTGACTTGCTACTCCACGTCGTGGACGCTTCCAACCCTAATTTCCCGGAGCAGATTGCCCAAGTACAGGCGGTGCTGGCAGAGATTGGTGCCGACCATATTCCGCAATTGTTGGTGTTCAACAAGATCGATGCCCTGGACGCGGAGCATCAGCCTTTGCGGTTGGAAGACGAGTACGAGGTGAGCGGCGTACAAACTCCGCGGGTGTTTGTCAGTGCACGGGACAACAAAGGCATGCCTTTGTTGCGCCAACGTCTGGCCCAGATGGCCGTACTGCCGGTGGAGGCAGACCTTGCGCCCGCGTATTCCCCTGATTCGTCTGGGGACGGTGATTAGTTAGGCACAATCGTCAGCAGTTGTATGCGAGACAAAACCATGAAAATTCCCACGCTTTCCCTCCTGGGGCTTCGTCGCCCGCAGTGGATGCGCCATATGTTCAACCTTAACGATTCGCGTTGGGGCAGGGGCGAGGACAAACAGCCGGAGGGGGAGGGAGCCGAGCCGCCGGCATCGCCGCCCGAAGCGAGCAAACCCCATGTGGGCACGCAACCGGGTCATCGTGGTGCGGCCCAATCGGGACCTCCCGACTTGGATGAGTTGTGGCGCGACTTCAATCGCAAGCTCAGTGGCCTCTTTGGTGGCGGCTCCAAGCCGCAAGGCACCGGCAACGGTGGCAATGGTGGCGGTTTCCAACCCGACATGAAAAGCGCTGGTATCGGCATTGGATTGATCGTTGGTGTGTTGTTGCTGATTTGGTTGGGCACCGGCTTTTTCATCGTGCAGGAAGGCCAGCAAGCGGTCATTACCCAGTTTGGCAAGTACAAGTCCACGGTCAACGCGGGTTTCAACTGGCGCCTTCCATACCCCATCGAGAAACACGAGCTGGTATTTGTGAGCCAAATCCGCTCAGTGGATGTGGGCCGCGACGTGGTGCTGAAGGCCACCGGTCTCAAAGAGTCAGCCATGCTGACTGAAGACGAAAATATCTTGGACATCAAGTTCGCGGTGCAATACCGCCTGAGCGACGCGCGTGCCTTCTTGTTTGAAAGCAAGAAGCCCGACGAGGCCGTTGTCCAGGCTGCTGAAACGGCTGTGCGTGAAGTGCTGGGCAAGATGAAGATGGATGCGGCGCTGTCGGAAGAGCGCGACCAGATTGCTCCGCGGGTGCGAGCCTTGATGCAGACCATCCTGGATCGCTACAAGGTGGGTGTGGAGATTGTGGGCATCAACTTGCAGCAGGGTGGTGTGCGTCCGCCTGAGCAAGTTCAGGCGTCCTTTGACGATGTACTCAAGGCAGGCCAGGAGCGCGAGCGCTCCAAGAACGAAGCCCAAGCCTATGCCAACGACGTCGTTCCGCGTGCAGTCGGTTCCGCCTCGCGCCTGAAGGAAGAGGCCGATGCCTACAAGGCCCGCGTGGTGGCGCAGGCGCAGGGTGATGCGCAACGCTTCCGTTCGGTGTACGCCGAATACCAGAAAGCGCCGCAGGTTACACGTGATCGCATGTACCTGGACACCATGCAACAGATCTACGGCAACGTGACCAAGGTATTGGTCGAGTCCCGCCAGGGCGGCAACATGCTGTACCTGCCGCTGGACAAGGTGCTGCAAATGAATGGAGCCCAGGCGCCCGTGGCAGATGCTGCCGCGCCAGCCAGCACGGCCACCACCACTGTACCGGCGGCGGTGACCATTTTGAACAACGATGCACGTGGCCGCGATGCGTCGCGTACCCGTGACCGCGATTCGCGCTAGGAACTGACCATGAACCGGATCGGATTTATTTTTTCGTCGTTGCTGGTGGTGTTGGCCTTGGCCAGTTCCACGTTGTTTGTGGTGGACCAACGCCAGTTTGGCGTGGTGTACGCGCTGGGCCAGATCAAGGAAGTCATTACCGAGCCTGGCCTGAACTTCAAGCTGCCGCCCCCGTTCCAGAACGTGTCCTACATCGACAAGCGTCTGTTGACGCTGGACAGCACCGATGCCGAGCCCATGCTGACGGCGGAGAAGCAGCGCGTGGTGATTGACTGGTATGTGCGCTGGCGCATTACCGAGCCCAGCGAGTACATCCGAAACGTGGGCTTGAACGAAAGCGCCGGTGCCAGCCAGCTCAACCGCGTGGTGCGCAATGCCTTCCAGGAAGAAATCAACAAGCGCACGGTGAAAGAGTTGCTGTCTCTCAAGCGCGAGGCGCTGATGGCCGATGTGAAGACCGAGGTGCTGGAAAAGGTGCGTGGTGCCAAGCCCTGGGGCGTGGACGTGGTGGATGTGCGTATCACCCGCGTGGACTATGTAGAAGCGATCACCGAATCGGTCTATCGCCGTATGGAGGCCGAGCGCAAGCGGGTGGCCAATGAGCTGCGCTCTACCGGTGCCGCCGAAGGCGAAAAAATCCGCGCGGATGCGGACCGCCAGCGCGAAGTGACGATTGCTAACGCTTACCGTGATGCCCAAAAAATCAAGGGTGAGGGTGATGCAGAAGCGGCGCGTATTTACGCCGAAGCATTTGGCAAGGACCCGCAGTTTGCCCAGTTCTACCGCAGCCTGGATGCCTACAAGGCCAGCTTCGCCAACAAGAGTGATGTCATGGTGCTGGACCCTAGTTCTTCGGAATTCTTCAAGGTATTCCGCAACGGTGGCAACGGTACTGCCGCCGCCAAGAAGTAAACCTTGAGCGCCGATACCCTGTGGGTGGCGCTGGCCTTGGTGTTGGTGATTGAAGGCTTGTTCCCCTTCATCTCCCCCACAGGGTGGCGCCGCATGTTTGCGCAGCTGCTGCAGCTGCAGGATGGGCAGATCCGATTCTTCGGTTTGCTCAGCATCTTGGCGGGCTTGATCACGATTTGGTGGCTCGTGCCCTGAAAACCGGGTCCCAAGCCCGGTAAAATCGCTGTTTTAACAGCCCCCTCCAATTCCATGTCTGCTTGGGTCCTGCCGGATCACATTGCCGATGTGCTGCCGTCTGAAGCGCGCCACATCGAAGAAATACGTCGAGACCTGCTGGACATGGCACGCTGCTATGGCTACGAGCTGGTTATGCCCCCCATGCTGGAACACCTGGAGTCCCTGTTGTCGGGCACGGGTGAGGCTCTGGACCTGCAAACCTTCAAGCTGGTGGACCAGCTCTCAGGCCGAACCATGGGGTTGCGCGCTGACAGCACACCGCAGGCTGCCCGCATCGATGCCCATTTGCTGAACCGCCAGGGGGTTACTCGCCTGTGTTACTGCGGCCCGGTGTTGCACACCCGTCCCGCGGTGCCACATGCGACCCGTGAACCCTTGCAGTTTGGCGCCGAAATCTATGGTCACTCGGGCCTGGAAGCCGATCTTGAAATCCTCACCCTGGCCCTGGACGCCCTCAAGACGGCCCAAGTGGGCACGCTGACGGTTGACATGGCCGATGCACGTATCGTGGTGGCCTTGCTGACCCAGAGTGGTCTGGACACAGCGCAGCAGGCGCTGGTGCATGCGGCGCTGGCAGCCAAGGACAGCAGCGAATTGACGTTACTCGTGAAGCATTGCCCCCCGGCGATCGCACAAGGGCTTCTGGCTTTGGTCGACCTGTATGGCGATGCCCAAGTGCTGGATCATGCCCGCAAGGTCTTGCCGCCTTTGCCTGCCATCCATGAGGCGTTGGACCATTTGAAGTGGCTGGCTCGTCATTTGGAAGGTGTTCGCGTGTCGTTTGACCTGGCGGACTTGCGCGGCTACGCCTATTACACCGGTGTGCGGTTTTCTGTCTACGCGGCGGGTGCCAGCGATGCCCTGGCACGCGGAGGCCGCTACGACGAAGTGGGCTCAGTGTTTGGCCGCAAGCGCCCGGCCGTGGGGTTCAGCCTGGACGTGAAAGTGTTGGTTGGTGCTGCGGCCGTGCGCCCCCTGCGGGCGGCCATCCGCGCGCCTTGGGGTGAGGCGGCGGCGTTGCGTACTGCCATCGCCCAGCTGCGCCAGCAGGGTGAAACGGTGGTGTGTGTACTGCCGGGGCACGAGAGTGAAGTCGATGAGTTTCAGTGCGACCGCGAATTGGTGCAAGCCGCCGGTCAGTGGGTCGTAACAGCAATCTAGAGCAAAGCGAAATGAATACAACCAAAGGTCGAAATGTAGTGGTCGTGGGCACCCAGTGGGGCGACGAGGGCAAGGGCAAACTGGTCGATTGGCTCACTGAAAGCGCGCAGGGCGTGGTGCGCTTCCAGGGCGGCCACAACGCGGGCCACACCTTGGTCATCAACGGCGTGAAGACCGCCCTGCACCTGATTCCCAGCGGCATCATGCGTCCCGGCGTCAAGTGCTACATCGGTAACGGTGTGGTGCTGTCCGCCGCCAAGTTGTTTGAAGAAATTGAAGGCCTGGAAAAAGTGGGGGTGGAGCTTCGTTCGCGCCTGCGCATCAGCGAGGCCTGCCCTCTGATCCTGCCGTTCCACGCCGCGCTGGACGTGGCGCGCGAAGCCTTCCGTGAAAAGGGCGGCACCGCCAAGATCGGCACCACCGGTCGTGGCATTGGCCCCGCCTACGAAGACAAGATTGCCCGCCGCGCACTGCGCGTGCAGGACCTGAAATACCCCGAGCGTTTTGCCGCCAAGCTGCGCGAACTGCTGGACCTGCACAACCATGTGCTGACCAGTTACCTGGGCTCTGCCGCATTTGATTTCGGTCCCATGCTGGCGCCTTACATGAAGGACGGCCAGGTGCAGTTCGAGCCGGTATACGCCGAAGCCATGCGCCACGCCGAACTGCTCAAGCCCATGATGGCTGACGTCTCGCGCGAACTCAACGATGCGCACGAACACGGCGCCAACCTGCTGTTCGAAGGCGCGCAGGGAACGCTGCTGGACGTGGACCATGGCACCTACCCCTATGTCACCTCCAGCAACTGCGTGGCCGGCAACGCCGCTGCCGGTGCTGGCGTGGGCCCGGGCATGCTGCACTACATCCTGGGCATCACCAAGGCCTACTGCACCCGCGTGGGCGGCGGCCCGTTCCCCACCGAGCTGGACTGGGAAGTGGAGGGCACACCCGGTTACCACATGAGCACCGTGGGTGCCGAGAAGGGCGTGACCACCGGCCGCTCGCGCCGCTGCGGCTGGTTTGACGCGGCGTTGCTCAAGCGCTCGGCCCAGGTGAACGGTCTGTCCGGCCTGTGCATCACTAAGCTGGACGTGCTGGACGGTCTCAAGGAGTTGTTGCTGTGCACCGGCTACGAGCTGGACGGCGAAGTGGTGGACATCCTCCCCATGGGCGCTGACGACATTGCGCGCTGCAAGCCGATTTACGAAACCATGGAAGGCTGGAGCGACAGCACCGTGGGCGTGACCCAGTACGACAAGCTGCCCGTGGCTGCGCGCCTGTACCTGCAGCGCATCGAGCAAGTCACGGGCGTGCCCATTCACATGGTGTCCACCAGTCCGGACCGGGACCACACCATCATGATGAAGCACCCCTACCTGGCCGAGTGATTGCCTGGTTTGAAGCTAATTAGCCCTCTAGCCCCCGTAAATATTGCGCAAGCAGCTACTAATTTAGGAGCACTCTGATGTTGACAGAAGACGGCAAGCACCTGTATGTGAGCTACGACGAGTACCACAACCTGATTGAAAAACTGGCGATCAAGATCTTCCAGTCAGGTTGGGAGTTCGACACCATCCTGTGCCTGGCCCGCGGTGGCATGCGCCCCGGTGACATCCTCTCGCGCGTGTTCGACAAGCCCTTGGCCATCATGTCCACCAGTTCCTACCGCGCCGAGGCCGGCACGCAGCAGGGCAACCTGGACATCGCCCGCTTCATCACCACCCCCAAGGGTGAGATTGCCGGCCGCGTGCTGCTGGTGGACGACCTGGCAGACTCTGGCCACACGCTCAATGCCGTGATCCACCAGCTCAAGAACAATTACAAGCCCATCAGCGAGCTGCGCAGCGCGGTGATCTGGACCAAGGCCCTGAGCACCTTCACGCCCGATTACTCGGTGGAATTCCTGCCTACCAACCCCTGGATCCACCAGCCGTTTGAAGGCTATGACTCTCTGCGCCCGCAGCAGCTGATCCAGAAATGGTCGGTGTGATCCTGCCCCCACGCACCGCCGCTGCGCGGGTCGCTGCCCCCCTGGGGGGCTAACCCGCCTTGGGGGCGGCCCGGCGGCGGGTTGTTGCTTCTCTGATCCGATATGACACATCCCACCACCGGTCTCATTCACCACCCCTACGTTCCGCCGGAAGGCTTTGAGGCGCCGCAACCCGGTGTCTTCAAGGCGTCTACCGTGTTCTTTCCCTCGGTGGCTGCCATGCGCAGCTTCGAGTGGAAGGACAAAAGCGCGTACACCTACGGCCTGCACGGCACGCCCACCAGTTATGCACTGGAAGAGCGCCTGGCCACGCTGGAAGGCGGTACGCAATGCCTGCTGGTCCCCAGTGGACTGGCTGCACTCGGGCTGGTCGCTTTGTCGTTGCTCAAAAGTGGCGATGAAGTGTTGTTGCCGGATAACGCCTATGGGCCCAACAAGTCCCTGGTCGAGGGCGAACTCATGGGCTGGGGCATTACCCACCAGTACTACAACCCCATGGATCCCGAGGACCTGGAGGCGCAAATCTCCAGCCGTACCAAGCTGGTCTGGCTGGAAGCCGCGGGTTCGGTCTCGCTGGAATTTCCCAACCTGGTGGAAATGGTCCGCATCTGCCAACGCCGCCGGGTGCTGACGGCGCTGGACAACACCTGGGGTGCGGGTCTGGCCTTTTGTCCGTTTGACCTGGTGCCTGGCGCCAGCCCGACGGTGGGGGTAGACGTGTCGGCCCATGCGCTGACCAAGTACCCCAGCGGTGGCGGTGATGTGCTCATGGGCAGTGTCATCACGCGGGATGCCGCCCTGCACCTCAAGCTCAAGCTCACCCATATGCGCTTTGGCATTGGCGTGGGCATGAACGATGTGGAGCTGGTGCTGCGTTCCCTGCCCAGCATCGCGCTGCGCTACCGTGCGCACGATGTGGCCACGCGCGCCCTGGCCGCGTGGGCCCAGACCCAGCCCGAGTTTGTGCAGGTGCTGCACCCGGCGCTGGAAGAGTCCCCGGGCCATGCGCACTGGAAGGCCCTGTGCGGCGGGGCCGATGGCACGGCGGCGGGGCTGTTCAGTGTGATTCTGGACAGGCGCTTCACCCAGGCGCAGACGGATGCGTTTTGCGACGCACTCAAGCTGTTCCGCGTGGGGTACAGCTGGGGCGGCCCGATCAGCCTGGTGGTGCCCTACGAGCTGGAAACCATGCGCTCGGGATGGCCTGCCCATTTGCTGCCGGGTACCCTGGTGCGGTTTTCCATTGGTCTGGAAGACGTCGCGGATTTGCAGGCAGACATTGCCCAGGCTCTGCAGGTCCTGCGCTGAAGCTTGCGCGTCAACCGCGCGTTTTCCTCAGTAGGCAAAGCCCCACGGTCTGGGTAGGCTGTGGGCACTATGCAGACCTCTTCGCCCGAACCCGAGCCATATTTCCCGCCGCCATCCACGGCACCGCGCAAGACCATTGTCCATTTGAACGGGCTGCAGCCTTTGGTGTGGTTGCGCAAGGGTGCCGCCGACTTGCTGGCCCATCCTGGCATCGCGATGTTTTATGGCGTTGCGTTTTGCCTCATGGCGGTGGTACTGACGGCCGTGTTCCAGTCCAAACCGGAGTACACCCTGTCGATCGCCTCGGGCTGTCTGCTGCTGGGGCCATTTCTCGCCATGGGGCTGTACGAGGTCAGCCGCCGCCGTGAGCTGGGCCTGGTGCCCGAGCTGGGGGCCTCGGTGACTTGCTGGGACAGTCACTTGGGCAGCATGGGGTTGTTGGTGCTGGTACTGATCGTGCTGGAATTGTTGTGGGGCAGGGCGTCGCTGGTGGTGTTCGCGGTGTTTTTCAACACGGGTATGCCGTCGACCACGGGGGTCGTTCAGGCCGTTTTCAATCCGGGCAACTGGGAGTTTGTGGTGGCCTACGCCCTGGTGGGCGGTGGCTTTGCCGTGCTGGTATTTGCCACGGCGGTGGTGTCCATTCCCATGATTCTGGACCGTGACACCGATGCCATCTCGGCCGCCATTACCAGCCTTGAGGTGGTGTTTCACAACACGGCGGTCATGCTGCTCTGGGGCGTTTTGCTCACGGCGCTGGTCGTTCTGGCCATGCTACTGCCCTGGAGTCTGGGCTTGCTGGTGGTGGGCCCCTGGTTGGGGCATGCCAGCTGGCATGCCTACCGTGGCGCAGTGCAATGGCCTTCGCAAGAAGACGCGATGAAGGGCGCCGCTGAGGGCTAACAATTCACGGGGTAAACGGCAGGTGCAGGCCAGCGACTGGGCACCAAGGTGGTAAAGTGCTCCCAACAAACTGAAAGCACAACTTGGCAACACCCAATTACGGTTACGAAAAGCGTCAGAAAGAACTGGCCAAGCGCAAGAAAAAAGAAGAAAAACTCAAAAGCAAGGCTGAACGCAAACTCACGGGCGATGCCCCTGAGAATGACGAAACCGATGCGGAGCCCGGCACACCTGCTGATACAGGCTCCGCTGGTGACGCGGCTTGAGCGGCCAGTTGCTCTAGCCCGCCTTCCATTCCCCCAGCCACAATTTGCTAGGGCGCCAGGAGCGCCCGCGCCAGCTCGCGCATTGCCTCTATGGACCGGTTGGGGGCATTGAGACTGCGCGCCACGCCGAAATGGCGGAAGTTGTTCTGCATGGATTTCAGGTAGCTCGGGTCGTAGTGCTGGGTCAGCAGGTCTTGCACGACAGGGCGGAAGTCGCCCGCCAGCACCAGGTCTTTCCAGCCCTGCACCACGACCTTGCCTCGGAATTCCGCCATCACATCCAGACGCTGGCAAAAGTATTCGGTGTCCTGCACCAGATGGCTGTAGTCTTCCAGCAGCAGCGCGATGCGCTCCTCTGTGGGCAGGCTGAGCTGCAGGCACGGGCTGGCATGCATGCGCTCCACCAGGGCCTTGGGCAGGGTGAGGTTGCCAATCTTTTTGCTCTCGCTCTCCACATATACGGGGCGGGTCGCGTCAAATTTGCGCAGCGTGTCCCATACCAGCGTGTCAAAGCGCTTTTGCGTGGGCTGGGGCAGGCCGGGCACCGCGCCCAGCAGCGAGCTGCGGTGGTTGGCCAGGCCTTCCAGGTCCAGCACCTGAGCGCCTTCGGCGACCAGCGCATGCAGAAGCCGGGTTTTGCCACAGCCGGTGGTGCCACATACCACCTCAAATTGCAGGCGCTGGGCCTGCAGGGGGATGTCCTCCAGCATGGCGGCGCGAAAAGCCTTGTAGCCGCCTTCCACCAGCGTGACCTTGAAGCCAATCTGGTCCAGCACCAGGCTCAATGAGCCGCTGCGCTGGCCGCCGCGCCAGCAATAGGCCAGCGGGGCCCAATGCTTTGGCTTGTCCAGGGCATGGGCCTCGATGTTGCTGGCGATATTGCGGGCGGCGGCTATCCCTCCCAGCTTGCGTGCCTCAAACGGGCTGACCTGCTTGTACAGGGTGCCAATGGTGACGCGCTCATCGTCATGCAGCGTGGGCCAGTTTTGCGCTGTGGGAAGGTGGTCAAGCGCGTACTCGCCTTCGCTGCGCGCGTCGATCACCGCATCAAACTGGTCCAGTTGTGCCAGGGCCTGGGCGGCAGCCATCAGTTTCAAGCTCATAGAGGCTTAGCGCAGCAGCGCGCGCACGGCGGGCCACATGGTGTTGAGGATGGTGGGATGGGCTTCTTCCTTGGGGTGGATGCGGTCGGCCTGGAACAACTGCGCCGCATTGGGCGCATCGGCCACCCCCTTGAGCAGAAATGGCACCAGCGCCGCTTTGTTGGCCTTGGCCACCGTGGCAAACGTGTCGCTGAAACGCTTGGTGTAGTCCTGTCCGTAGTTGGGGGGCACCTGCATGCCGGCCAGCAGCACCTTGGCGCCGGCGGCCTGGGCGGCTTGTGTCATGGCTTGCAGGTTGTCCTGCGTCATGGCCAGGGGCAGGCCACGCAGCGCGTCGTTGCCGCCCAGTTCGATCACCACCACGGTGGGCTGGTGTTGGGCCAGCAAGGCGGGCAGGCGTGAGCGACCGCCCGAGGTGGTGTCGCCGCTAATGCTGGCGTTGACGACCTTGGCATTGACCTTGTCCTGGACCAGACGCTGTTCCATCAGGGCCACCCAGCCCGTGCCACGCTTGAGGCCGTACTCGGCACTCAATGAATCGCCCACCACCACGATGGTGACGGGTTTGGCGGCGGCAGCCTGGGCGGGCAGGGGAGAAGCCCCTGCGAATCCCGCCAAAATAAGCAGCGCGCTACAGTGTCGTCGAACTACAGAGAGTCCCATGTCAGATCCCATCATTTCGGTTGACCATGTTTTCAAGGCGGTGACCGATTCCACCGGCACGCTGGAGATCCTGCGCGACATTGATTTTGCACTCAAAGCCCGCGAGACCGCGGCCATCGTTGGAGCATCCGGGTCGGGCAAGAGCACATTGCTCTCCATCATCGCCGGGCTGGACACTCCCACCCGCGGCACCGTGCGCCTGGCCGGCCACGATTTGTTCACTATTGACGAAGATGCCCGGGCCGCGCTGCGGGCGCGCCAAGTGGGTTTTGTGTTCCAGAGCTTTCAGTTGCTAGGCAACCTAACGGCGCTGGAAAACGTGATGCTTCCCCTCGAATTGGACGGCCGCAAGGATGCCCGCGCCGCTGCC
This sequence comes from Rhodoferax sp. GW821-FHT09E07, assembly GCF_059416145.1. Taxonomy (NCBI): domain Bacteria; kingdom Pseudomonadati; phylum Pseudomonadota; class Betaproteobacteria; order Burkholderiales; family Comamonadaceae; genus Rhodoferax; species Rhodoferax sp. GW821-FHT09E07. The sequence continues at coordinate 338,971 of NZ_JBWKOP010000002.1, read as the reverse complement.
ACAGAGATGCTGGCGCGTGTGGGTCTGGCCCAGCGGTTGAATGCCTACCCCAAGGTGCTCAGCGGGGGCGAGCAGCAGCGCGTGGCGCTGGCGCGCGCCTTTGTGGTGAAGCCCGCCGTGCTGCTGGCCGACGAGCCCACAGGCAGCCTGGACTTTGCCACCGGCGAAAAGATCATGGAACTGATGTTTGACCTGAACCGGGAGCAGGGCACGACGCTGGTGCTGGTGACACACGACCGCGCCATTGCCGCGCGCTGCGACCGTCGCATCACCATTGAGGCCGGCAAGGTGTTGGCTGAGCTACCAGCCTGAGTTTTCAAGAGAAATAGGCCGCTAGCCCCCGCCAACAGTGCGCAAGCAGCTATGGAAACCGTAGCACCCTAGTACATCAGCCGCTCGGGGTGGATCTCCTGCAGGATGGTGGTGGAGATCTCTTCGATGGACTTGGTGGTGGTGGACAGCCAGCGGATGCCCGTGCGCCGCATCATGGCCTCGGCCTCGCTCACCTCCATGCGGCAGTTTTCAATGGACGCGTATTTGGAGTTGGGCCGGCGCTCGTTGCGGATTTCGGAGAGGCGCTCCGGCTGAATCGTCAAACCGAAGATCTTGGCCTTGTGGGGTACCAGGGCCGGGGGCAACTGCCGGCGCTCGAAGTCTTCGGGGATCAGCGGGTAGTTCGACGCCTTCAAGCCGTACTGCATGGCCAGGTAGAGCGACGTGGGTGTCTTGCCGCTGCGGCTCACGCCCACCAGGATCACGTCGCTTTGCTCCAGGTCGCGGTTACTCTGGCCGTCGTCGTGCGCCAGCGAGAAGTTGATCGCCTCGATGCGGTCCTGGTATTCCTTGCTCTTGCTCGCGTCGCTGAAGCGGCCAATGCGGTGGTTGGACTTGATCTGCAGCTCGTTTTCCAGCGGGTGCACAAACATGCCGAACATGTCCAGCAGCATGCCCTGGCAGCCTTCCTGAATGACTTTGAGTATCTCCATGTTCACCAGCGTGGTGAACACAATGGGTTTGTTGCCATCCACCACCCCGGTATGGTTGATCTGCCGCACCGCCTGGTGGGCCTTGTCGGCCGTGTCCACAAAGGGCAGTCGCACGTGGCGAGCCTTCATCTCAAACTGCGCCAGGATGGCGTTGCCGAAGGTCTCGGCGGTGATGCCGGTGCCGTCGGAAATGAAAAATACGGTGCGTTGGGGCATGGTGCTGGGGTCCTGGGTGTCAGTGATCTGCAAGCGCGCCCGGACTCTGCGTAGTCTTACCTACCGTCCACGCCACCTACAATCACCACAATTTAGCGCATTTGGTAACCGCTTCGTAATTCCATAACAGCAACAACAGAAAACGAACGGTTCTGCGCGAGCGGCAGGCGGGTGACATCTCCCCGCGGGGCCCTGTAAAGGTTTTAACTTCTGGAGCATCCTATGTCTAAACTTTTCAACCCGACCGACCTGGTCGTCCCCTTCGAGCTGCTGCGCATGGCCGATGTGGAATCTGTGGGGGGCAAGAACGCCTCCCTGGGGGAGATGATTTCGCAACTTCCCCAGGGCGTGAAAGTGCCCACGGGCTTTGCCACCACGGCCCATGCCTTCCGTCAGTTCCTGGCCCACGCCGGCTTGGCCGACAAGATCAGCGCCAAACTCAAGAATCTGGACACCGAGGATGTGCGCGCCCTGGCGCAGGTGGGTGCTGAAATCCGCGCCATGGTCGAGGCCCAGCCTTTCCCTGCCGACCTGGAAAAAGCCATCCGCGAGGCTTTTGCCACGCTGTCCGCGGGCAACGCCCAGGCCAGCTTTGCGGTGCGTTCGTCGGCCACGGCCGAAGATTTGCCCGACGCCTCCTTTGCAGGCCAGCAGGAAACCTTCCTCAATGTGGTGGGCATCGAAGATGTGCTGCACAAGATGAAGGAGGTTTTTGCCAGCCTCTACAACGACCGCGCCATCAGCTACCGCGTGCACAAGGGCTTTGCCCACGACGTGGTGGCCCTGTCTGCCGGCGTGCAACGCATGGTGCGCTCCGACCTGGGCGCGGCCGGTGTGATGTTCACCATCGACACCGAATCGGGTTTTGACCAAGTGGTGTTCATCACCAGCAGCTATGGCCTGGGTGAAACCGTGGTGCAGGGCGCTGTGAACCCCGACGAATTCTATGTGCACAAGCCCATGCTCAAGGCCGGCAAGCGCGCGCTGATCCGCCGCAACCTAGGCTCCAAGCTGCTGCAAATGGTGTTCACCTCGCCCGAGGAAAAGGCTGCAGGCGGCAAGTTGGTGAAGACTACCGATGTGCCCACGGAGCTGCGCAACCGCTACTCGCTGACGGACGCCGACGTCGAGCAACTGGCCAAGTACGCCTTGGTGATCGAAGAGCATTACGGTCGCCCCATGGACATCGAATGGGGCAAAGACGGTGTAGACGGCCAGCTGTACATCCTGCAGGCGCGCCCTGAAACGGTGAAGAGCCAGGCCGGCAACCAGGCCGAGTACCGCTACAAGCTCAAGGGCAAAGGTGCGGTGCTGGTAGAAGGCCGCGCGATTGGACAGAAGATCGGTACCGGCCCGGTGCGTATCGTGCACAACATCAACGAGATGGACACTGTGCAGGCCGGGGACATCCTGGTGACCGACATGACCGATCCCAACTGGGAGCCTGTGATGAAGCGCGCCAGCGCCATCGTCACCAACCGCGGTGGTCGCACCTGCCACGCCGCCATCATCGCGCGCGAGCTCGGTATCCCGGCTGTGGTGGGCTGTGGCAATGCCACCGACTTGCTGAAAGACGGCATGCTGGTGACCGTAAGTTGCGCCGAGGGCGATACCGGCTTCATCTATGACGGCCTGCTGGAGACCGAAGTGTCCGAGGTCCAGCGCGGCGAGATGCCCGAGATCCCGGTCAAGATCATGATGAACGTGGGCAACCCCCAGCTGGCGTTTGACTTCTGCCAACTGCCCAACCAGGGCGTGGGCCTGGCGCGGCTGGAGTTCATCATCAACAACAACATTGGTGTGCACCCCAAGGCCATCCTGGACTATCCCAATGTCGACGCGGACCTCAAGAAGGCTGTGGAGTCGGTGGCCCGCGGCCATGCCTCGCCCCGGGCCTTCTATGTGGACCGTGTGGCCGAAGGTGTGGCCACCATCGCCGCGGCCTTCTGGCCCAAGCCCGTCATCGTGCGCCTGTCCGACTTCAAGAGCAACGAGTACCGCAAGCTCATCGGTGGCAGCCGCTACGAGCCTGAGGAAGAGAACCCCATGCTGGGCTTCCGCGGTGCCGTGCGTTACACCAGCACCGAGTTTGGCGAAGCCTTTGCCATGGAGTGCGAGGCCTTGAAGCGTGTGCGCAACGACATGGGCCTCACCAATGTGCAGGTCATGGTGCCCTTTGTGCGCACCTTGGGCCAGGCCCAGAAGGTCACCGAGTTGCTGGGCCGCCACGGCCTGCGCCGCGGTGAGAACGAGCTCAAGCTGGTGATGATGTGCGAGATCCCGAGCAACGCCATCCTGGCAGACCAGTTTCTGGAGTACTTCGATGGCTTCTCCATTGGCTCCAACGACCTGACCCAGCTCACACTGGGCCTGGATCGCGATTCCGGCCTGGAGCTGCTGGCGGCCGACTTTGACGAGCGTGACCCTGCGGTGAAGGCGCTGATCAGCCTGGCGATTGATGCTTGCAAGCGCCAGGGCAAGTACATCGGCATCTGCGGCCAGGGCCCCAGCGACCACCCTGATTTCGCGCAGTGGCTGGAACAGCAAGGCATTTCGTCCATCTCGCTGAACCCGGACTCCGTCGTCGCCACCTGGCAGCAGCTCGCGGGTTGATGGCCTGATGGCCGGCACGCAAGCCACACGCCGCTGGCACCTGCATGCAGGGTTGCTGGCGCTGTGGTTTGCCGTGTCGTTTGGTGCCGTGTTCTTCGCCCGGGATCTGCAGTGGGAGCTGCTGTCCTGGCCCGTAGGCTTCTGGTTTGCGGCCCAGGGTGCCATGCTGGTGTTTATTGCCATCGTGGTGGTTTTCGCCTGGCGCGCCAACCGGCGCGAAACCGAGGCTCCCACGTTTGACCCCGTGGCCTATGGCCGCTACACGCGCACCCTGCACACGCGCTTTGGCGTCTACTTGGCGACTTTGCTGCTGTTGCTGGGGGCGTTGGCCGTCGGCGAGCAGTTCGAGCTGTCCAAGCCGTGGGTAGGCGGCATCTTTCTGACCGCAACTCTACTGATGTATGCCGTGATCGGCGTGGTAGGCCGCACGGCTGATGCCAACGAGTACTACGTGGCCGGGCGCCGCGTGCCCGGCATTTACAACGGCATGGCAACTGCGGCGGACTGGATGAGCGCGGCCTCGTTCATCAGCCTGGCAGGTGGTTTGTATCTGCAGGGATTTTCGGGGACAGGGGGGCAGCCCGGCGGCCTGGCCTATGTACTGGGCTGGACGGGCGGCTTTTGTCTGGTGGCGCTGTTGGTGGCGCCCTATTTGCGGCGCATGAACCTCTACACCGTGCCCGACTACTTTGCGGTGCGTTTCGGTGGCCGCTGGCCGCGCATGCTGGCCGCGTTCGCTGCGGTGTTGTGTTCCTTCACCTATGTGGTGGCGCAGCTGTATGGCGTGGGCCTGATTACCTCGCGCCTGACGGGTGTGAACTTCGAGATCGGCATTTTGCTGGGCCTGGGCGGCGTGCTGGTGTGTTCCTTTCTGGGGGGGATGCGGGCCGTCACCTGGACGCAGGTGACCCAGTACGTGGTCATCATCCTGGCCTTCCTGATTCCCGTGTCCTGGTTGTCGTACAAGCAGACGGGCAATCCGCTGGCACCCTTGGCTTACGGCCAGCAACTGCCAAAAATTGCGGCGCTGGAGCAGCAGATCCTGAACTCTCCTGCCGAGCAGGAGGTGATTGCCATCTATGCCCAGCGGGCTGCAGCGCTGGAGCGAAAGCTGCAGAACGTGGACGAAGCGCTGCAGCAGGACCGGCAGGCGCTGCGCCAGCGCCTGCGTGCCCTGGGCGAAACCAAGGCCGACAACCCGCAGACCCAAGCGCTGCGCCATGAGCTGGCCACATTGCCCAGAGACGCCGCAACAGCGCGTGAGCGCTGGACCAAGGCACGCGCCGACAATCTGGAGCGCGCGCAGCCACTGGGTGGCATGCCCCTGCATTCGCAGCCTTTTGTGGGCAAGCCGGGCGGAGTGGGGGACACACCGCAGGACACCCAGACCTCGCGCCTGAATTTTCTGGCTCTGATGTTCTGCCTCATGGTTGGCACGGCGGGGTTGCCGCACCTGCTCACGCGCTACTACACCACGCCCTCAGTGGCGGAGACGCGGAGCTCCGTGGCGTGGTCGCTAGTGTTCATTGCCCTGCTGTACCTGTCGGCCCCCGCGCTGGCCGTGCTCGTCAAGTACGAGGTCATGGCGCACCTGGTGGGCCAGCCCATGGACGCGTTGCCCGGCTGGATTGCCCAGTGGTCGCGTGACCCCACGCTACTGACGTTGTCGGACGTAAATGGTGACCACATCCTGCAATTTGCCGAACTGCGCGTGGGAGCCGATCTGGTGATGCTGGCCACGCCGGAGATTGGCGGTTTGCCCTATGTGGTGTCGGTGCTGGTGGCCGCTGGCGGGCTTGCCGCAGCCTTGTCCACCGCCGACGGTCTGCTGCTGACCATTGGCAATGCGCTGGCCCACGATGTGTATTTCGAGGGCAGCGGCAACAAGGCCCAGGCCATGCGCCGCGTTATGTGGTCCAAATTTGCGCTGCTGGTGGTGGCGCTGGTGGCGGCCTATGCGGCGGCGCGGCGGCCGGCAGGCATTTTGTACTTGGTGTCGGCCTCGTTTTCACTCGCCGGGGCGGCCTTTGTGCCGGCCATGGTGCTGGGCATTTTCTGGCCCCGTATGACGCGGGCTGGCGCTGTGGGCAGCATGCTGGCCGGTTTAGGCGTCACCGTGTACTACATGGGCGTGAACTTGCCCGGACTGCGCCAGACGTTGGGCCTGACGGGCGATGGCCTGTGGTGGGGCATTCAGCCCGTGTCGGCGGGCGTGTTCGGGGTGCTGGCCGGTTTTGCGGCGGGGGTGGTGCTGAGTTGGGTGACCCGTCCAGAGCCTTTGCCAGACCGGGATTTGGCACCCGAGCTGGGCTGAGCTATAATCGTGGGCTTCGCCTTGCTGCACCCCGTTTTAGACGCCGGGGGCAGCTTTCACTCAGACCGGCATGCAGAGATGCGAATGCCGGGAAATCCTCAAGGAGTATCAATGCGTCATTATGAAATCATCCTCATGATCCACCCGGATCAGAGCGAGCAAGTTCCCGCGATGCTGGAACGTTACAAGGGCATGATCACCGCTGGCGGTGGCAAGGTGCACCGTGTTGAAGACTGGGGCCGTCGTCAGATGGTTTACATGATCAACAAGCTGGCCAAGGCCCACTACCTGTGCGTCAACATCGAAGCCGACCAGGCTGTGATGTCCGAACTGGAACATGCGTTCAAGTTCAACGACGCCGTGTTGCGCCACCTCACCGTGCTGAAGAAAAAAGCCGAAACCGGCCCTTCTTCCATGATGAAGACCGTGGAACGTGAAGACGCGCGCAAGGCCCAACAGGCCGAGTACCAGGCGTAAACACGCATTTGCCTGAAAAGGAGTGCAAGCCAACTCACTGGTTTTAAGCGCCTGTATCGCAGAGGTCGAGTCCATGCGTTACACGCCAGCCGGTTTACCCGCTCTGAATTTGCGGCTCGAACATGAGTCGCAAGTGGAGGAAGCAGGGGGCCAGCGAACCGTGAAGGTGGTGGTGAAGGCGGTGGCTTTCGGCACATTGGCGGAGCGGCTTGCAAAGCAGGCCATCGGCAGTGTCTGGAAGTTCAGTGGTTTTCTCGCCAATGCACGCCAAGGCAAGTCACTCGTGTTTCACATTCAAGATTTTTTGCAAGACTAATTTTTAGGAGTCCATCATGCCCGGACCAAAACGTTTCAACAAAGACAAGCGCCCCAAGCGCAATACGCAATCCCTGCTGTTCAAGCGCAAGCGCTTCTGCCGCTTCACCGTGACCGGTGTGGAAGAGATTGACTACAAAGACATCGACACGCTGCGTGATTTCATTGCTGAAAACGGCAAGATCATTCCCGCACGCCTGACCGGCACTCGCGCTATTTTCCAGCGCCAACTGAACACCGCTATCAAGCGCGCTCGCTTCCTGGCGATGCTGCCTTACAGCGACCAGCACAAGATCTAAGGAGCCCCGACCATGCAAATTATTCTGCTCGACAAGGTCGTGAACCTCGGCAACCTGGGCGAAATCGTCAAGGTCAAAGATGGCTATGCACGCAACTTCCTGATCCCCTCCGGCCGTGCCCGTCGCGCTACTGAATCTGCCAAGGCAGAGTTCGAAGCCAAGCGCGCTGAGCTCGAAAAAGCAGCCGCTGCCAAGCTGGCTGAAAGCCAGGCTTTGGGTGAAAAGCTCGGTGGTACCACCATCAAGCTGACCCAAAAGGCCGGCGTGGATGGCCGTTTGTTTGGTTCCGTGACCAACTACGACATCGCTGAAGAGCTGGTCAAGGGTGGCTACAAGGTTGCCAAGTCCCAGATCCGTATGCCCAATGGCCCTATCAAGGTCGTGAGCGACAGCACCGTGAGCGTGGCTCTGCACACCGATGTGGTGGTAGACATCACCGTGTCCGTGTACGGCGAAACCGCTTAATGGCACTTTGAGGTGCGCCCCGATACGGGGTGCGCCCTTTCGCAAAAGCCGCTGGGGCTGGTCCCTGGCGGCTTTTGTGCTTTGGGGGCGGTTATCCCCTTATTTACACAACTTGCCCACAGCTTGCTCCCAGCCTTGTCCTCCCACGCCCGCGTGTCCGCGACGTAAGATCAAAGGCTTGAAGGAAACCACCAATGTCCGCCGTACTGTCCGCCAGCGAAAACTTCGATACCGACCGCCAAGTTGCCCAACTGCGGGTGCCGCCCAACTCCATCGAGGGCGAATCCAGCGTATTGGGCGGGTTGCTGCTGGACAACGAGGCCTGGGACCGGGTCAGTGACATTCTGGTCGACACCGATTTCTACCGCTATGAGCACCGCCTGATCTATGCCTCCATCGGCGCGCTGATTAACGGCAACAAGCCCGCCGATGTGATCACGGTCTTTGAGCACTTGCAAAGCCAGGGCAAGGCGGAGGAAACGGGCGGACTGGCCTATCTGAATTCGCTAGCCCAGTACGTGCCCAGCGCCAGTAACATCCGCCGCTATGCCGAGATCGTGCGCGACCGCTCCATATTGCGCAAGCTGGTCAGCGCCAGCGACGAGATTGCCACCAACGCCTTCAACCCCAAGGGGCGGCCGGTGTCCGAGATCGTGGACGAGTCCGAGCAGAAGATCTTCAACATCGGTGAAGCCGGCAAGCGCAACAAACAGGGCTTCCAGGCCATGGATTCGCTGGTGGTGAATCTGCTGGACCGTGTGCAGGAAATGGCCGACAACCCCAATGACGTGACGGGGGTGCCCACGGGGTTTATTGACTTCGACCGCATGACGGCCGGCCTGCAGGCTGGGGACCTGATTGTGCTGGCGGCGCGCCCCTCCATGGGCAAGACGGCACTGGCCATCAACATTGCCGAGCATGTGGCCCTCAACGAAGGCCTGCCGGTCGCCATTTTCTCCATGGAAATGGGCGCGGCCCAGCTGGCGGTGCGTATTGTGGGTTCCATCGGTCGTATCGACCAAGGCCATTTGCGCACCGGCAAGCTCACCGACGACGAATGGCCGCGCCTCTCGGAAGCCATCGAGAAACTGCGCACCATTTCACTGCACATTGATGAAAGCGCAGGTCTTAACTCCAGTGAGGTGCGTGCCAATGCGCGCCGCCTGGCACGCCAGTGCGGCCAGCTGGGCCTGATCGTGGTGGATTACTTGCAGCTCATGAGTGGCAGCAGCAGCGATGGTGAAAACCGCGCCACCGAGCTGGGTGAAATCTCCCGGGGCTTGAAGATGCTGGCGCGGGAACTGAAATGCCCGGTGATTGCGCTCTCGCAGCTCAACCGTTCGGTGGAGCAACGCCCTGACAAGCGCCCCATGATGAGTGACTTGCGTGAATCCGGCGCTATCGAGCAGGACGCGGACATCATCATGTTCATCTACCGCGACGAGTACTACACCAAGGACCAATGCAAGGAGCCTGGCGTGGCCGAGGTCATCATTGCAAAGCAGCGTAACGGCCCCACAGGCACGGTGAAGCTGGCGTTCATGAACCGTTTCACCAAGTTCGAGAACCTGGCCTACAGCGGCGGCGGTGGCGACGACTACTGATCAGGATTCCCCATAAAAACGGGGGGTAGAAGCCAAATCGGCTTCTACCCCCCGTCAGCATTGCACCAGCAGCTATTTAATTTATAGCACTTCGCTGGCAAAGTCCGCCAGGCGTGAGCGTTCGCCGCGTGCCAGCGTGATGTGCCCACCGTGCGGCCAGCCCTTGAACTTGTCCACTGCAAAGGTCAGGCCCGAGGATCCTTCAGTGAGGTAGGGCGTGTCGATCTGTGCCAGGTTGCCCATGCAGATGATTTTCGTGCCCGGACCGGCACGGGTGATCAGCGTCTTCATCTGCTTGGGCGTCAGGTTCTGCGCCTCATCGATGATGACGTACTTGTTCAGGAAGGTACGGCCGCGCATGAAGTTCATGCTCTTGATCTTGATGCGGCTGCGGATCAGCTCGTTGGTGGCGGCGCGGCCCCATTCGCCCGCGCTGGTATCGGTCTTGCCCAGCACTTCCAGGTTGTCGTCCAGCGCGCCCATCCATGGGCCCATCTTTTCTTCTTCGGTGCCGGGCAGGAAGCCGATGTCTTCACCTACGCTCACGGTGGCGCGGGTGACGATGATTTCGGTGTATCGGCGGTCATCCAGCACCTGGGTCAGGCCGGCGGCCAGGGCCATCAGCGTTTTCCCAGTGCCGGCCGTGCCGGTCAGCGTGACGAAGTCGACTTCGGGGTCGGTCAGCAGGTTCATGGCGAAGTTCTGCTCGCGGTTGCGCGTGGTCACGCCCCACACTGCATTCTTCAGGTGGTTGAAGTCCTTCAGCGTCTTGAGCACCGCCGTGGTGCCGCGGATCTCGGTCACGCGGGCGTACAGGCTGGGTTCGCCGGGAGACTCGAAGTAGACGAACTGGTTGATCATCATGCTGGGCACCACAGGGCCGTCCACCTTGTAAAAGGTGTGCGGGCCTTGCTGCCAGCTTTCCACACCCTGGCCATGCGTGGCCCAGAAGTCGGAGGGCAGGGCGAGCGCACCGGAGTACAGCAGGTCGCCGTCTTCCAAGGTCTTGTCGTTCTGGTAGTCGTCGGTGGCCAGGCCCAGGGCGCGGGCCTTGACGCGCATGTTGATGTCCTTGGACACCAGCACCACCTCGCGCGGCGCATAGTGCTGGCGCAAGGCCTCCACCACGCCCAGGATCTGGTTGTCCGCCTTGCCCTGGGGCAGGCTTGTAGGCAGGGTGTAGTTCAGCGGCTGGGTCTGGAACATCAGCTTGCCGCCGGCATCCTTGTGGCCCGTGCTGTTGAGCTCAAAACCCGCCGTAATGTCCGCGCCGGGCGCACCCGCCAGCGTGTCCAGCGTGCGGCTGGTCTGGCGGGCGTTGCGCGCCACTTCGGTCATGCCCTTTTTGTGGCCGTCCAGCTCTTCCAGGACGATCATGGGCAGGTAGATGTCGTGTTCCTCAAAGCGGAACAGGCACATGGGGTCGTGCAGCAGCACATTGGTGTCCAGCACAAACAGCTTGCTCGGACCGCTGGGCCCGGTGCGTTTGATGCGGCGCGTGGGCGCCGTGGCTTTGGCGGCCACGGGTGCTGCCACGACCACGGGGGTGCTGACCGGCGTGTGCGTCAGCGCAGAGGTTTGACCCCGTTTGGTGGATTCTTTCGCGGTGGGTTTTTCACTCAATACGGGGGCTGCGCCGGCAAGTGTCTCGACTTGCTGGGCCTTGCGCACAGGGCGGGCTGTGGCACGTGCGGGAGCGTCAAAGTCTTTGGCAGTCAGGCGATCGGCGCGCTTGGACGGGGCGGGAGGCAATGGCATGGAGTGGGCTCGCAGAGAGTGGAATATAAAAAACCGTAGCCGTAAAAACGAAAAAGCCGCCTTGAGCCAAGGCGGCTTTTTGTGGGAGCGCGGTTGCGACGTTCAACGGCATGAATTCATTATGCATGAGTGCCGTGACGCTGTTGCTTTGGTGTGCACCAAAACAACAGGCAGGAAAATCATGCCGCTTTTTTCAGCACTTTCACGGCCTTGAGCACTTCGTCTACATGGCCCGGTACCTTGAGGCCGCGCCATTCTTCTTTCAGCAGGCCATCGGCACCCACCAGGAAGGTGCTGCGCTCAATGCCCTTGACCTTTTTGCCGTACATGATCTTGTTTTTGACCACGCCGAACATGTGGCACATTTTTTCTTCGGTATCGGCGATCAGCTCGAAGGGGAGTTCCAGCTTGGCTTTGAACTCATCGTGTGATTTCATGTTGTCGCGGGACACGCCAAACACTTCGGCGCCGGCTTTCACGAAATCTTTGTATTTGTCCCTGAATTGCATGGCTTCGGTAGTGCAGCCAGGGGTATTGTCCTTGGGATAAAAATACAGCACCATGGTTTTGCCGACATGGGAGGTGTTGGTCACCTTGATGCCGCCGGTAGCGTTGGCTTCAAATTCGGGCAGGGGTTTGTTGACAACGATGGCCATAAGCAGTTTCAGTCTCGGTGTTGCAGCCCGGTAAGCCGGGCTTGTCAGTCGTAGTGAAGGGCGTCAAACGTGACAGCGAATGTCGCCCCAGACCGCAACCCGTGATTTTACTCTGAAAACCTTCCTCCGAACCCTGGAGACGCTAGAGGTATCCCTATAACAGCAGCGCAGCCACCACCTTGCGGCCTTCCCCGGCCAGGAAGTTGAAGGTGCGGCAGGCGGCTTGGGTGTCCATGGTCTCCAGCCCGATGCGCCGGCTGTACAGGGGCGCCAGCCACTGGGGCCGGGGAAACTGGATGCGTGCACCGCTGCCAAACAGCACCAACTCGGGCGCAAGGGCGGCTAATTCTTCAAAGTGGCTCGTGTCCAGCTCTTCGAAGGCGGTGCAACTCCAGGGCCGCACCGGACCATCGCTGCTCACGATGACGCTGGTGGTGTATTGCTGGCCATTGACTGATACCCAGCCCGGGCCGTAACCGGTAATGGACGGGCCTTGCAAGGCATCGGGCAAAAGTTTCATGGGCGGTGTGCGGGTGTTTGGGGTAGGCGCGGGCGGCGGCGAGGCTGCTGCGCAGCGGAACTGTGGTCAAATTATAGGTTTCACCCCATGCTGAAGACCGCCGGAGGGCCTTTGAAAACCATTCAGAAATCTGCCAAGCTTGCCAACGTGCTGTACGACATCCGCGGACCCATCATGGACGCGGCGCGGCAGATGGAGGACGAGGGGCAGAAGATCATCAAACTCAACCTGGGCAACCTGGCGGTGTTCGGTTTTGATGCGCCTGAGGAAATTCAGCAAGACATGATCCGCAACCTGCCCAACTCGGCGGGTTATTCGGACAGCAAGGGCATTTTTGCGGCGCGCAAGGCCGTGATGCACTACACCCAGCAGCAGGGCATCAAGGGCGTGACGCTGGACGACATTTACCTGGGCAATGGCGCCAGCGAACTCATCACCATGGCCACCAACGCCTTGCTCGATGACGGCGACGAGCTGCTGCTGCCCATGCCCGACTACCCGCTGTGGACGGCCGCCACCAGCCTGTCGGGCGGTACGCCGGTGCACTACCTGTGCGATGAAGCCAATGGCTGGATGCCCAGCCTGGACGACATTCGCGCCAAGATCACGCCGCGCACCAAGGGCATTGTGGTCATCAACCCCAACAACCCCACGGGCGTGATGTATTCCGATGAGCTGCTCAAGGGCATCATCACCGTCGCGCGCGAACATGGTTTGGTGATCCTGGCCGACGAGGTCTACGACAAGGTGCTGTACGACGGCATCAAGCACACGGCACTGGGCAGCCTCTCTGAAGATGTGCTGACGCTGACCTTCAACTCCCTGTCCAAGAGCTACCGTTCCTGCGGCTACCGCGCCGGCTGGTTGGTGGTATCGGGCGACAAGAAGAACGCGACCGACTACATCGAGGGCCTGAACATGCTCTCGAACATGAAGCTGTGTTCCAACGTGCCGGGCCAGTGGGCCATCCAGACCGCGCTGGGCGGCTACCAGAGCATCAATGACCTGGTCTGTGAAGGCGGTCGCCTGCGCCGCCAGCGCGACCTGGCCTATGAATTGATCACAGCCATTCCCGGCGTGAGCTGCGTGAAGCCCCAGGCCGCGCTCTACATGTTCCCCAAGCTGGATCCCAAGGTGTACCCCATCGCGGATGACCGCCAATTCTTCCTGGAGCTGCTGCGCGAGACCCGCGTGATGCTGGTGCAGGGCACGGGGTTCAACTGGCAACAGCCGGACCATTTCCGCATTGTGTTTTTGCCGCACGAGGACGATCTGCGAGAAGCCATTGGCCGCATCGCCAAGTTCCTGGAGCAGTACCGTGTCCGCAACGCCGGCTGACTCACTCTGATTTTGATAGCTGCTCGCGTAGCGTTGACGCGGGCTAGAAGCCTTTTTACCTGAAGAAATTATGAAACCGATACAAGTGGGCGTGATGGGCCTGGGCACCGTGGGCAGCGGTGTGTTCAATGTCCTGCAGCGCAACCAGGAAGAAATCAAGGGCCGCGCCGGCCGTGGCATCGAAGTAACCATGGTGTCGCGCCGCAACACCGCGCTGGCGCAAGAAATCGTGGGCGGCAAGGCCCAGGTGGTGGCCGATGCGCGCGACATCATCCGCAACCCCGACATCGACATCGTGGTGGAGCTCATTGGTGGCTACACGCTGGCCAAAGAACTGGTGCTCGAAGCCATTGCCGCGGGCAAGCATGTGGTCACCGCCAACAAGGCGCTGCTGGCCGTGCATGGCACCGAAATTTTTGCGGCCGCATCTGCCAAGGGCGTGATGGTGGCGTTTGAAGCCGCCGTGGCCGGTGGCATTCCCATCATCAAGGCGCTGCGCGAAGGCCTGACGGCCAACCGCGTGCAGTGGATCGCCGGCATCATCAACGGCACCACCAACTTCATCTTGAGTGAAATGCGCGACAAGGGCCTGGACTTTGACGTGGTGCTGAAAGAAGCGCAACGCCTGGGCTACGCCGAAGCCGACCCCACCTTCGATATCGAAGGTGTGGACGCTGCGCACAAGTTGACCCTAATGTCGGCCATCGCCTTCGGGATTCCCGTGCAGTTCGACAAGGCGCATGTGGAAGGCATCACCAAGCTCGCATCGGCCGACATCAAGTACGCCGAACAACTGGGCTACCGCATCAAGCTGCTGGGCATCACCAAGCGCATGGCCAATGGCATCGAGCTGCGCGTGCACCCCACGCTGATCCCGGCCAAGCGCCTGATCGCCAATGTGGAAGGCGCCATGAACGCCGTGGTCGTCAACGGTGACGCCGTGGGCACCACGCTGTACTACGGCAAGGGCGCGGGCTCCGAGCCCACGGGCAGCGCCGTGATTGCCGATCTGGTGGACATTACCCGCCTGCACACCGCTGACGAAGCCCAGCGCGTGCCGCATCTGGCCTTCCAGCCCGGTGCCATGAACAACACGCCCATCCTGCCCATGGGCGAGGTGGTGACCAGCTACTACCTGCGCCTGCGCGTGGCGGACGAAGCCGGCGTGTTGGCCAAGGTCACCGGCATCCTGGCCGAAGCCAACATCAGCATCGACGCGGTGCTGCAGCGTGAAGCCGACGAGATCAGCGGCGAAGCCGGCACACAGACCGACGTCATCATCCTCACGCACGACTGTGCCGAGGCCAAGATGGACGCGGCCATCGCCCAGATGCAGGCCCTGCCCACGGTGCTGGCGCCCATCACCCGTATCCGCAAAGAGGAGCTGAACTGATGCGTTACCTCAGCACACGCGGCAACCCTGACCGCAAACGCTTTTGCGAAATCCTGCTCGAAGGCCTGGCGCCCGATGGCGGCCTGTACCTGCCCGAGGCCTACCCGCAGGTGAGCGACGCCATGCTGCAGCAATGGCGCACCGTCTACCACCAGCAAGGCTACGCAGCCTTGGCGTTCGAGATCCTGTCGCTCTACATCGACGACATTCCCGCCGCCGACCTGCGCGCCTTGTGCGCCAAGACCTACACCGCCGAGGTGTTTGGCACGGGCGAGATCGTGCCCTTGCGCCATCTGGAAGACGGTGTGTGGATCGAAGCCCTGTCCAACGGCCCCACGCTGGCCTTCAAGGACATGGCCATGCAGCTGCTGGGCAACCTGTTCGAATACGAACTGGGCCGCCGTGGCGAAGAGCTCAACATCCTGGGTGCCACCAGTGGCGACACCGGCAGCGCGGCCGAATACGCCATGCGTGGCAAAAAAGGCGTGCGCGTCTTCATGACCAGCCCGCACGGCCGCATGAGCCCTTTCCAGCAGGCGCAGATGTTCAGCCTGCAGGACGCCAATATCCACAACATCGCCATCAACGGCGTGTTCGACGACTGCCAGGACATCGTCAAGGCCGTCTCCAACGACCTGGAATTCAAGCGCAAATACAAGATTGGCACCGTCAACTCCATCAACTGGGCACGTTTGCTGGCCCAGGTGGTGTACTACTTTGCCGGGTATATCCAGGCCACGGACGCCAACAGCCAGAAGGTCAGCTTCGCGGTGCCATCCGGCAACTTTGGCAACGTCTGCGCGGGCCACGTGGCGCGCCAGATGGGCCTGCCCATCGCCAAGCTGGTGGTCGCGACCAACGAGAACGATGTGCTCGACGAGTTCTTCCGCACCGGCGTGTACCGCGTGCGCGGTACGGCCGACACCCACGAGACCTCCAGCCCGTCCATGGACATTTCCAAGGCCAGCAACTTCGAGCGCTTTGTGTTCGATCTGCTGGGCCGCGATGGCGCACGCACCAAGGCGTTGTTCGGCGAAGGCCTGTCCAAGACCGGCCAGTTTGACCTGAGTGCCGACCCCGTGTTCGCCCAGGCTGCCAGCCGCTATGGCTTTGTCAGCGGCAAGAGCGTCCATGCAGATCGCCTGCAAACGATCAAGGACACCTGGAGCCGCCACGGCATGGTCATCGACACCCACACGGCGGACGGCCTGAAGGTGGCGCTGGAGCGCCGCGAGGCGGGTGTGCCCATGGTGGTGCTGGAAACGGCGCTGCCCATCAAGTTCGCCGCCACTATCGTCGAAGCCCTGGGCCGCGAGCCCGAGCGGCCCGCCAAGTTCAACGGCATCGAAGCCTTGCCCAAGCGCGTGAAGGTGATGGATGCTGATTTGGCCGCCATCCAGGCCTTGATTGCCGCCGAGTGCGGATATTGATAAAACAGAAAAATGACTGTTAGCCCCCGTGCAATAGGTGCTAGCAGCTATTGAATTCATAGCAAATACCAGTATGTCCACCGCACTCCGCAAACCTCTGTTGCCGCTGGACGATGCGCTGTCCCGGTTGCTGGCGACCGTGCAACCCCTGGCCCAGACGGAGGTGGTGCCTACCGGCGATGCTGATGGTCGCGTGCTAGCGCAGCGCATTGTCTCGGGATTGCAGGTGCCACCGCGCGACAACAGCGCCATGGATGGCTATGCGGTACGCGTGGACGACCTACTGGCGGAACGGGATGCCATGCCCGTGTCCCAGCGCATTGCCGCCGGCAGTGTGGGTACGCCGCTGCAGCCTGGCACGGTAGCCCGCATCTTTACCGGGGCGGCAGTGCCCCTGGGCGCGGATGCGGTGGTCATGCAGGAGGATTGCACGCTACTCGACGCACCCGATGTCTCACATCTGCCGCGCGTGCAGGTTCACAGCATGCCGCTACCGGGCCAAAACATTCGGCGTTCGGGCGAGGATGTCGCCCGTGGCGACGTAGTGCTGGCCGCCGGCACCCGCCTGGGGCCGGCTGAACTGGGCTTGGCCGCCAGCGTGGGTATGGCCCAACTGCAGGTGGTTCGCAAGCCACGCGTGGCATTGTTCTCCACCGGCGATGAGCTGGTGCTGCCCGGCACAGTGCCACCTGAGCAAATGCCACCCGGTGCCATTTACAACTCGAACCGATTTTTTCTCAGTGCCATGTTGCGCCGTTTGGGTTGCGAGGTGACCGACCTGGGCATCGTGCCCGATCGACTGGACGCCACCGTGCATGCCCTGCAGCAGGCGGCTGCAAGCCACGACCTGGTGCTGACCAGTGGCGGCGTTTCGGTGGGTGAAGAAGACCATATCAAGCCCGCCGTGCAGTCCCTGGGCCAGCTGGACCTGTGGCAAATTGCCATGAAGCCCGGCAAGCCGTTTGCACACGGCCGTGTGGGTGCCGCGCATTTCATGGGGTTGCCGGGCAATCCCGTGTCCAGCTTTGTGACCTTTGCGCTGCTGGTTCGTCCCTTCCTGTTGCGTTTGCAGGGCGTGTCGGACGTTGCTATGAAAAGCATAGCTGCCCGTGCAGATTTTGACTGGCCCAAGGCCGACAAACGCCGCGAATTTCTGCGCGTGCGCCGTAACGACCATGGCGGGTTGGACCTGTTCACCAACCAGAGCTCTGGCGTGTTGACGTCCGCCGTCTGGGGTGATGGCCTGGTCGACACGCCACCGGGGGAGCCCATTGCGTATGGCGCCACGGTGCGCTACATCCCCTTCAGCGAGTTGCTGGCATGAAGGTCACCGTGCGCTACTTCGCATCGGTGCGCGAGGCCATGGGCACGGGGACCGAGCAGTTGGACACGCAGGCCGCCACCCTGGAGGCCCTGCGTGCCGAACTGGTGGCGCGCGGTGGCGCCGGGGCGGATGCGCTGGCTCCCGGCCGCGCGGTGCGCATGGCGTTGGACCAGGTCATGAGCCCCGCCTCTGCGCCGCTCACGCCCGGCTGCGAAGTCGCTTTTTTTCCGCCCGTTACCGGGGGCTAGCCTCCAGTTCGGCGCTGAGCATCACTAGCCGCTCGGTCAATGTGCTGGACGCCGCCGTCATGGGGGCACGCAATTCGGCTTGCATCAATCCTTGTTGTGCCAGCAGTGCCTTGATCGGGCCAGGATTCGGCTCTGCAAACAACGCCTCAATCAGCGGCAGCAGCGGGCGCCAACGCCTCTGCGCTGCCGCTAGTTCGCCGCGCACAACCTGCTGCATCAGGGCCACCAGGTGCGTCGTGTGCACATGGCCGCTGGCCGCAATGGCGCCGGTGCCACCCAGCGCCAGCGTGCCGAAGATATTCAGATCGTCGCCCGCCAGCACCCGTAGTTGCCCATCGGCAATCAGCGCCTGTGTCTTGGCCATGTCTCCACCGCAGTCCTTGATACCCACAATGTTGGGGTGCTGCGCCAGGGTGCGCAGCGTGGCCAGGGTCAGTTGCACGCCGGTGCGTGCGGGAATGTCGTAAATCAGCACCGGCTGCGCACTCGCATCGGCAATCGCGCTGAACCACTGCACCAGCCCGGCTTGCGAAGGCCGGATGTAGTGGGGCGCTGGCACCAACAGCCCCGCCAGCTTCTGTGGGTGCAGGGTCCGCACCCAGTCCAGCGTGTCGGGCAGGTGGTAGCCCGACAGGCCCATCACCAGTGGCAGGCCCGGGGCCGCCTGCGCCACCGTATCCAGCACAGCCAGTTGCTCGTCGGCGCCCAGCGCTGCAGCTTCTCCTGTGGAGCCGCATACCACGATGCCGGCAATGCCTTGCGGTACCAAGTGCTGTACCAGTATGCGCAAGGCCGTGTGGTCCACGGTGTGGTTGTTGAAGGGCGTGACCAGTGGAATCCAGAGGCCGGAGAAAGTGTCGTCAGTAGCGTGCACGCGAACATCCTTTGCAGAAACAAGACCGATGGAAAGAACCATCGTCAGCTGCGCGGCGGGTTGCGGAAAACAGGGGAAGGGTGTTGTTCGCAGTTCCATCGCTCATCTGAGGACGGAACCGCAGCTCCGGTCAAATGAGCTTGGGTTTTTTGGATTTGCTGGCCGCCACCGCGCGTGCGCCCACCAGGGCCAGAGTGGCCGTGGCAAAGAGTACGGTGAAGGCAAACATGGACACATGCTAGCACGGTGCCACAATCGCGTCATGCCCTCTGACGCCATTTCAGCCGCCCGTGTCCGCATCCAGCAACAACCCTTCGATGTGGCGGAGGAGGTGGCCGCCTTGCAGGCCGGCGATCCGCGCGTGGGCGCGGTGTGCACCTTCGTGGGCACGGTGCGCGACCGCAACGTACCCGGTGCCGCAGGTTCGGTGCAGACCATGGAGCTGGAGCACTACCCCGGCATGACCGAAAAGTCCATCGAGGCCATGGTAGACGCCGCCTTTGCCCGCTTTGACATTCTGGGTGCCCGCGTCGTGCACCGTGTGGGCGTGTTGCGGCCAACTGACGGCGTTGTGCTGGTTGCCGTGACCTCGGCGCATCGCGGCCAGAGCTTCCAGGCTTGCGAATTCCTCATGGACTACCTCAAGACCCAGGCACCCTTCTGGAAGAAGGAGCAGACCGCTGAGGGCGCGCACTGGGTGGACGCCCGCGTGAGCGACGATGCGGCCCTGGCCCGTTGGGGCATAGAAGCGCGCAACGCCTGAACGCCATCCGTCAAAAAGCGTAGCAACCCTGCCGCAAAAACAGGCGAAATCCAGCCTGCGCCCTCTACAATGTTCCGAGGCTGGCGTGTTGGCGCATTGTCCGTTTGCGGCCAGCTTCATCTCTCATTCAACAAGGGCGGACATGGATTTCCGGCTACGTGGGCTGCGTTGGTGTGTTGCAGTGGTCGCCACGCTGTGGAGCGCCTGCGTTTGGAGTGCCGCGCTAGCCGTGGACTACCGCTGCGACGGCTTGACTGTCGCGCAGATTGTCCAGACCCGTGGCGAAGGTTGGACTACAGCCGAAGACGGCAAGGTCCCCGTAGACCCACAAGACCATTCCTGCTGGATCCGCATCGCTAGCTTGCCCCAGGGCCACGCGCTGGAGGCCGTGAACCGGCTGTCGTTTGCCGACCTCAATGTGCAGCGCGTCAATATCGCCTTATTCGATGCCCATGGCAAGCCGCTCGGCCAAGCCCTTCGGCTGGGCCAGAGCAGTGGCGTATTGGTGACCGGCCTGCGCGCCATCTTCACCCCTGATGCCGCGGCAGCCTTTCCGCTGTATGCCCGCTTTGAACCAGCGGCAGGCGCATTGGCCTACCCGGGGCTGGCACGCACGCTGCTGGTGGAGGCCGTAGTGCCCGAGGACAGCTTGCGGGAGGAGCAGGGCGTAGACCTGCTGAATCACAGCGGCGCGGTGTTCCTGTTTACCACCGCCCTGGTGGCATTGTTTTTCGGCATCACCCTGCGTGACGCCAACTACGCCATTTACGCCATCTATGCCACGCTGCAGTCCATCACCATCTTCACCAAGAGCGGTCTGCCGTTTGTGTTGAATGTGAGTTCGCCGCTGTGGCTCAACGCCTGGATCTTCAACTACCTTGTGGGCGTACTCTCCGTCTTGCTCAGCGTGCGCTTTGGTCGCTTTGCCAAGCACAGCCCACGCACCACCAAGGTGGCGTATGGCGTGGCGCTGATGTTCGCCGCCATGATCCCCATGCACTACCTGCTGCCAGGGCTGGCCAATGTGCTGATCTACGGCTTGGTGCCCGTGCACTTTCTGGTGCTGTTGACGGGCAACTGGCGTGGCTGGCGCACTGGCGAGCGGGGCTGCGGAATCCTGCTGCTGGGCCTGACCCCGATTGCCGCCTACTGGCTCACCTTCCTGCTCTACAGCGTCGTGCTGCGCGAACCCATGCCCACGGAGCTGGCCTTGGGCTCTACCTTTGACTTTGTACGCACTTTGCTGCTGCCCATCGCCTTTTGCTACGGTATTGCTGAGCGCACGCTGCGACTGCAGCGCGAAACCGCGCGCATGGCTCGCTTCGATCCATTGACGGGCCTGCTGAACCGTGAAGGCATACGCCAGTACGGCCAACTGCTCATTGATGAGGGCCATGTGCCCTGCGTGCTCATGCTCAATGTTGAGCGCTTCCACGCCATCAATGAAACCCTGGGCCCTACGCTGGGTGACCGCATCCTGCAGGAGGCGGGCAAGCGCCTGCTGGCGGTGTGCAAAAGCCATTCCAAGGCGCGCGTGGGCCGCATGCATGCCGACCAGTTCTGTCTGATCTACCCCAACCAGCTCACGCTGGTGTCGGTACGGGAAGAAATTGAGTACGAGTTCAATCACCCGGCCGAGGTTGAGGGGCAGGCCGTGGATATCGCCCTGGCCGCGGGAGCGGCCTTGGTGGTGGCCAGCCAGCCTTCCATGGCGCAGCTGCTACGCAATGCCGAGATTGCGCTGGACGCTGGCCGCGCCCAACACAAGAACTGGATGGAGTACCGCGCCGAGCTTGAGACCAGCCAGCGCGCTGACCTGGATCTGCTCTCCGAGCTCAAGCGTGCCGTGGAGGCTGGTGAGCTGCGCCTCTATCTGCAGCCCAAGGTCCGGTTGGCAGACGGTGCCGTGCAAAGCGCCGAGGCGCTGGTGCGATGGGAGCATCCGCGCCGCGGCCTGATACCGCCGGGTGAATTCGTTCCTTTTGCCGAGAAGACCGGGCGCATCACGCTGCTCACGCGCTGGGTGCTGGAGGAGGCCATGCGCATGGTGGCCAATTACCGTGCCCAGGGCCGGCCGCTGCAGATTTCGGTCAACCTGTCGACCTTTGACCTAGGCGAGTTGGGGTTTGCCGCGCGGGTCGCCGCGCTGGCGCGTGATACCGGCGCCGACCCTGCCGACATTCGCTTGGAAATCACCGAGAGCGGCGCCATGCAGGACCCCGCCGCAGCGCTGGATGTCATGAATGCGCTGACCCGTGCCGGCTTCAGCCTGTCGATTGATGATTTTGGTACCGGCTATTCCTCGCTGGCCTATCTGCAAAAAATGCCGGTGGCCGAGCTCAAGATTGACCGCGCCTTTGTGCGCAATGTGCGTGCCGGAACCGATGAGGCCTCGCTGCTGGAGTCCACCATTGCCCTGGGCCACCGCCTTGGCTTGAGTGTAGTGGCCGAAGGCGCCGAGAACGCCGAGGAATGGGTGCTGCTGCGCTCCATGGGCTGCGACTATGCCCAAGGCTGGTACGCGGCCAAACCCATGCCGGTTGCTGAATTTGAACGCTGGTGTGCTGCACAGGTTCCTTTTTTGCCATAACTTTAAAAACGATAGGGAGAGTGGGCTATGCACTGGCTGTCACACGGTGTTGAGCAACTGATTGCCTCCTGCGCAGACGAGGGCTACGCCCCCGATGTGCTGGTGGTGGGCTCAGGCTATGGGGGCTCGGTAGCCGCTTTGCGGTTTGCCGAGCGCGGGCAAAGCGTGGCCGTGCTGGAGCGCGGCAACGAATATGTGGCGGGCGAGTTCCCCACCGACTTCGGCCAGTTCGGCGGCTTTGTGCGGGCCGAGGTGGGCGGCGACATGGAGCGCGAAAAAGGCCCGGCCGCCATTGGCTACGAAGATGCGCTCTTTGACTTTCGCGTGGGCACCCGGGCCACGGCGCTGGTGGGCAACGGATTGGGTGGCGGCAGCCTGATCAATGCGGCCGTGGCCTTGCGCCCTGATGCGCGCGTGTTCCAGCAAGTGGCCTGGCCGGCCCCCTTGCGGGAGGCCTCGCTGGATGCGGACTACGCCCGCGCAGCCGCAGTGCTGGAGGTGCAACTGCCCGACGCCCAAAGGGCCTCGCCTGCCTGCGTTCCGCAGCACACCTTGAAGTACCAGCGCCTGCAGGACATCGGCCAAGCCGCGGCCAAGCGCTTTGCCAACGCACGCCTGTCGGTGACCACCGAAGACGTGCCCCTGGCGATTGAGTTCCGCAAGGACACCCCACTGGACTTGGGCCCGCGCGATGCCTGCGTGGGCTGCGGCGATTGCTGCTCGGGCTGCAACCACGACGCCAAGCTCAGCCTGAACAAAACCTATTTGCCGCGTGCCGCCAAGCTGGGTGCGCGCATGTTCACGGGCGTCAGCGTGTTGCATGTGCTGCACCAGCCCGACGTGGCCCACCCCGGGCGCGACTGGGTGGTGCACTGCGTGCGCACGACTGAGCGCGGCGCCTGGGAGCAGTCGTTTGATGCGCCGGGCGGAGCGCTGAACGCGGACTACGAGTTTGTGGTGCGCGCCGGTACTGTCGTGCTCAGTGCGGGCACGTTTGGTTCCAGTGAAATTCTGCTGCGATCCCACCAACGTGGTTTGGCAGTAGCCCACACCTGGCTGGGCCGGGGCATCTCGGCCAATGGCGATGACCTGAGTGCCGCCTATGACCTGACCGAGACGGCCAATGCGGTGGGGCAGGGCAGCGGACCTGCGTTTCCCGAGAAAGTGGGCCCCACCATCAGCGGGGTGATCCGTTTCCATGACCACCTGGACCACACCCAAAGCACGGTGACTGAGGATGGCAGCATTCCGGGCATGCTGTCGCCCATCGTGGGCCAGGCGCTCGCCACTCTGGGCATCCTGCCGCAACTCGCGCGCTTTGGTCTGCGGGGCCATGCGGGGCAAGACCCTTTGGCCGAGCGAGCCGATGCGACCGCGCGCAGCCTGGTCATGTTGGGCATGGGCCATGACTCCTCCGCGGGCCGTGCAGAGCTGGCGACCTCCCATTCCCGTGTGCAGTGGTCGTGGGGCAAAGATGCCCAAGATCCTGCACCCCTGCTGCACCGTAGTCGCGCCAGCAGTGTGGAGGGAGCCGGCGCAGAGTTTTTGCCCAACCCCGCCACCGGCGTGCTGCCCGACAAGATTGCCAGTGTGCTCAGTGGCCCCAAGGGGGACACCAGCTGGATCACCGTGCACCCTCTGGGCGGCTGCCGCATGGCAGGTTCGGCCGCGCAAGGGGTGGTGAACCATCTGGGCCAGGTGTTCCTGCCCGACGGCCGCGTGCACAGCGGCCTTCTGGTCATGGATGGCTCGGTCATTCCTATGTCGCTGGGCGTCAACCCCTTGCTCACCATCACGGCGCTGGCCGAGCGGGCCTGCCGCCTCTTGCTGGCACTGCCGCATGAGGAGTCCACGCAACATGCGTTGCCCCCGCACCCACCCCGGCAGAGCACCGTGCACGCCGTACCCGATGCACCGCGCGGCGCGGTGATGGCCGAAGTGTTGCGCGGCACCTTGGCGCCCGCGACCCATGCAAACATCCCGAACTGGCTGCAACCACAGGGCGATGCCATGGGCGTGCCCGCGGCCCTGTTTCTGGAAATGGACGTGCAGGACTGGACCCAACTCTGGCAGGACCCCACCCATACCCTGCACGCCATCCCCGGCACACCCACGGCCAAGCGACTCACCGCATCGCGCGTAGTGGTGGACCGACCCGGAGCGCCACCGCTGGTGCTGCAAGTCACAGGCGGGCAAGTGCAGATGTTTGCGCAGGTGCAGGAATGGCTGGGCGCGCGTATCAGCCGCGCCATTCGTGCCGGCTTGACTTATGCCATCGCACGCTGGATACCGGACGCAGCGCATCCCAAAGACCCCAAGGATGAGAAAGCAGGCCCGAGCACATGGGCCATGCTGCACGATGGCGCCATGATGCTATGGAACGCCAGCGCCGCACGCACATTTGACTACCGCCTGGAGCTGCTCGACCCCAGCGATGGCCAGCAGCGCTACCGGCTGGTGGGGTCCAAGTTCATCCAGCCGGCGCTGGGCTGGTGCGAGCTGTGGCAGTGGGGCAAGCGCAAGCTGCGCATCGGTGGTTGGCCCGCGCCGCAGCGGCGCAGTGTGTGGGACCAGCTCACCCAACTGGATGTGCGTTTGCTGCAGGCCAGTGACGGTGCTGAGCTGGCCAGTGGCCGCCTGTGCATGGATATCCCGGAGATGGTCCGTCGCATTGCCCCGCAAATGAAGACTGGTCCGGACACGGTCAACGCGCTGGCCGCGTTCATCAGCTACCCGCTCATGGTGCTGCGCTATGTGGTCAGCTGCTGCATGCTGGACTTTCGCCTGCCGGACTACAAACCCGACCTGCCCGCAAAGGACCCGCTGGCGGGTCCGGACCATGGCCATTTCGAATTGTCCGCAGACCAGTACCCGCCTATGCAGTTGGCCGGCGGGCAGGTGGTGCTGCCGCAAGCTCCAGTGTGTTTGACCGTGCCCCTGCGCGCCAGCACCCAGCTGTCGCCCGATGGCGCTCCACCCCAAGACAGCACCGACTGGATTCGCATAGGCCTCGTGCGCTATGCCCAGCCGCAGGTGGAATCCAGCGTTACGGCCCAGGGGTTGCGGCGCTTCAAGTCCATCGTGCTGCTCAACGGCTTTGCACAAAACACCTTGCCCTTTGTGGCCGAGGAATTGGGGGAGCGGGCCTTGGCGGCCATGCTCTACGCGCAGGGCTGGGATGTCTGGCTCATGGAGTACCGCGTCAGCCCCTTCCTGCAGGCATCCACCCGCCTCTCTAGCATGGACGATATCGGCGCCTGTGACCTTCCCGCCGCGGTGAACCATGTGCTCAAGACTTTGCAGGAGGAACGCCAACATGCGCCGCTGCTGCCAGGTCAAGTCAGCGTGTTCAGCCACTGTGTGGGCTCGGCATCCACTGCCATGTCCCTTCTGGGTGGACACCTCACGCACCCGGACGGACAGCCCAAGGTGGCTGCCGTGCTGTTCTCGCAGTTCCAGCCCTATGTGATCGGCTCGGTGACCGCCCAGATGCGGCTGCAGGTGGCCTCGCTCATGGTCAATGCCCTGGGGCTGGAGTTCGTGGAGTTTGCTGCGGGCACGGCCCAGGCCGATGGCTTGCATGCACTCATGGACCGCTTCTTTGCAAGCTTTGCCTATGACGAACACGAGCGCTGCCCTGGTGAGCACGACCTGCGCGTGCCGCACCCGGACAGCACCTCCTGCAAGCGCATGGCGGGCTTCCTGAGCCGGTTGTTCCGCCACGACCAGCTGATTGAGAGCCAACCCGGACGCCCCGGCACCCACGAGAAGCTGGACTTGTACTTTGGCCGTACCAATCTGGGGGTGTTTTTGCACGGTGCCAAATGCGTTGAGTACGAGCACCTGGTAGATGCGGATGGCCAGAACATCTATGTGACCGATGAAAACGTGCGCCGCTACCTGGGTATGCCGGTCATGCTGATGCATGGCGCGGACAACGTGCTGTTTGACAAGGAGTCGTTGGAGGAGACCAAACGGCAGTTCAGCCGCGCCTTTGGTGCCGAGCGTCTGGCCACCAAGTTGGACCGTTTTCTGGTGGCGCCCGACCATGCGCATTTTGATTGCACCATTGGCAAGCGAGCGCCCGAGGTCATCTTCAGCGAGGTGGTGGACTTTTTCAACCAGGCCCAGGCCGCCGAGCTACCCGCGCCCGCCACCCAAAACCGGTTGCGTGCGCGCCTGCCGCGCACCGGACCCCTCGCAGGTTGGGTACGGCGTGAGGGTGATCAGACCCTGGTGCGTGTGTGGATGGAGGTGGACAACAGCCAGGCTGATACCGCGGTGGCCGCCATGACGCTGCTATCGGTGGGGCGCCAACGCGTGGTGCACGCGTGGGAGTTGCGCAGCAGTCCGCTGGAGGGGCTGGTGGGGGTGAGCGCGGGGGCCGTGCCTGACCAAAGCATTGTGTACGCCGTGGCCGACGTGGCTGTGCCCGCGAGCTGGACGGGCCCCATCACCGTGGCCATGGTGAGCCTGCACCGTATTGCAGCCGATGCGCCTGCCAGTGACGATGCTGTAGCGGCCCACCACTGGCCCGAAGGCTGGGGCGCCCCGGTGACGGTGGATGAAGTGGTGCAAAACGGCGGCCGCAGCCCTGTGCCCACGGCAGAGGGGCCGGTCACCGTACCGCGCGCGGATGATGCGCAGCGCCGGGGCGCGGTGCACGGCCCCTTGCTGGGGGCCGGTGCCCAAGACTCCATCCGGCCGATGTCCTTGGACCTGACGGTGGACGACGCCGTGCTGCTGCTGCGCCCCTTGGCCCATTTGGTGGGCGAGCAACGTGCCATCGCGCTCAAGGCGCAGCCCGGCACCTTGTCGCGCCAGCGCCGCAGCCTGCGCTGGATGGGTGAGTGCGTGCTGCGCCTGCGCGGCAGCACCTTGGTGCCGGGCGCCAAGCTGCGTTTTGTGGCGTCCACCTGCCGCCATCCCGGCATTACCGAACTGGAGGCTGCGCGCAGCGACCACACGCTACAGGCGCTGGCCGCGCAGCAACGTGCCGAGCCTGCTTCATTCATGTGGATGCTGGGCGACCAGATCTATGCCGATGCCCGCGCCGGGTTGGCGTCCAGTGCCTCGCCCATCGAAATGCTGCTGCCGCGCTACCGCGAAGCCTTCGGCTCGCTGGGCTTTCGCCAGCTCTCACGCAGTCTGCCGATGTACATGGTGATGGATGACCATGAAATCAGCGACAACTGGAGCCGCGACGAAGCCAAACTCAGCACGGCCCGGGCCGTGCTGGCGCGCAATGCGCTGAGTGCCTTTGCTGCGTTCCAGCGTGCCCATGGACCTGAGCCTTTGGGGCCGCAGGGGCACGACGGTGCAGTCACGCATGAGGTAGCAGCTTTCCTGTCGCTGAACACCCGTATCCACCGCGACCGCGCGCTGGGCCCCCAGGGCCAACGCCGCATTCTGGCGGAGGGGCAATGGCAATTGCTGGAAGATTGGTTGCTGACCGAGCAGGCGCGCGGAGCGCACCCCAAGTTCATTGCCACGGGATCGGTACTGGCGCCGGGCCTGGTGCAGGCTTCGGGCAGGCCCTCGCCACGCGACAGCGACAACTGGCAGCTGGTCGAACCCGAACGCCGCCGCCTGCTGGATTTCATCGCGCAGCGGCAGATCAGCAATGTGGTGTTTCTCTCGGGCGATTACCACTGCAGCGCCACGGCCACCATTGCGTTCAGCCACAGCCCCGTGCGGGCCTACGCGCTGGTTACGCCGCCACTACACGCGCCGTTGCGGTTTGCCAATGTGTCGCCCGCCGATGTGATTCCCCATGAGGTGCTGCCGCTGTCGGGCGGCCAGGCTGATATCCGCGCCCAAGCCTGGAATGGCGATGGCTGGCTGGCCTGCGAAGTGCAGCGCCAGGCGGCAGGGGGCTACCGGGTAACGGCACGCTTCACCACCCTGCGCATGGACATCGCGGTGCCAGACCATGTCAGCGAAGTCTGGGAAATGGACTAGCGTCCCGGGTTGATCTGGGTCAACATGGGGGCAATGGCCGGCGCAGCTTGGGGGCTACTGTGCGCTGGCGCACTTGAAAAGAGGGGTGGTAGCCCCCAAGCTGTGAAGCATCTGAAATAACAGTCGCGGGAGCAGCAATGCGAATCGAAAAACTCACCACCAAATTCCAAGAGGCCCTGAGCGAAGCCCAAAGCCTGGCCTTGGGCAATGACAACCAGTACATCGAGCCGGTGCACGTGCTCGCCGCCATGATCCGTGTGGACGATGGCCCCAAGGCGCTGATGAACCGCGCTGGTGTCAACGTGGCAGGCCTGCTGGCGGCTGCCGAGGCGGCCATCAAACGCCTGCCCCAGGTGCAGGGGCACGAGCAGGTGACTGTAGGCCGCGACATGGTGAGCCTGCTACAGGCGGCCGAGAAGGAATCCATCAAGCGCGGCGACCAGTTCATCGCTGGCGAGTTGTTCTTGCTGGCGCTGGCTGATCACAAGGGCGACGCCGGCAACCTGGCCCGTGCCAACGGCCTGACCCGCAAGAGCCTGGAAGCTGCCATCGACGCCGTGCGCGGCGGCCAGAACGTGGACAGTGCCGACGCCGAAGAACAGCGCGAATCGCTCAAGAAGTACTGCATTGACCTGACCGAGCGCGCCCGCCTGGGCAAACTGGACCCGGTGATCGGCCGCGACGATGAAATTCGCCGCGCCATCCAGGTGCTGCAGCGCCGCACCAAAAACAACCCCGTGCTGATCGGCGAACCCGGTGTGGGCAAGACCGCCATTGTGGAAGGCCTAGCCCAGCGCATCGTGGATGGCGCCGTGCCCGACTCGCTCAAAGGCAAGCGCGTGCTGAGCCTGGACATGGCCGCGCTGCTGGCCGGTGCCAAGTTCCGCGGCGAGTTCGAGGAACGCCTGAAGAATGTGCTGAAAGACCTGGCCAAGGACGAAGGCCAGACCATTGTGTTCATCGACGAGCTGCACACCATGGTAGGTGCCGGTAAGGGCGAGGGCGCCATGGATGCCGGCAACATGCTCAAGCCCGCGCTGGCGCGCGGCGAGCTGCATTGCGTGGGCGCCACTACGCTGGACGAATACCGCAAATACATCGAGAAGGACGCTGCGCTGGAGCGCCGCTTCCAGAAGATTCTGGTGGGCGAACCCACGGTGGAAGCTACCATCGCCATTCTGCGCGGCCTGAAAGAGCGCTACGAAACCCACCACGGCGTGCAGATCACCGACCCCGCCATCGTGGCGGCGGCCGAGCTTTCCCACCGCTACATCACCGACCGCTTTTTGCCCGACAAGGCCATTGACCTGATCGATGAGGCCGCATCCAAGATCAAGATCGAGCTGGACTCCAAGCCCGAGGTCATGGACAAGAAGGACCGCCGCCTGATCCAGCTGCAGATCGAGCGTGAGGCCGTGAAACGTGAGAAGGACGAGGCTTCGCAAAAACGCCTGGAGCTGATCAACGAAGAGATCACGGCGCTACAAAAAGAGATTGCCGACCTGGACGAGCTGTGGAAGGCCGAGAAGGCCCAAGCCCAAGGCTCCAAAACCATCATGCAAGAGGTGGAGAAGCTGCGCTTCCAGATCAAGGAGCTAACCGACAAGGGCGACTTCAACAAGGCCGGCGAACTGCAATATGGCAAGCTGCCTGAGCTGGAAAAGCGTCTGAAGGACGCGCAGGCGCAAGAAGCCGGCAAGACCAAGGACGCCAAGGACGGGGGCCGTACCCAACTGCTGCGCACCATGGTGGGTGCCGATGAAATCGCCGAGGTGGTGAGCCGCGCCACCGGCATCCCTGTCAGCAAAATGCTGCAAGGCGAACGTGACAAGCTGCTGCAAATGGAAGCCAAGTTGCACGACCGCGTGGTCGGGCAGGACGAAGCCATTGCGGCCGTGGCCAATGCCATCCGCCGTTCGCGTTCGGGCCTGAGTGACCCGAACCGCCCCACGGGCTCCTTCCTGTTCCTGGGCCCCACGGGCGTGGGCAAGACCGAGCTTTGCAAGGCGCTGGCGGGCTTTATGTTTGACAGCGAAGAGCACCTGGTGCGCATCGACATGAGCGAGTTCATGGAGAAGCATTCGGTGGCCCGTCTGATCGGTGCGCCCCCCGGCTATGTGGGCTACGAAGAGGGCGGCTACCTGACCGAGGCTGTGCGCCGCAAGCCCTATAGCGTGCTGCTGCTCGATGAAATTGAAAAGGCCCACCCGGACGTGTTCAACGTGCTTCTACAGGTGCTGGACGACGGTCGCCTGACCGACGGCCAAGGCCGCACCGTGGACTTCAAGAACACGGTGATCGTGATGACCAGCAACATCGGCAGCCAGCTCATCCAGAGCATGGTGGGGCAGGACTACGAGGACGTCAAAGAGGCCGTGACCGGCGAGCTGAAGAACCACTTCCGCCCCGAGTTCCTGAACCGCATTGACGAAACCGTGGTGTTCCATTCGCTGGACGCTGCCAACATCGCCTCGATTGCAAAGATCCAGCTGGCAACGCTGATGGGCCGCCTGGCCAAGATGGACCTGACGCTAAGTGTGAGCGATGCGGCCGTGGCTGAACTGGCCAAGGTCGGTTTCGACCCCGTGTTTGGCGCCCGCCCCCTCAAGCGCGCCATCCAGCAGCGCATTGAGAACCCGCTGTCCAAGCTGCTGCTGGAAGGCAAGTTTGCGCCCAAGGCCACCATCAGCGTGGGCGTGGACCCGATCCAGGCGCCGGGGGAATTCAGCTTCCGCTAGGCGGCTGCAGGGCGGGGTTAGAGGAAAATAAGCCTCTAGCCCCCGTCGTTATTGCGTTAGCAGCTATTGAATTGATAGTGATGGTGCGGCTTAAGCGTCCCACTGCACGCGTTGCGCCAGCCTCTCAAACGCCATGTCGGCTGCTACCGCCAGCAGGCCCACCAGCACCGCGCCCTGTAATACATAGGCGGTGTTGAAGCCCGACAGCCCCACGATGATGGGCGAGCCCAGCGTCTTGGCGCCCACGGTGGAGGCGATGGCCGCGGTGCCGATGTTGATGATGACCGACGTGCGCACACCGGCCACCCACAGCGGCAGGGCCAGTGGCACCTGCACCTGCCACAGCAGTTGCCACGGCCCCAGGCCCAGCGCGCGGGCAGACTCCTGCACAGGCTGGGGCACGGACTCCAGCCCCGCAATGGTGGCCTGCAGCACGGGTAGAAGCCCGAAGATGGACAGCGCCAGCAGCGCAGGTAACTCCCCAAACCCCACCACCGGCACCGCCACGGCCAGCACGGCCACGGGCGGAAACGTCTGGCCCATGGCGGCGATGGTCTCCAGCAGCGGCCGGAACGCCTTGCCACCGGGGCGTGTGACGCCCAGGCCCGCGGCGGTGCCCACCAGCACCGACACCGCACTGGACAGCAGCACCAAGCCCAGGTGCTGCCACAGCAGCTCGGCCAGCGGCTCCTGCAAGTACACAGGCCGCTCCAGCGCGGGAAACAACGCGGCAAACACGGGCTGCGAATGCGGCAGCCCATAGGCCAGCGCCAGCAGCAGGGCCAGCGTCCATACCAGCCGGTCGTGCCATGGTGCGATGCGCGAGGATTCAGCCATGTACGGCAGGGGCCAGCAGCTCGGCGGCGCTCACTTGACCCACGGTAGCGCCAGCATCATTCACCACGCGCAGGGCTGCCACAGCATGCACCGCCATGCTGGAGATGGCTTCGCGCACGGTGGCGGTGAGGGCAATGCTGGCCTCTGCGGGCAAGTTGAGTGAGGCAGGCACCACCAGCGGCGTTACCAGGGGCGCTATGGGCCGCAGCGACAGCAGCTTGAGCCCGCGGTCCGCGCGACCCAAGAAGTCTTCCACAAAGTCGTCGGCGGGTGCAGACAGCAGCTCCAGCGGTGTGCCCACCTGGGCGATCTGCCCTTCGCGCAGCAACACGATGCGCGTGGCCAGCAGCAGCGCTTCGTCAATGTCGTGGGTGACCAGCACAATAGTTTTGCCGGACGCCTGGTGCACACGTTTGAGTTCGAGTTGCAGGGCTGCGCGTGTCACGGGGTCCAGCGCGCCAAAGGGTTCGTCCATCAGCAGCACATCGGGGTCGGCGGCCAGCGCACGCGCCACGCCCACACGTTGCTGTTGTCCGCCTGAGAGTTGGTGCGGCAGGCGTGTGCGGTACTGCGCGGGCTCCATGGCAAACAGGGTCAGCAGTTCAGTCACGCGTGCTGCGATGCGTTCGCTGCTCCAGCCCAGCAGCTGTGGCACGGTGGCAATGTTGCGCTCCACCGTCCAGTGCGGGAAAAGGCCCCCGGACTGGATGGCATAGCCCATGCGCCGGCGCAGGTCGCGCACGTTGAAACTGTAGATCTCTTTGCCGTCCAGCAAAATGCGCCCGCCGTCATGGTCCACCATGCGGTTGATCATCTTCAGCGCGGTGGACTTGCCCGAGCCCGACGGGCCGATCAGCACCACCAGCTCGCCGCGTCCAATCTGCAGGTTCAGGCCTGCAATGGCGGTGGTGCCGTTGTAGGACTTGCGGGTGTTGTCAAACGTGATCATGCGGAAGGACTTTCGAGCAGCGCAGCCAGCGTCTTGAACAGCGCATCGGCCAGCACAGCCATCAGCACAATGGGCAGCACGCCCAGCATCACCAGTTCGTTGGCAGCGCTGAACAGGCCGTCAAACATCATGGCGCCCAGCCCGCCCGCGCCCACCAGTGCGGTGACGGCGGCCAGGCCAATGGTCTGCACCACCGCCGTGCGCAGGCCCACCAGCAGCACGGGCAGCGCCAGCGGCAGCTCCACCTGCCAGAACAGCTGCCAGGCGCCCAGGCCCATGGCGCGGGCCGAGGTGATCACCGCCACGGGCACCTGTTCCAGCCCGGCCATGGCCGAGCGCACGATGGGCAGCAGCGAATACAGAATCAGCGCCAGCACGGCCGGCGCCAAGCCCACGCCGCTGATGCCGGCGCGCGCCAGCAGCGGGTAGCTTGCGGCCAGCCAGGCCAGCGGCGCCATGAGCAGGCCAAACAGCGCAATCGAGGGCAGTGTCTGAATCACGTTGAGCACCGGGAACAGCGTCTGCCGCAGCCGCTGTTCCCGCGCCATGGCCCAGGCCAGCGGCAGACCCAGCAGCACGGCCGGCAGCACCGCCAGCACCACGATCTGCAAATGCCGCAGCACGGCCGCGCCAAACACATCGCTGCGGTTGGCGTATTCCTTGAGGATGGAAAGGTCCTGCCCCCAGCCCAGGGCCAGCAGCGCCACAAGAGGCAAGGTGGCCAACGTCAGCGCCGCCAAGCGGGGCAGGGTGCGCAGTTGCAGTCGGCCCACGGCGTCCAGGCAGGCCAGCCAGGCCAGTGCCATCAAGCTCCAGAAGCCGGCGCCCAGTGCGGTGCGGGCCAGTGGAGACTCGGTCTGCGCCGCGGCCGTGGCATGCCGGGCCGCTATCACCCACAGCAGCGCCAGCAGCAGGGCCATGCCCATGGCTACCAGGCCTTGTGTGGTGCGACCCTGCGGGCGCAGCACGGCCCCAACCAGCGCGGCAACTGCTAACGCAAAAACCAACCCGGCCGCAGTGGGCAGCAGTTGCCACAAATACACCGGCTCACCCGACAACAAGCGGTTGGGCGCTACGCGTACAAAGGGCAGGGCCCAGGCGGCCAGCAGGCCCAGCACCAGGCAAACGGCCAGCACCGGGTTGCGCGGTGGCGCGTGTGGCGGCTGGCCCATGGCAGGCAGTGGGCTTATTTGGTGAAGCCCTTGCTGCGCAGGTAGTCAGCAGCCACCTTGCGGGAGTCCAGACCTTCAATCTGGATCTTGGCGTTCAGCGCTTGCAGCGTGGGGCCGTCCAGGGATTTGAAGATGGGTGCCAGCACCGTGGCAATGGCTGGCGTGCGCTTCAGCACGTCCTCACGCACCAGCGGCGCGGGGGCGTACACAGGCTGTACGCCCTTGGGGTCTTCCATTACCACCAGGCCCAGCGCGGCGACGGGACCGTCGGTGCCGTAGGCCATGGCGGCATTCACGCCGGACGTCTTTTCGGCCGCCGCCTTGATAGTGGCGGAGGTGTCACCCCCAGCCAGCACCAGCGCCTGGTCCGCGCGCAGCTTGAAGCCATAGGCCGCCTGGAAGGCGGGCATGGCGT
This sequence comes from Rhodoferax sp. GW821-FHT09E07, assembly GCF_059416145.1. Taxonomy (NCBI): domain Bacteria; kingdom Pseudomonadati; phylum Pseudomonadota; class Betaproteobacteria; order Burkholderiales; family Comamonadaceae; genus Rhodoferax; species Rhodoferax sp. GW821-FHT09E07. Next base: position 304,716 of record NZ_JBWKOP010000002.1, on the reverse strand, counting down.
CTGCACGCTCCATGAATTCGGCAGAGGCGGCCAGCTTGAAGGCCCCGCCACCTGCAATGTATTTGCCCATGTCATCCAGGGTGCGCAGCTTGTTGGCCGTGGCGATGTCCTTGCGCACGGCAATGGCCCAGGTGTTGTTGGCATTGGCAGGTTCCAGCCAGACGATATGGTTCTTCTCCATGTCCATCTTCTTGGCCAGCTCGTAGCCCGCACGCAGGCTCTTCCAGGCCTTGTTGCTCTCGTCGCCCAGCATGAAGGCGCCGTTGCCGGTGTATTCGGGGTAGAGGTCAATCTCGCCAGCCAGCAATGCGGTGCGCACCACCTTGGTATTGCCCAGCGAGACCTTGTTTTCGGTCTTGATGCCGTTGGCTTCCAGCGCCAGCACGATCAAGTTGCCCAGCAGCTTGCCTTCGGTGTCGATCTTGGAGCCCACGCGCACGGCGTCTTGCGCGTGCACCGTCCCCATGGTCATCAGGCCAGCGGCCGCAATCAGAACCGTGCGACGCAAAAAATGCAGAGGTGTTGCCATGGGATGTTCCTTTCAGAGTGGGGCACAGGATAAGCGAAACCCATTGCCCCCGGAAGTCCGTCGGGCAGCTGGCCTGTGGTGCAATGGAACTATCCATTGTTGATTGACAGGAGACCCCATGAAAGCTATCTGGAACGGCACCGTGATTGCCCAAAGCGACGACACCGTGCTGGTGGAAGGCAACCACTACTTTCCCGCCAGTGCCCTGAACCGCGACTATGTGCAGTTCAGCAACCACAAGACCAGCTGCGCCTGGAAGGGCCAGGCCAGCTACTACTCGCTCATGGTGAATGGCGAAATGAACATCGACGCCGTCTGGTACTACGCCGACCCCAAACCCGAAGCCGAGATGGTGCGCGACCGCGTGGCGTTTTGGAAAGGTGTGCAGGTTACGGCGTAACCTGTTGTAACTTATATTCTCCCCATCAACAAAATAAGACCCGCAACTGGTACACGGCGGGTCCCGTAACGGTGGGGAGACCGATGAGCATGAAGAATTGGTGTGTAGTGAGCCTGGCCCTGGTGGGCGCAATCGCGCAAGCGGGCGTTCCGGAAGGCGTGGAAGCCTTTGGCAAATCGCGTTACCCCGATGCGCGCAAAGAACTGACTGACCCCGCCGCGCAAGGCAATGTGGAAGCCATGGCCCTGATGGGCGAAATGCTCATGCGCGGCCTGGGCGGCAGCCGCGACGAGCTAAAGGCGCGTGAATACGTCCTCAAGGCCTATGACGGCGGATCACTGCGTGCCACGCACACCCTGGGCGTGATGTACCTGAACGGCAACCTGGTCACCAAAGACGAAACCAAGGGCGTAGAGCTGGTCAAAAAAGCCGCCGAACTGCGCTACCCCGCGGCTCAGGCGCTGTACGGCGTGTGGCTGACCCGTGGCCTGTATGGGCAGGAAAAGAACGAAGTGATGGGCATGACCTGGTTCAACGAGGCCGCGGCGCAAAACGACCCGTTGGCCATGGCCTGGCTGGGCGATGCCTATGAATACGGCAAGTCCGGCGTGGCGGCCGACAACCTGGTCGCGCTGGACTGGTACAAGAAAAGTGCCGAAGGGATGAACGCTTCGTCCATGGTGTCCGCCGGGCGCATGTATGCGCTGGGCAAGGGCGTGAGCGCCGATGGTGCCGAGGCCCTGCGCTGGTTCAAGAAGGCCGTGCTCCAGAACTACTACAGCGGCTACACCTGGATCGCCAGCGTCTACGAATTTGGCCGCGGCGGCGTAGCCAAGTCCAGCAGCCTGGCCTACAGCTGGTATCTGGTGGTGCCAGCCAATGCCCCGCCCGAGGTGGTGAAGGCCGCCGCCGAAGGCAAGGAGCGCTTGGCCAAGTCGCTGACACCGCCCGAAATGGAAGAGGCCGTGAAAAGCTCCAAGACCCTGGTCGCACAGACCATGTTTGCCGAGTTGTCCGCCATGGTGACCCGCCCGCCCACGACTCCGGTGGTGCAAAAAGGGGTGTATGGCAGCGGTGTGGTGGTCAGCAAACGCGGAGACATCGTGACCAACGAGCACGTGGTGCAGGGCTGCGAAAAAGTCCGCGTGCAACCCCTGGGCCTGGACGTGAAAGTGGTGGCCAAGGACGCGAAGAACGATCTGGCCCTGCTCAAGCTCGAAGGGGCGCTGCCTCCCGCCATCAAGTTCCGTGCAGGCAAGGGCGTGCGCCTGGGCGATGAGCTGGTGGCCATTGGCTACCCGCTGCGCGGGCTGCTCTCGTCAGGCCCCATCGTGACCACCGGCATCTTGAATGCGCTGAGTGGCGCCAACGATGACACCTCGGCCTTCCAGATGTCAGCCACCGTGCAGCCCGGCTCCAGCGGCGGCCCGATTGTGGACAACGCGGGTGCGCTGGTGGGCATCGTGCGGGCCCGCCTTTTGCCCAATGGCCCGGTGGCCCCGCAGAACGTGAACTTCGGCATCAACCTGGCTACGGTGTCCGGCTTTCTGGACGCGCATGCGGTGGACTACACCGTGGGCCCCGCCACCAGCAAACCCCTGAGCGTGAGCGACATCACTGCCCAGGTGCAAAAGGCGACGGTGCAGGTGGAGTGCTACTGAGACAAATGGCCTGCGCTGATGTGCTTGGTGCCCGGTAGCTCGCAGCTCAGCGTTTGGGCGGTGCTTCGACTCCCGAAATCTGCATCACGCTGGCAGGCAGTCGGGCACCCTGGATGTCAATGGCCGCTACTTCGGCATTGAGCTGGCGTAGTTCCGCGGGTGCAAAGGCGATTGCCGCTGCGCCCAGGTTCTCTTCCATGTGCGCCAGATTGGTGGTACCTGGAATGGGAACGATCCAGGGCTTCTGCGCCAAGAGCCAGGCCAAGGCCAGTTGGGCCGGCGTCGCGTTTTTGCGTTGCGCCCAGGTCCGCACCACGGCGACCAAAGCCATGTTGGCAGGCAAGACATCGGGTGCGAATCGCGGCACCACCGAACGGAAATCCATCACCGGCGTGCTGGCAAAGCGTGAGTTGGCGGTGACCGCACCAGTCAAAAAGCCCATGCCCAGGGGGCTCCAGCATACGAAGCCAATTCCCAACTCTTCGCAGAGTGGCAACACCTGGGCTTCCGGGCCGCGCCACAGCATGGAGTATTCATTCTGAATGACGGTTAGCGGCTGCACAGCATGCGCGCGGCGGATGGTCTGCACACCGGGCTCGGACAGGCCGAAGTGCAGCACCTTCCCTTCGGCGATCAGGTCCTTGACCGCACCCGCCACCTCCTCAATCGGAACCTGTGAGTCCACCCGGTGTTGGATCAGGATGTCGATGCGATCCGTCCGGAGGCGGCGCAACTGGGCCTCCACTACTTGCTTGATGTGTTCGGGCCGACTGTTGAGGCCGCCGCGCCGCTGACCCGTCGCCGCGTCAATGTCAAAGCCAAATTTGGTCTCCAGCACGATTTGGTTGCGAATCCCTTGCAGTGCTTCACCCACAATGTCTTCGGACAGAAACGGGCCGTAGGCCTCCGCTGTGTCGATCAGTGTCGCGCCCAGGTCCACGGCCCGGCGGATCAGTCGGATTGCCTGGGGCCGGTCAAAGCTGCTGCTGTAAGAGTCGACCACCACACCCGGTGTGGCACCGGGGCGCCATTGGCAGCCCAACCCGACCGGGAACACCTCCACAGCACCCAGTTTGCGCCGCAGCGACGAGGTGGTTTGCCGGGGTGCGGTGGCGCTCTCAGCCGCACTGGCACATGCCGAGAGCAGCCACGGTGCTACCCCCAAGCTGGCCACTGTTGCCAGCATCTGGCGACGCTGTAGCCCAAAAGAGTATTGAGCTGGTGAGGAATCTTTAGTGGGTGCGGACATGGTCAAGCTCCTGGGGTGAGGTCAGATTTCAAGGCGTCGCTCGGCCATCCACTTCACCATGGCCGGATCGCGGTGCGAGAAGAAGCTGCTGGTGTTGGTGTCCAGTGCGGTGATGCGGGCCATGTCGGCGTCGTCCAGCTGGAAGTCGAAGACGGCAAGGTTCTCGGTCATACGTTCTTTGCGCACCGACTTGGCTAGCGCTCCGATACCACGCTGCACCAGCCAGCGCAACACCACTTGCCCCACTGACTTGCCATGGCGTGCACCAATGGCCAGAAGTACCTCGTTCTGGAACAGGTTGTTGCGGCCCTCTGCAAACGGTGCCCAAGCCTGCGCCTGCACGCCTTCCGCCTGCATGAATGCCGCGCTCTCCAACTGCTGCTGAAACGGATTGACCTCCACCTGGTTCACAGCCGGCGGTATTTCGTTGAAGGCCTTGATGTCCATCACCCGGTCCGGGTGGAAGTTGCTCACGCCAATGGCGCGCAGCTTGCCGGCCCGATATGCGTCTTGCATGGCACGCCAGGAGCCGTGCACATCGCCGTAGGGCTGGTGAATCAGGTACAGATCCAGGTAATCCAGCTGCAGGCGCGCTAGCGACTTGTCAATGGCCTGCTGGGTGCGCTCATAGCCCGTGTCTTGCACCCACAGCTTGGTGGTGACGAACAGGTCCGCACGGGCCACACCGCTCTGGCGGATGCCTGTGCCTACAGCGGCTTCGTTGGTGTACGAGGCGGCGGTGTCGATGAGCCGGTAGCCCGTCTCAATGGCATCCACCACACAGCGCGCGCATTCTTGCGCGTCTGGTATCTGAAATACGCCAAATCCCAGAATGGGCATCTGGACGCCGTTGTTCAAAGTGACTGTTTGCATGGTGCTCTCTGCAGTGTGGGTGAGGCGAACTTTAGGCTGATCACTAGCATCTGAATAGCTGCAAATCATTTGTTGGATTGGCATCCAAAAAGGGATAATGGTTTGCAAGAGGAGGGCGCGTATGGCCATTAACGAGTTGCGTTCCGTGACGACATTCATCAAGGCCGCCGAATTGGGCAGCCTGCGCAAAGCCGCGCTGGAGTTGGATATCAGCCCCCAAGCCGCGAGCAAGGCCCTCGCGCAACTGGAGAAACACCTGGAGGCCCGCTTGTTCCACCGCACCACGCGCGTTATGTCGCTCACAGATGCGGGTCAGCGGTTGTTGGAGGATGTTCAGCCCGCGCTGTTGGGTGTGCAGCGCGCTCTCAAGAAGGCCAAGTCCACCACAGACGAGATTGCGGGTCCCTTGCGCATCATCGGCCCCCGCACCACGTTCCAGCCTATTCTGTGGCCCCTCATTGAAGAGTTTTGCGAACGCTACTCCGGCATCCAGCCCGATGTGCTGCTGGAAGACCGCGTGGGCAACTGGGTGGAGGACCGGGTGGATGTGGGCTTTCACATGGGGCGATCGCCACACGACGGCGTCATTGCCCGCAAGCTGTTTCCGCTGCAGCTGTTGGTGTGCGGCTCGCCCGACTACTTTGCACGCTTTGGCGTGCCCGATTCGCTGGCTGCATTGGCCAACCATCGCTGCAGCGTGTTCCGCCATCCCGGTACCGGAAAACTCGCTCCCTGGCACCTGAATCTGGACGGGCAACCCATCGAACAACCCGTCACCCCCACCATCATCAGCAATGACGAAATGCTGGAATTGCATGCTGTGCTGGCGGGCAAGGTGCTGGGGCAACTGGCTGGCGCCACCGCGGCCCCCTACATTCGCGCTGGCAAGTTGGTGCCTATTTTGTTGAACCACATGTCAGACATTGGCAGCTACTTTGTGTACTTTGGCAGCCGCCAGTCGCAACCGGCCCGTGCCCGCGCGTTTGTCGACTTGGTGGTGGAGCGCCTGACTGACAGCGCCACCTATGTGCTGTCCCACAAGGAGCTGGTTGCCGCCAAAAGCAGGTTGCCCAAACCCGTGCGGGTCGGAAAGGGCAAAGCCAGTTCAATGGGGGGCAAGACTGCGCCGCCTATAGATAAAAAATGCCCCTAGCCCCCGTGGAATGTGCGCTAGAAGCTACTAATTTGGTAGCAAAAATCCCTCAACTACGCATGGCGTGCAATGGCGTTGTAGGACTATTCCTACCCAAAGTCGAGATTTTGTCCGCTGGTGCCAACCGCGTGCGTCAGCCAAACTGACGTCGTGGTTTTATAAGTCACCACGTAAGGAAATACCATGAACTCGTACCCTGTCTCTGCCAATCAACCTAGCGTGTTTCGTCTGCATCCTTTGATCACGGTCGCTGCGGGCTCTGTGATTTTGGTGAGCCTGCTGGGCGCCGCCGCCATTACGGGAATTCTTCCCAACTCCAATGCCAACGCTAACGCCAACGTGCCTGGTGCTATCGCAACCAGCGCCGCGGCGGACGTGAAGCCACTGCCGGCCCTGTCTGCGCAGCAGACCACTGCGAGCCACAAGGCCCCGGTTCAGAAAACGTCCACCCAGGTGGCATCTGCTTCTCCGGCGCCTGCACAACCCGCCGCTGCACCGGCCCAGAAGAACAGCGCTGTCGGTATCGGCATTGGCGCTGTGGTGGGCGGTGTGCTGGGTAACCAGTTTGGCAGTGGCGATGGCAAAACCCTGGCCACCATCGCAGGCGCGGTGGGCGGTGGCTACCTTGGCAATGAAATTGCCAAGAAGAACGCTGCCCCTTAAACCTCCAGCTTCCGCTAGGCGGCCTGCCGCCACTGGCGGATTTGTGCCGCCGTGGCGGTGGCGCCCCCGCACACGATGAACAGCACGTTGCGGTAGGGCGCCAGCGCCGCGTTGGCTTCGTAGGCCAGCGCCAGGCTGGCACCGCAGGCAGGTTCCACCAGTACGCGGTGGTCGGTCAAGAATCTCTCGCACGCATCCAGCGCACTCGTGTCTGACACCAACACACTTTGCACCGGGCGCTTTTGCGTCCACTGGAAAGCCTGTTCACACACGCGCTTGGCGCCCAGCGAACCGGCAATGCTGGTGATGGCGTCCAGCGCCACCGCTTGCCCGGCCTGCATGGCCGCGTGCAGCGACGCGGCGCCATTGGTTTCCACCGCAATGATGGGCACATTGCTCCAGCCATTGCGCGCCATGCCTTCGGCCACGCCCGACAGCAGGCCACCACCACCCACCGACAGCACGACCGCATCGGGCACCAAGCCGGCGCGGGCCACCTCATCCACCATGCTGGCGTGACCGGTCCACAGCAGCGGGTCGTCAAACGGGTGCAAAAATGCATCGTCCGGCCCCACCAGCGACAGCGCCAGTTCATTCGCCTCTTGCCACGACGCGCCGTGCACGATCACCTCCGCGTTCTCCAGCCGCAGCAGCTCTTGCGCCCGCGCCGTGGTGGTCTGCGGCACCACCACCGTCACGGGGATGTCCATCACCCGCCCCGCATAGGCCACGGCCATGCCCGCATTGCCGCCGGACGACGACACAAAGCGCTTGGCCCCGCGCTGCGCATGGATCTGGCAGGCATGGCCAATGCCGCGAATCTTGAAACTGCCGGGCGGCTGCAGCGCTTCCATCTTGAGCCAGATGGTGCGTTGCGCAGCGAGGCTGAGGGCGCGGGATTCCAGCAGAGGGGTTTGTAGGTGGAGGGGAGTTTTCGTCATGGGGGAGAGGTTAACGCACGGTCATATACTGATGCGAAAGCAAATAGAAATATCAATTCGTTGCCGCAAGGGAGGCGCGCATGAATCTAGTCCGGTCATGTTGTTTTGCACGTTTTGGTATCTATCAGGACATATTTATTAATACAACCGTCATCGTGCATGAAACAAGAAAATAGACTCTGTTGCAGAGCTCTATCGCTTCATTGCGCCATTCATCGACACAAAAAAAGACATTTATATAAGTTTGGATGGTCAAGCCGCTAGCACTGCGACAAAGGCGGGCCGCTTCGTAGATTCCGCATTGCCTGACCTATGGTTTACGCTTTTAGGTTCTGACAATCGAACTCTCATTGAAGCCAAGATTATTGATGACGAAGGGAAGGCGTTGCTAATGCAAAGTCAGTTGGCTGCATGGCGCAATATCGGTTCTGGAGCCTATAAGCCCAAGTATTGGGTCGCTGCAAACCGATCATTTGACAAGTTTTTCATTGAGTCGACTATTTCTGACAGCTCGTTTCAAACTTCTCGTGCTAAACGTCAGTGCTCCTGACTCGCGCGCATTAGGTTAGCCCGCCATCAACCTCCGCACAGCCACACGCGCCTCCGCCCGCAGCTCCCCCACATCTACCCCCCGCAGCACATCGTTCTCCACAACCTGCTGCCCATTCACCCACAGCCCCTTGAGCGCAGGCCGCCCGCCGCTGGCTACGGGCCCCACCGCCACGTCGTGCAGGCCAAAGTAGCGCGGGTCGTCCAGCGCGTAGAGGGCGATGTCGGCGGCCATGCCGGGGGCCAGCGTGCCGATGGCGTCCAGGCCCAGCACCTTGGCGCCGCCGGAGGTGCCCCAAGCCACAACGTCGTCGGCGCTCACAGCGGTGCTTTCACCTTCGCCATTGCCACCGCGATAAATGGGTTGGTTGCGGTCTCCAGCCGCTGCGCGTTGCATGAGCCAGGCGGCGTGCACTTCGGAAATCATGTCGGCGGCCTCGTTGGAGGCGGCGCCGTCCACGCCCATGGAGATGGGCACGCCGGCCGCCTGCAGCGCCAGGATGGGGGCGATGCCGCTGCCCAGGCGGCCATTGCTTTGCGGGCAGTGGGCGATGCCGGTGCCGGTGCTGCCCAGCAGGGCTATCTCTTCGGCGTCCAGCTTCACCAGGTGCGCAAACCACACATCGCTGCCCAGCCACTCGTGCTCCTCCACAAAGCGCACCGGGCTCATGCCGTGCATGCTGTGCACGGAGTCCTGGTAGCCCACGGTCTCGGACAAATGCGAGTGCAGGCGGATGCCAAGGCTGCGCGCGGTGCGGACGCATTCCACCAGTTCGGCCGGGGCCATGGAATAGGGCGGTGTGGTGGGCGCCATGACCACGCGGCGCATGGCGTTGGGCGATGCGTCGTGGTACAGCTTGGTCAGGCGCTGCACGTCGCCCAAGAAACCGTCTAGCGACTCGGGGCGCAGGGCCTGGGGCAGCTCGGCCTCCAGCTGGCGCACCTTGGTGGCGCCGCCACGGCACAGCACCATGCGCAGGCCCATGCGCTCGGCTTCTTCAAACAGGATTGCCGAGCTGTCAAACGGCATGCCGGGGTAGTACAGGTAGTTGTGGTCGGCCACGGTGCCGCAGCCCGACAGCGCCAGCTCCAGCAGGCCAATGCGCACGGCGGTGCGGAATAGGCCTTCGTCAAACGCGGCGCGAAAGCGGTAGGGCGTGGCGGCCAGCCAGGCGGTGAGCGGCAGGTCCAGCCCATGCGCATCGCCCTTGATGAGCGACTGGAACAGGTGGTGGTGCGTGTTGACCCAGGCGGGGTAGACCACGCAGTCGGTGGCGTCCACCACGCGTTCGCCGGGCTCGGGCGTGAGCTGGCCGATGGCGGCTATGAGGTTGCCACGGATGCGGATGTCAGGTCCGGCGGTGCGAGAGGATGCGCCGCGATGGCCCGTGAGGATGGCAGCGGCGTTGCGGATGAGGGTTGAGGTCATAGAGAGTTTCTTGTTAGGCGCCTTGCGCACTGTCATGCCAGTGGCCCAGGGCTTTTTTGCTGAGCCAGTCCATGCTGAGGAAGAGGGCGATGCCGGTGAGCGAGATGAGGGCGAGTGCGGCAAACAAACGCGGAATGTTGATCTGGAAACCGGCCTGCAAAATCTCATACGCCAGGCCTGCGCCGGTGCCGCCGGTGCCGGCCACAAACTCGGCGACCACGGCGCCGATGAGGGCCAGCCCGCTGGAGATGCGCAAGCCCCCAAAGAAGAAGGGCAGCGCACTGGGAATGCGCAGGCGCACCAGCGTTTGCCAGCGGCTGGCGCGGCTGAGCTTGAACAAGTTGACCAGTCCGGGGTTCACGCTGCGCAGGCCCAGCACGGTGTTGGAGATGATGGGAAACACCGTGACCAGCGTGGCACAGATCACCAGCGCCAGCGTGGGCTGCTTGACCCAGATGATGATGAGCGGCGCCACCGCCACCACGGGCGTGACCTGCAGCAGGATGGCGTAGGGGAAGAGGCTTGCCTCGATGAGGCGGCTTTGCACAAACAGAAAGGCCGCAATGACGCCCAGCACCGTGGCCAGCACAAAGGCCAGCACGGTGATCTTGAGCGTGACGGCCAGTGACAGCAGCAGCGAGGGGCCGTCGGTCACCAGCGTCTGCGCAATATCTGTGGGCTTGGGCACCAGGTAGACCGGCACTTGCCAGGCCGTGCAGATGCCCTGCCACAGCAGCAAGAAGGCGGCTCCTACGACCAGCGGGGCCAGCCATTTGAGGGTGTTGGCGCTTTTGAAAAAAGAGGTTTGCATGGCGTGTGTTCCTTGGTGCAACTTAGTGCAAATCGGCGGGGTCGCTGGCGGCCATCAACATCGCCGATAGGTCACGGCAATGCTCGGCAAACGGGGGCGAGAGGCGGTAGGCCTCGGAGCGGTCGGGCTCGGGCAGCGGCACATCGGCCACGATGCGGCCGGGTCGCGCGGCCATCATCACCACGCGGCTGGACAGAAACACCGCCTCGTAAATGCTGTGGGTGACAAACACCACCGTCAGGCCCGTGGCCTGCCACAGGGCACGCAGGTCAGTGTCGAGCTTGTTGCGCGTGAACTCGTCCAGCGCGCCAAAGGGTTCGTCCATCAGCAGCACATCGGGCTTAGTCACCAACGCCCGCGCGATGGAAGCGCGCATCTGCATGCCGCCTGACAGCTCGCGCGGGTAGGCATGGCCAAAGGCACCCAGACCCACTTGCGCCAGGGCCTCGGCCACGCGGGCGTCGGCCTCGGGCCGTGGCACCTTTTGCAGGTCCAGCGGCAGGCGCACATTGGCAGCCACCGTGGCCCAGGGCATGAGCGTGGCCTCCTGGAACACCATGGCCGACTTCAGCCCGGACTTGGCTGGCTGGTCGGCCCCGGCCCAGCGGATGTGGCCGTGGCTGGGCTCCTCCAGCCCGGCAAACATCTTGAGCAGCGTGCTCTTGCCGCAGCCCGAGGGGCCGAGCAGAGAGACAAAATCGCCGCGCTGGATGCGCAGGCTCATGCGCGCCAGCGCGTGGGTGCCGTTGCCATAGGTTTTCTCCACCTTGTTGGCGTGCAGCACGGTCTGCGCATCGGGCGCATCCAATATTTGCGGGGCCGGGGCTTCTTCGTCGGCCATGGCCGTGTCGGTGCTGGTTTTCATGAGCATGCTCACTCCTTCACAGAAGATTCGGGGACGATGGGCACCACCGTGCGGCGGTTGCCGGCGTGCATTTCCACTTCGCCGTGCTCGGCCAGCACGTCCATCAGCATGCGGCGGATCAGCAGGCCGGGTTTGTCGGATGGCATGTGGAATTCTTGGCGGCGGCGGGTGTCGATGCAGGCGTCGGGGTCGGTGGCCTCCAGGATGTCGCGGTCTTCGGCGGTGATAGCGGCGTCCCAGTCAATCAGCTCCTGCGTGCTGCACTGTTCTTCGGTGTCGTTGCGGTACAGCCACTGCACCAGCATGAGGCGGTCGTCGCTGATGGGCGTGGCGCAGTTGTAGATGATGTGGTCGATGCCGCTGTCGGGGTAGTGGCAGCCAAAGCGGCGCGAGAAGGGCAGGTAGTACTTGTTGACCAGGCGGCGCGTGGTGATGGGCGTGGTGGCGCCCGTGACGCGATGGCCTGCGGGCGGGTTGTTGATGGGCACCACGGTCTCGCCCTCAAAGCCAAAGTCGGTTTCCACCAGCTCATACTTTTGCGGCACGGGTTGGTTCAGGATGCCGAAGTTGGCCTTGTGCACAAAGCTGAAGTGCGAGTTGTCAAACGAGTTCTCCATCACGCGGACCGGGCTGGTTTTCCACTCTTCGTAGAACTGGAAGATGCGGCGGTAGCCGGGTGCACCATCTTCCGGAAAGTGAGGGATGGGGCGCAGCGGGTCTTCCAGCGCCACCCACACGTAGCCATATTTCTCCTGGCAGTGGAAGGCGGGCACCTTGGCCCCGGCGGGGATGGCGGCGTCGGGGTTTTGCGGGATGCGCACGCAGGCGCCGCTGCAGTCGTACGTCCAGCCGTGGTAGCCGCAGACGATGTGGTCGCCTTCGACAAAGCCCTTGGACAGCTTGGCGGTGCGGTGGCAGCATCGGTCGCGCAGGGCGGCGGGTTCGCCATTGGCTTTCTTCCACAGCACCAGGTTTTCACCCAGGAGCGTGAAGGGTTTGGGGCCATCGCTCAGCTGGCTGATGGGCATGAGTGCGTACCAGAAGCGGCGCAGCACGGGTTGTTGGGTGACCAGCATGGGTGTGCTCCTTGCCGCTCAGGGCATGACCTTGAGGTCTTTGACGAACTGGGTGGTGTAGGCCTTTTTCCAGTCAGTCTCGGCCTTGAGCAGGCCAGCACCCACCATGAAGTCGTAGGTCTGCTTCCAGCGTGCATCGGTCATCACGCCGGCGCCTAGCTTGGCGGCGTCGCCACCGTCAAATACCTTGAGCTCTTTCATGCGCTGGATGGCAAAGGTGATTTGCTCGTCGTCCATCTTGGGGTTGTCTTGCTTGATGAGCACATTGCCTGCTGCAGGGTTGGCCAGGTAGGCCTTCCAGCCCTCGATGCTGGCGCGCACGAAGCGCTGCACCACGTCAGGCTTCTCGGCCACCAGCTTGGTGGTGGACACGATGGTGGTGCCATAGGGCGGATAGCCCTCATCGGCAAACAGGAAGAACTTGGTTTTGACGCCCGCCTTGTTGGCTTGGAAGGGCTCTGACGAGGGGTAGGCCTGTTGCACGGTGTTGGCGTCGGCAAAGAAAGGCTGGAGGTTGAATGTGTACGGGCGCGATTGTTCTTCGGTGTAGCCGTACTTTGCTTTCATCCAGGGCCACCAAGTGGGGCGCCCCGAGGTGGAGACCAGAATGGTCTTGGCCTTCAGGTCGCCCAGGCCACTGACGTTTTCATGCGTCATCAGGCCTTGCAGGTCTTTCTGGAATGAGGTGGCCACGGTGGTCACGGGCAGGCCCTGCTCAATGGATTTGAGCACTTGCAGGTCATAGCCCATGATGAAGTCAGCCTGGCCTGCGGTGAGCAGTTGCATGCCGTTGACCTGTGGGCCGCCCATCTTGATGGTGACGTCCAGGCCGTGTTTTTTGTAAATGCCAGCCACCAGAGCCTGGTAGAAGCCACCGTGTTCGGCCTGTGCGTACCAGGAGGTGAGAAAGGTCACCTTGTCTTGCGCCCATGTGGTGGTGGCCAAGGTTGCCAGCGCGGTGGCGCAGGCGAGGCGGGTGAAGTGCTGAGTCAGTTTGCGTTGCATAGTCAATCTCTCCAAAAGTTGATATGGAAAGACGACAGTGCCGAGGCTAAGCAGCAGCCTGATGGCTGCCAGTCTCTGTTGGGCGCAAACCCAAATGCTGAAAGCGCGCTTTCGGCATGCGACGGCACTACCGTCACCAGAGCAATGACCGATAACCTGGGCGCGGGCCCGGCGGTTACTGACAGCTTCTACTCTGACTTAGGTCAAGCAATTGGTGTGCCAGATCTGGCGCACCGGTTTGGTGTGTGTTGCCAAGGGCTAGGGAACCTCGCATACTGTGCGCGCACACGCTCGCAGAGGCGCTGGGAAGCTAAGGCGTTGGAAATCAAACGTTTTGGGTTTCAACAGGGAGGCAGCTATGAGGTTGATAAAAGACCGCTCCATTGCGACGCGGATGCGCTTGGGCTTTGGATTGCTGATTTTGGTCAGTATTGCAGTGGCGCTATTTGGGCGCCTGGCGCTGGACCAAGTAGGCGGGCAGGTACGCGTGCTCACCGACCACAACTTGGTGGTGACCGTGCTGTCCAACATCAAGGACAACATCAACCTGACTGCCCGGGCCGCGCGCAACATTGCACTGCAAACCGATTCCCAGGGCAAGCAGATGGAAAAAAACACCATTGATGCAAACCGGGCTTCCACGCGCGCATTGCTCAAGCAGTTGGAAGATTTGCTGACGCTTCCTGAAGAGCAGGCCAAGTTCAAGGAAGTGTCCACCTCACGCTTGGCATATGCAGCCAAGTTGGACCAATCGGTGAAGCTGGGCCTGGAAGGCAATAACGAGGCAGCGCGCGACTTGCTGGTGGGAGAGGTGACGCAGTTGCAAAAAACGTATTTCACGCAACTGGATGATCTGATCGCCTTGCAACGGGAACGCATGGAGGCTGCGCGTCAGACAACGGATGGCACGGTGCGTCAGGCGGGGTACGCCATGCTGCTGCTCTTGGTGGTCGCCATGGTGTCGGGAGCGTTGATTGCGAACTGGACCGCGCGCAGTGTGACGCGCCCACTGCTGGCGGCGGTGCACGTGACCCAGCGCATTGCCGAAGGCGACCTGAGCACCCATGTAGAACCGGAAGCCAAAGATGAGGTGGGGCGGCTGACGGAGTCTCTGAAGCAGATGCAGGAATCACTGCGCAACCTGGTCGGGATGGTGCGCAGCAGCAGCGACGCCGTGGCGCTGGGCGCTTCGGAAATTGCGGCCAGCAACAGCGATATGTCGCACCGCACCGAGCAGCAGGCCGCCAGCCTGGAGGAAACCGCAGCCTCCATGGAGCAAATTTCCACCATGGTGCGCAGCAGCGAAACTCTGGCCCAGCAGGCCAACGACTGTGCCCACGCCGCCAATGGCGCTGCACAGCGGGGTGGTGACGTGGTGAGTCAGGTGGTGAGCACCATGTCACAGATCAACGAGGCTTCACAACGCATCTCCGACATCGTCAGCGTGATTGACGGCATTGCGTTTCAGACCAACATCCTCGCGCTCAATGCGGCGGTCGAGGCTGCCCGGGCGGGAGAGCAGGGGCGCGGGTTTGCGGTGGTGGCATCCGAGGTTCGCAGCTTGGCCCAACGCTCGGCCACGGCTGCGCGTGAGATCAAGACGCTGATCAGCAGCAACGTGGAGAAGGTGGATGCGGGGTCGCGCCTGGTGGAGACGGCGGGCTCCAGCATGGTCGATATTCGCGATCAGGTGGGGCGGGTGGTGAGCTTGATAGCCGAATTGGGCACCATGTCGTCGTCGCAGAGCAAGGACATTGTGCAAGTAAACCAGTCTGTGGCGGATTTGGACCAGGCCACCCAGCAGAACTCCGCCATGGTGGAGCAGTCTGCCGCCGCGGCAGACAGTTTGAGCCAGCAGGCGCGGTTGTTGGTGGACGCGATCAGTGCCTTCCGGCTACAACCTACGGGCCACACATTGGCCGTTGCCTGAGACGGGCTCCACAATAAAAGTGACTGGGCGGCCATGGACATGATACGGCGCCCCTTATAGCCAGAGGCGTGCCAGCCATTACGATTGGGCGATGTCACCCACCACACGCCGCGTTGTACAGGCAGTCCTGTTTGAAAGCATTGCCATCGCCGTGGTCACGCCCACCCTGGCGCTGATCTTTTCCCATCCCCCGGGCTCCGCCTTTGTGCTGTCGGCTGTCATGTCCAGCATCGCCTTGGCGTGGAACTATCTGTTTAACCTGTGGTTCGAGCGTTGGGAGGCGCGCCAGGCCGTCAAGGGCCGCACGCTGCGGCGGCGCGTTGCCCATGGCGTGGGTTTTGAAGGTGGGCTGACGGTGTTTTTGGTGCCCGTGATGGCTTACTGGCTGGACGTTTCCTTGTGGACGGCCCTGGTGGCCGACTTGGGCATGCTGGCCTTCTTCTTTGTCTATACCGTGGCTTTTACCTGGACTTTTGACAAACTATTCGGTTTGCCTGCTTCGGCCACCTGAAAGAAAAATAGACCTCTAGCCCCCGTGGAATATGGACGAGGCGCTTCTGTTTTGATAGCGTAATGGCCTGCCTCAGGCCGACACTTTGTTCTTCAATCGCAGCAGGCTCAGGCCCAGCACCACAAACAAACCACCCGACACGCGGTTGAGCAGGCGCTGTTTGTGTGGATTGCCCAGATGACCCTTGAACATGCGGGCCACCAGCACATAAAACAGGTGGGAGAACAGTGACATGGCCACAAAGGTGCAGGTCAGCACCGCCACCTGTTCGGGCACCGGTGCGTCCGCTGTGATGAACTGCGGAAACAAGGCGGAGAAAAACAGAATGGCCTTGGGGTTGGTCAGTGCCACGCCCATGCCTTGCCCGTAGAGCCGACGGCCCATGCCCTTGTTCGCGGGCGCGTCGGCCACGTATGTCGCCGACTGTGCCGCGGTGAACGACACCGCCTTGCTGCGCCACTGACGGATGCCCAGATAAATCAGGTACAGCGCACCGGCCACCTTGAGCACCGTGAAGGCCAGGGCCGACACCGCCAGGATGGCGCCCATGCCGGCCATGGCCACGCCCGAGATGATGAACAGCCCCGTGGCATTGCCCAGCGAACTTGCCACCCAGTCCCGCTTGCCATGCGCCATGGCGTTGGAGATGGCCAGCAGTACCCCGGGGCCGGGGCTGAAGCACACCAGGAAGGCAACGCCACAGAAAACTAGCCAGTTGGAGAGATGCATGGTCGGTATCCGGGTGGAGAGGGCAGGGGCCAATTATCCCTTGATGGGCAAAGCCTGAAGGGCGCGCAGGGTTTGCAGACAGGCCTGGGCGACCTCGGTGCCCTTCTTGACGAAGTGCTCGCGGAAGAAGTTCAGGTGCTCCTCGTGCTCGTGGAAATCACGCGGCGTCAGCACGGCGCTGAACACGGGCACATCGGTATCCAGCTGCACGCGCATCAGGCCATCGATGACGGCGGTGGTGACGAATTCGTGGCGGTAGATGCCGCCGTTGACGATGAGGCCGGCGGCGATGATGGCGTCATAGCGGCCGCTGCGCGCCAGGCGCTGGGCGTGCAGCGGGATCTCGAAGGCGCCAGGCACCTCGAAGTGGTCTACCTGATTGGGGGAAATGTCTTGCCGCTGCAGCTCGGCCTTGGTGGCGTTGGTGCTGTTGGTGACGATGTCGCGATGCCACGAAGAACTGATGATGGCAATGCGCGGCGAGGAAGTCTGATTCATGGTGGTCTCAAAAAGAGGATTAACAAGAATCAGGGCGCACGCAAACGCAGGCCAGGCGCGCGCAGGGGCGTGCCCAATCTTGGAGTGCGCGATCTCTTTCATCCGGACTATGACCGTCGGCTCTGGCATCTCACCAGATCTGCTGACCCCACGCCGGCAAGGGCTGGCGTGGGCGCTCGCGGGCTGCTGTAGTCAAGCCACATATACCGCCGGTGGGGAATTACACCCCGCCCTGAGAACGCGGCAACCCTTGCGGGCTGCGTTCCGATTTTAGCTGCGGGCCAGAAAGTGGCTGGGTGGCTTGCCCATGCTTTGCTTGAACATGGCAGAGAACGCGCTGTCACTGGCGTAGCCTGCCGCTGCGGCCACCTGGGCAATGGGCACACCACGTGCCAGCTGGGGCAGGGCATGGGCCAGCACGGCCTGCAGGCGCCACTGCTGGTAGCTGGTGCCCAGCTCGTCGCGAAACAAGCGGGCCATGGTGCGCTCGCTGGCGCCCACGTCGGCCACCCATTCGCCCAGTTGCCCGCGCTCGGCCGGGTCGCGCAGTACGGCTTCGCACAGCGCGCGCAGGCGCTTGTCGCCGTGCTCGGGGTGGGGCATGGGCACACCCAGGGCCTGGATGTCGGAGCGGGCCATCTCGTCGGCGGTGAGGTGCATAAGGGCGTCGTCACGCGGGCCGGGCTCGCTGCCCTCCAGCGCGTGCACCAGCTCGCGCAGCAGCTTGCTCACCACCAGCACGCGGCAGTCCGTCCAGTCGGCGGGCATCACGTCGGGCGCGATATCCACCGTGCGCAGCTCGGCCGTCTCCAGCACCACCACGTTGTGCTGTACGCCGGGCGGAATCCACACCGCGCGGCTGGGCGGCACGATGTAGGTGGTCTGCAGCTCGCCCTGCGTCACCGTCACCTGCATGAGGCCGCTGGCGCAGTAGGTGAACTGGGCCCAGGGGTGCTGGTGGGGTTCGATGTGGGCGTCCATAGCCAGTGAACGGGCCCGGCTGCGCACAGGGCGCTCGGCCGTGGGGGGGCGTTGGGCCGAGGTGTCAAAGGACACGGGGTTGAGCGGTGCCTTGCGTTTCAGGGGCATGGATCGTTGGGTCTGGTTTGGCGGGAATTCGACAATTATTGTCTTTTTGTCGTAATCAAGAAACTGTTTGCGCCCGTACGATGGCTCCCATGACCAGCGCAACACTCTCTTCCGCCGCCGCAGCCCCTGCCGTTCCCATGAAACAGGACGCCACCGTGATTGGCTTGGTGGGCTTGGCCCATGCCAGTTCGCACTTTGGCCACCTGCTGTTGCCGCTGCTGTTTCCCGTGTTCATGCAGGAGTTTGGGCTGAGCTATTCGCAGCTTGGTTTGCTGATGACCATGTTTTTCGTGGTCTCTGGCGTGGGCCAGGCCTGCGCAGGGTTTGTGGTGGACCGGCTGGGTGCACGGCCGCTAATGTTTGTGGCGCTGGGGCTGTTCATGGGGGCATGCATAGCTGCCTCGTTTGTGACCGGCTACACCGGGCTGTTTGCCGTGGCGGCGCTGGCCGGTCTGGGCAACGCAACCTTCCACCCGGTGGATTTCACCATCCTGAATCAGCGCGTCTCCACCCAACGGCTGGGCTACGCCTTCAGCGCGCATGGTCTTACGGGCAACCTGGGCTGGGCCGTGGCACCGGTGTTCTTTGCCGGCCTGGGCGCCACCATGGGCTGGCGCAATGCCTATCTGGCCGCAGCGGTGATGTACGCCGCCATCCTGGCATTGCTGGTGGTGCAGCGGGAGCACCTGAGCACCACCGTGGCACCGCGCGTGGCGGCCCATGCCAAGACCGAGCACGACATGGCGTTCATGAAGCTGCCCGTGGTGTGGTGGTGTTTTGGATTCTTTTTGCTCTCCACCATGACACTGGCGGTGGTGCAGAGCTACGCGGTGTCCATCCTCAAGGCCATGCATGGCGTTAGCTTTGAGGCGGCCACGCTGACCATTTCGTCCTACATGCTGTGCGGCGCGGTGGGCATGTTCATTGGCGGCTTTGTGGCGGCCAAGTCCAAGCACTCGGACCGCGTGGTGGCCATGGCCATGGCGGCCGGTGCCATGTTGCTGGCCCTGTGCGGCACGGGTTTGCTGGGTGCCACCGGCACCATGGTGGTGCTGGCCATCACCGGCTTTGCGGTCGGCATTGGTGGCCCCTCGCGCGACATGATGATCAAGAAGGCCACGCCCAAGGGCGCCACGGGCCGCGTTTATGGCCTGGTGTACTCTGGCCTGGATACCGGATTTGCCATCTCGCCCATTGTGTTCGGCGTGTTCATGGACCGTGGCTGGTACGGCGCCACGCTGCTGGGCGCAGCCCTGGTGCTGCTGCTGAGCGTGGGCGCTGCGCTGGGTGTGGGCTTGCGTACGGCCAAATAGGCGGGGGCTTGCCTGTGGCCTCTGCCTTCCTAATGCAATCCTGACATGGTGGGTGGTACGCTGGCGTCACCATGCAAGCGCAGCCCCCCGCCCCCCGCACTTACCTCGTCCAAACCGCCACGGTGCTGGCCCTGCTGGGCGTTGCCACAGGCCTTGGGTTTGCGCTGGACCACCATGTCTCGCTGACCAGCCAGTCCATGTTCTATGTGCTGGCCGTGGTGCTGGCGGCTTACACCTTGCCGTGGTTACCCTCCGTGCTGTGCGCCGTGGCGGCTGTTACCGCGCTCAATTTCTTCTTTGTTCCCCCGCGCTGGAACTTTGCGGTTGACAGCCAGGAGCACCTGATCGGCCTCTTCACGATGCTGCTGGTGGCTTTGCTGATCAGCCACCTGACCAGTGCACTACGCCGCAAGACCGCGCTGGCCCGTGCCAATGCCGAGCGTGCGTGGCAACTGCAACAGCTGGCCACCCATTTGGCCGATGCCACGTCGGCGTCATCGGCGGCCGAGTTGGGGCGCAGCGCGCTGGCCGAGGCTTTTTCCGGGCCCAGCGTGCTGGCCCTTGAGGCGGATGTGGATGGGCTGGAAGACTTGCGCGATGGCCTGCGCTGCTGCATGCGCGAAGCCAGTGTTCTGGGGCCAGGCACCGGCCGCTGGCCTGGGTTGAATGCGTGGTACCTGCCGCTGGGCGACAAGGTGCAAATGCATGGCGCCGTGTGCATACAGAACGTGCGTGCCGACGATGAGGCGGGGCGTGACCATGCGCAGGCATTGTGTGCCTTGCTGGCGCAAGCCTTGGCGCGTTTGCAGATGGCGCAGTCCATGCACACAGCCCAGCAGGAAAGCCAGCGTCAGCAAGTGCAGAGCACGTTTCTGGCAGCCATTTCACATGATCTGCGTACGCCATTGGCCGCGGTGGTGGGCGCAGCGTCTTCGCTCCAAACCCAGCGTGACAAGCTCAGCGACGCCGAGCAACAGCGCCTGCTCACCAGCATTGTGGATGAGGCCAGTTACCTCTCCACGGTGACGGAAAACACCTTGCAACTGGTGCGCCTGAGCAGCACCGGGCTGGATATCCGGCCGGACTGGGAGTCGGTGCAGGAGATCGTGGGTGCGGTGCTGGTCCGTGTGCGCCAGCGCGATCCACAGCGCCGCATCCAGTCGCAGGTGCCCGGAGATTTGCCATTGGTGCGGGTGGATGCCGTGCTGTTGGCCCAACTGCTGAGCAACCTGCTGGACAACGCGCTGAAGTACAGCGACGGTCCCATTGATCTGGTGGCCCGAACCCACGACGGCGGTGTGCAGCTGTCCGTGAAGGACCGTGGGCCTGGCATTGCTGAGGCGGAAATGGCCACGTTGTTTGAACCCTACGCACGGGGCGACCGTGCTGGCCCCCATGGCGCAGGCCTGGGGCTGGCACTGTGCCGTGCGATTGCGCAGGCGCACCACGCTACGCTGGACGTGCGCCAGCGCCGCGGAGGCGGTTGCAATGTGACGCTGACCCTGCCTGCCGTGGCCCAACCTGACGCGGGAGCGTTGCCATGAGCCTGCGTGTACTGGTGGTGGAGGACGACCGCGAAATCCGCGCGCTCATGCAGTCTTCCCTCGCGGTTGAGGGGTTTGACGTGCAGACGGCGGTGTCGGTGCGCGAGGCGCTGGCCCTGCTGCAGCATGCGCTGCCCGATGTGTTGGTGCTGGACCTGGGGCTGCCCGATGGGGATGGCCTGGAGTTAGTGCAGGTGGTGCGCCGCCATCACACGCTGCCCATTCTGGTGGTGTCTGCGCGCCATTTGGAGGCGCAAAAGATCCTGTTGCTGGACGCGGGCGCTGATGACTACCTGACCAAGCCTTTTGGCGTGAGTGAGCTGCTGGCGCGTATTCGCGTGGCGCTGCGGCACCGCGGCACCGCACTGTCGCCCGCGGTGACAGTGCATGCGCTGGACGGCTTGCGTGTGGACCTGGGGTTGCGCCAAGTGGAGCGGGACGGCGTGTCTTTGCATCTCACCCCCACGGAGTTCAAGCTGCTGGCCCGCCTGGTACGCAGTGCAGGCCGTGTGGTGACGCATCGGCAACTGCTGGTGGACGTGTGGGGGCCGGAATTTACCGAGCACACGCATTACCTGCGGCTCTACATGGGCCAGCTGCGCGCCAAGATAGAGGCAGACCCGGCCGAGCCGCGCCATTTGCTCACCGAAACCGGCGTGGGCTACCGTTTGGCCACGCAGTAACCCCACAAGCGCAGGGCATTCCATATGCCTTCCTAACGCCGGGCGGGCGACATTGCAGTCCTCTTCACTGCCAAAGCGTTTCATGCAATCCAATACGGCTCGCGAAAGTCTGGGTGCTCTCACACTGGGGGCTCTGGGCGTGGTTTATGGTGACATTGGCACCAGCCCGCTCTACACCATGAAAGAAATCTTCAGTCCGGCCACGGGTGTTCCGCTGGACGCGCCGCACCTGATTGGCGCGGTGTCGGTGGTCTTCTGGGGGCTGATGATGGTGGTCACCCTCAAGTACGTGCTGCTCATCTTGCGTGCGGACAACCGGGGGGAGGGCGGCATCATGGCCCTCACGGCATTGGCAGCCAAAGCCGCCGGCAGTACGCCGCAACGGCGCCTGGTGCTGCTGCTTACCGGGGTGTTTGGTGCGGCCCTGTTTTATGGCGATAGCGTGATCACGCCGGCCATCTCGGTGCTCAGCGCGGTGGAGGGGCTGGAAGTGGCCACGCCGGCCTTCAAGCCCTATGTGTTGCCCATTTGTGCGGCGGTGCTGGTTGGCCTGTTTGCCATGCAGCGCTTTGGCACCGGGCTGGTGGGCAAGCTGTTTGGCCCGGTCATCGTGGTGTGGTTTGCGGTGCTGGGTGTCACCGGCGTGCAGGAGATTGCGCAGAGCCCGACCATTCTGGCCGCGCTCAACCCGCTGGAGGCG
This sequence comes from Rhodoferax sp. GW821-FHT09E07, assembly GCF_059416145.1. Taxonomy (NCBI): domain Bacteria; kingdom Pseudomonadati; phylum Pseudomonadota; class Betaproteobacteria; order Burkholderiales; family Comamonadaceae; genus Rhodoferax; species Rhodoferax sp. GW821-FHT09E07. The sequence continues at coordinate 282,515 of NZ_JBWKOP010000002.1, read as the reverse complement.
CTGGCCTTTCTGCGTGCCCAGGGCTGGCATGTGTTTGTGGTGGTGGGGGCTATCGTGCTGGCCTTCACCGGGGCCGAGGCGCTGTATGCCGACATGGGCCACTTTGGCAAACGCCCCATCCAATTGGCCTGGACCGGCTTGGTTCTGCCTGCGCTGGCGCTGCACTATATGGGGCAGGGCGCTTTGCTGATGCGTGATGCCACGGCGCTGGACAACCCGTTCTACCGCATGTTCCCGGACGCCTGGGTCATCCCCGCGGTGGCGTTGTCCACTGTGGCCACGGTGATTGCCTCGCAGGCTGTCATCTCGGGTGCCTTCTCCATGACCCGGCAGGCGATTCAGCTGGGCCTGTTGCCGCGCATGCAGGTGCTGTTTACGTCTGCCAAAGAGGCGGGCCAGATTTACCTGCCCGGTGTGAACTGGTTGTTGTTGGTGGCTGTGTTGCTTGCGGTGTTTGGCTTTGGCAGCTCCTCAGCCCTGGCCTCGGCCTACGGCATTGCCGTCACCGTGACCATGCTGATCACCACGGTGCTGACCTTCTTTGTAGTGCGCCACGCCTGGCGGTACCCGCTGCCGTTGGCCATTGCAGCCACCAGTGTGTTTGTGGCGCTGGATGTGCTGTTGGTGGTGTCGTGCTCGCTCAAGTTCTTGCAGGGTGGCTGGTTCCCGCTGGTCATGGGCCTGGGTATCTTTTTGGTCATGGCCACCTGGCGCCGCGGCCGCGAATTGCTGGTGGACAGCATTCGCCATGACGACCCCGAGCTGGCCCCGTTTGTGGCAGCCCTGGCACAGGATGGCGTGCACCGCGTTGCACGTACGGCGGTCTACGCCGTGGCCAACCCCGAAACGGTGCCCCAGGCGCTCATGCACAACCTCAAGCACAACCAGGTGCTACACGAGCGCAACATCATCCTCAATGTGGTGTTCCACGATGTGCCCTGGATTCCGTTTGACGAGCGTGTGGTGGTGGAGACCCTGGCCCCAGGTTTCTGGACGGTGCAACTGCATTACGGCTTCAAAAACACGCCAGACGTTCCGAAGGCGCTGGAGCTGTGCCGCGCCCAGGGCCTGCCCATCAACCTGTTCGAGACCTCGTACTTTTTGAGCCGCGACATCGTCGTGCCTACGCGCGGTTCGGGCATGGCGCACTGGCGTGAGGCCTTGTTTGCAGTGATGTCCCGCAACGCGGGCAGCGCGGCTGACTTTTTTCGGCTGCCCAACAACTGTGTGATTGAGCTGGGCGCGCGCGTGCAACTCTAGGCAGTGCGGCGCAAGTGCGACAAGGGCAGCTCGGTGCTGCTCTTGATCCGGGCCAGCACAATGTTGGAGCGGATGCTGCCCACGCCTTGGATGCGGGTGAGGCGACGCAGCACCTGCTCGGACAGCACGCTGAGGTCGGCCGCCACGATCTGCAGGATGTAGTCTGACTCGCCGGCTACCGAATAGCACTCCAGCACTTCGGGAAAGCCGGCAATCTCACGCTCAAACGCCAAGCCCTCGTCACCGCTGTGGCGGGTCAGCGTGACATAGGAGATGGCGCGCACGGCCAAGCCAATGGCCGCCGGTTCCAGCAGTGCCACATAGCGACGGATGATGCCTGCGGCCTGCAGTCGCTGCACCCGGCGGCTGACCTGCGAGGCGGACAGGTGCACCTGATCCCCAATTTGCTGGTGGGTGGCATGTGCATCGCGTTGCAGTGCAGCAAGAAGACTGATATCAAAGCTATCCAGCAATGAATCTTCGTGTTTCTCTTGTTTCATGCACAAATTATGCATCGTGTGGGCGTTGAGACCTGTAACTTGCACGCCATTTGCGCGTCCAATTGACCACAATCAAGGCTTCAAGAACAGCGTTTGAGGAGCATGACCATGGCCACCCAACCCGGTGATTTGTTTGACAACCCGATGGGCCTGATGGGCTTTGAGTTTGTGGAGTTCGCGTCGCCGTTGGCCGGTGTCATCGAACCCGTGTTCGAACGCATGGGATTCACGCTGGTGGCCAAGCACCGCTCCAAGGACGTGGTGCTGTACCGCCAGGGCGGCATCAACTTCATCGTGAACCGCGAGCCCAAAAGCGTAGCGGGCTACTTCGCTGCCGAGCATGGCCCCAGCGCCTGCGGCATGGCGTTCCGCGTACGCGACTCACATCTGGCCTACAAACGTGCCTTGGAGCTGGGCGCGCAGCCCGTGGAACTGCGCCCCGGCCCCATGGAGCTGAACCTGCCCGCCATCAAGGGCATTGGCGGCGCGCCGCTGTACCTGATTGACCGCTACGAGGACGGCAAGTCCATCTACGACATCGACTTCGAATTCATCGAGGGCGTGGACCGCCGCCCCGTGGGCCATGGCTTCAGCGTGGTCGATCACCTCACGCACAACGTGTACCGGGGCCGCATGGCCTACTGGGCCGACTTCTACGGCAAGCTGTTCAATTTCCAGGAGATCCGCTACTTCGACATCCAGGGCGAATACACCGGCCTCACCTCCAAGGCCATGACTGCGCCAGACGGGCTGGTGCGCATTCCGCTCAACGAAGAAGCGCGCCAGGGTGGCGGGCAGATTGAAGAATTCCTGATGCAGTTCAACGGCGAGGGCATCCAGCACATCGCGCTGTTATGCGAAGACCTGCCCGGCGCCATCGACAAATTGCAGATGGCGGGCATTCCGTTGCTGACGGCGCCCAACGACGTGTACTACGAGAACCTGGCCACACGCCTGCCGGGCCACGGCCAGCCGGTGGGCGAGTTGCAGGCACGCGGCATTCTGCTGGACGGGACGACCGAAGGTGGCAAGCCGCGCCTGTTGCTGCAGATCTTCTCGCAGCCACTGCTGGGCCCGGTGTTCTTTGAGTTCATTGAGCGCAAAGGCAACTACCGAGAGGGCTTTGGCGAAGGCAATTTCAAGGCCCTGTTCGAGTCGCTGGAGCGCGACCAGATCAACCGCGGCGTGCTCGAAGCCGTCAAGTGAACCCAGTCGAACCCAGCCCAACCCAGGAGCAGCACCATGAAAATCGACCGCATCCACCACGTGGCCTACCGCTGCAAGGACGCCAAGGAAACAGTGCTCTGGTACCAGAAGATGTTGAAGATGGATTTTGTTCTGGCCATTGCCGAAGACGTCGTGCCCAGCACCAAGGCACCGGACCCGTACATGCATATCTTCATGGACGCTGGCATGGGCAATGTGCTGGCGTTCTTTGAGCTGCCCACGCAGCCGCCCATGGGTCGCGACCCGAACACGCCCGAGTGGGTGCAGCACATTGCGTTCCGCGTGAAGGACCGTGCGGAGCTGCTGGAGTTCAAGGCCCATCTGGAAGCCAACGGTGTGGACGTGCTGGGCGTGACCGACCATGGCATGTTCCACAGCATCTACTTCTTCGACCCCAACGGCCACCGCCTGGAACTGGCCTGCCCGGACCCCGAAGAGATCGCCAAGATCGCCCAGGCAGATGCCGTGAAGTGGCAGATGCTGGAAGAGTGGAGCGTGACCAAACGCGCGCCCAAGCACGCCGCGTTTCTGCACGCAAAGGAACTCGGAGCCAAGGCATGAGCGCTGCGCTGACCACGCTGGATGCCACACACGACCCCGCCACGTTGAGTTGGGTGGATTCGGCCAATGCGGCGGACACAGACTTTCCCATCCAGAACCTGCCATTTGGCCGCTTTCGCCACAACGCACTGGAGCCCTGGCAGATTGGTGTTGCTATTGGCGACCGCGTGCTCAACCTGCACGCCACCGGCCTGATTGACCATCACGACATGCCGCGCCTCATGGCCGCACCAGTGGCCGAACGCCGCGCGCTGCGTCTGGCCATTTGGGAAGGGCTGCGCGAAGGTTCAGCTCTCAAGGCGGTGTGGACCGACGCGCTCTTACGCCAGACCGAGGTGGAGCTGGGCCTGCCCTGTGACGTGGGCGACTACACGGACTTCTACACCGGCATCCACCACGCCACCACGGTGGGCAAGCTGTTTCGCCCGGACAACCCGCTCCTGCCCAACTACCAGTGGGTGCCCATTGGTTACCACGGCCGCGCCAGCAGCCTGGGTGCCAGCGGTCAGCAGTTCCACCGCCCGCGTGGGCAGACGCTCAAGCCTGGCGCCAGCGTGCCGGATTTCGGTCCCACGGCGCGTCTGGACTACGAACTGGAGATGGCGGCGTGGACAGGCATGGGTAATGCGCTGGGCGCTCCTGTTTCCATAGCGGATGCCGAAGAACACATCTTTGGCCTGACCCTGCTGAACGACTGGAGCGCGCGCGATGTGCAGGCCTGGGAGTATCAGCCGCTGGGCCCCTTTTTGGCCAAAAACTTTGCCACCACCGTGTCGCCCTGGCTGGTGACACTGGAGGCGCTGGCGCCGTTTCGCGCCGCCTTCGCACGACCCGCTGGCGACCCGCACCCTCTGGCCTATCTGGACTCGGCCCACAACCGCAGCGCAGGCGCGATTGATGTGCAGCTGGAGGTCTGGCTGCAGACACCCGCCATGCGCGCTGCGGGCAGCGAAGGCGTACGCCTATCGCAGTCCAACCTGCGCGACGCCTACTGGACGCTAGCGCAGCTGGTCACGCACCACACCGTGAACGGCTGCAACCTGCGCAGCGGCGACGTGCTGGGCACCGGCACGCTCTCTGGCCCGAAGCCGGAGCAGGGCGGCTCTCTGCTGGAACTGAGCCAGGGCGGCAAGCAGCCGATCACGCTGGCGAATGGCGAGACGCGTACCTTCTTGCAAGACGGCGACAGCGTCATCCTGCGTGGCCACTGCGAACGGCCGGGCGCACGCCGCATTGGTTTTGGCGACTGCCGCGGCACTGTGCTGGCCGCGCGGGCCCTGTAAAGGAGGTGAAGCATGGAACGCATTGATCCCCATACCTTCAGCACCCTCCAACTCGACTGGAGCCACTGGCACTTCAGCGCAGAGCGCGGTGGCCTGATGGCGCGCACCCTGGTGTTTGCCGACTTTGCGCAGGCCTTTGGTTTCATGGCGCAGGTGGCCATCATGGCGGAAAAGCGCAACCACCACCCCGAGTGGTTCAACGTGTACAACCGCGTGGAGATCACCCTCACCACGCACGATGTGCAAGGCCTGTCGCAGCGCGATCTGGATCTGGCGCGCTATATCGACGCGGTGTTTACCGGCCGTCCACAGGCGGTGCAGCCATGAACCCACAAGCTGCCTCCACCAAACACGGCCTGGCAGCGGGCCTGGCCCCAAGCCGCGCCGACTGGACGATCGATCAAGGCTGGGCCAACTACACCGTCCAGGAGCACGCCACCTGGAAGACCCTGTTCGAGCGCCAGACGGCGCTGCTGCCACAGCTGGCCTGTCGAGAGTTTGTCGAGGGGATGCGCGCCTTGCCGCTCAGTGCGGACGCCATCCCCGAGTTCGCCGCGCTCAACGAGGTGCTGATGCCTCGCACTGGCTGGCAGATCGTAGCCGTGCCAGGGCTGGTTCCCGACGAAGTGTTTTTTGACCACCTGGCCAATCGCCGTTTCCCCAGTGGAAACTTCATCCGTAGCGCCGACCAACTGGACTATCTGCAAGAGCCCGATGTGTTTCACGACGTGTTCGGCCATGTGCCCATGCTCATGCACCCGGTCATGGCGGACTTCATCCAGCTCTATGGCGAAGCCGGTTTGCGCGCCCAGCGCATCGGCAAGCTCACCGAGCTGGCGCGCGTGTACTGGTACACCGTGGAGTTTGGGTTGGTGAAAGAGCAGGTCGCGGGAGCGGAGGCACTGCGCATCTACGGTGCCGGCATTGCGTCCAGCTTCACCGAAAGCACGTTTGCCCTGCAAAGCTCGTCGCCACACCGCATCGGCTTTGACCTGGAACGCGTCATGCGCACCAACTACCGCATCGACGACTTTCAGGAGTGCTACTTTGTGCTGAACAGCCTCGACGATCTGCTCGCTTTGGCGCGGATCGATTTCGACCCAATCTACGAACGGCTCAACAAAGGCCCCACGTTTGCGCCGGGTGAGGTGCTTCCAGAGGACACGGTGTTTAGCCGGGGTGACGCAAGCTACGCACTCAGCCGAATGTCGGCGTTGGCTTGAGCCAGTGTAATTTTCTGAAAACTGCCGCTAGCCCCTGTTCAGCATTGGTCAGCAGCTATCAATTACGTAGCAATTTTCCCAGCGCTGCGGCAGCCTTGCGCAGCGCCACCGCGTCATACCCCGCATAGCCGAACAGCCATCCACGGCGCTTCGACGTGATGGTGTAACGCGACAACGGCGCCAGCAGCAGTCCCGCCTGTTGGGCCCGCGCAGACAGGCTCAGGTCGTCCTGGCCCGCAGGCAACTCGTGCAGCAGGTGCATGCCCTGGTCGCTGGGCTGCAACACCAGTTGGCCCTTGCTGGCCTTGGCCACGGCTTCAATCAGCACCTGCTGGCGCTGTGGGTACAGCTCGCGCATGCGGCGCAGGTGGCGCAGCAAATGGCCCTCGGTGATGAAGCGGGCCAATACATCCTGCGTGTCGCCGGGCGCGTGCCGGTCGGTCAGTGCTCGGGCCATGGAAAAAGCGCCGGCCAGTGCATGCGGCAGCACGATGAAGCCCAGGCGCAACCCAGGGTGCAGCGTCTTGGAGAAAGTGCCCACATACAGCACCCGGTGCGCATGGGGCAGGCTGCACAGGGCCGGCAGGCGGTGCGTGCTGTACTGGAATTCGCCGTCGTAATCGTCCTCCACAATCCAGGACCGTTGCGCATTGGCCCAGTCCAGCAAGGCCAGGCGGCGTGGCAGGCTCATGCGCACGCCGGTAGGGAATTGTGATGTAGGTGTCACCACTGCCAACCGGGCGGCGGGCCACAGTGTGGCGGCCTGCTCTACGACCAGGCCTTCGGCATCCACTGGCACCGGCCGCACGGTGACACCGTGGCCCACCAGGCTGGCCCGTATGCCAGGGTAGCCGGGGTCTTCGACCCAGGCCTCGTCACCCGCATCCAGCAGCAACCGCCCGACCAGGTCGATGCCCTGCTGCGAGCCCGAGCACACCACCACCTGCTCCGCCTCGCAACGTATGCCGCGCGACACCCATAGCCACTGCGCAATCGCATCGCGCAGCGCGCGCGAACCGGCAGGGTCCAGGTACTGGGCCTGGGCCATACGCTGGTCTTTGGACGCTTGCCGCGCCAGCCGGTCCCACAGCGCAAAGGGAAATGTTGCGATTTCGGGCGCGCCGATGCGAAAGGGGAGTGCAGCCTGCAAGGGCGGGTTCCAGCGTGACACGGTGTCGGCCACCAACTGCCCGCGTTGCGACAGGCCGGCCGCGATGGCCGGGCGCAAGCCATTGGCTGCTGTGCCAGAAGAGGCCAGGGCGCCCAGGTTGTCGGCCACGTAACTGCCATCGCCCACACGTGCCACCACATAGCCCTCGGACTGCAAGCGCTCCAACGCCCACAGCACGCTGTTGCGCGACACGCCTAGAGTTGCGGCCTGCGCGCGCGAAGCGGGCAGGCGCGTGCCAGGCTTGAACGTACCCTGCTCAATGGCGCGGCGCAGCTCCAGGTAGACGCGCTGGCGCACGGTTTCGCCGCGGGGTGTGTTGGGGGGAGCATTGGCTCTTTGGGTCATCTCAAATTGGCCCCTTGGGAGGGGTAATTGTTTCTTAAACTAAGGAGCCACTTTAGCAGCTCTACCCAAGTACCCACCATGGCCCAACACAGCAGCACCATCCTCTGGCAGCGTGATGACACCGCCGCCCTTACGGACCACCGCGACAGCCGCCGCCACACCTGGCACTTCGATGGTGGCACCGTCGTAGCCGGCTCATCCTCGCTTCACGTGGTGCCATTGCCCTATTCCGATGCGGCGGCAGTGGACCCCGAAGCGGTCTTCGTTGCCTCGCTGTCCAGCTGCCACATGCTGTGGTTTCTGGACATTGCCGCCCAGGCCTCCTGCTTTATCGCCAACTCGGTGAAGACCGAGGTGCTGTGCGAACCCGTTCTCTAAGCCCACCGTAGACCCCTAAGCCCATGACTTATTTGCCGCCCCACTTTACCGAGACCGACACCGCCACGCTGCACGCTCTGGTGCGCGCCCACCCGCTGGCCACCTGGGTGGTGCAGCAGGAAGGCGAGCTGCTGGTCAACCACATACCTATGCTGCTGGATGCGGACCGCGGCGAACACGGCACGCTGGTCGGCCACGTGGCCCGTGCCAACCCGGTGTGGCAAGCGTTGGCGGCGGGCGCGCAGTCGGTCGCGGTGTTCACCGGGGCGCAAGCCTATGTGTCGCCCAACTGGTACCCCAGCAAACATGCCAATGGCATGGCCGTGCCCACCTGGAACTACGCCACCGTGCATGCCCACGGCGTGCCCCAGGCCTTTGAGGAGGCTGACCGCATCCTGGATGTGGTGACCCGGCTCACGCAAACCCATGAGGCGGGCCAGGCCCTGCCGTGGCAGGTGTCCGACGCCCCCGTCGACTACATCACCAAGCTGCTGCGGGTCATCGTCGGCATTGAGATACCCGTGCAGCGCTGGGTGGGCAAGTGGAAGGTCAGTCAGAACCGCCCGGCGGCCGACCAGCAGGGTGTGGCTGCAGGTCTGGCGGGGCAGCCCGGCGATGCGGCTGCGCAGATGGCCTTATTGGTGCAACAGAGGATCAAGGCATGACTGAACATACAACGAGCCCCAAGGTAGTCGTCGCCATTGACGCGTTACACGCATCCGACTACGCCGCCTGGCAACGCCTTGGTGAGGGTTACAACAGCTTTTACGAGCGGGAACTGTCCCAGGCGACCTATGAGCGAACGTGGCAGCGTCTAATGAACGGCGATGGCATCCACGCCTTTGCGGCGCGGGTCGATGGACATTTGTTAGGCATCACGCATTACCTCTTCCAGCCGAGCATCTGGTCGGCCGATGTGTGTTACTTGCAAGACCTGTTTGTAGACGAATCTGCTCGCGGCCACGGCCTGGCGCAGGCCTTGATCGAGCAGGTGGCGCAGGTCGCCAAGGCACGCGGCGCACCCAAACTGTATTGGCTGACCCACACCACGAATACGCGGGCCAGAGGCCTGTACGACCGCGTGGCCAAGCACCATGGATTTATCCGATACGACTACGCTTTGGGCTGAGACTTGAATTTCACATGAAATTCGCCTCTAGTGCTCGTGGAATATCCGCAAACCGCCATCACAAAGGTAACGCAGTAGTGCTCTTGATCTCTTCCATCGAAAACGCCGACGACACTCCCGCCAGCTGCGCGTTCTGGATCAGGCGTTTGTAGAAGCGGTCGTAGCCAGCGATGTCGGCTGCCACCACCTTGAGCAGGTAGTCCACATCGCCGCTCATGCGGTGGAATTCCATCACCTCGGGCATGCTGGACACCGAGGCGGCGAACTTGCGCAACCAGGCTTCGTCGTGCCGGTTGGTGCGCAGGCTCACAAACACCGTGACCGGCAGGCCAGCCTGTGCACGGTTCACGATGGCCACGCGCTTCTCGATGAGGCCGGCTTCCTCCATGGCCTTCACGCGTTTCCAGCAAGGGGTGGACGATAAGCCCACCTTCTCACCCAATTGGGCGGCCGACAAGGTCGCGTCCTGCTGCAGCGCGCTCAGTATGGCGCGATCCATGCGGTCTAGTTCTTTCATGCTGCAATGTTGCGTTTTTAAAGAATATTTATTCTACAAAAATGTATTATTTGGGTAAATGAAGAATGAATATTAGGAGATGGAAAACTAAGATTTGAGCCATTGCCACCACCGAAGAAGCCGGCCATGCTGACCACCCCGCACGAGATCTATCTGGACTGCAATGCCACTACTCCCTTGTTGCCTGCCGCGCGCGATGCGGCGCTGCAGGCCATGGAGACCCAGTTCGGCAACCCCAGTAGCAGCCACTGCACAGGCCTGCGCGCCCGCGCGCTGGTGGACGAAGTGCGGGCGCGCGCAAGCCGCCTGCTTGGCGTAGGGGCGGGGCGCCTGCTGTTTGTGAGCGGCGCGACCGAAGGCATACAGACCGCGGTGCTGTCCGCCTTGTGCGCGCTGCGGGAGCAGCGGGATGCGGGTGAGCGCGCGGACGGCCCGCTGTTGGTCGGGGCCACCGAGCACAAAGCGGTGCCGCAGAGCCTGGCGCACTGGAACCGTGTGCTGAGCCTCAACTTGCCGATTGTGGAAGTGCCGGTGGACCAGCAGGGCCGCCACGACATGGCTTTTCTGCAGGCGCACATCGCCGGCGCGGGCCTGCTGTGCACCATGGCCGCCAACAACGAAACCGGTGTGGTGTCCGACATTGCAGGGATCGAGGCCTTGTTGAACTCCAGTGGCTCCCGCGCGCTGTGGCTGGTGGACTGTGTGCAGGCGCTGGGAAAACTGGATCTGGACCTGCAGGCCACGCGCATCGACTACGCGCCGTTTTCCGGTCACAAGCTCTACGCGCCCAAGGGCATCGGCATGCTGTATGTGCGCGCCGGCAGCCCGTTCACCCCGCTCATGGTGGGTGGCGGGCAGGAGGGCGGGCAGCGCTCGGGCACGGAGAACATGCCTGGCATTGCGGCGATGGGCGCGGTGCTGCAGGCGTTGGAAGCTGGCCACGCGGGGGAGGGGGCTGTGTTCCGTTCCGCTGCCTTTCTGCAGCAAGCGCGCCGGCGGCTGGCCAATGCCCTGCGCGCAGCCTTTCCCGGCTTGGTGTTCAACATGCCCTTTGAAGGCTCGCTGCCCACCACCCTGAATTTCTCGGTCCCTGGCCTGTCCAGCAAGGCCCTGCTCAACCTGTTTGACGCAGCCGGCATGCGTATCAGCGCGGGCAGTGCCTGTAGTGCGGCCAAGGCCGAACCCAGCTTTGTGCTCTGCGCCATGGGTTTGCCGTCGTGGCAGACCGAGGGGGCGGCGCGCTTGTCCATTGGCGCATGCACTGACGATGTGCTGATTGACGAAGCCTGTGCGCGCATTGCGCGCTGCGGTGCAGCGCTGCAAAGTGCCGTGGCGTCCGTGGCGCAGCCTTTGGACACTGAAGCATCCTGCATGGATGCGGAGCAGGCCGTATTGACCGCTGATGCCTTGCCTACCTTTTTGCAAGACCATCCGGATGCCCTGTTGGTGGATGTGCGGGAGACCTATGAACATGCGGTGGGCCGGCAGAGTCTGCCGTGGTCCGCCCAGGCCCTGTGCAATGTCCCGCTGGCAACCTTGGGCCAGCACCTGCCGGCCTGGCTGAGCGATAGCCACCGCCCCTTGATCTTCTTCTGCCGCAGCGGTGGGCGCAGCCTGCAGGCGGTGCAGGCCCTGCGCGCACGCGGACACTGCCAAGCCTGGCACTTGGCGGGTGGCTTGGCGGCACAATGGAGCGCATGACCGCAGCTATTCCATCCCCCCAACTCGCCGGCCATCTGCTGGTGCAATGCCTTGTGGAACAAGGCGTAACCCATGCCTTTGGTGTGCCCGGTGAAAGCTATCTGGCAGTGCTGGATGGTTTTCATGTCTACCGCAAGCACATTCAATTCATCGTAAACCGGCAAGAGGGCGGTGCTGCCTTCATGGCCGAAGCGCATGGCAAGCTGACCGGGCGGCCCGGCGTCTGCTTTGTCACCCGCGGGCCGGGGGCGACGAATGCCAGCATTGGCGTGCACACCGCGTTCCAGGACTCCACGCCCATGGTGCTGCTGGTGGGCGATGTGGCCAGCGACCAACGCGACCGCGAGGCATTTCAAGAGATGGACTACCGGGTGATGTTTGGCCCCAGCGCGCTGGGCATGGCCAAGCGCGTGGAACGCATTGACGAGGCGGCGCGCATTCCTGAATACATTGCTCGCGCATTTGCAACCGCCATGAATGGCCGCCCCGGTCCCGTGGTGCTGGTATTGCCCGAAGACATGTTGACCCAAGCGGTGGTTCCTGATGCAAGGCGCCAAAGCCCCCGGCCATTGGCCCGGGTGGAACCGGTTGAGGCCTGGAGCGACCCTGGGGCCCTGCGGAATCTGCGCCAGCTGCTATTGAAATCGGAGCGTCCCTTTGTCATTGCCGGCGGTGGCGGCTGGACGCCGCAGGCCGCGCAGGCCCTGCAGCGCTTTGCCGAGAACTGGCGCCTGCCGGTGGGCAACGCGTTCCGTTTCCAGGACACGTTTGACAACCACCACCCGCAGTACGCGGGCGATGTGGGCATCGGCATCAACCCCGCGCTGGCCAAACGCGTGCGCGAGAGCGACCTTATCATTGCCATCGGCCCGCGCCTGGGCGAGATGACCACCGGTGGCTACACGCTGCTGCAGGCGCCCAAGGCGGCGCAGACGCTGGTGCACATCCACAGCAGTGCCGAAGAGCTCAACCGCGTCTACCAGGCCGATTTGGCCATCCACGCGAGCATGGGTGCCGCGGCTCGCTCTCTCGAAGTCTTGACCGCGCCAGTGACCGTGCCCTGGGAGGCGTGGACACAGGGGTGCCACGCCGACTACGAAGCCAACCTGGTGCCTAGCACCATCAAGGACTTGCCGGCTGACAACAAAAACGGCCTGGTAGATATGCCCAGCGTGATTGCCACGCTGCAAAAGCATTTGCCGCCGGACGCGGTGCTGACCAATGGTGCGGGAAACTTTGCCAGCTGGCTGCACCGTTTTTACCGCTACACCGGCCTGGCTGCGGGCCACAAGACCCAGCTGGCCCCCACCAATGGGGCCATGGGCTATGGCGTGCCGGCCGGGATTGCAGCTGCCATCACCACCGGGCGTACCGCCTTCACCATCGCGGGCGATGGCGACTTTTTGATGAACGGCCAGGAGCTGGCCACGGCTGTGCAGCATGGGGCCAAGAGCATCATCCTGCTGCTCAACAACGGCATGTACGGCACCATCCGCATGCACCAGGAGCGCGAGTACCCGGAGCGCGTGGCAGGCACGGCGCTTCAGAACCCTGACTTTGCGGCGCTGGCCCGTGCCTATGGCTACGCAGGCGTGACCATTCGCAAGAGTGCCGACTTCGAGGTCGAGCTGCTGGCCGCACTGGCGCGGCCCAATGGCACGGTGATTGAGGTCGTGCTGGAGCCTGAGCTCATCAGCACACGCGGTAGCCTGGCCGCGTTGACCCAGGCGGCCCTGGTGCAAACGGCGCTGCAGCGATGAGTGTGACCCTGCAAACCGTGCACCATGTGGCGCTGATCGCCTCGGACTACGCGCGCTCCAAGTACTTCTATACCGAGGTGCTGGGCTTGCGTGTGGTGGCAGAGAACTACCGAGCCGAGCGCCAGTCGTACAAGCTGGACCTGGCCCTGCCTGACGGGACGCAGCTGGAGTTGTTTTCCTTTCCCAGCCCGCCACCGCGCCCTTCACGTCCCGAGGCCTGCGGCCTGCGCCACCTGGCCTTTGGGGTGGCCGATGTGGCGGCCTGGAAGCACCAGCTGGAATCGGTGGGCATTGCGGTGGAAGACATCCGGGTCGACGAATTCACAGGCCGGCGTTTCGTGTTCTTTGCCGATCCCGACGGTCTGCCGTTGGAGCTGTATGAAGCGCAAAGCCCCGCCTGAGGGGGGCTTTGATTAAAGGCTGCTACTAAAAGAGAAGCGGTATCCCCAATAAATACGAGGGGTAGAGGCTTATTTCTTGCGCAGCTTGGCCAGTTCGGTCTGGGTTTCGTTCCACAGGTCCATGCCCACGTCGGCACCGATCAGCGCATAGACGCGGGTCAGCTTGTCCCGCATGCGGGCCGATTCGGCGGGCGACAGCTCATTCACCTGCATGCCCTTGGCCTTGAGGTCGGCCACGGCCTTGGAGGCTTCGTCGCGGGTGTCCTTGCGTTCAAAGTCGCGGCTGGCGATCGCAGCGTCGCTGAGGATCTTTTGCTCATCCTTGGACAGCGTATCCCACCACTTCTTGCTGGCCATCACGATCCAGGGGCTGTACACGTGGTTGGTCACCGTCATGTACTTCTGCACTTCGTAGAACTTGCTGGAGAGGATGGTGTTGAACGGGTTTTCCTGGCCGTCTACGGTGTTGGTTTCCAGCGCGCTGAACAGCTCGGAGAACGCCATGGGTACGGCATTCGCGCCCAGGGTCTTGAAGCTTTCCAGGAATACGTTGTTCTGCATGACGCGCAGCTTGATGCCGCCCAGGTCTTCCATCTTGGTAATGGCGCGCTTGCTGTTGGTCAGGTTGCGGAAGCCGTTTTCCCAGTAGGCCAGACCTACGAGGCCCTTGTCCTGCAGCTTGGCGCGAATCTTGTCACCGATGGGCCCATCCAGCAGGGCGTCAGCTTCCTTGGCGTTGCTGATGAGAAACGGCGTGTCCCACAGCGCCATCTCTTTGGTGATGCCCACCAGGGTGGCAGTGGATCCCACCATCATTTCCTGCGCGCCGCCGATGAGCGAGTTTTGCATTTGTACGTCGGGGCCCAGCGCGGAGGCACCGATGGCGCGCACTTTCATCTTGCCGCCCGAGGCTTTTTCCACGGCTTCGGCAAACACCTTGGAGGCGCGGCCCTGGTTGCTTTGCTCGTTCAGGCCATAGCCAAAGCGGATGATGCGTGGTTTGATGTCTTGCGCCAGCGTGGCAAACGAGGCACTGAGCAGTGCGGCACTGGCGGCTGCCACCAGGGTGCGTCGTAGCAGGGTGGGAAGGTGGGTCATGGTTGTCTCCTGGGGTTATGGGTGGGAACGGAGGGCTAGCGCATCCACGCCACGGGCGCGGTCACGATTTGTGGGAACAGCACAAAGAGGAACAGGATCAGCGTGTAGGTGATGAGGAAGGGGTTGACCCCCTTGATGACCTGGTGCAGCGGCAGCCGCCCCACACCGGCCACGACGTTCAGCACGGTGCCCACTGGCGGGGTGATGAGGCCAATGGCGCCGTTCAGCACAAACATCAGGCCGAAGTACACCGGGTCGATGCCTGCCTTCACGGCAATGGGCAGCATCACGGGCGCGAAGATCAGGATGGTAGGTGTCAGGTCCAGCGCGGTCCCCACGATGATGAGCACCACCATCATCACAGTCATGAGCAGGCGCGGACTGTTCACCAGCGGCCCCAGCCAGCCGGTCAGCACACCGGGCAGATCGGCCAGCGTGATCATGTAGCTGGCCACCTGGGCGCCGGCACACAGGAACATGACGATGGCCGTGGTCTTGGCGGCACGCACCAGCACGCCGTGCACTTCGGGCAGGCGCATCTCGCGGTGAACAAACAGGGCCACCATCAGGGCATAGAACGCGGCGACCACGGCGGCCTCGGTGGGCGTGAACACGCCGGTCTTCATGCCACCAATGATGATGATGGGCATGAGCATGGCCCAGAAGGCCTTGAGCGTGGCCTGCAGCCGTTCGCGCATGGGCAGTGGTTGGCCAGCGGGCAAGTCAATCTTTCGCAGCACCAGCTTCCAAGCCACGATCAGGCCCACGCCCATGATCAGCCCGGGCACGATGCCGGAGATGAACAGCGCGGAGATCGAGGTGTTGGTGGTCACGCCGTAAATCACAAACGGCATGCTGGGCGGAATGATGGGCGCGATGATGCCGCCCGAGGCAATCAGCCCGGCCGAGGTGTTCATGGGGTAGCCTTGCTGGCGCATCATGGGCATGAGAATGGTGGCCAATGCGGCCGTGTCCGCCAGGGCCGAGCCACTCATGCTGGCCATCAGCACCGCCGCGCCAATCGCCACGAAGCCCAGGCCGCCGCGAATGTGGCCGACCCACGCCTGCGCCATGGCAATGATGCGCCGGCTGATCCCGCCGGAGTTCATCAACTCCCCGGCCAGGATGAAGAAGGGCACGGCCAGGAGCGGAAAGCTGTCCACCCCGGCGACCAGGTTTTGGGCCAGCAACTGCGTATCCCAGAAGTCGAGCACCCAGGCCATGCCGGCGCCGGTCAGCACCAGCGCCAGGCCCATGTTCATGCCAATGCCCATCAGGGCCAGCATGCCAAAGCAAAAAACCAGAAAGGCGAGACCTTCGTTGCTCATGGTGTTCAGTCCAGTTCTGCGCCGTGGCCCAAGTCCAGCGGCGTGCGTTTCACAAGTTCAAGGAAGGCCATCAATCCGATGGCGACCGAGCACAGCAGGGCTGGCAGCGGTAGCAGCAAATTGGGGTAGCCCATGACCACGGAGTAACTGCCCCAGCCCACCACCGCCTGTTGCCAGGCGCCTACGCCCAGCAGCACGCAGGCCAGCAGCACCAGCAGCCGTATCAGCGCCGTCATGGCGGCCATGGCGAACGGGCGTTGTTGCAGTGCGCCCACCAGGCTGGTGAAGGCCATGTGTTCGCCCAGCGGGTAGGCCGCTGTGGCGCCGATGAACACCATCCAGACAAACAGCAGGCGGGAGAGTTCTTCGCTGGCGGCCACGCCGCTGCCAAAGCCATAGCGCAGCACCACGTTGACGAATACGGCCACGGCCATCACGCCCAGGCACAGGGCAAGCAGGTGGTTGGACCAGCGCTGAAAACGGTTTAGGGGGAGGGGGGTCATACGGCCTCGGTAGTGGAGACCAGCCACGCGCTGACCTCGGTTTGCAAATCGGCCAGCGGGCGCAGCGCATCCACGCGCAATACACCAGGCTCGCCCACGGGCGACTCCAGCGTGGCGAACTGGTTGTCCACCAGGCTGCTGGAAAAAAAGTGGGATGGCGCGCGGGCCACTACGCGCGCCTGGGCGTGGGCCTTGTCGATGTCCATGAATACGAAGCGCAGGGCGGGTGCGGCCTGGCGCAGGCGTTCGCGGTAGCTGCGCTTGAGGGCCGAGCAAGTCACGACCAGTCCTTGCGGCTGGGCGTGCAGGGCGCTGGCCAGCGTGGCCAGCCACCCTTCCCGGTCAGCATCGGTCAGGGCAATGCCCTGGCGCATTTTTTCGCGGCTGGCAGGGCTGTGGTAGTCGTCGCCCTCCAGCAGCGTGAGATGGCAGGCCTGCGCAACAACCGCTGCCAGACTGGACTTGCCGCAACCGGCGACTCCCATGATGACGATGGACTGCATGTGTGCGATGTATTTGGATAGCGCTATCTTATGGCTCGAATTTTCAATCAAGGGGTGGTACTTTCCCTAGAGACTGCTGAAACAGACAAAAAAAGGGCCGGTGAAAACCGGCCCTTGTTAGGTGCGTCGCCTGTGCGGCTTACTTGATGTCCACGCCGTAGAAGGTGTGTTTGGCAAAGGGGCTGAGCTTGTAGTCCACCACCTCTTTGCGCACGGGGGCCAACTGCACCGCGTGGGCAATGGTGAACCAGGGCGCTTGTTCCTTGAAGATCACCTGGGCTTTTTCGTACAGCTTGGTGCGCTCTGCGGGGTTGGACACCACCTTGGCTTTTTGCACCAGGTCTTCAAACGGCTGGTAGCAGAACTTGGCCACGTTGGAGCCGTTGCTCTTGGCCGAAGCGCAGCCCAGCAGGGTGTTCAGGAAGTTGTCGGGGTCACCGTTGTCGCCGGTCCAACCCAGCATGCCCATTTGGTGCTCGCCGTTTTGCATGCGCTTGCGGTACTCGCCCCATTCAAAGCTTTTGATCTCGGCGGTCACGCCCACCTTGGCCAGGTCAGCCTGCATCAGCTCGGCAATGCGCTTCGCATTGGGGTTGTAGGGGCGTTGCACGGGCATGGCCCACAGGTCGGTGGTGAAGCCGTTCGGGTAGCCAGCGGCGGCCAGCAGCTTCTTGGCTTCAGCGGGGTTGTAGGCGTCGTCCTTCAAGGCCTTGTTGTACGACCATTGGCCCGGCGGAATCGGGTTGGTGGCGGCAATGCCGGTGCTCAGGTACACCGCTGACACGATGGCCTTCTTGTCGATGGCCATGTTGATGGCTTTGCGCACGCGCACGTCGTCAAAGGGCTTCTTCGTTGTGTTGTAGGCCAGGTATCCAATGTTCAAGCCTGGTTGCTCCAGCACGGTGACCTTGGCGTCCTTGCGCATGGCGTCCAGATCGGCGGGGTTGGGGTAGGGCATGACATGGCATTCCCCCTTTTGCAGCTTGGCCCAGCGCACCGACGCATCCGGTGTGATGGAGAAGATCAGGTCGTCCACCTTGGCCTTGCCCGCCCAGTACTGGGGAAAGGCCTTGAAGCGGATCAACGCATCCTTCTGGTACTGCACCACCTGGAAAGGGCCGGTACCCAGCGGGTCCTGATCAATCTTCTCCGGGGTGCCAGCCTTCAGCATGGCAATTGCGTATTCCTTGGACTGCACACCGGCAAACTGCATCGCCAGGTTGGCCAGGAAAGGCGCTTCCGGGTTGTTGAGTGTGATCTTGACGGTGTACTCGTCCACCTTCTCCACGGTCTTGAGCAGCGCAGGCATGCCCATGTCGCCGAAGTAAGCGTGGTTGGAACTGGTCACCTTGAAGTAGGGGTCGTTCTCTTTCCACTGGCGTTCGATCATGAACATCACGTCGTCGGCGTTGAAGTCACGGCTGGGTTTGAAGTTTTTATTCGACTGCCACTTCACCCCCTTGCGCAGCTTGAAGACGTATTCCAGCCCATCTTTGGAGATGGTCCAGCTCTCTGCCAAGGCGGGTACCACCTTGGTGCCGCCGCGCTCGAACTGCACCAGGTTGTCGTAAATCTGTTCGGTTACGTCAAACGAGGTGCCGGTGGTGTTGACACCGGGGTAGAAGTTTTCGGGGCTACCTTCCGAACAGTACACCAGGGTCTTGGCGGCCACAGGTGTCAGGGCCAAGGCCGCAGGCAATGCCAGCGCGCACAGCCAGGCACTTTTGGTGCGGCGTGTGGCAGCGGCTTTCTTCAGGTTGGGGGTCATGGGGTTTACTCCTCTGAGGTGATGCTGCCTATGCAGCGGGTTGGCTAAACGTGTGGGCTTCGTGGCAGGCAACCAGCCTGCCATCCAGCATTTGCAGTTCTGGGCGCTCGCTGTGACAACGCGCATTGGCGTGCGGGCAGCGCGTGGAAAACACGCAGCCTGCAGGTGGGTTCAACGGTGAAGGAAGCTCGCCCTTGAGCACGATGCGCTGGCCTTTGCCGGGGCCGTGCATGCCGGGTGTGGAGGCCATGAGTGCGCGGGTGTAGGGGTGCAGCGGGCGCTCGAACAGCGTGGCCTTGTCGCCTTGTTCCACCACTTGGCCCAGGTACATGACCAGCACATCGTGGGCAATGTGGCGCACCACACCCAGGTCGTGCGAGATGAACAAGTAAGCCAAGCCCAGCTCGCTTTGCAGGTCGGCCAGCAGGTTCAGCACCTGTGCCTGGATGGACACGTCCAGCGCGGAAACGGGCTCATCCGCCACCACGAGCGCCGGGTCCAGCATCAGCGCGCGCGCAATGGCAATGCGCTGGCGCTGGCCGCCGGAGAACATGTGCGGGTAGCGGTCGTAGTGCTCGGGGCGCAGGCCCACCTTGGCCAGCATGGCACGGGCCTTGTCCTGGCGCTGCGCCGCAGTCAAACGGGTGTTGATCTCGAGTGGGCCCTCCAGAATCTGGCCAATGCGCTTGCGCGGGTTCAATGAGCCATAGGGGTTCTGGAACACCAGCTGCACTTTTTGGCGCAGCAGTTTTTTTTGGGCCAGGTCAGCGTGGGCGGTCTCCACCCCGGCCAACGTCAATTGCCCCTCGGTAGGAGATTCGATCAGGGACACTATGCGCGCCAGTGTGGATTTGCCGCAGCCCGATTCACCCACCACGGCCAGCGTGCGGCCCGGCATGACCGAGAACGACACACCGGCCACGGCCTGCAATTGGTCCGGCGCGCGCAGAAAACCGCGGCGAATGGTGTACACCTGCCGAAGGCCCTGTGCCTGGACGACCGGGGTCAGTTTTGGGATTGCGGGGGCGCTCATGCAGCCACCTCGTCTGCGTTCAAGGCGAAGTGGCATCGCACCTGCCCGCCTGGCCACGGCGTGAGGGCTGGGCGCTGGTCACAGGCGCCTTCGCGCGAATGGCGGCAGCGTGGCATGAACAGGCAGCCGTTGGGGCGGTCATGCAGGCCGGGCACCATGCCGGGGATGGTGTTCAGACGGCTCTGGTGCAGGCTGCGTTCGGGCATGGCCGCAAGCAGCGCTTCGGTGTAAGGGTGGGCCGGCGCTGCAAACAGTGCATCGGCACTGCGCTCTTCCATCACCTGACCGGCATACATCACGGCGACGCGCTGCGCCATGTCCGACACCACGCCCATGTTGTGGGTGATCAGAACCAGTGCCATGCCGCGGTCTTTTTGCAGGGTCTTGAGCAGGTCCAGGATCTGCGCCTGGATCGTTACGTCCAGTGCGGTGGTGGGTTCGTCCGCAATCAGCAACTTGGGGTTGCAGGCAATGGCCATGGCAATCATCACCCGCTGGCTCATGCCGCCCGACAACTGGTGCGGGTAGACCTTGAGGCGACTCTCGGGGGCCGGAATGCCGACCTGTTCCAACAACTCAATCGAGCGTTTGTGGGCGGCCTTGCGGTCCATGCCCAGGTGCAGCTTCAAGGTCTCGGCCAACTGGTAGCCCACCGTGAAGCAGGGATTCAGGCTGGTGGTGGGGTCCTGAAAAATCATGGCCATGTCTTTGCCGGTGAAGCGGCGGCGCTCGCGCTCGCTCAGGCCCAGCAGGTCATGGCCGTCAAAGCGCAGCGTCTTGGCCTGCACCCGGCCGGGATAGGCCACCAGGCCCATCAGCGCCATCATGGTCACGCTTTTGCCTGAGCCGGATTCACCCACCACGCCCAATACCTCACCCGCATCGAGCGAGAGGCTCACGTCCTGGACTGCATGCATCACGCCGCTGTGCGACGGAAACTCGACGGAGAGGTTTTCAATTTCCAGCAGGGCCATGATGGGGTCCGGATTCGCGGGTCAGCGTTTGAGCTTGGGGTCCAGCGCATCGCGCAGGCCATCGCCCAGCAGGTTGAACGCCAGCACGGTGATCAAAATGGCCAAGCCCGGGAAGGTCACGACCCACCAGGCGCGCAGCACAAACTCTCGCGCATCGGCCAGCATGGTGCCCCACTCGGGCGAGGGTGGTTGTGCCCCCAGACCCAGAAAGCCCAGCGCGGCAGCATCCAGAATGGCGGTGGAAATGCCCAGCGAGGCCTGCACGATCAGCGGTGCTGTGCAGTTGGGCAGCACCTCGCTGAACATCAGGCGCAGATGCCCGGCCCCTGTCATGCGTGCGGCGGTTACGTAGTCGCGCGACGTCTCAGCAATCACTGCGGCGCGGGTAATGCGCACATAGTGCGGCAGCACCACGATGGAGACGGCCAGCATGGCGTTCACCAAGCCCGGCCCCAGGATGGCCACGATCACGATAGCTAACAGCAGGCTGGGCAGGGTCAGGATGATGTCCATCATCCGCATGATGGCGATCTCCAGCAGGCCTTTGAAATAGCCCGCCAGCAGACCCAGCACCGTGCCCAGCACCACCGAGAGGGACACCACGGCCATGCCAATCACCAGTGAGAGGCGCGCGCCATGCATGAGGCGCGACAGCACATCGCGGCCGATGGCGTCGGTGCCCAGCAGGTGCGCCGTGGACCCACCGGTCTGCCAGAACGGCGGCGAGAGAAACACCGTGTTGTCGGTGAGGTCGGGCGGGTAGGGGGCCAACCAGGGGGCCAGCAATGCCACCAGCAACACCAGGACCACCACGGCCAAACCGGCCAGCGCACCACGGTTGGTTTTGAAGTAGAGCCAGAAATCCTGCACAGGGTGAAGGGGCTGCACCGACGCGGGCATGGGCAAGCTGGGCGAGGACATTATTTTTGGTGCCGGATGCGGGGATTGATGATGCCGTAGGTGATATCCACAAGCAAGTTCACGGCCATAACAATCACACCCAGTAACAACATTCCGCCTTGCAGCACGGGGTAGTCACGGCGGGCAATGGCCTCAATGAGCCACTTGCCTACACCTGGCCAGGAGAAGATGGTTTCGGTCAGGATGGCGCCGGTGAACAACACACCCACTTGCAGGCCAATCACGGTGACCACGGGAATCAGCGCATTGCGCAGCGCATGCACGGCCACCACGCGCAGGCCCGTGAGGCCCTTGGCACGCGCGGTGCGGATGTAGTCTTCGCCCATCACTTCGAGCATGGCCGAGCGGGTCATGCGCGCAATCACCGCCAGTGGG
Organism: Rhodoferax sp. GW821-FHT09E07; assembly: GCF_059416145.1. Classification (NCBI taxonomy): domain Bacteria; kingdom Pseudomonadati; phylum Pseudomonadota; class Betaproteobacteria; order Burkholderiales; family Comamonadaceae; genus Rhodoferax; species Rhodoferax sp. GW821-FHT09E07. Next base: position 260,556 of record NZ_JBWKOP010000002.1, on the reverse strand, counting down.
TTGGTGCCCAGCACGATGGTGGGCAAGATCAGGTGTGTGCAAGCTGACCAGAAGGCGCCCTTGTCTTCGGACAGCAGGCTGTCGATCAGCAAAAATCCTGTGGTGGGCTCGATGAAGTATTCCACCGCGATGCGGCCCGACACAGGTGTCCAGTCCAGTTGCACCGAGAACAGCAGGATCAGCAGCAGGCCCCACCAGAAGATGGGCATGGAGTAGCCGGCCAGTGATACCCCCATGACACCGTGGTCGAGAAACGAATTGCGTTTGACGGCGGCCAGAATGCCGGCCGGAATGCCGATCAGCAGTGCGAAGACGATGGCGCACAGTGCGAGCTCGATGGTCGCAGGGAACAGCGCTGCGAACTCGCTGAGCACGGGTTCCTGCGTGATGATGGATTTGCCCAGATCGCCCTTGAGCACTTTGCCGATGTAGATGCCGTACTGCATCATGACCGGCTGGTCCAGACCATAGGCCTTGAGCAGTACCGCATGGCGGGTGGCGTCAATGCCGCGCTCACCGGCCAGCGTCTCGATCGGATCACCCGGCACCAGCCGGATCAGAAAGAAGGCGAGCAAGGTCATCCCGAAAAAGGTGGGGATGATGAGGCTCAGTCGCGTAAGTAAGAAGCGCAGCATGAAGGGGCGGATTCTAGGCGTGCACCGCGGTGCAAAACCGGAGTTGAAACCTATAAAGACTAGTGAGTTTCCCTTATGGTGCCAAGCACCAGTCGTGCCAAGCGCGCAACCAATGGCATAAAAAAAGGCCGGGGTTAGCCGGCCTTTTTTGCGTTGTGCAAGTAGTGCTTACTTGAGGTGCTTGCCGATCAGGCCAGCCATCTCAAACATGGAGACTTGCGCCTTGCCGAAGACTTCCTTCAGCTTGGCATCTGCATTGATCATGCGCTTGTTGACAGCGTCTTGCAGTTTGTTCTTCTTGATGTATGTCCACAGCTTGCTCACCACTTCGGTGCGGGGCAGAGCAGCTGCACCGACCACAGCCGCCAATGCGGAGCTCGGAGTCAGAGCCTTCATGAACGCGGCGTTCACGGTGCGCTTCTTGGCGGGAGCCTTCTTGGCTGCTACCTTTTTAGCGGGAGCCGCTTTCTTGGCGGGAGCCGCCTTCTTTGCGGGTGCTGCTTTCACAGCGGCCTTTTTCGCGGGAGCGGCTGCCTTCTTAGCAGGAGCCGCCTTCTTTGCGGGTGCGGCTTTTTTTGCCGGTGCTTTTTTCGCAGTTGCCATGATTGATTGTCCTTCTAGAAGATTGATTAATCACCAGCAAAAAACTGCTTCTTCACTGGTACTGCGGATGCTAATGGCAAAAAAGCGCGTTTCCAAGGGAGAAACTGCATTTTTCCCTCGGGGATGTTGTTTTTTTCATTGGAGAATAGCCCGCAACGCTGAAAAGGAGTGCCCCCAGATGACCCAGCCATTTACAACCTGTGACCTTTGCGATGCCCACAAGGGCGACACTTCGGGCGTGTTTCGGGTGCTGCCGCCGGTGTTTCGCGACTTCGGCAAGGTGCTGAAATTTGCCGGTCCTGTGGTCACGGTGAAGTGCTTTGAGGACAACACGCTGGTGAAAGCTGCGGTGGATTCACAAGGCTGGCTGGACACTCCCGCAGGGCGTGTGGCCCAGGTGCTGGTGGTCGATGGCGGAGGCTCATTGCGCAAGGCTTTGCTCGGTGGCAACCTGGGTGCTGCGGCCGCCCGCAATGGCTGGGCAGGTGTTGTCATCGACGGTTGTGTGCGTGACACCGCAGAGCTGGCGCAGCAAGCAGTGGGCATACGTGCGCTGGCGGCCATGCCGCTGCCTACCGAGAAACGTAACCAGGGGCAAACCGGTGTGCCCGTGCAGTTGCAGGGCGTGTGGGTGCGTCCTGGCGACTGGCTTTACGCCGACGAAGACGGCATCGTGGTGTCGACTACGCCGTTGGTGTAACCGCAGCGCTGCGGGAGGGCAGGGTGGCTAGCACCACGCCCAAGAGTGCAATACCAAACGCCAGCATCTGCATGCCGCCCAGGTGTTCGCCCAGCACCAGCACACCCACCAGTGCGGCCGAGATGGGCAGCATCACCGTGAAGACGCCAGCGCGAGCTGCGGGCACGGTCTTCAGGCCCGTCATCCACAGCCACACGGTCCACACACTGGCGGCCAGCGCATAGAACACCAGCAGCACCCAGGAGCCCATGGCCACCGAGGCGAAGTTGAAGCGCCACGCCATGTACAGGCCCATGGGCGTCATGAGCGCAAAGCCCCAGAGGTTGATGAGCGCGGTGATGCGCTTGGGGGACAGGGCGCCCGTGAGCTTCTTGCCGATCACCGCATACGCTGCTTCGCAGAGCACGGCACCAAACACCAGCAAATTGCCCCACAGCAGTTGCTTGTGCGCCAAATCGCCCTCTGGCCCCGATGAACCGTGCGCCGACAGCTCTCCTTTTGATAGCGCCAGCAAACCGATGCCGAGCGCGCTGCAGGCCACCGCTGCCCACGTGCGCAAGCCAATGCGCTCCTTCAGGAAGACCCAGCTCATGAGCGCCACCACCGCGGGAATGGACGCCATGATCACGCCCGCGGACACGGCTGTGGTCATGCTCACACCAAACAGCATGCAGATCGAAAACAGGAAGTTGCCCAAGAGCGACTCCAGAAACACCAGCTTGCGCGTGGCCGGTGTCATGGGCAGTTCAGTTGCGGGGCGCTTGAGCCAGTGCACCATCGCCAGCCCACCGATGCCAAAGCGCAGCCAGGCCAGCAGAAACACGGGAAGGGCTGCGACCAGCGGTTTGGACAAGGCCACATAGCTGCCAACCAGGGACATGCTGAGTGCCAGAAGACTGTAGGCGATCCAGCGTGGGGGATGGGCAAGGACAGCGGGGGCGTGGGTCATGCAAGAGGGCGTGCGGTGGGAATGAAGCGCACGACGATACACCATGGCAAAGGCGGCCTTGGTCAGGGCAGGGCCATGCACTTGGGTGGTGCATTTATGCAGCACAATGGCATCAGGCTCTTGTAGCCAAGCCAGCACCGCGTTGCCACCCGCGATGGGCACGCCTCTTGCGGTGCATACAGCAAGGAGTAGGGAATGAGTGAAAACAAACCAATGAACTTCAACGATCTGGAGCAATGGCTCAATGAACGGCGAGTGACGGAGGTGGAATGTCTGGTGCCCGACTTGACGGGCGTAGCGCGCGGAAAAATCTTGCCGCGCGCCAAGTTCACCGAAGACCGCGGCATGCGCCTGCCGCAAGGCATTGTGGCCATGGGGGTGACGGGCGAGTTTCCCGAGAGCGGCCCGTACTACGACGTGGTGGACCCCACCGACAAAGACATGCAACTCCGGCCCGACCCCTCCTCGGTACGCATTGTTCCCTGGGCCACCGACCCCACGGCGCAGGTGATTCACGACTGCTTTGACCACGAAGGCAAGCTGGTGTCCTTTGCCCCGCGCAGCGTACTGCGCCGCGTGTGTGACCTGTACGCGGCCGAAGGCCTGCAGCCTATCGTGGCGCCCGAGCTGGAGTTTTACCTCACGGCCCGCAACACCGATCCCAACACATTGCTGCGCGCGCCCATTGGCCGCAGCGGGCGCGCCGAGACCTCCCGCCAAGCCTATAGCATCGACGCAGTGAACGAGTTCGATCCGCTGTTTGAAGAGATCTACGACTATTCCGACAAGATGGAGCTCAACGTGGACACGCTGATTCACGAAGTGGGCGCCGGTCAGATGGAGATCAACTTTTTCCACAACCAGCCACTGGGCCTGGCGGACGAAGTGTTTTTCTTCAAGCGCACAGTGCGTGAGGCGGCCTTGCGCCACGACATGTATGCGACCTTCATGGCCAAGCCGATTGCGGGCGAGCCCGGCAGCGCCATGCACGTGCACCAAAGCCTGCTGAATGTGCAGACCGGCAAGAATGTGTTCAGCAATGAGGACGGTACGCCCTCCGAGTCTTTCTTTCACTACATCGGTGGTTTACAGCGCTACATTCCTGCGGCCATGGTGCTGGTGGCGCCCTATGTGAACAGCTACCGCCGCCTGTCGCGCAACACGGCGGCGCCCATCAACATCGAATGGGGCTACGACAACCGCACGGTGGGCATCCGCTCGCCGATTTCATCTCCCGCGGCGCGCCGGGTGGAGAACCGCGTCATCGGCGCCGACGCCAACCCCTATGTGGCCATGGCCATGACACTGGCCTGCGGCTACCTGGGGCTGAAAAACAGGATCAAGCCCAAGCCCGAAATGCGGGGCGATGCCTACTTGTCACCCTATGCATTGCCGCGCAGCCTGGGCGAGGCGCTGGATTGGCTGCGCAAGGAAAGCGACCTGCATGAGGTGTTGGGCAAGGAGTTCGTCACGGTCTACACCGAGATCAAGGAGCTGGAGTTTGACGAGTTCATGAAGGTGATCTCGCCATGGGAGCGGGAACACTTGTTGCTCCACGTCTGAGACCAATTCAATCCGCAAAGACTGCCATGACTACCTCTGTTGATACCGCCCTGATCCAGTCGCTGGACAGCGCGCATTTCCTGCATCCCTTCACCGATTTCAAGGACCTCTCCAGCCGGGGCGCCCGCGTGATTACGCGGGCTGAGGGGATCTATGTCTGGGACTCCGAGGGCCACCAGATTCTGGATGCCATGAGCGGCCTGTGGTGTGTGAATGTGGGCTATGGCCGCAAGGCCCTGGCCGATGCAGCCCATGCGCAGATGATGACGCTGCCCTACTACAACAGCTTCTTCCAGACCACCAATGTGCCAGCCGTGCAGTTGGCCGCGCGCCTGGCCTCCATGGCGCCCTCGGTGGGGGATCGCAGTTTTCAGCATGTGTTCTATTCCAGCAGCGGCAGCGAGAGCAATGATTCCAACGTACGCATGGTGCGCCGCTACTGGGACCTGCTGGGCCAACCGCAGCGCAAGGTCATCATTGGCCGCATCAATGGCTACCACGGCAGCACCATGGCTGGCGCGTCGCTGGGCGGCATGAGCGGCATGCATGCGCAGGGCGACTTGCCGATCCCCAACATCACCCACATTGAGCAGCCGTACTACTTTGAGAACGCGATTCCCGGCGAGTCGCGCGAGGAGTTTGGGGTACGGGCCGCGGGCTGGCTGGAGGCCAAGATCCTGGAGGTGGGGCCTGACAAGGTGGCGGCCTTCATTGCGGAGCCCCTGCAGGGTGCGGGCGGAGTGATTATTCCGCCGTCCACCTACTGGCCTGAGATCCAGCGCATCGTGGACAAGTACGGCATCCTGCTGATCAGCGACGAGGTGATTTGCGCTTTTGGCCGCCTCGGCCACTGGTTTGGCTACGAGAAGTTTGGCTATAAACCGGATCTGGTGACTTTTGCCAAGGCCATCACCAGCGGCTATGTGCCCCTGGGCGGTGTGATGGTGGGCAACCGCGTGGCCCGGGTGCTGATAGAGCAGGGCGGCGAGTTCACCCACGGCTACACCTACAGTGGTCATCCTGTGGCCTGCGCGGTCGCCATGGCCAATCTGGACATCATGGTGGCCGAACAACTGCCGCAAAAGGTGCACGGCGAGATGGGGGCCTACTTCGCACAGCGCTACGCCGAGCTGAACGACCACCCGCTGGTGGCCCACGCAGAGACCTGCGGCTTTGTGGGCGGGCTGGTGCTGGTGAAGAACAAGAAAACCCTGGAGCGTTTCCATGCCGACGACGGGGTGGGCATGATCTGCCGCGGCCATTGCTTTGGCAATGGCCTCATCATGCGGGCGGTGGGTGACCGGATGATCATTGCGCCGCCGTTGGTCATGACCCAAACTGATATTGACGAGCTGATGCGGCTGATCCATCTGGCCCTGGACCGCACTTTGGTGGATCTGAAGGCCCGAGGGCTGGTCTAAGCACTTCTATAATCTTTTGGTCTGTTTTTTGCTTCGCATATTTCTGACTTTTCTTCCTCTATTTTTGTAACGGAGAGCTCCAACATGAAGTACACCCTGTGTTCCGTCGCCGTAGCGGCGCTGGTTTTGACGGCTTGTGGCAAAAAAGAGGAGCCCGCAGCGGCTGCTCCCGCACCTGCGGCGGTGGCCAGCGCGCCTGCGGCCAATGCGGAAGAAAAAGTCCTGAACATCTACAACTGGCCGGACTACATCCCTGAAGGCATGGTGGCGGCGTTCGAGAAGGAAACCGGCATCAAGGTGAACTACGACACCTTTGAAACCAACGAAGCGCTGCAAGCCAAGCTGGTGGCGGGCAACACCGGCTATGACCTCGTGGTGCCCGGCACCGTGTTCGCCAAGGGCCAGATCGAAGGCGGCCTGCTGCAGCCCTTGGACAAGTCCAAGATCAAGAACCTGACCAACCTCGACCCCGCCCTGCTGGCCGTCATGACCAAGGCCGACCCCGAGAACAAGCACTTGGTACCATGGGCCTGGAGCTTCACCACGGTGGGTATCAACAAAACCAAGGTTGAAAAGGCCCTGGGCGGCATGCCCATGCCTGAGAACGCATGGGACCTGGTGTTCAACCCCAAGTACACGGCCAAGCTGAAGTCCTGCGGCATTGCTTACCTGGATTCGCCCACCGAAATCCTGCCCGCAGCCCTGCACTACCTGGGCAAGGATGCCTATTCCAACAACGCCGATGACTACAAGGCAGCCACGGCGATGCTGGCCAAGGTCCGCAAGGATATCCGCCTGTTTAGCGCCACCATGATTGACGACATCGCTGGCGGCAAGGCGTGTGCGGCCATCGGCTGGGCAGGTGACATCAACATTGCTGCAGGCCGTGCCCGTGACAACGGCTCCAAGGATGTGATCGAAGCCTTGCTGCCCAGTACCGGAGCATTGATTTTCATCGACTCCATCGCGATGACCAAGGATGCCAAGCACCCCAACAACGCGCTGGCCTTCATTGACTTCTACCTGCGTCCTGAGAACGCTGCGCAAATGGCCAATGAAATGACCTACAACACCGGCAACAAGGCTGCCGTGGACAAGGTCAAGCCTGAAATCGCCGGCAACAAGACCATCTTTGTGGATGCCGATTACCTGGCCAAGATGGTTCCTCCCAGCAGCTTCAGCAATGAAGCCCGTGAGGCACTGGCCAACGCTTACAACGCGTTCAAAAAAGGCAAGTAAAGGTTTGGTGTAAACGCCAACAGGGGCTGTTTGTACGTCTGTATGAACAGCCCTTTTTCATGGCGCAGTCGTATTCAGCAGGGATCAATTGATGACAGCACTAGCGGACAACGCGGGTTACTTGGTGACCGAAAAACTGGTCAAGCGCTTCGACGAAGCGCTGGCGGTGGACGAAGTATCGCTCTCCATCGGCCAGGGGGAGATTTTTGCCCTGCTGGGTAGCTCGGGTTGCGGCAAGTCCACGCTGCTGCGCATGCTGGCCGGGTTCGAATCGCCCACGTCGGGCCGCATCTTGCTGGGTGGTCAGGACGTGGCCAAACTGCGCCCTTATGACCGGCCCATCAACATGATGTTCCAGTCGTACGCGCTGTTTCCGCACCTGGACATCTGGGAAAACGTGGCTTTCGGCCTGAAGCGTGAGGGCTTGCCCCGCGATGAGATCAAGCTGCGCGTGGGGGAGATGTTGGACTTGGTGCAACTGGGCGCCTATGCCAAACGCAAGCCGCACCAGCTCTCGGGGGGACAACAGCAGCGTGTGGCGCTGGCACGCAGCTTGGCCAAGCGGCCCAAGTTGTTGTTGCTGGATGAGCCTCTGGGGGCGCTGGACAAGAAGCTGCGCGAACAAACCCAGTTTGAGCTGGTCAACATCATCGAGAAAGTGGGCGTGACCTGCGTGATGGTGACCCATGACCAGGAAGAGGCCATGACCATGGCCAACCGCATTGCAGTGATGAGCAAGGGCCGTGTGCTGCAGGTCGGCTCGCCCGAAGAGGTGTATGAGCACCCGGCCAACCGCTTTGTGGCGGACTTCATCGGCAATGTGAACATCTTTGACGGCCACCTCAGCGTAGACGAGCATGACCGCTGCGCCGCGGTCACCGGGATTGGCGAGATCCATGTGGGCCACGGGGTGAGCGGCACGCTGAACATGCCCGTGGGCATTGCCGTACGGCCAGAGAAGATCGAGATCAGCAAGACGCGGCCCAACGTGGCGCAAAACGTGTTCACCGGCCAGGTCAAGGAGATTGCCTACTTTGGCTCGTACAACACCTATATTGTGGTGGCCACGGATGGCACCAAGGTGAAGATCATGGAAGCCAACACCCGGCGCCAGGAGCTCAGCGACATCACCTGGGAAGACAACGTCTACTTCTGGTGGGGTGACCGCTCCGGCATCGTGCTGCGCGACTAGGCCCGACATGCAGCCTACATCTCGCTTTCCCATGCCCGGCCGGCGCTTTGTGATCGGTGTGCCGTTCACCTGGCTGACCGTGTTCTTTTTGCTGCCGTTCCTCATCCTGGCCTACATCAGCTTTGTGGACATGGCGGGGGATATTCACCCCTTCAAGCCCATTTGGGACACCCAGACCGGTCTGCTCAAGCTCAAGTACGAGAACTACTGGTCCATCTTTCGCAACGGCGAAGACGGAAGCCTGTTCCGCACGCTCTATATCGAGGCCTATCTGCGCTCGCTCTGGTACGCGCTGTGCACCGCACTGCTGTGCCTGGGTATTGGCTACCCGTTTGCGTATTTCATTGCACGCTCCAAGCCCACGGTGCGCCCGGCTTTGCTGATGATGGTGATGCTGCCGTTCTGGACTTCGTTTCTGCTGCGCGTCTACGCCTGGAAGGGCATCTTGGCCGACCAGGGCGTGGTGAACCAGGCGCTGCTGTATCTGGGCATCATCAACGAGCCCATCCAGATGCTGTACACCAATGTCTCCATGCTGGTGGGCATGACCTATGTGTACCTGCCCTTCATGGTGCTGCCGCTGTACGCCAACCTGGTGAAGATGGACTTCCGCCTGCTGGAGGCTGCCTATGACCTGGGTACCTCGCCATTCAAGGCGTTCTGGCTTGTGACCGTGCCACTGTCCAAGGCAGGCATTGTTGCTGGCTTCATGCTGGTGTTCATTCCTGCGGTGGGCGAGTTTGTGATTCCCTCATTGCTGGGCGGGCCGGAGAACATCATGATTGGCCGCGTGGTGTGGGACGAAATGTTCACCGCCAACAACTGGCCGCGCGCCACGGCGCTGGCGGTGGTGATGATTGCCATCATCATCGTGCCCCTGGCCATGTACTACCACTACACCGGCGAGGCTTCCGAGCAGTCCGGTGGGCGTCATTGAGGGCCACACGATGAAAGCATTTGTGGAAAAGAATTTTGGCAAGTTGTGGCTGACGGTGGTGTACGTGTTTTTGTATGTGCCCCTGTTGTTCATGGTGGTGTTCTCCTTCAACAGCACTAGGCAGGACGCCAACTTCACCGGCTTCTCCCTGCGCTGGTACGACGCGCTCACACGCGACACCAAGATCGTTGAAGGCTTCTGGCTCTCCGTCAAAGTGGCCACGGTCACCGGCGTGCTGTCGGCAGTGCTGGGCACCTTCGCTGCCTTTGTGCTGGTGCGCTATCGCCGCTTCATTGGCCGCACCGTGTTTTCCGGCATGGTGAACGCGCCGCTGGTGATGCCCGAGGTCGTGATTGGCCTCTCGCTGCTGCTGCTGATGGTGGGGGCACAGAACTTCATGGGTTGGCCCGAACGCGGCATGCTCACCATTGTGCTGGGTCACACGCTGTTGGGCATGGCCTACGGCATGGTGGTGATCCAGTCGCGCCTGCTGGAAATGAACCGTTCCATCGAAGAAGCCGCCATGGACCTGGGCGCGCGGCCCCACCAGGTGTTCCTGCTGATCACGCTGCCGCAGATTGCGCAGGCGATCTTTGCCGCCTTCCTGTTGTCATTCACGCTGTCGTTTGACGATGTGGTGATCTCCGAGTTTCTGTCTGGCCCTGGCGTCAGCACCTTGCCGCAAGTGATCTTCAGCTACGCGCGCCGGGGCATCAACCCGACCATTTACGCCGCCGCCACCTTGCTCATCACTACCGTGACCTGCGTCATCGTGGGCTACAGCGTGTGGGTGGCGCGCCAGTCGCGCAAGCGTGAGCGCGAGATTGCGGCGGCCGCGCGTGCAGAAGTCGCTGCGCTGAATCCGGTTTGACCCATTGCGGCGCTGCGGGCCGCGCGATACAAGGAATGTGCCATGCCTGCTTTGACGTTTGATGGACGTGCGCTTATCAACGGAGCCCGTGTGGGGGCCCAGAGCGGCGCACTGTTTGACTGCATTTCCCCTGTGGATGGCAGCCTCTTGACGCAGGTGGCGCGCTGTAACGACACAGACATTGACCTGGCTGTACGCAGCGCCCGTGCAGCGTTTGACGACAAGCGCTGGCGTGGCCTTGCCCCGGCACAGCGCAAGCGCGTGCTGATCCGCTTTGCCGACTTGGTGCTGGCCCACGGCGACGAGCTGGCGGTGACCGAAGCCTGGGACATGGGCAAGCCCGTGAAGTACGCGCGCGCCGTGGACGTGAACAGCGCCTCCAACTGCCTGCGCTGGTATGGCGAGGCGGTAGACAAGGTGTACGACGAAATTGCCCCCACGCCCGACACCGCACTGGCCCTGATTACGCGTGAGCCCGTGGGGGTAGTGGGCGTCATCGTGCCCTGGAACTACCCCATGATCATGGCGGCCTGGAAGATAGCACCGGCCCTGGCTGCAGGCAACTCCGTGGTGCTGAAGCCCAGCGAGAAGTCGCCGCTCACGGCCCTGCGCCTGGGCGATCTGGCGTTGGAAGCCGGCATCCCAGCCGGCGTGCTGAACGTGGTGCCCGGCTTCGGCCCCGAAGCGGGGTCGCCGCTGGCCCTGCATATGGATGCGGATTGCATCGCCTTTACGGGCTCCACGCGCGTGGGCAAGCAGATCCACGTGATGGCGGGGCAGAGCAACATCAAGCGCGCCTGGACCGAACTGGGTGGCAAGTCGCCCAACATCGTGTTTGCCGATTGCCCGGACCTGGACCGGGCGGTTCAGGCCGCCGTGGGCAGCATCTTCTTCAACCAGGGCGAAAGCTGCAACGCGCCGTCGCGCCTGTTTGTGGAAGCCGGCATCAAGGATCGCTTTTTGGAAAAAGCCCTGGCGCTGGTGCCGGGCTATGCGCCGGCCAACCCCTTGCTGCCCGAGACGGTGATGGGCGCGCTGGTGGACAAGGTGCAGATGGAGACGGTGCTGCGTTACATCGACAGCGGCAAGCAGCAGGGTGCGGCCTTGATCGCGGGTGGTGAGCAGGTGCTGCAGGGAAGTGGCGGCTGCTATGTGCAACCCACCATTTTTGATGGTGTGCGCCCCGACATGACCATTGCACGCGAGGAGATCTTCGGGCCAGTGCTGGCAGTATCCGCCTTTACCGATGCTGCGGACGTGGTGCGCCAGGCCAACGACAGTATCTACGGCTTGCAGGCGGGGGTTTGGACGCGTGACATCAACAAGGCCCATGGTGTGGCGCGTGCACTGCGGGCGGGCACCGTGCATGTGAACCAGTACGACGAGGATGACATCACGGTCCCCTTTGGTGGCTACAAGCAGAGCGGGGTAGGGCGCGACAAGTCCCTGCACGCTCTGGACAAGTACACCGAAACCAAGACCACCTGGATCCGCATCGACAGTCCGGTGTAGGTCGGCGCCGCGGCACACGCGGTGCTCCTCTTTTGATAGCTTCTCGCGCATATTCGGCGGGGGCTAGGCCCACTTTTCATTCAAAAACTGCTCTGTAGCAGTGCACGCAGGCTGTGGCTTGGCACTGGTGCAGTTCCTGCGTGCAGGCGTCTGCATGCGTGTATTTTTGCGATGCGTCATTTCATTTCATATTGTGGTTTGAAAATGGGGCTGCGATTGCATCTGCATTTCACATGCATGTCAAACATTCCACTATCCAATATGCATTCTCTAAGTCATTGAATTTGAACAAATAAATTTAAGTCTTATATAAGACATAAGATTAAAAATATGTCTTATATAAGACATAGAATTCATCCATCGGCACTGGAATTGCACGACAAAACCGGGCCGCAATGTTTAACCAACCCTAGGAGTGCTCTCATGACGCAAAACCTCAACTCGCAACTGAGCCGCGAACAACAAATCGCCGCACTGGAAAAAGACTGGGCGACCAACCCTCGCTGGAAGGGCGTGAAGCGCGGTTACAGCGCTGCTGACGTAGTGCGTTTGCGCGGCAGCCTGCCGATCGAGCACACACTGGCCAAGCGCGGTGCAGAAAAGCTGTGGGACAAGATCAATGGCGGTGCCAAGAAGGGCTACGTCAACGCTTTCGGCGCCATCTCCGCTGGCCAAGCCATGCAGCAAGCCAAGGCTGGCCTGGAAGCCGTGTACCTGTCGGGCTGGCAAGTCGCCGCCGACGGCAACACGTCCGAAACCATGTACCCCGACCAGTCGCTGTACGCCTACGACTCGGTGCCCACCATGGTGCGCCGCATCAACAACACGTTCAAGCGCGCTGACGAAATCCAGTGGGGCCGTGGCATCAACCCCGGCGACAAGGAATTCATCGACTACTTCCTGCCCATCGTGGCCGACGCCGAAGCCGGTTTCGGTGGCGTGCTGAACGCCTTCGAACTGATGAAGAACATGATCCAAAGCGGCGCTGCTGGCGTGCACTTTGAAGACCAACTGGCTGCCGTGAAGAAATGCGGCCACATGGGCGGCAAGGTATTGGTTCCTACGCAAGAAGCCTGCGAAAAGCTGATCTCCGCACGTTTCGCGGCCGACGTGATGGGTGTGTCCACCATCGTTCTGGCCCGTACCGACGCTGAAGCGGCCAACCTGATCACGTCGGACCACGATGCCAACGACAAACCTTTCCTGACCGGCGAGCGCACCCAAGAAGGTTTCTACCGCGTCAAGAACGGCCTGGAACAAGCCATCAGCCGCGGCGTGGCCTACGCACCCTACGCCGATCTGGTGTGGTGCGAAACCGGTGTGCCCGATATCGGCTTTGCCCGTGAATTCGCGCAAGCCGTACACGCTGCATGCCCCGGCAAGCTGCTGTCGTACAACTGCTCGCCTTCCTTCAACTGGAAGAAGAACCTCAACGACAGCCAGATCGCTTCTTTCCAGGAAGACCTGTCCGCGCTGGGCTACAAGTACCAGTTCATCACGCTGGCAGGTATCCACATCAACTGGTTCAATACGTTCCAGTTCGCCCACGCTTACGCCAACGGCGAAGGCATGAAACACTATGTGAACATGGTGCAAGAGCCTGAATTCGCGGCACGTGACAAGGGTTACACCTTCGTATCTCACCAGCAGGAAGTCGGCGCCGGTTACTTCGACGATGTGACCACGGTGATCCAGGGTGGTTCGTCCTCCGTGAAGGCCCTGACGGGTTCCACCGAAGAAGAGCAATTCCACTAAGCCATTCGCACCGGAATAAAGGCTAGGCTGCTTGCAAGGCGCCCGGCCTTTTTTATTGGGTAAAATGCGAACTCAACATTTGTATAAGAGCGAGAAAGGCAGTTTGGTTATGACACCGCGAACTACACCGGCGACATCCATCAGCGAATAAGGCCGTAGTCCGCGCGCCTTGTGCGCTGCCAGCTACCAAATTCATAGTAAAGCGCGGACATTTCCGCGCTTTTTCTTTTGGCTCTCGACTCTTTGTTAGGCACCCCCATGATTCAAATTACGCTCCCCGACGGCTCCCAACGTGAATTCCCCGGTCCGGTCACCGTGGCCGAAGTCGCTGCATCTATCGGCGCCGGACTGGCCAAGGCGGCCCTGGCTGGCAAGGTCGATGGCAAGGTGGTGGACACCAGCTACCAGATGACGTCCAACAGCGCGCTGTCCATCATCACGGCCAAGGACGCCGATGGCCTGGAAGTCATCCGCCACTCCACCGCCCACTTGCTGGCCTACGCCGTCAAAGAGCTGTTCCCTGATGCGCAAGTAACGATTGGACCCGTTATCGAACACGGTTTCTTCTACGACTTCTCGTACAAGCGTCCGTTCACGCCAGAAGATTTGGCTGCCATCGAGAAGAAGATGACCCAGCTCGCCGCGCTGGACGAGCCCGTGGTGCGCCGCGTGCTGCCGCGTGACGAAGCGGTGGCCTATTTCAAGGGGCTGGGGGAAAACTACAAGGCCGAAATCATCGCCAGCATTCCCAGCAATGAAGACGTGTCGCTGTACCGCGAGGGCAAGTTCGAAGACCTGTGCCGTGGCCCCCATGTGCCCAGCACGGGCAAGCTGAAGTTCTTCAAGCTCATGAAGGTGGCCGGTGCCTACTGGCGCGGTGACCATCGCAATGAAATGCTGCAACGCATCTACGGCACCGCCTGGGCCACCAAGGACGAGCTGCAGCAGCATTTGACGATGCTGGAAGAAGCCGAAAAGCGCGACCACCGCAAGCTGGGCCGCGAGCTGGACCTGTTCCACATCGACGAGCATTCCCCCGGCACCGTGTTCTGGCACCCCAAGGGCTGGACCCTGTGGCAGGGCGTGGAGCAGTACATGCGCAAGGTCTACCAGGACAACGGTTACCAGGAAGTCAAGGGCCCGCAGATCCTGGACCAGGGCCTCTGGGAGAAGACCGGCCACTGGGACAAGTACCGCGAAAACATGTTCGTGACCGAGTCCGAAAAGCGCGACTACGCCCTGAAGCCCATGAACTGCCCGGGCCACATCCTGATCTACAAGCAGGGCATCAAGAGCTACCGCGACCTGCCGCTGCGCTTTGGCGAATTCGGCAACTGCCACCGCAACGAGCCTTCGGGTGGCTTGCACGGCATCATGCGCGTGCGCGCCTTCACGCAGGACGACGGCCACATCTTCTGTACCGAAGACCAGATCCAGGAAGAAGTGACGAACTTCACGACTTTGCTGCAGAAGGTCTACGCGGACTTTGGCTTCCACGACATCATCTACAAGATCGCAACCCGCCCGGAAAAGCGCATTGGCACCGAAGAAAGCTGGGACCGTGCCGAGGCAGCATTGGCGGAAGGTCTGCGTGCCTCCGGCTGCGAGTTTGAGTATCTGGCGGGCGAGGGCGCTTTCTACGGCCCCAAGATCGAATACACGCTGAAGGACGCGCTGGGTCGCCCCTGGCAGTGCGGCACCATCCAGATTGACCCCAACATGCCGGAGCGCCTGGACGCAGAATTTGTTGGCGAAGACGGGGCCCGCCACCGCCCCATCATGCTGCACCGCGCCATCGTGGGCAGCCTGGAGCGCTTTATCGGAATTTTGATTGAAGGCAGCGCTGGCGCCCTGCCAACCTGGTTGGCTCCGGTGCATGTGGCGGTGCTCAATATCACCGATGCACAGGCCGAATACGCCCGGTCCGTGGCTAAAACGCTGCAAAATCAAGGGCTTAGGGTCAATTTAGACCTGCGCAACGAGAAAATAACCTATAAAATACGGGAGCATTCGATGCAAAAGCTGCCGTATTTGGTCGTCATTGGCGACAAAGAGATGGCAGCAGGCGCTGTCGCAGTGCGCGCCCGGGGTGGTCAAGACCTCGGTGCAATGTCCCTCGATGCCTTTGTACAAAGAATCACCAGTGACATTGCCAACAAATCAGCGGCTTGAGGTTTATCCCAAGAAAACCCTGTTTGGCGGCGCCAACTGTGCGGCAACCGCTACTGTTTGTGTAGCAAAAATTGTGAAGGATTGAGCCATCGCTACTGAATTTCGTGACCGCCGTCAGCGTGAAGAGCGCAAACACCGTCTAAACCGGGAAATCATGGCCCCTGAGGTTCGCCTCTCTGGCCCCGAAAACGAACCCCTCGGTGTCGTCAGCCTGATGGAAGCCCTGCGCATGGCAGGAGAGCTGGATGTGGATCTGGTTGAAATTGCCGCTACTGCCAACCCGCCTGTGTGCAGGTTGATGGACTACGGGAAGTTCAAATACCAAGAACAGAAAAAGGCGGCGGAAGCGAAAGCCAAGCAGACGGTCATTGAGATCAAGGAAATCAAGTTCCGCCCGGGTACTGATGACGGCGACTACAACATCAAGATGCGCAACATCCGGCGCTTCTTGGCGGATGGCGACAAGTGCAAGATCACTTTGCGTTTCCGGGGTCGCGAAATCACCCACCAAGAAATTGGTCTGGCCATGTTGCAGCGCATGCGAGACGAGCTGGGTGACACCATCATCGTGGAGCAATTCCCTAAGTTGGAAGGCCGCCAGATGATCATGATGATTGCACCGGGCCGTAAGAAGCCGGGTGGTGGCGCAGCCAAACCCGCAGTGGAAACTCCCGCAGCGGCGGCTTAAGAAAGATTCTTTCGGCAGGTCTGGTCACCTTCCGGAATGAAGTGGATGCCGAAAGGCGCCACACCGTGGTGAGTGAAATACTCGCCACACAAGTGGCTCGGGGCCAACAAGGCTGGGAGTAGTTTTCCGGACGCCTCACGAGCACAAATGAAAAGGAGCATGAACATGCCCAAAATGAAGACCAAGAGCGCGGCGAAGAAACGCTTCCGCGTCCGTCCAGGTGGCACCGTCAAGCGCGGTCAAGCCTTCAAACGTCACATCTTGACCAAGAAGACCACCAAAAATAAACGCCACTTGCGCGGCTCCACTGGAGTTCATGAGACCAATATGGGTCACATGGCACAGATGCTGCCCGGTCGTGGTATTTAATTAACGACGAACAAGGAGTAATCACATGCCTCGCGTCAAACGTGGTGTAACGGCTCGCGCCCGCCATAAAAAAGTTCTGGCCCTTGCAAAAGGTTTCCGCGGTCGCCGCGGTAATGTCTTCCGTATCGCCAAAGAAGCGGTAATGAAGGCTGGGCAATATGCCTACCGTGACCGCCGTACCAAGAAACGTGTGTTCCGTCAGTTGTGGATCGCGCGTATCAACGCTGCTGCCCGCCAGTGCGGTCTGACATACAGCCAGTTTGCCAATGGTCTGAAGAAAGCGAACATCGAGATCGACCGCAAGGTTCTGTCCGATATCGCTATCCATGACATGGCTGCTTTTGCTGGCATCGTGGAACAAGTGAAAGCCAAACTGGCTGCTTGAGTTCGCGGCTGAATGCTACTGATTTTGTAGCGCTCAGCACACCAGAAACAAGGGCTAGCGCTTGAAAAAGCACTAGCCCTTTTTCAATGACATAGACAGTCACACAAGAATTTATGACCGAGTTGAACGCCATCGTTGACACCGCCAAAGCCGCCTTCGCGCAGGCCGTGACGCCCGCCGATCTGGAAAATGCCAAAGCCCTGTTTCTGGGCAAGTCCGGCCGCATGACCGAGCTGATGAAAGGCATGGCCGCGCTCAGCGTGGAAGAGAAAAAGTCAACCGGTGCCGCTATCAACGTGGCCAAACAGGCCATCGAAGCCGCGCTGACCGAGCGCCGCCAGGCGTTGGCAGATGCCGAGCTACACAAGCAACTGCAGGCAGAAGCGCTGGACGTGACCCTGCCAGGTCGCCAGCGCGGGCAGGGCGGTTTGCACCCCGTGTCGCTGACGCTGGAACGTATCGAAGCCATCTTCGGCTCCATGGGCTTTGAAGTGGCGCAGGGCCCCGAGATTGAGTCCGACTGGTTCAACTTCACCGCGCTCAATACGCCCGAAGATCACCCCGCACGCTCCATGCACGACACCTTCTATGTAGAAGGCGGCTCGGAGACCGCGCCCAATCTGCTGCGCACCCACACCAGCCCCATGCAGATCCGCTATGCGGTGCAGCACGTCAAAACACATCGCGCGGCCGCAGGTGCCTCCGCTGACGGCTTGTTCTCTGGCGACATGCCCGAGATCCGCGTGATCGCCCCTGGCCGCACCTACCGTGTGGACAGCGACGCGACTCATTCCCCCATGTTCCACCAGTGCGAAGGCCTGTGGGTGGGAGAGAACGTGAGCTTCAAGGACCTGAAGTTCGTCTTCACCGATTTCTGCCGCACCTTCTTTGAATCGGACGATCTGGTGCTGCGCTTCCGCCCAAGCTTCTTCCCCTTCACAGAGCCCAGTGCCGAGATCGATATCCAGTTCCAGACCGGCCCGCTGGCCGGCCGTTGGCTGGAAGTGGCTGGTTCCGGCCAGGTGCACCCCAATGTGATTCGCAACATGGGCCTGGACCCCGAGAAATACATTGGCTTTGCCTTTGGCATGGGACCTGACCGCCTGACCATGCTGCGCTACGGCGTGAATGATCTGCGCCTGTTCTTTGACGGTGACATCCGTTTCTTGTCCCAGTTCCAGTAAACCGACAAGCACCTGCCACTGCCCACCGCCAAATACCTCGCCTGACTGACCATGCAATTTTCTGAATCCTGGCTGCGTACCTTCTGCAACCCCTCCATCTCTACCGCCGAGCTGGCGGAGACGCTCACCATGGCGGGCCTGGAGGTCGAGGAACTCAAGCCCGTTGCTCCCCCGTTCACCAAGATCGTGGTGGGCGAGATCAAGGAAGCCGAACAGCACCCCAATGCCGATCGCCTGCGCGTCTGCAAGGTGGATGTGGGTCAGCCCGAGTTGCTCAACATCGTCTGTGGTGCGCCCAATGCGCGCGTGGGCATCCGCGTTCCCTGCGCCCTGGTAGGTGCCGAGTTGCCGCCCGGTGAAGACGGCAAGCCCTTCCTGATCAAGGTAGGCAAGCTGCGAGGCGTGGAAAGCCAGGGCATGCTGTGCTCGGCCCGCGAACTGAAATTGTCCGAAGACCATGGTGGTCTGCTGGAACTTCCTCTGGACGCACCTTTGGGTCAAGACATCCGCCAATACCTGGACCTGGATGACACCTTGTTTACCCTCAAGCTCACGCCCAATCTGGCGCATTGCCTGAGTGTGTATGGCGTAGCCCGCGAAGTGGCGGCGCTGACCGGTGCGCCGATGGTCACCGCGCCCATTGCCCCCGTGGCAGTGACGAACCAGGACAAGGTTGCTGTGAAGATCAGCGCGCCCGACCTGTGTGGCCGTTTCTCCGGCCGCGTGGTGCGCAACGTCAACACCAAGGCCAAGACGCCGCAGTGGATGGTGGATCGCCTCGCGCGTAGTGGTCAACGCAGCGTGACGCCGCTGGTGGACATTTCCAACTACGTGATGTTCGAACTGGGCCGCCCATCCCACATCTTTGATCTGGACAAGATCCATGGCGGTCTGGATGTGCGCTGGGGCAAGCCGGGCGAACAGCTCAAGCTGCTCAATGGCAACACCGTTACCGTGGACGACAAGGTCGGCGTGATTGCCGACGATGCCCAGGTAGAGTCGCTGGCCGGCATCATGGGCGGTGACGCCACGGCCGTGTCCGACGACACGCAGCATATTTATGTGGAAGCGGCGTTCTGGTGGCCTAAGTCGATCGCTGGTCGTTCGCGCCGCTTCAACTTCTCCACAGATGCGGGGCACCGCTTTGAACGCGGTGTGGACCCAGCGCAAACCGTGGAACATATCGAGCGCATCACGCAGCTGATCATCGATATCTGCGGTACCCCAGCCACCACCTGTGGCCCGGTGGACGACCAAAAGGCGAATGTGCCCACGCCAGCGCCAGTCACCCTGCGTGTAGCACGAGCCGTCAAGGTCATCGGCATGCCGCTGACCCAGGCGCAGTGCGTAGACGCCCTGACGCGCCTGGGCCTGCCCGTGACGCAAGGCGAAGGCACGGTCACCGTGACGCCCCCCAGCTACCGCTTTGACCTGCAGATCGAGGAAGACCTGATCGAAGAAGTGGCCCGTATGGTGGGCTACAACAACCTGCCACACACGCCGCCACTGGCGCCCATCACGGCCAAGATCCGTGCCGAGGCGCAGCGCAGCCCGTTTGCCGTGCGCCGTGCACTGGCCGCCCTGGGTTACCAGGAAACCATCAACTTCAGCTTTGTGGAAGAGCGCTGGGAGCATGAGCTGGCCGGCAACCCCAACCCGATCAAGCTGCTCAACCCGATTGCCAGTCAGATGAGCGTGATGCGCTCTTCGCTCATTGGCTCGCTGCTGCAGGTGCTGCGCTTCAATGCGGCCCGCAAGGCACCGCGCGTGCGTGTGTTTGAACTGGGGCGCGTGTTCCTGCGTGATGCGTCTGTCAAGAGCACCGACAGTACCGTTGAAGGTTTCGACCAGCCCATGCGCATCGCCGGCCTGGTGGGCGGCAGCGCCGATGCGCTGCAGTGGGGCCGCAAGGAGCAGGGCGTCGATTTTTTCGACGCCAAAGGCGACGTGGAAGCCCTGCTGGCACCGCTGAAGGCACAGTTCGCACCCGGCACCCACCCCGCGATGCACCCCGGCCGCTGCGCCCAGGTGGTGCTGGACGGCAAGGTGATTGGCCATGTGGGCGAGTTGCACCCCAAGTGGCGCCAGTCGTATGAGCTGGCGACGGCGCCCGTGGTGTTCGAGCTGGCGCTGGACGCCGTGCTGGCCCGCCCCGTGCCCGAGTTCAAGCCCGTGGCTAAGTTCCAGGCTGTGCAGCGCGACATCGCCGTGGTGGTGGGCGACAGTGTGACGCACGCTACGCTGATGGCCGCCGTGTGGGCTGCGCCTACATCGGGCTTGTTGCGTGACGCTCAACTGTTCGATGTATACCGCCCCAAGCCCGCCAAAGACTTAGTAGCTGTGGAAGGCGCTAACGACCGCAGCCTGGCCGTGCGCCTGACGCTCAACAGCGACGAAGCCACCCTGACCGAAGAGCAGATTGAAGCCGCGGTGAAAGCAGTGGTGGACCAACTGGTTGTGGCTGTCGGTGCCCGCCAGCGCGTTTGACTTGACCCATCCATCAGAGAAGGTTCTAGCCACCATGGATTTTTCTGTTGAAAGCCTGGAAACACCGGCGCTGACCAAAGCCCAGTTGGCCGACATGCTGTTCGAGCAAATCGGATTGAACAAGCGCGAGTCCAAGGACATGATCGACGCGTTTTTTGACCTGATCGCGGCCAGCCTGGTGGATGGCACCGATGTGAAGATCTCCGGCTTTGGCAACTTCCAGATCCGCACCAAGGCGCCGCGGCCCGGCCGCAATCCGCGTACTGGCGAGGCCATTCCGATCCAGGCACGCCGCGTGGTGACCTTCCATGCCAGCCACAAGCTCAAAGAGCAAATCCAGGACGAGACCAAAGTCACGACCGTGATTTAAGCCACAGTCCCGCTCTATTTGTGGGCGCAATCCATTTGGGCTTTGCACTCCAGGTAAAGTTAGAGTAACCTCTGCGCTTTGCCTCGTACAGCATTGATTTCAATGGAGAAAACTCTCCCCCCCATTCCCGCCAAACGCTATTTCACCATCGGTGAAGTGGGGGATTTGTGCGGCGTCAAACCTCACGTGCTACGGTATTGGGAGCAGGAATTCACGCAGCTGCGCCCCATGAAGCGCCGCGGCAACCGCCGCTACTACCAGCACCACGAGGTGCTCATGATTCGCCGAATCCGTGATTTGCTGTACGACCAGGGTTTCACCATCAGCGGTGCGCGCAACAAGATGCAGGAACTGTTGCAAAGCGAGCGCGACAAAAAGCGCAATGGCGAGGTCATGTTGGATGGTCTGGAGGTTGTCGAAGTTGACGACATGGACCTTGAAGACTTTGAAGACAGCCAAAGCATGGACAGTCTGGATGTGCCATCCATGGAGCTGGTGCAACTCAAGCGTGAATTATTTGAAATTCGTGAACTTCTTGCTGAGGCAGCCTGAGAATCACCTAGAAGCCGGGTTATAATTTGAGGCTCGATCGGTGTGTGGCGCAGCCTGGTAGCGCACTTGCATGGGGTGCAAGGGGTCGAAGGTTCGAATCCTTTCACACCGACCAAAATTGACGAGGGTTAGCTGGACATCCAGCTAACCCTTTTGTCTTTGTGGGGGTCTTGCAATTTGCAGAAGACTCCTAAAATAGAGTTTCAGGGGCTGCACTGGTTTCGACACGGGTTCGGACGCGCAGCAGGGCATGTCGAGCTGAATGCGCTCGTAAAACAGATTCAAACAAACTAACTGCAAACGACGAACGTTTCGCACTCGCTGCTTAATTGCTAGTGAGGCTCACAACAGCAAGCCGATAGGCTGGGCAAGGGTGGCGCAAGCCGTCCAGGCTGTGGGCTAATTTCATTCGGCTGGGCCTGCCTTGGGTAACTTAGGGTGGGTCGAGATAATAGGTTGCTGGCGTCTTGCATAGCGTGCCACTGCGCGATGTAGGGAGCGAGATCCAAACCAGATGGCTACACATGTAGAACTGTTCGAAGAAGGCTTGTGGACGGGGGTTCAAATCCCCCCAGCTCCACCAACACCCTGTATAAAGGCCGCTAACTAGCGATAGTTAGTGGCCTTTTTCTTTGGTAAATCAAGGAGTTACAGTGCATTAGCCTACAGGGGCTGCTATTGACTGCCACCGCGAAGCGGGGGAACAATGGGGGGAACAGGGCAGGATTTTTGAGGTTTTCGGGGGACGTTCCCCCACTTCCTAGGGAAAACGGCCCCTTTTGTTCCCCCATCCCCGTGAAGGTGTTCCCCCATGTTGACCGATGCAGAGTGCAAAAACGCAGTTTGTTCCCCCGACAAGAAGCGGGAGCGGCTGGCGTGTTCTGGTGGCCTGTACTTGGAGGTAACGCCTAAGGGGTCTAAGCGCTGGTTTTGGAAATACCGCAAAGACGGCAAAGAAGGGCGCATGGCGCTGGGTAGCTATCCCGATGTTGGCGCAAAGCAGGCACGCGCGGCCCGTGACGCGGCCAAGGCGCAAAAATCTGATGGGGTTGACCCTGTGCAGGCCCGCAAGCTCGACAAGCTCAAAAACACCCGTTCAACGGGCGACACGTTCAAGGCCATTGCTTTGGAGTGGTACGGCAAGCAGGCTTCGCAGTGGAGCGAGATGCACGCCAACCGGACATTGCGGCAACTGGAGCGAGATCTGTTCCCATGGATTGGGGAGCGGCCCATTGCCGATATACACGCTTTGGAGCTACTGGCGGCCCTGCACAAGGTGGAGGAACGCGGCGCGCTGGAAACTGCAGATCGTGCCCGCATGGTGGCTTCGCAGGTTTGGGATTACTGGCTACCCACGGCAGACGTGCAGCAACGCAACATCACCGAGGGATTGAAGGCGCGGCTTACCCCCTACCGTGGCAAGAGCTTTGCGGCCATCGTGGAGCCTGCCCGCATGGGGGAGCTACTGCGCGCCATCAAAAGCTACAGGGGCGGCCCCATCGTGCGCACGGCGCTGCAACTGGCCCCCATGCTCTACCAGCGGCCCGGCAACCTGCGGGAAATGGAATGGGCAGAGCTAGACCTGGAGGGCGCGCTGTGGACTATACCCAGCATGAAAATGAAACGCACCAAGCTGGAGAAGGAGAACGGCGAGGCGCATGTCGTACCCCTGCCCACGCAAGCCGTGGCGCTGCTACAGGCCATCCAGCCCCTGACAGGGCACGGGCGTTACGTGTTCCCCGGTGAGCGCAGCCACGATAGGCCCATTTCCGACAATTCGGTACGCAGCGGCCTGTATGCCTTGGGCTTTGGCAAAGAGCAGACATGGCACGGCTTCAGGGCCAGTGCCCGCACGATGCTGGTGGACGAATTGAACCTGGACCCTTTGGCAATTGAGGCAAACCTGGCCCACGCCGTGAAAGACGCCAACGGGCGCAGCTACAACCGCACGCAATACCTAAAGCAACGGTTTGACATGGTGCAGCAATGGGCGGACTACTTGGACAAACTGGCGCGCGGCGCTGAAGTGATACCGTTCAAGACTGCATAAGAAGATTTGAGCCACGCCTAGCTATCGGCTGATCCCCGATAGTGAAAACCGGGACACCCTGACTCGGCGGCGCTGGCATCTAATTCAGGTGCGAGACAGGGGACGAGATGAGCAAGCTTATGAAACTGAAGCAGTGGTTTACTGTTGCAGACACCGCGCGGCAATTGACATTGGCCTTTGAGGAGGAGGTTACCGAAGCGGACGTTTTACAGTTGGCTCTGGAAGGGCGACTGAAGCTTTCCATCAACTTTGTAAATTCCGTGAAGGTACGACCCGGAACGATTGTCCCAATTGACGCGGCCACTTATCGGGAAGTCCCCGACCTAAACGGTAGTCCAATTCGGTTGTACGAAGGGCCCCGAATATTCATGAATGAGGAGCAGACACACGTACTTGAATTGGAAAAACGGATTTTGACTGCAAGTGGTGTCTACGATTTACCAATGATTGGGGGCGAGCGATTGCATGTTGAGCGTTTGTATTTGCGTTTGACAGATGGTCCGGAGGTAACTGCAGTCGCCTTTGACGGCGCATTTATCGATGCGGGTTCAAACGTTATTTGTCAGATACAGGAGGATTCCGAACAAGAGATAAGTCTTCTCGGTTCAAAGGCTAGGCAGGACAGATTCAAAGAGACAATTGAAAAACATGGAATGCCTGAGAACTGGCGCGAACTCTACAAAAAGCAGGAAAAGGAGCGCACTGAATTTCTAGATCGCAGAGGTAGGCAGGAGGAATATCAGCGCTATTTCCCGGCGAATAGGCTGCCCGAAGATCACGTCATTGTCATTCGCGCCTCTGCTCTACAAGATTTCCTGAAATCTGCAGTTGAATCAAAGGCGGTAGATGAAATTAAGCCACTCCAATCTCGCGAACGCGCTGGAATGCTGCGAGTTATCGGTGGGCTTGTCGAGCTACTGTTGGATAAAAGAACAACTCGAGCCAAGACGGATGTTGCCTCAGACGTCATCAATGCATTGGTGCTAGCTTACGGCGACAAGGACGGTATCTCCAAGCGCAATCTTGAAGCCAAGTTTGCAGAAGCCAAACAAACCTTAGATGCCGATTAGTCGACCGCAAGTACGGTGCGAACTACCGCAATTGCGGTGACGGGTTCAACTCAAAATTTCAGACTTCACCCCATCGCAACAACGGCAGACAAAGCCGTATGAAAGGGGCCAGAAATGTCGATCTGGAGAATGCCAGCCGTCAAAGCGGAAACCGGGCACCGCAGCCACGCCAGCATCTACAACGCAATTCATGCGGGGCTATTTACTAAGCCTGTGCCGATTGGACTGCGATCTGTAGGCTGGCCATCGGAAGAAGTCAAGGCCATCAATGCCGCGCGTATTGCTGGCAAGACTGAGGCCGAACTTCGTGAGCTGGTTCAGCGTTTGCACGTCAAGCGCACCGAGCTGGAAACGGTCTAAGGGGAAAAGCCATGCAAAAAGAAAAGGCCACTTCCCCCGAAAAGAAAGCAGCCCTGGAAGCGATCCGGGCGCAGTCTAAAGGCACCGCAGGCGCAGCGCAAGCAAAAAGGTTGTTGGAGGCTTTGCGCAGCTTTTCCATCACCACGTTTGAGGCCATGCGCTACCTGGACGTGTACCACTGCCCGGCGCGAGTGCTCCAGCTTCGCAAGCAGGGCCACAAGATCGCTACACACTGGCAATCGATAGTTACCGAGGCGGGGGAAACCCATCGCGTGGGCTTGTATGTGCTGGAAAGCGGGGCAAGCCATGAAACTGCCTAACGACTGGTTGAAAGAGCTGGAGCTGCTGGTGTGGCGCTTTGCGCATCTGGGCTTTGGCCCTGATCTGGCGGGAATGACGGCGATTGAGCTGGCCGGGCTGTATCGCTACCTGGTGCGGCTGGCTGACGCGGCAAGATGAGCAGCAAGCCACACAAGGGCACGAAGCACACTGAGCCCTTTGTGGCCTTCCCCCGAAGTGTTTTAGAGGCTCCCAGCTTCTTTGCCCTGAGCGGCCACGCCTACAAGTTGCTGATGGATATTGCCGCGCAGTACAAGGGCGACAACAACGGCAACTTGACGGCGGCATGGTCGATTCTCAGTAAGCGGGGCTGGAAGTCGAAGACAACGCTATGGCGCTGCAAGTCAGAGCTGATAAACGCTGGCTTTCTGTATGTGACCCGAATAGGGCACCTGCCAAACACCTGTGAACTGTTGGCCCTGACCTGGTTCCCTTTGGACGTTTCACCCAAGTTCGACGCTGATGCACTGCATGGGTTTCAACCCAAAGCCTATCGGCCCAAGGTCGATTTACCCATGCCGAATATGAAGCCCAAAAGGGATTGGACGTTGCCAAACGGTGGACAAAAGGTTGCCAAAGAAACACCGTCCCCTGTCCATATTTGAAACCATGGGCAGGTCCATAAGTCCAGAAATGAAACCATGCGAAGCTGAAAGGCAGGGCCATGTTTTCAAAAGTGGACTTGTAGGCCCCTTTCCTGCCAGTCGGAAGTTTTCAAATCTGGACATCTTTATAGAGAAGCCATTCCCTGTTCTTTCTTTTCGTGTCTGCCAGCTCCGCAAAACAGGTGCAAAGACCCTGGCGGCCCCCACTGAAAAGCAACGACGCCCGAACACTACGCGCGCGAGTTGTGGCGCTTTTACGCATTGCTACGCATGAAGCTCACTTTCTTGCAAATCGAGCAAGCCCACGGGCGCGCAGTCTATGGCGAGTCGGTGCGATCCATAGCACGCAGCATGGGAGTGACAGAGGGCGCTTTGCGTTTCCACTTCCGCAGAGGGACACCCCCCAGAGAAATACGACGGCTGGCCAATGAGCTGCACGCTGCGCGGCAACTGTTGGAATGCCTGAGCACCGCAGAGCGCAAAGCCTGTGAGCAGAGGGCTGCAAGGCTGTTAAAGGCCAGCCCCAGACGCACGGAAAAGCGCTGATTCCCAGACGCCAGTAATGGCAGATACACAAGAGATTTCGTTTTCAGTGAGGGCACGAACATGGCAAAAGGTGGCTTGAGGTTTGGGGCTGGCAGACCGGCCCATAGGGTCAAGGGTGAACAACTTTTCAGGATAGACGCTCGAGATTGGGCGCGGCGCGGCTTGTTCGCTGCTGATCGGTCATTCACTTGGACCTGGAGCAGGGGCGGCGACCCTTGCGGCAATATGGGGGTGAGCGTGAAGGCTAGGCAGTCTGTCCAGCTCGCCTATTCCGTAACGAGAGACAACAAAGCGCAACACATAGACGAACGGGTGAGCCTGTTCTACAGGGTGTGCAACTTTGGCGGCGCGCGGCCTTGGTTTCAGTGCCCACGCTGTGCCCGGCGGGTAGCAGTTCTTTACATGCGATCCGGGCGCTTTGCTTGTCGGCATTGTCAGCGGGTGGCGTACAGCTCGCAGTCTGAGGATGTAATGGATCGGATGTGGCGCAAACAGCAAGGCATAGAGGCCCGCCTAGGTGATAACTGGCAACGGCCTAAAGGAATGAAGCAGCGCACCTATGAGCGGCTGAGGGATCGGCTGAGGGATTGCGAAATGAAGCGGGAGGAGGCGCTTTATGTGGTGGCTGCGCGACTCTGGCACAGCATGTAGCTCGGGGCTTTTCGTGATGGGCCTGCAGCCCAAAAATTAGGGGTAGCGAATACCAAGCGGGGGAACAGACGGGGGAACGTTGAGGTATTGAAAAGCCGAAAAGCTAATATCCATGCAGGTTCCCGAGGTTCTTTCAATTGACCCCAGCCCATATCCCCAGGCAAAAGCCGCTCACCATCACTGGTGAGCGGCTTTTTTCTTGTGTGGGTAAACGCTGAATTCAGCCCGCAGGTTCACTGTAAAAACACCGCGCGCAGACCTGCAGATAGCGGTTGTTGCCGCCAATCTCGACTTGCTCTCCTTCGCGCACGCGTTTGCCGTGGTCGTCCATGCGGATGTTCATCGTCGCCTTGCGGCCGCAGGCGCAAATGGTCTTGATTTCTTCGATGTCGTCGGCCAACGTGAGCAGATGCGCGGCGCCGGGAAACGGGTTGCCCTGGAAATCCGACCGCAGGCCAAAGCAGATGGTGGGAATATTGACGGTATGCGCCAGCTGGTGCAGCTGGCGCACCTGGGCAGGTTGCAGAAACTGCGACTCGTCGATCAACACACAGGCCAGCTCGGTCCGGCCGCCCAGCAGGGCCAGAAAGTCGGTGTCCGCGTCGAACACATCGGCCTGGCGCTGCAGGCCCAGGCGCGATGCGATGCGGCCCTTGCCACTGCGGTCGTCAATGCCGGCGGTGAACAGCTGCACGGTTTGGCCCTGCTCCTCGTAGTTGTAGGCGATTTGCAGCAGCGAGGTGGATTTGCCGGCATTCATTGCCGAGTAGCGAAAGAAGAGTTTGGCCATGGAATGCTTCTGTTTTTATAGCGGCTTGCGCAATGTTCACGGGGGCTAGGCCCCTTTTTTATCTTCAAACAAGGCGACGGCGTTCTGCGCGACCTGCAACGTGTCGTAGTAGGCATACGCACCCACGCTGACCGCACCCAGCAGCGGCACAAAGCGCGATGCGCCCTTGCGCAGCGCGGCCACGGCCAGCGCGCCGCCCAGCTTTTGGGCCAAAGTCTGCAGCACCTTGACGGTGGTGGGGCGCACCACCACGCGCTCGCCCATGCGCACCGCCAGGTCGCGAAACAGTTGGGCCGACACCTGCTTGAAGAGGCAGTACAGCAGGTGTTCGCGTCCCAGCGTGTGGTGCTGCCCGTAGACCGCAGCGATGTCGGCCACCATTTGCGCCTGCAGCTTCCAGACGCCCACCATTTCCGGCAGCACGGTGACCCAGCCCAGCCATCCCGGCGGCAGCGAGAGGGAGCCTGCCACCAGACTGGCCTTGCGGGCGGTGGCTCGCGCAATGGCGTGGGCGCGTGCGGCCGGGTGCGCTTGGGTAGGTTCATCGCTGGCGGGCACCTGCACCACCAGGTCCAGAATTGCGTCCGCCATCTGCGTGCGCAGGTGTGCGGGAACCTGGGTCATGGCTGCACCTGCGGCAGGTGGAATACCGCGCGTTCACGCCCCAAGGGGGCGGTCAGCCGTTTGACGAGCAAGCGGTAGGTGTCCAGGTCGAAGGCCAGCACTTCTTGCCTGCTGTGTTGCAGATCGTCCAACCCATCCTCGCTGTGCACGGTGGCCACATGGCACCAGCGGTCGAAAACGTGGATGTCGGTACGCCCGGACGGCGCATGGTGCTCGCGCACACCCACGCGCCCCGGATGCGGCCAGGCCCGCAGACGATGCTGCGCCAAGGCCATTTGCAGGCGCACACGGTGCAAGGCACTGGACTCACGGCCTGCACATACGCCTTTGCACTTGCCAATCTGGTGGGCGAAGCAGGGGCCTTTTCCGGACTCCAGCCCCAACGCTTGTGGGCACAACTGGTGGGTGTCGGCGAGAAGGCGCAAGGCGTCCATGGCCTGCCGCTTGGATCGGTACACCCCGTGCAGTTGCCCCATCGCCGTGGCCTCCACCTCGTCCATGCGCACCAGTTGCACCAGGGGGCGTGCGTCCGGGCTGTCGTGCAGCTTCCAGGCGCTGAGCTGGCGCTCTTTGCGTAGCTGGCGGTTGTGCAAGGGTTGCAGCTCTTTGACCAGGCGCGACTCCAGCAGCAGGGCGCCCAGTTCGCCTGCGGTCTCGCGCCATTCCACCCGGCGGATCTCCTGCAGGATGCGCATTTCGCGGGCGACCTTGGACGCGCTCTGGAAGTGGGACAACACGCGCGTGCGCATGTTGATGCTCTTGCCCACATACAAAGGAATGCTGCCTTCGCCATAGAAAAGGTACACCCCGGGCGTATCGGGGATGTCCTCCAAGGCGGTCTCCAGATGCGGTGGCAGGCTGGCGCTGCCTTGCAACAGGGCCAGGGCCTCTCGCTGCAGTACCTCGGCACCCAGCTCGGCCTGCGCCAGTTGCAGCCACTGCAGCACCACCTCCACATCGCCCATGGCGCGGTGGCGCGCTTGGGTGCGCAGGCCGTGGCGCTGCATGATGGCGTCCAGCCCATGGCCCTTGTGTTGTGGATACAGCTTGCGCGACAGGCGCACGGTGCACAGCGTCTTGACCTTGAGTGCTCGCTCCAGCCGGGCCAGCTCGTTCACCACAAATCCGTGGTCAAAGCGTACGTTGTGGGCCACAAAGACGGCGCCGTTCAACAGCTCCAGCAGCCTGGGGGCCACCTGTGCAAACGTGGGGGCATCTTCCACCATGGCGTCGGTAATGCCGGTCAGGCTTTGGATGAAGGGCGGTATGGATGCACCGGGATTGACCAGTGTGCTCCAGCGATCCACCACCACCCCGTTTTCCACGCGCACGGCTGCAATCTCGGTGATGCGGTCATGCACCGCGCTGCCCCCGGTGGTCTCCAGGTCCAGCATGACAAAGCAGGGCAGCAGGGTGCTCATCAGCAAAACATCAATGCCAGCCAGACCGGCTCGTCCAGCAGGTTGATGACCACATAGATACCAATGCGGTAGGTCCAGGCCTGCAGGCGTGCACGTTGCGCATCGTCCATCCGGCGGCTCAGCCAGCCTTCAAACAATGTCAACGGCATGGATACCAAAATGGCCGGCACGGCGGTCCGCAAAGTAGTGTTCCAGCGTTTCCTTGACGGTGCGAAACGCAATCTCGTCCCAAGGAATTTCGTCCTCGCGGAACAACTTGGCCTCGATGGTCTCCGTCCCGGGGTTGAACTGGTTGCTGGTCAGGCGGGCGCGGTAGAAGATGTGTACTTGGCCCACGCGCGCCACATTCAGCAGGGTGAACAGGCCTTCCATTTCAAACTGTGCGCCTGCCTCTTCATCGGTCTCGCGCGCGGCACCTTCGGCCGTGGTTTCGTTGAGCTCCATGAATCCAGCGGGCAACGTCCATTTGCCAAAACGTGGCTCGATATTGCGTTTGCACAGCAGCACCTGGTCGCCCCAGTGCGGCACGGTACCGACCACGTTGAGCGGGTTCTCATAGTGGATGGTGTTGCAGGCCGGGCAGACCGCGCGCTCTTTGGTGTCACCGTCATCCGGCACACGGTAGACCACGGCGGTGCCGCACTGCTTGCAATGGCGAATGGGGGGACGCAGCATGGGCGCGCTCAGACCAGCTGCATGTGCAGGGGCTGCAGCCCCTCCACGCTGGCCAGCAACGCGTCGCCCCGCACCACGGCACCCACGCCTTCGGGCGTGCCGGTGAAGATCAGGTCGCCGGGCTGCAGCGTCCAGGCGGCCGACAGTTGCTCGATGGTTTCTGCAATGTTCCAGATCAGCTTGGCAATCGTGCTGCGCTGGCGGTCCTGGCCATTCACCTGCAGTGCAATGGCCGCGCTCTGGATGCCGGGTACTTGGGCCGCCGGGGTGATGGGGCCAATGGGCGCTGAGAAGTCAAAGCCCTTGCCAATGCACCAGGGGCGGCCCTGTTTCTTCATCTCGTTTTGCAAGTCGCGCCGTGTCATGTCCAGGCCCACGGCGTAGCCGTAAATGTGCTGGTGCGCGTCGGCCGCGGCAATGTTGGCACCGCCCTTGCCAATGGCCACCACCAGTTCCACTTCGTGGTGCAGGTTGCTGGTCAGCGTGGGGTAGGGCATGGACACGGTCTGGCCGGCCTCGGCCACCAGCGCGGCGTCGGCCGGTTTCATGAAGAAAAAAGGCGCCTCACGGCCCGTGTGGCCCATTTCCTTGGCGTGCTCCTCGTAGTTCCGGCCCACGCAGTACATGCGGTGGATGGGAAAGCGGGCCGACTCGCCCACCACGGGGATGGAGGGAATGGCGGGGGGCGTGACAACAAAGCTCATGGCGCGTTTCCTCTTAAACCGACTTCACCACCAGGTCAAAGTGCTCGACCACGGGCGGCGACGCAAAGAAGGGGCCAACGATGGCGCGCCACTGGGAAAACAGCTCGCCCCCGCGGAATCCGACGGTGTGGTCTTCCAGTGTGTCCCAGAAGATTTGCAGGATGTAGCGCTCGGGGCTCTCGATCCCCTTGTTCACCTTGTAGCCCTGGTACCCCTTGGCCTTGGAGATGACGTCGCGCAGGCCGCGCGCAATGGCTTCGTCAAAGGCGGCGTTTTGGCCGGGGTGGATGCGGATGTCGGCGAGTTCCAGAATCATGGGGGCTCCAGGCGAGGGGATGGGTCATTGATAGGGTCTCCAATGGTAACGGCTTCGGGTTTATCCTCACGGGCATGAAGCTGTACAACTACTGCCGATCGTCCGCCTCGTTTCGCGTGCGCATCGCGCTCAACCTCAAGGGCCTGCCGTTTGACTACATCCCCGTGCACCTGGTGCGTGGCGAACAGCTGCAGGATGCCCACCGGGGGCGCTCGCCCGATGCGCTGGTGCCGGTGCTGGAGGTGGATGGCCACACGCTGAGCCAGTCCATGGCCATCATCGAGTACCTGGAAGAAACCCGTCCCGCGCCGCCGCTACTACCTGCCAGCCCCTTGGGTCGCGCCCAGGTGCGGGCACTGGCGCAAACCATTGCCTGCGAGATCCACCCGCTCAACAACCTGCGTGTACTCAAGTACCTGACCGGCACCCTGCAGTGTGACGAAGACGAAAAGGCCACCTGGTACCGCCACTGGGTGCGCCAGGGCCTGCTGGCGTTTGAGCGCCAGTTGGACGCGCTGCACGCCCAGGGCCTGCGCCCCACGGCCTATTGCTATGGCGATGCGCCCACGCTGGCCGACTGCCTGCTGGTGCCGCAAATCTTCAACGCCCGTCGCTTTGACACTGACCTCAGTGGCCTGCCCCACGCCATGGCGGCGTTTGACGCCTGCATGGCGCTGCCCGCGTTTGACGCGGCCCAGCCCAGCCGCTGCCCGGACTTCACGCCATGAGCGTGCTTGCAGACTGGCTGGTCCCTGACTGGCCGGCGCCCGCCAACGTCAAGGCACTGTGCACGACGCGCAACGGCGGCCAGTCTCGCCCGCCCTACGACAGCCTGAACCTGGGCACCCATGTGGGCGACGATCTGGCTGATGTGCAGGCCAACCGCGCCGTGCTGCAGCAGGTGCTGGGCGTGCGGCCGGTGTTTCTGGAGCAGGTGCACGGCACGCAGGTGGCGGCGCTGGCCGCCAACACGACAAATGGCGCGGTAGCCGACGCCTGCCTGGCGACGCAGCCGGGTTTGGCCTGCACCATCATGGTGGCGGACTGCCTGCCCATCCTGCTGTGCGACGCTAGCGGTACCTGGGTGGCGGCCGCACACGCAGGTTGGCGCGGCCTGGCCGGGCAGGGTGGGGTGGGCGTGGTGGAGAGCACGCTGGCCGCCGTTTATAGACAAAAACAGGCGCTAGCCCCCGTGGAATATGCGCCAACAGCTCCTGAAATAATAGCGTGGCTGGGGCCTTGCATAGGCCCCGCTGCGTTTGAGGTGGGGGACGAGGTGCGCCAGACTTTTGTGGACAGCACGCCTGGGGCTTCGGGGTGCTTTGTGCCTGCCAAGCTGGGGAAATGGCTGGCCGATTTGCCGGCCCTGGCTCGGCTGCGCCTGCGGGCGGTGGGGGTCAAGGCGGTCTATGGCAATGACAGCAGCCCGCCCTGGTGCACCGTCAGCAACCCCTCACGGTTCTTTTCTCACCGGCGCGACCGGGTCAGCGGGCGGCTGGCTGCCTGCATCTGGCTGGGCTGATTCAGTTGCGGCAGTGGCCGCTGCGGCGTGGGCGGCAATGGCAGCTTCGCGTTCCGCCATCTCCTGGGCCCGGATTTTGCGTTTGCGCCCTGGTGTGCCCATGAAATACACCATCAGCGCGGTGGGCAGCAGTCCGTAGAGGATGAAGGTGAATACCGCCCCCAGCACGGTGCCGGTGGTGTTGGTGGCTTCGGCCACGCTCATCATGAGGGCCACATAGAGCCAGGCAATGGGAATGATGTACATAGAGTTTCAATTTGCGTTATGTCAGGATAACGCAGCCATGGGACTGCCATACTTGGGCGTTAGACTAGACACACTAAAACCCAAGGTGACGGCGTGACCCAATCCAATACTGACTTTTTGGCCCAGGCAACGCAACAATTTCAGCAGGCATTCACCCAGAGCTGGTCCAAGGCGCTGGAATCCTTCCAGGGCATGGACCTGGGGGCCGCGGGCGCGGGCTTTCCGGCCCTGGCCGAAAAGCCGCCCGAAATCCACTTTGCCCCCGAAAAATTGCAAGAACTGCAGCAGAAATACCTGCAAGACGCGATGGGCCTGTTCAGCCAGGGGCTGACCCACCCCACGCAGGCCCCTGCGACCGACGACCGCCGGTTTGCAGCGCCCGCCTGGGGCGCCAATCCCGTGGCCGCCTACGCCGCTGCGGTGTACCTGCTCAATGCCCGCACGCTAATGGGTCTGGCTGATGCGGTGGACGCCGACGCCAAGACGAAGAGCCGCATCCGCTTTGCCGTGGAACAGTGGATGGCCGCCGCCGCGCCGAGCAACTTTTTGGCCTTCAATGCCGAGGCGCAGAAAAAAGCCATTGAGACCAAGGGCGAGAGCATTGCCAAAGGCATGCAAAACCTGGTGCACGACATCCAGCAGGGCCACGTGTCCATGACGGACGAAAGCCTGTTCCAGGTCGGCAAGAACGTGGCCACTACCGAGGGGGCCGTGGTGTTCGAGAACGAGCTGTTCCAGCTCATCGAATACAAGCCCCTGACCGCCAGGGTCTATGAGAAGCCGTTTCTGCTGGTGCCCCCATGCATCAACAAGTTTTACATCCTGGACCTGCAGCCCGAGAATTCGCTGATCCGCTATGCGGTGGAGCAGGGGCACCGGACGTTTGTGGTGAGCTGGCGCAACCCCGACGCCACACTCGCCAACAAAACCTGGGATGACTACATCGAGCATGCGGTGATCCGCGCCATCGGCGTGGCCAAGGACATCAGCGGCTCGCCCACCATCAACGCGCTGGGTTTTTGCGTGGGCGGCACCATGCTGGGCACGGCGCTGGGCGTGCTGGCAGCGCGCGGCGAGAAGCCCGTGGACAGCGCCACCTTCCTCACCACCTTTCTCGATTTTTCGGACACCGGTATCCTGGACGTGTTCATCGACGAGGCCATGGTCAAGTTCCGCGAGGCGGAGTTTGCCAAGGGCGGCATCATGAAGGGCCAGGACCTAGCCAGCACCTTCAGCTTTCTGCGCCCCAACGATCTGGTCTGGAACTACGTGGTGGGCAACTACCTCAAGGGCGAAACACCGCCACCGTTTGACCTGTTGTACTGGAACAGCGACAGCACCAACCTGCCGGGCCCGTACTACGCCTGGTACCTGCGCAACACCTACCTGGAAAACAACCTCGTCAAGCCCGGCAAGCTCACCGTGTGCGGAGAGAAGCTGGACCTTCGCCTGGTGGACATACCGGTCTACATCTATGGTTCGCGTGAAGACCACATCGTGCCGATTGGCGGGGCCTACGCATCCACGCAGGTGTTGCCCGGCAAAAAACGCTTTGTGCAGGGCGCGTCGGGCCACATTGCCGGCGTGATCAACCCGCCGGCCAAGAACAAACGCAGCCACTGGATACGCGCCGACGGCAAGCTGCCCAAGACGCATGCACAGTGGCTGGAGGGTGCAACCGAGCATGCCGGCAGCTGGTGGACCGACTGGTCCCACTGGCTCAAGAGCCATGCTGGCAAGCAAATTGCTGCGCCCAAAACCTATGGCAAAGGCAAGTACAAAGCCATCGAGGCAGCTCCCGGGCGCTACGTTCAAGCCAAGGCTTGAGAATTTCTGATTGATTAAAAGGAGACACCTTATGGAAGACATCGTTATCGTTGCTGCAGCCCGCACTGCGGTCGGCAAATTTGGTGGCACCTTGGCCAAAACCCCCGCCACCGAGCTGGGCAGCATCGTCATCAAGAGCCTGCTGGAGCGCAGTGGCCTGCCCGTGGACGCCGTGGGCGAAGTGATCCTGGGCCAGGTGCTGGCCGCAGGCGTGGGCCAAAACCCTGCACGCCAGGCCGGCATCAAGTCCGGCCTTGCCAAGGAAACCCCGGCGCTGACCATCAATGCCGTCTGCGGCTCCGGCCTCAAGGCCGTGATGCTCGCGGCCCAGGCCGTGGCCTGGGGCGACAGCGAGATCGTGATCGCCGGTGGCCAGGAAAACATGAGCGCATCGCCCCACGTGCTGCTGGGTAGCCGCGACGGCCAGCGCATGGGCGACTGGAAGATGGTCGACACCATGATCACCGATGGTCTGTGGGACGTGTACAACCAGTACCACATGGGCATCACCGCCGAAAACGTGGCCAAGGCGCAGGGCATCACCCGCGAGCAGCAGGACGCACTGGCGCTGGGCAGCCAGCAAAAGGCCGCAGCGGCACAAGAAGCCGGCAAGTTCAAGGCCGAGATCGTTCCGGTGTCCATTCCCCAGCGCAAGGGTGACCCCATCGTGTTCGATGCGGACGAGTTCATCAACAAGAAAACCAACGCCGAAGCCCTGGCCGGCCTGCGCCCTGCGTTTGACAAGGCTGGCAGCGTGACTGCAGGCAACGCCTCCGGCATCAACGACGGCGCAGCCGGAGTGGTAGTCATGACGGCCAAGAAGGCGGCGGCCTTGGGCTTGACGCCATTGGCCCGCATCGCCAGCTTTGGCACCACCGGCCTGGACCCCGCCCTCATGGGCTTGGGCCCCGTGTCCGCCACCCAACGTGCGCTGGCCCGCGCGGGCTGGAAGGCGCAGGACGTGGACCTGTTTGAACTGAATGAAGCCTTTGCCGCGCAAGCCTGCGCCGTGAACAAGCTGCTGGACATCGACCCGGCCAAAGTGAACGTGAACGGCGGCGCCATCGCCATCGGCCACCCCATCGGTGCATCCGGCGCCCGCATTTTGGTGACGCTGTTGCACGAAATGCATCGCAGCGGCGCCAAGAAGGGCGTGGCCTCGCTGTGCATCGGCGGTGGCATGGGCGTGGCCCTGGCCGTTGAGCGTTAAGTATGTTTTTGGCTGCTAGTCCGCATGGAATGTGCGGGAGCAGCTCTAGTTTTCATAGCAGTTAGATTTAAAAAGAGGACACAAAATGAGCCAAAAAGTAGCGTACGTCACCGGCGGCATGGGTGGCATCGGAACCGCCATCTGCCAGCGCCTGCACAAGGAGGGCTTCAAGGTTATCGCCGGCTGCGGCCCTACGCGCGACCACGCCAAGTGGCTGGCCGAACAAAAGGCGCTGGGTTACACCTTCTACGCATCGGTGGGCAATGTGGGGGACTGGGACTCCACCGTGGAAGCTTTTGGCAAGACCAAAGCCGAGCACGGCACCATCGACGTGCTGGTCAACAATGCCGGCATCACGCGTGACCGCATGTTCCTGAAAATGAGCCGCGAAGACTGGGACGCTGTCATCGAGACCAACCTGAATTCCATGTTCAACGTCACCAAGCAAGTGGTGGCAGACATGGTGGAAAAGGGCTGGGGCCGCATCATCAACATCTCGTCCGTGAATGGTGAGAAGGGACAGGCCGGCCAGACTAACTACTCGGCTGCCAAAGCCGGCATGCACGGTTTCTCCATGGCCCTGGCGCAAGAGTTGGCCACCAAGGGCGTGACGGTCAACACCGTGAGCCCAGGCTATATCGGTACCGACATGGTCAAGGCGATCCGCGAAGACGTGCTGGCCAAGATCGTGGCCACCGTGCCTGTGAAACGCCTGGGTGAGCCGTCCGAAATTGCGTCCATCATCGCCTGGCTGGCCTCGGATGAGGGCGGCTACGCCACTGGTGCTGATTTCTCGGTGAACGGTGGTTTGCACATGGGCTAAGGGCTCGTGCTCTCCGGCCCTGTGGCCGGAGCAATAAAAAGCCCGCTGTTGCGGGCTTTTTTGTAACTGTTCAAAGGCTTAGGTGCCTGCCTCTAGCGTAGTGGCGCTGCACTGTGGTGGATATGCCAAAACCACTGACTCGGTTGGCAGTTTCCCCTTCCGGCGTGGGGTATGCTCGGGGCTGCCTGACAGCTGTCAAGCAGGTGGTTCCGCAGTGCGGATCCGGCCCGTCGCCAACGTGGGGCAGATGGGCCCAAGGCGATAGTCAACAACAGAATATGAACACAGAAGAGTCCGTTTGGGTAGATACCAAGCTGTTGCGCGTGGGCTTGTATGTCGAGCTGGACGTGGGGTGGATGTCGCATCCGTTTCCCACAGGCAGCTTCAAGATTTCTTCGCAAAAGCAAATCGACACCATCCGGGATCTGGGGCAGGTGCGCGTGCGCTACCTCCCATCCAAGAGTGACCCCGAAGCGCTTGCAGCGCTCAATGGCACGCCCAATGCCGCCACTGCCGCCCATTCCGCTGCGGCCGAAGAGCGCCTGCAAGCCGCCATACGCGAGAAGGAACAACGCCGCCTGCGCGCATTGGCCGTATCGGCCCAGGAGCGCAGCCTGGTGGTATGCGAGCGTCGTTTCGGTGAATCGGTGCGCCTGTACCGCAAGGCCCTGGACCAGGTGCTGACCCAACCCAAAGTGACCGCCGAGCAATGCCATGCCATGGTCAATGGCTATGTCACCGAGCTGCTGGAAGACGGTGAAGCTTCGATCCGGCTGCTGTCGGAAGCGGCGGGTGACAAGTCCTCTATGCACCCGGTGAACGTGACCATTGTTTGCCTGCTGCTGGGCAAGGCCATGGGGCTGCCTCACGGTGACATGCTGGACTTGGGGCTGGCCGCATTTCTGCACGATATCGGCAAGGTCAAAGTGCCCGACCGCGTGCGCTGGGTGGAGGAGAATTTCTCGTCTGTCGAGTACCGCATGTACCAGGAACATGTGGCCCAGGGGGCCTTGCTGGCCAAGGCCATGGACCTGAGTCCGGGAGCCCAGAACGCCATGGTGCAGCACCATGAGTTGGTGGATGGCAGTGGTTTTCCAGCCCGCCTGAAGGGCGATTCCATGTCCATGGCCGGCCGCATTCTGGCCCTGGTCAATCGCTACGACAACCTTTGCAATCCCAGCCGCCCTGGTGCCGCGCTCACCCCCCACGAAGCCTTGTCGTTGATCTTTGCGCAGCTCAAGACCCGGTTTGATGCGGCTGCGCTCAGCGCCTTCATTCGCATGATGGGCGTGTACCCACCGGGTTCGGTGGTGCAGCTGATCGATGACCGCTATGCCATCGTGGTGTCGGTCAATTCGGCGCGGCCACTCAAGCCGCGTGTCATCGTGCATGACCCCAGCGTGCCCAAGCAAGAGGCGCTGATTCTGGATCTGGAGCACGCGCCCCATCTGGGCATCCGCCGCAGCCTGAAGCCTTCGGCCCTGCCGGCATCCGCGCAGGACTATCTGGCACCGCGGCAACGCATCTGCTATTTCTTTGAACAGGCCACGGACCCCGAGTCGCCGGAACCTGCTGCATGACAGTGCAGGCTTGGGCAAGCTTGCTGGAGGGCATGCTCGAGGCAGTCTGGTTGGTCGACCCCAAAAGTCTGCGCATTCTGGCGGTGAACCAGACCGCGGCGTCGCTCGTGGGTCTGCATGCAGCGTCCTTGGTGGGCTTGCCAGCGATTGACCTGACCGCCACACCGGAGGACATGTTTTTCTGGGAAGACGTGGCAGCGGGCCTGGCGCATGGCATTCACTCCAACACCCTGTTGCGCGGCGCCGATGGCGATGCCATTCCGGTCGAGCGCAAAGTCAGCCGGGTGTGGCTGCAGGACGATGAGCCGGTGTACGTGGTGGGCCTGCGTGATATGCGCCCCCAAAAGCATGCCGAGGACGAGCTGGAACGGCGCCTGGCCGAGCTGCGCGCCACGCTGGAGTCCACCGGTGACGGCATTTTGGTGACTGACCTGCAAGGCCAGGTGCGCAACTACAACCGCAGGTTTGCCGAGTTGTGGCGCCTGCCCGTGGCGCTGCAGGAGGCGGCGGACCAGCCGGCTCTGGCCAGCCACATGGCGCAGATGTTGCAGGACGCTGCCGCCACGGATCCTCTGCAGGCCGACACAGTCGCCAGTCTGCCCGATGTGCTGCACCTGACCGACGGCAAGACACTGGAGCGCGTCAGCGTTACCCAGACCAGCCGCCATCAGGTGCAGGGGCAGGTCTATTCATTCCGCGACGTCTCGGCCCGCGTGGCCTCGGAGGGGCAGTTGCGTCTCGCCGCCAAGGTGTTTGAGTCCAGCCCGGATGCGGTGTTCATCACCGATGCCCGCTACGCCGTGGTGCAAGCCAACCCGCGCTGTATCCAACTTGCGCAGGCGCAGGAAGGGTGCTTGCTGGGTAGCTCGGCGCAACAGTTGTTCCACGACCCCGAGCGCCATGCGTTGTTTGCCGAGATTGAAATGGCTTTGCAGGCCCGCGGCATCTGGACGGGCGAGGTTTGGCGCACCGTGGGCGACACTTCGGTTGCGGTGGAGGTATCGTGGGTCGCACTGACGGATGCGCAGGGCGGCATCGTCAACACCATCGGACATTTTAAGGATATGACCGAGCGCATTGAGGCACAGCGCCGCATCGAAAAACTGGCTTACCGCGATGTGCTGACAGGATTGCCCAACCGCCTGTTGCTGGCCCAGCGCGTGGACTTTTCGCTGCGCTTGGCTGAGCGGGGGGGCGGCACCTTTGCCGTGATGTTCATTGATCTGGACCGCTTCAAGAATATCAATGACTCGCTGGGCCATGCCTTCGGCGACCGCGTGCTGATTGAAGTGGCCGATCGCATCCTGCATTGCATGCGCGACGTGGATACGCTGAGCCGCATGGGTGGCGACGAGTTTGTGGCGTTCCTGCAGGATGCCGACGCACTGGGTGCCGAGGTAGCTGCGCGCCGCATTCTGGATGCACTGGCCCAGCCGTTTTTGGTGGACGAGATGAACTTCTCGCTGGGCTGCAGCATCGGCATTGCCATGTACCCGGCGGATGGCCGTTCGCTGGACGACCTGATCAAATGCGCTGACACTGCCATGTACCGCGTGAAGGAGCGTGGTCGCGGAAATTTCCGTTTTTACCAGCCGCAGATGAATGTGGACCTGCTCTCGCGCATGAAGCTGGACCATGCCATGCGACGCGCCATGGAGTCGGGCCTGTACCGCCTGCACTACCAGCCGCAGGTGGCGCTGGATGATGGACGTCTGCTGGGCGCTGAAGCCCTGGTGCGCTGGACCGACCCGGAGCTTGGTACTGTGTCGCCCGGCACCTTCATTCCACTGGCCGAGGAGTCCGGCTTCATCATCGCCATCGGCAGCTGGGTCATGCAGGAGGCCGTGCGCCAGGCGGCGACCTGGCAGCGCGCCGGCCGGCCGCTGGTGGTGTCGGTCAACGTGTCGGCCTTGCAGTTCCAGCAACCTGACTTTGTCGAGCGTGTGGCGACCTGCATTGCTGATGCGGAGCTGAACCCTGCGCTCTTGGAGCTCGAGCTCACCGAGTCCATCCTGGTGCAGGATGCAAACGAAGCCCTGACCCGTTTGCATGCGTTGGCAGGCCTGGGGGTGAGTCTGGCGATTGACGACTTCGGCACCGGCTATTCCAGCCTGGCTTACCTGAAGAAATTTCCGATTTCCAAACTCAAGATCGACCGCACCTTTGTCATGGGGCTGCCGGAAGACGAAAGTGACCGCGCCATTGTGGGGGCCACGGTAGCCATGGCCCGCGCACTCAAGCTTTCTGTGGTGGCGGAAGGAGTGGAGACCGAGGCCCAGCGTGACTATTTGCGTGAGCTGCAGTGCGCATCGTTCCAGGGTTTTCTGTGCTCGCCGGGCTTGCCGGCAGCAGAATTTGAAACCCTGGCTGCGCAACTGATGCCGCCGCCAAGGCCCGGTGCGCTGGGCTTTTGAGCGGGAAGAATAAGGTGTCTGCGGTGTGATCCACCAGA
Organism: Rhodoferax sp. GW821-FHT09E07; assembly: GCF_059416145.1. Classification (NCBI taxonomy): domain Bacteria; kingdom Pseudomonadati; phylum Pseudomonadota; class Betaproteobacteria; order Burkholderiales; family Comamonadaceae; genus Rhodoferax; species Rhodoferax sp. GW821-FHT09E07. Next base: position 219,161 of record NZ_JBWKOP010000002.1, on the reverse strand, counting down.
CCGTCACCCTAAACCGAAGTTTAGGTGGGCGAGGTCAGCACTGGCTTTGGGTTCATCTGACGCGAGATGATCACGCTAGCAAGGCAATGTTCCAAGCCCGGGCTCAATGAGCATTGGTTCAGGAAATATAAAGCCCGGCAGCACCGCAGACAGTTGCAATTGTAGGCCTTGGCGGCCCGGTTTAGAGCAAGCGTCCGTCTTCGCCGAGAGCGGCGTCCAGACGTTCCAGCAGGGAACTGAGCAGCAATTGGCTGTCGCCCGCATGGTCGGCAGAGGTGGCGGCAGGGCTGGGGGATGTGGCAGCCGCGGCAACCGCCGGAGCGGCAGGGCGTTCCGACAGGTCAAAGGCCAGGTTCAGCGCGGCCAGCACGGCAATGCGGTCCCGTGCGCGCACCTTGCCCGCGTCACGGATCTTGCACATGGCGGTATCCACACGCTCCACGGCTTCGAGCAGTCGGGCATCGCCGCCTTCCGGGCAGCCCAGCAGATAGCTCTGCCCCATGATTTGAACTTCAAGCTGTTTCATGTTGGGTCTTTTTGCGGGGTCAGCGTGTCCGGCAGGCGCTCCAGCAGCGCATCCACGCGCGCACGCGCAGCGCCCAGACGGGATTTCAGGGCATCCCGCTCGCTTGTGAGCGTTTCCACCTGGGTAGCCAGCAGGGCGTTGGTGCGCTGCAGCTCCTCGTAGCGCACCAGCAGGCGGTCTACGCGCTCGGCAATTTGGTCGATGGGGGTCTGGTTCGACATAGAAGCCGCATTGTAGGGTGAGCGAAAGCTGGGCAGCGTAAAATGCAAAGGTTGGTGCTCGCGGTGTGGTTCACACGCCGCAGTTCAACGGGAAGCAGGAGGGTTCGGCTGGCAACAGCAAACCTAACCTGCGCTGCCCCCGCAACGGTAAGTGGACGAGTCCCTGTACTCCGCTTCCATCACGGCCACTGAGCGTAACGAACACACGCTTGGGAAGGCGATGGAGGTTGCTTCCACCAGCCCGGATACCGGCCAACACGGTGGAGATGCGCTTGGCGCGCCTCCGTGACGCCCATGCCCTGGCGGGGAAGCCGGGGAGGGTTCTTGTTCGGGTTTTTATTTCATGAGATTGTGTTTGTCTGGGGTGCGATCTTCCGCACCTCTGCTCGCCTTCTGGGCATGCTCTGCCGCGCACGCACAGGTGGAGTCAACCGTGGCGTTGAAAGAGGTGGTGGTGACGGCGACACGCATGGCGCGTCCCGTTGGCGATGTCGTGGCCGATGTCACCATCATTGACCGCGAAACACTGGAGCGCGCGGGACCGGTGGGGTTGGCCGATGTGCTGGCCCGCGTGCCCGGGCTCGAGATTGCCCGCAATGGCGGGGTTGGCAATGCCACCTCGGTGTTCGTACGTGGCGGTGAAAGCAAGCACACGGCGGTGCTCGTAGACGGCGTGCGACTGGATTCGCAAAACGTGAGCGGTGGTGCCAACTGGAACACCATTCCGCTCTCGCAAATCGACCACATTGAAATCGTGCGCGGCCCCACCAGCGCCGTCTATGGTTCGGACGCCGTCGCCGGGGTGATTCAGATCTTCACCAAAAAAGGCGAAGGCCGTTTTTCCCCATCCCTGGCGCTGGGCTACGGCAGCAACAACACGCAAACCCTGGACTTCGCGGCCAGTGGCGGCTCTGGCTTGCTGGATTACTCCTTTGGCATCTCTGGCGCGACCAGCGATGGCTTCAATATCCGGACCGTCAGCACCCAGAACTCGGATGCAGACGGGTACCTCAGCAACAGCGGCAATGTGCGTGTGGGCCTGCAATTCAGCCCGGACCAGCGCCTGGAGCTGACCGCATTGCAGAGCCGCATGGATGCCCAGTACGACGGCGGACTGACCAAAGACTACCGCAGCATCAACAGCAACTCCACCCAAAGCCTGCAATGGAGTTCGCAGTGGACCGAGCGCTATGCGACCAAGCTCAGCCTGAGCCAGGGGCTGGACCAGGGGCGCGACTTGCCTGCGGACTCCAACAACCGCACGCAGATCGACAGCGCCTTGTGGTTGAACGAGTACCGCATGGGTCCGCAGACCTTCAGTGCCACGCTGGAGCAGCGCAACGACGCCTTCCAGCTTTCTGGCACACCGCGCATTGACAAGGGCAAGTCCCAGGCCGGTGCAGGACTGGGCTATGCGTGGTCGGGAGAGGTCCACACCTTCCAGCTCAGCGCCCGCAATGACAACGACAGCGAATTCGGCGGTCAGACCACCACCTCGGCAGCCTATGCCTATGCGCTTACGCCGCAATGGCGCCTATCCGCCAGCACGGCCAGCTCTTTCCGTGTACCCACGCTGTACCAACGCTTCAGCAAATACGGTGTGTCCACCCTGGTGCCGGAGTCCGGCCGCAATGCCGAGCTGGGCGTGCACTACACCGAGGGGCCCAATGCCTTTGGCGTGGTGGTGTACCGCAACACGCTGACCAACCTGCTGAGTTTTTTATCGGGGGCTACCGCTGCGGGTTGCCCGGTGCCGGCCAATGGCTGCTACGCCAACACCGCCCAAGCCCAGTACCAGGGGGTGGGCTTCAGTGCGCAGCGCGCGCTGGAGTTGGGGCGGCTGTGGGGGTCTCTGGACTTGCAGGACCCACGCGACAACGTGACCGGCAAACTCTTGCCACGCCGCGCGACCCACCATGCCGTAGTGGGTCTGGACACCCATGTGCAAAGCTGGTCATTGGGCGGGGAGTTGCAGCTATCGTCCATGCGCTTTGACGACGCCGCGAATAACACCGTGCTGCCGGGCTACGTGCTGCTGAATCTGTCGGCCCAGCGGATGGTGTCGCGGCAGTGGTCATTGCTGGTCCGGATGGACAATGCGACGGATACCAAGTACCAACTGGCGGACACCTATGCCACGGCAGGTCGCACCCTGTATGTGGGTCTGAAGTGGGCGCCCTGACACCTATGCACACCATCGCCACCTGTCCCGCCATCCTGATTGCTGCACCTGCCTCGGGGCAGGGCAAGACAACGGTCACATCGGCGCTGGCGCGTTTGCATGCGCGGCAGGGGCGGCGCGTGCGGGTGTTCAAGTGCGGACCGGATTTTCTGGACCCCTGCTGGCATGCGCTGGCCAGTGGTGCGCCGGTCTACCAGATGGACCTGTGGATGACCGGTGAGGCAGACTGTCGCACCCGCCTGCATGCGGCAGCGCTGGAGGCAGATCTGATCATTGTGGAAGGCGTGATGGGCCTGTTTGATGGCGAGCCCAGCGCAGCCGACCTGGCGCAGCGCTTTGGCCTGCCTGTGCTGGCGGTGGTGGACGCGTCTGGCATGGTGGGCACATTTGGTGCCCTGGCTTTTGGCCTGCAGCACTATCGACCTGACATGCCATGGGCTGGCGTGCTGGCGAACCGCGTGGCCAATGCGCGCCATGCGAGCATGTTGCAAGCCAGCGTGGCTGAGGACCAATGGCTGGGCGCGGTGCAGCGCAACGCCTCCATGGCCTTGCCCAAGCGCCACCTGGGCCTGACCGTGGCTGCCGAGGTGGTGGACGGCATGGAGCGGCTGGACGCTGCGGCCGATGCGCTGGCCACTACGCCGCTGGGCCAGATGGGCTTGGAAGACTTGCAGCGTTGGGCCGTGGAGTTTGCGGCGCCAGAAAAAACCGTACCCACGGCGCCGTTGCTGAATGGAAAAATCGTTGCCATTGCGCGCGATGCCGCCTTCTGCTTTATCTACGCAGCCAACCTTGACACGCTGCGCGCGCTGGGGGCCGAGCTGGTGTTTTTCTCGCCCCTGGCAGATGCCGCTTTGCCCGCATGCGATGCACTGTGGATTCCCGGCGGTTACCCCGAGCTGCACGCGGAAGTGATTGCGGCCAACACGGCTTTCAAAAACTGCCTGGCCGCACACATTGCTGCAGGCAAGCCCGTGTGGGCGGAATGCGGCGGCATGATGGCGCTGTTTGATACGCTGGTGACGCTGGATGGCCAATGCCATGCGCAGTGGGGGGTGTTGCCCGGAGAAGTGACCATGCAAAAGCTGTTGGCGGGCCTGGGACCGCAGCAGCTGACGCTGGAGAGCGGCACCTTGCGCGGCCACACCTTCCACTATTCGACCACGAGCACGCCGCTGCAGGCCTTGGTTCGTACCTCGCGCCCGAACATGGAGCCGTCTGACGATGCTGGTGAAGCCGTGTGGCAAATGGGCCCGGTGCGTGCCAGCTACTTCCACGCCTGGTTCCCGTCCTGCCCCGAGGCGGTGGTGGAACTGTTTACTGCGCCCGTGGAGGTCACCGCATGACGCACGACCTGCTGCACTTCCAGCCCGGCCCGCAGCGCATCGTTTGCCTGACCGAGGAGACCACGGAGTGGCTGTACCTGCTGGGCCAGGAGGCGCGCATTGTGGGCATCTCGGGTTACACCGTGCGGCCCAAGCGTGCGCGCGACGAGAAGCCGCGCGTCAGTGCGTTTCTGAGCGCCAAGCTCGACAAGATCATGGAACTGCAGCCTGACTGCGTGCTGGGTTTCTCGGACCTGCAGGCCGATATTGCGGCCGACTTGGTCAAGCGCGGCGTGCAGGTCACCATCTTCAACCAGCGCAGCGTGGCCGAGATTTTCTCCATGCTGTTCCAGCTGGCCGCCATGGTGGGTGAGGCGGAGCAGGGCGCACAGCGCATTGCGCAGATGCAGGCCGATCTGCGTGCCATGCAGGCTGCGATTGCGGCCAAGGTTGCCGCAGGTGCGCGCCGTCCCAAGGTGTTTTTTGAAGAGTGGGACAGCCCGCACATCAGCGCGATCCGCTGGGTGTCGGAGCTGATCGGCATTGCCGGGGGTGACGATTGTTTTCCCGAGCTGGCGACCGAGTCGCTGGGCAAGAACCGCATCATTGCCGATGGCGCCGAGATCGTCCGGCGCAACCCCGACATCATGCTGGGCTCCTGGTGCGGCAAGAAATTCCGGCCGGAAAACGTGGTGGCGCGAGAGGGCTGGGGTGCGGTGAATGCCGTGCGCCACAAGCAGTTGTTTGAAATCAAGTCCCCCGACATCCTGCAGCCCGGCCCCGCCGCACTGACCGATGGCGTGCAGAAGATGCATCAGATCATCCTGCAATGGATGGACGCAGATCAAGCGGGAGCTTTCCAGCCATGAGCACGATGACGATTGCAAAGAGCGAACTGATTCTGGGTGGCCAGAAAAGCGGCAAGTCGCGCCGTGCCGAGTTGCTGGCGCGTCAGTGGTTGGACCAAAGATTGGGTCACCGCGCTGTACTCATCGCCACCGCCCGGCCCTGGGACGACGAGATGCGCCAGCGCATTGCGCGCCACCAGGCCGACCGCGCCGAGCGCGTGCCGGGTATGACTACCGTGGAAGAGCCGCTGGCGCTGGCTGAAGCCATCCAAACGCACAGCCAGGCAGATACGCTGGTCGTGGTGGACTGCCTGACGCTGTGGCTGACCAACCGACTCATGCCCGCTGATTCTGAGAATAAAGTGCCTCTAGCCCCCGTAGATATTGCGCAAGCAGCTTCTCTTTTGATAGCAATTGCGCAGGCCCCCGGCCCCGTGGTGCTGGTGGGCAACGAGATAGGCCTGGGCGTGATTCCCATGGGACGCGAGGTGCGCGCCTTTGTGGACGCGCTGGGAAAACTGAATCAGGATGTAGCCGCCGCCTGCCAGCGCGTGACGCTGATGGCGGCGGGGTTGCCGCTGACGTTGAAGGATGCGTTATGAGGCTGAACCAGCTTTTCGGCCCCTCGCGACTCCGTCTGCAGCGAAGCGGTGAAGCGCTGGGGCGTTTTGCACAGGTAAAGGAGGAGCCCGCAAAGCGGGCGGGGGACACGGAGCAAAACGCCCCGGCGCTTCGCCGCCTGGTCGGTTGCGCCATCGCATTGGCGTGTGTATTGACCGGTGCAGCCCACGCCCTGCAAATCACCGACGACCGCGGCGTCACCGTCACGCTGCCCGCCGCACCCCAGCGCATCGTGAGCCTCTTGCCGTCACTGACCGAAACCGTGTGCGAACTCGGCCAGTGCCAGCGCCTCGTAGGTGTGGACCGCTATTCCAACTTCCCAGTCCGCGTACAAAAGCTGCCGCAAGTGGGCGGCGGGTTGGACCCGAACATCGAGATGATCGTGGCGCTCAAGCCCGACGTGGTGCTCATGGCCACCTCGTCCCGCGCTGGCGACCGGCTGCAGGCGCTAGGCATCAAAGTCATTGCGCTGGAACCCAAACGCCATGCCGATGTGCAGCGCGTGATGCTCAAGCTGGGCCAACTGCTGGAAGTGCCAGACGCCGCGCGAATCTGGCGCGCCATAGATGCCGGTGTATCGGCCGCCGCCCAGTCGCTGCCGGCCAGCGTGCGTACTGTGAAGGTCTACTTTGAGGTGAACCAGGGCCCCTATGCGGCGGGCGAGGCCTCATTCATTGGCGAAACACTCACGCGCCTGGGCGCCAAAAACATCGTCCCCGCCAACCTCGGGCCGTTTCCCAAACTCAATCCCGAATACATCGTGCGCGCCAACCCCGACCTCATCATGATCGGCCAGCGCAGCGCCGATGGCCTGACGGCCCGGCCCGGCTGGCAAAGCATTCGCGCGTTGCGCGAGCAGCGGGTCTGCATCTTCCCGCCAGACGAGGCCGACATGCTGGTGCGCCCCGGTCCGCGCATGGCCGAAGCAGCCCGTCTCATGGCCAAGTGCCTGAGCACGAAGGCCCCTGGAGCCAAACCATGATGCCCAAGCGCGTGTTCTGGCTGGTCTGGGCTGGCGTGCTAGGTGCATTGGCGCTGGTAGCGCTGGGCGTCTGCGTGGGCAGCGCTGGGCTGGAAAACCTTATTCGTCCCTTGCTCAACCCCACACAGGACCCGCAGCAGACCGCCATGGCGCAGCAAATCATCTGGCAGATTCGCCTGCCGCGTACGCTGGGAGCCTGGGCGGCTGGCGCCTTGCTGGGCCTGGCCGGTGCGGTGGCGCAGGGCCTGTTCCGCAACCCGTTGGCTGATCCGTATCTGCTGGGCAGCGCCTCTGGCGCTTCGCTGGGCGTGGCGCTCGCTCTGGCCGCGTTGGGCGGTGGCGCCGGCATGCTGGGAGGATCGGCCGCAAGCATGATGAGCGGTGGCGTGGCGGTCAGCGTGTTCTCCAGCAGCCTGTGGGTACGTCTGGGCCTGACCGGTGCGGCGTTTCTGGGCGCCGTGTTTGCCGTGACGCTCACGCTGGTGCTGTCGCGCGGCGTAGGCCACACCTTGCGTCTGCTGCTGGCAGGTGTGGTGGTGGGCGTGGTGCTGGGCGCCATGACGCACTTGGTGCTGCTGTTCTCGCCCGAGTCGCTGCAGGCCATGCAGGCCTTCATGCTGGGCTCCACCGCCTTTGTCGGTTGGACCTCGTGTGTGCTCATGGCCGGCGTGTGGGCCATGTGTGTGCTGGCAGCCTGGCTGCTGGCGCGGGTGCTCGATGGCCTGAGCCTGGGCGACGCTACGGCCATCAGCTTGGGTCTGCCCGTGGCGCCCATGCGTGCGGCGCTGGTGGCGGTGCTGGCGCTGGCCACGGGCACTGCCGTGGCCCAAACTGGTTTGATTGCGTTCGTGGGCCTGGCCGCGCCGCACCTTGTGCGTTCTGTCATCAAGACCACGCATGCGCACCTGATGCTGCTTTCCAGCCTCATGGGCGGCGTGTTGCTGATGGCAGCGGACACGCTGGCGCGCGGCCTCATTGCGCCGCAGGAGTTGCCCGTGGGCATGCTGACCGCAGTGCTGGGCGGCGGCTATCTCTTGTGGCTGATGCACCGTAGCAGCAGCCTGGGTGGAGGGCGTGCAGCATGACGGGTGCTACCAAAACCATAGCTATCAGCGCACATTCCATCGGGGCTAGCCTCGGAAATGGATTGCAGAAGCAGCCCATCCTGCACGACATCAGCCTGGACATTGCCGTCGGAAAGTGGACCAGCATCGTGGGCCCCAATGGCGCCGGCAAGTCCACCTTGCTCAAGTGCCTGGCCGGCGTGCTGCCGCACAGCGGTAGCGTCCATTTGCTGGGCCAACCGTTGCAGAGCCTGCCGCACCAGGAGCGCGCGCGGCAACTGGCCTGGCTGGGCCAGAACGAAACCTCGGCCGACGATTTGACCGTGTGGGACGTGGCCATGTTGGGCCGCCTGCCGCACCAGGCCTGGCTGGCGCCGCCCAATGCGGCCGACCATGCAGCTGTGGAACAAGCCCTGCGCGCCACCCGCGCGTGGGACTGGCGCCAGCGTGCATTGGGCCAGCTGTCGGGCGGAGAACGCCAGCGCGTGCTGCTGGCGCGCGCACTGGCTGTGCAGGCCCAGGTGCTGCTGATGGACGAACCCCTGGCCAACCTCGACCCGCCGCACCAGGCCGACTGGCTGGATGTGGTGCGCGCGTTGATCGCCGAGGGCAAGACCGTAGTAAGCGTTCTGCACGAGATCACCATGGCGTTGCAGGCCGACAGCCTGGTCGTCATGGCCGCGGGCCGTGTGACCCATCAGGGCGCCTGCGGCGATCTGGCGACACACCGCGCCATGGAAGATGTATTCGACGGACGCATTGCCGTTCACCCCGTACAGGGGCAGTGGATTGCGCTGCCCAAAGTGTCCCAAACCCCCAAGAGGGCTCCCATGCAAATTGAAACTCCACCCGTCGATTACGAACGTGTCGTCCCCACGGCCGAGCGCCGCGGCCTGATCCTGATCAACACCGGCCACGGCAAGGGCAAGAGCACGGCCGCTTTTGGTCTGGCCCTGCGTGCGCATGGCCGCGGCAAAGCCGTCAAGGTCTACCAGTTCATGAAGGTGCCGACCGCGCGTTTTGGCGAACACCGTTTGTTCGAGCAACTGGGTATCCCGATTGTTGGCCTGGGCGACGGCTTTAGCTGGAAGAGCAAGGACCTGGACCATTCCGCGCAACTGGCGCTGGATGGCTGGGCCAAGGCCGAAGCGACGATTCGCGCCGGCGAACATTTCATGGTGGTGCTGGACGAAATCATGTACCCGCTGCGCTACGGCTGGATTCCGCTGGAGACCATCCTCACCTGCTTGCGTGAACGTCCGCCGCATGTGCATGTGGTGCTGACCGGCCGCAATGCGCCGGGCGAACTGGTGGACCTTGCAGACACGGTGACCGAGATGACGCTGGTCAAGCACCATTTCAAAGCTGGTGTGCCCGCACAACGCGGCATTGAAGATTGAGATGAACACGCGGTTGCGGTTCATGTTGGGTGTCTTGGGACTGGCGTTAAGCCTGCTCTGCGGCTTCGCCATGGCGCAGAGTGCGCAGCCGGTGTCGCGCATCGTCACGCTGTCCCCATCGCTGACCGAATCGGTGTGTGCGCTGGGGCGTTGCGCGCAACTGGTGGGTACGGACCGGTATTCCACCTGGCCCACATCGGTGCTGGCGCTGCCCAAGGTGGGCGGTCTGGAAGACGCGCAGATCGAGCGCATTGTCACGTTACGGCCCAACCTGGTTTTGCTGGGCCCGCGCAGCCGTGCCGGTGACCGCCTGCAGGCGCTGGGTGTGCCGGTGCTCACGCTGGACGCGCGCACCCATGACGACCTCAAGCGCGTGATCGTGAAGCTGGGCGATACGCTGGGCGAGCCCGCGCGTGCCACCGAACTGCTGGCCCGCATCGGCAGCGAGCTGGAGGCTGCCGCAGCTCGCATGCCGGCCGCATTGCGCGGGCGCTCGGTGTATGTGGAAGTGGGCGCTGGTGCTGCCGCTGCCAGTGACAAGAGTTTTATCGGCGAAACCGTGGCCAAGCTGGGCCTGGTCAATGTGGTGAGTGGGGAACTGGGCCTGTTCCCTAAGATCAACCCCGAGCTGCTGTTGCGCCGTCCGCCCGACCTCATCATTGGCCCGCGTGCCACACTGGCCAACTTGGCAGATCGCCCTGGTTGGAGTGCGTTGCCAGCAGTTCGCAATCAGCAGCTATGCCTGCTGGACACCGAGCGCATGGACTTGCTGTCACGCCCCGGCCCACGCCTGGGTGAGGCCGCCCAAATGCTGGTTGAGTGCCTGAAAGCACTGCCATCTCGCTAAATTTTCTTGAAGGACCCTCGAATGCAAACCCGAAAAATCCCCGCCACCATCGTCACCGGCTTTCTGGGCAGCGGCAAGACCACGCTGTTGCGCCACTTGCTGGCCAACGCGCAGGGCCGCCGGATCGCGGTCATCGTCAATGAGTTTGGCGAGCTCGGCATCGACGGCGAACTGCTGCGCGGCTGCGGCATTGGCTGCGACGAGAATGGTGAAGAAAATGGCCAGTTGTACGAACTGGCCAACGGCTGCCTGTGCTGCACCGTGCAGGAAGAATTTGCCCCGGTCATGGAAAAGCTGGCCGCGCGCCGCGACCAGATCGACCACCTGATCATCGAAACCTCTGGCCTGGCGCTGCCCAAGCCGCTGGTGCAGGCCTTCCAGTGGCCCGCGCTGCGCAACACTTTCACCGTGGATGCGGTGGTGACCGTGGTGGACGCACCGGCTGTGGCCGCCGGCGACTTTGCCGATGACCCGGTGGCCGTGGACGCCCAGCGCCGTGCCGATGACAACTTGGACCATGACTCGCCGCTGCACGAGCTATTTGAGGATCAGCTGGCCACCGCTGATCTGGTGGTGGTGCACAAGACCGATGGCGTGACGCCCGCGCAGCTGGTCGACGTGGAAGCCGCTATCCGTGCCGAAACCCTGCCTGGCGTAAAGCTGGTGCATGCCCAGCATGGCCGCATTGACATTGATGTGCTGCTGGGCCTGCAGCGCGCGGTGGAAGACCAGATTGATGCGCGCAAGACCCACCACGACGAGGAAGAAGACCACGACCACGACGCGTTTGACTCGGTGCAGGTGGCACTGGACGTCACCAGCCGCGAAGGCCTGCTGGCCGCGCTGCGGGGCGTGGTGGCGCGCCATGAGATCTACCGCGCCAAGGGCTTTGTAGCCTTGCCCGGCGTGACCATGCGCCTGGTAGTGCAGGGCGTGGGCAGCCGTTTTGACAGCTACTTTGACCGCCCCTGGCGTGCGGACGAAGCGCGCCAGTCACGCCTGGTGCTGATTGGCGCTGAACTCAACGCCGCCGTTCTGCAAGCCGAGCTGAGCGAAGCGCTGGCAGCGCCTGTCGCGGCTTAAACCTTTTACCGAAAGCAGCCATGCATTTGCTCTCCACCCGCCCCGGCGGCCACGTTGAAGACGGTGGCCAGGGCGTAGTGCGCGTGGAGCAGACGCGCGGTGATATCGTGGTGCTAAGTGCGGCGGACACCACGCTGTCGTTGCTGGCCGATGCAGCGCAGCAGTTGCCTGATCACTTTCCCACGGTGCGCCTGGCCAACCTCATGTGGCTGCGCCAGCCGGCCTCGGCCGATATGTATGTGGACGACGTGCTGCAACATGCACGCGTGGTGGTGATTGACCATCTGGGCGCCGCCAGCGACTGGGCCTATGTGGTGGAGCGCGTGCGCGAGTTGGCGCGCGAACGTGGCCAGTGGCTGGCCCTGTTCTCGGGGGACGCGAGCGAAGACCTGCAACTGCTGCTGCGCAGCACCGCCGCGCAGGAGGACTGCCGCCAGCTCTGGCGCTGCTTGCGCGAAGGCGGCCGTGACAACGCGCGTAACTTTTTTGAGCTGATAGGTCATGCCGCATTTGGTATCGGCGCACGCCCCAAGCCACCTGCAGTGCTGCCACCAGCGATGGTCTACGAATCCCTGGCTACCCCAGCTTGGAAAGACGGCACGCCCGTGGCGCTTTTGGTGTTTTACCGCGCCCATGTGCAGGCTGGCAACACCGCCGTGTTTGACGCCATGCTGGCGGCGCTGCACGACCAGGGCCTGAACACGGTGGCGGTGGCGGTGGATTCATTGAAGAACCCCACCAGTCTGGCGCTGCTTCAATCACTGGCCACACAGCACAGCGTGGGCGTAGTGCTCAACGCCACCAGCTTTGCCATCACCGCACTGGATGGCGATGACGTGGACAGCGTGGACGGCGCGCAGATGGAGCCGTTGGCCGGTGATGCGCCCGTGCTGCAGCTCATCACTGCGGGCTGCGCGCAAGAGCAGTGGCTCTCTGACCCGCATGGCCTGGCGCCGCGCGACCTGGCGATGCAGGTGGTGCTGCCCGAGGTGGACGGCCGCATTGGCACGCGCGCCATCAGCTTCAAGGGCCTGGCCTGGCGCTGCGAGCGCACCGAGGTGGACGTGGTGCGCTACCAGCCCGAGCCCGAACGCATGGCCTTTGTGGCCGAACTCGCGCACCGCTGGTGCGTGCTGCGCGACAAACCCAACGCAGACAAGCGCGTGGCGCTGATTTTGGCCAATTACCCGAATGACGACTCCCGCCTGGCCAACGGCGTGGGTCTGGACACGCCAGCTTCCACCGTGGCCTTGCTGCGCGCCATGCAGGACGCGGGTTACGCCACGGGCGGGCTGCCCGAAAGCAGCGACGCGCTGATGGCGGCGCTGGTGGCGGGTGTGACGAACAACCTGGACGCCAACGACATGCGCCCCGTGGGCCAAAGCCTGGCCATGGCCGACTACCTGGCGGACTTCAACCGCCTGGACGTCGCCAGCCGCGATGCGGTCAACGCGCTGTGGGGCGCGCCTGAGCAAGACCCCATGGTGCGTAGCGGCAGCTTCATGGTGTCGGGCCATCGCTACGGCAATGTGTTTGTCGGCAACCAGCCAGCGCGCGGGCGTGATCTGGATTTGGTCGCGACCTACCACGATGCTGATCTGGTGCCCACGCACAACTACCTGGCTTTCTACTTCTGGCTGCGCCGCCAGTTTGCGGTGGACGCTGTGGTGCATGTGGGCAAACACGGCAACCTGGAATGGTTGCCCGGCAAAAGCGTGGCGCTGGGTGCCAACTGCTGGCCCGACGCCATCCTGGGCCCGCTGCCGCATCTGTACCCGTTTATCGTCAACGATCCCGGCGAGGGCAGCCAGGCCAAGCGCCGCACGCAGGCCGTCATCATCGACCACCTGATGCCAGCCCTGACCCGCGCCGAGACCTACGGTCCGCTGCAAAAGCTGGAGCGGCAGATGGACGAGTACTACGAGGCGCTCTCGCTGGACCCGCGCCGCGCCCAGCGCCTGCGCGGTGACATTCTGGACCGCGTGTTGACGGAGAACCTGCACACCGACCTGGGCTTTGCCAAGCCCGCCGACGATGCGGGCCGCGAGGCGCTGCTGCAGCGGCTGGATGCTTACCTGTGCGAGATCAAGGAATCGCAGATCCGCGACGGTCTGCACATTCTGGGCACATCCCCGCAGGGTCGCCAGCAGATCGACACGCTGGTGGCGCTGGCACGTTTTCCGGGTGGCACGGCGGCCGGGCAGCGCAGCCTGCTGGTGGCACTGGCGAAGGATTTGCAATTGGACGGTGTGGATGGCTTTAGCGCGTTGAGCCCGGAGTGGGCGGCACCCTGGAGTGGTCCATTCCCTGCGGTGTTGCGGGGCGTGAGCACCGAGGCCTGGCGCCATGCGGGCCATACACGCGAGAGACTGGAACTTCTTGCGCGTCAGTTAGTGATTGACCACGTGGTGGACGACCAAACAATCGATGCCTTAGCTTGGCCCCACACAGCCCCGGTGCTGCAACGCATGCAAGCCGTGCTGCGCCCACGCCTTGACGCTTGCGGTCCGCAAGAAATTTTGCAATGCCTGCGTGGCCTGTCTGGCAAGTTCGTGCCCGCCGGCCCCAGCGGCGCCCCGTCACGTGGCCGCCCTGATGTGCTGCCCACCGGCCGCAACTTCTATTCGGTGGACACGCGCGCCGTGCCCACACAAACCGCCTACGCCATGGGCGCTGCCGCGGCCGAGCGTGTGATTGAGCGGCACCTGCAAGACCACGGCAGCATGCCGGGCCAGGTGGGTCTGTCGGTCTGGGGCACCAGCACCATGCGTACGGGCGGCGAAGACATTGCCCAGGCGTTTGCGCTGCTGGGTGTGCGGCCCAAGTGGGCCGATGGCAGCAGCCGGGTGACGGACATCGAGGTGCTGCCCATGAGTTTGAAGGGCCGCCCGCGCGTGGATGTGACGCTGCGGGTATCTGGCTTCTTCCGCGATGCCTTCCCCAATGTGATCGACCTATTCGACACCGCGGTGCGCACCGTGGCCGCGATCAGTGAAGAGGACGAGCCCGACGAGGTCAACCCCATCCGCGCCCGCGTGCGACGCGAGGCGGCGGACGCACAGGCCAAAGGCCAGAGCGCCGAGGCGGCGGAGCGCGAAGCTACGTGGCGCGTGTTTGGACCGCGTCCTGGGGGCTATGGCGCTGGTTTGCAGGAACTGATGGCTAGTGGCCGCTGGACTGATGGCAATGATCTGGCCCAGGCCTATCTGCGTGCCGGTGCCTTTGCGTACGGCCAGGGTGAGCACGGCGTGGCCGCGCGCGGCAGTTTTGAGCAGCGCATTGCCGGGCTGGACGCGGTGCTGCACAACCAGGACAACCGCGAGCACGATGTGCTCGACTCGGACGACTACTACCAGTTCCAGGGCGGCATGGCAGTGGCCGTGGAAGCCCTGACCGGCGAGGCCGCTGCGCTGTACCACGGCGACTTCAGCGTGCCCGGTGCACCGCGCATCCGCACGCTGGGCGAAGAGGTGGCGCGCGTGGTGCGCTCGCGCGCCGTCAACCCCAAGTGGCTGGAGGGCGTGCGCCGCCACGGCTACAAAGGGGCGTTCGAGATGGCCGCCACGGTGGACTATTTGTTTGCGTTTGACGCCACCACCGGCGTGGTGGGTGACCACCAGTACGCGCTGGTGGCCGATGCCTATCTGTACGACGACACCAACCGCGCGTTTCTGCAACAACACAACCCTGGCGCGCTGCGCAGCATTGGCGAGCGCCTGCTCGAAGCCATGCAGCGCGGCCTGTGGGAGGCGCCGGGTGACCAGCGCGAACGCATTGAAGACCATTTGCTGGCGCTGGAGCGCCGCGTTGAAGAACACGGAGAAGGGCCCTTGGTATGAATACGACTATGAACACTTCTACAGACAACATTTCTCTGGAGCCCGCCACGCGCGCGGCGTTTCCCTTTACCGCCTTGGTGGGCCAGCCGCAACTGCAGCGTGCCTTGCAGCTCGCTGCCATCGACCCCGGCATTGGCGGGGTGTTGATCAGTGGTCCGCGCGGTACGGCCAAGTCCACGGCGGCGCGTGCGCTGGCTGCGCTGCTGCCCGGTGCGCCCTTTGTCACGCTGCCGCTGGCCGCCAGCCTGGAGCAACTGGTGGGCACGCTCAATGTGGAAGACGTGTTGCGCGATGGCAAAGTACGCCTGGCGCCCGGCCTCGTAGCGCGGGCCCATGGCGGTGTGCTTTATGTGGACGAAGTGAACCTGCTGCCCGATGCGCTGGTGGATGCGCTGCTGGATGTGGCCGCCAGTGGCGTCAATACGGTGGAGCGAGACGGTATTTCGCAGCAGCACGCCGCGCGTTTTGTGCTCGTAGGCACCATGAACCCGGAGGAGGGTGAGCTGCGCCCGCAACTGCTGGACCGCTTTGGCCTGTCGGTGGCGCTGGCCAACCCGACCGATGCTGCGCAGCGCACGGCGATTTTGCGTGCGCGCCTGGGCTTTGATGAAAACCCCGCGGGCTTGGGCGAGCAGCACGAGGAAGAGCAGAGCGCGCTGAGTGCCGCATTGGTAACAGCCCGTGCCGCATTGCCACGGCTGACATGGCCTGACGCAGTGCTGCACCACGCCGCCGCCTGTGCCATCGCCGCCGGTGTGGATGGCATGCGTGCCGACCTGGTGATGCTGCGCGCCGCCCGTGCATTGACCGCACTGGAAGGGCGCAATGAAGTGACGGTGGCGGATGTGGACGCCGTGGCCGAACTCGCACTAGCCCATCGCCGTCCCGAGGGCAATGCAGTGCAGCCGCCAAACAACGCTAACGCACCACAGCCACCGCAACAGAACCCGCAGCGCCCGCAAGACCAGCAAGCCGCCGCCCCCACGCCCCAAGGCGACTGGGGCACCATGCCCGCCCAGCCCGAAGGCACCACCAAGGTCCAACGCATCGCAGGGTGGCCACCAAAAAAAGCCTAGGCCACCCCAGCCGCCGCCCGCGTAACGGGCCTGGCAGCTGGCGGTGGCCTCCACCCCAGGCATCTTCTACAACGACTGCGCCCGGTGCACGGCAGCGCAGCAGCGCTATTGCCTGGCTGCCCACCGTGGTCGCCAAAGGCGCGGCGCCGTTGCAGCGCGCGCACCTGCGCCACCAGCCCGTGGCGCTGCGTGCCGGGCGGCTGCATTGCATCGTTCTGGACACCTCGGGCTCCATGCGTCAGCGCGGCCGCCTCGCGCTGGCCAAGGGCCATGCGGCCTTCATGATCGAGCAGGCCGCACGCCAAGGTGACGATGTGGCGCTGCTGCGCTTTGGCGGGCAGGGCGTGGAGCTGTTGCTGCCACCCGGCCGCGCACGCGCCTCCGGCAGCCAGCGCCTGCGCCCCGTGGGCGGTGGTGGTGGCACGCCGCTGGCAGAGGCCTTGGTGCAGGCTGACCGCCTGCTACAGCGCACTTTGCGTGTCAGTGGCCCCACCGAATGCTGGCTCTGGCTGCTGACCGATGGCCGCACGCTGGAGCAACCGCAGGCCCCGCTGACGCCGCAGCATCTGGTCATCGTCGACTTTGACGACCCGAAAAAGAACCTGGGCCGCTGCGCCGCCTGGGCCACGCGCTGGGGCGCAGAGCACCGGCTGGCACAGACCTGAACCCTTACCGAATTTTCTATTTATGTCCGATACCGAAATCATTGTCTGCACCACCTGCCGCCCGCCGGGCGCCTCGCGCGAGCTGCCGGCCGAAGGCCTGGCCCTGTTCGAAGCCGTGCAGGACGCACTCTTCGCGTGTGAGCTGGACACCGGCGAACACAAGGGCCTGCAAGTGCGCGGCCTCGCCTGCATGAGTGGCTGTTCGCGCGCCTGCACCGTGACGCTGCAGGCTCAGGGTAAGTTCACCTATTACTTTGGCGACCTGGCGCCCGATGCCGAAACCGCTGCCCAGGTGATTGCCTGCGCGCAGCTGCACAAAAACAGTGCCGACGGCAACCTGGCCCGAAACAGTCGCCCCGAGCGCATGCGCAGCGGTATCCTTGCCCGATTGCCCCCGCCAGGCTTGGCGCCGGCCTGATCCATTCCATTTTTTTGCGTACGTTTTTCCATTACCAACCCGAAGGAGATCGCGATGACCGAACCGACGACATTGACCCACAGCCCCGCTGCCACCCATAACCCCGGCCTGACCGTGCTGCGCCCCCTGCTGGGTGCGGCTGCATTGGGTCTAGTGGTGCTTTACGGCGTGGCGTTTGCCGAGAGCCCGCTGGCCCACAACGCCGCGCACGATGTGCGTCACATTACCGTCAAACCCTGCCATTGAACCGGCGCTTCACTGGAGATTGCCATGGTTTTCCAACGACTGATCTGGGCGGCGCTGGCCACCGCCGTGGTGGTGGGCAGTGTGCAAACCGGCGTGCAGCGCTGGCAGGCCGCGCCGCTGATCCTGGCCGCAGAGGTGTTCGAGGAGCAAAAGGCCGAAGCACATGCGGCCCCCGCCGCGGATGCCGCAACAGCCATCCATACCCACGCCGAGGGCGTGGCCCCGCATGACCACGACCATGAACATGGCGCAGCCAAGGAATGGGAGCCCGAGAATGGCGCCGAGCGCATTGGCTGGACCTGGGTGGCCAATATCCTGCACGCCTTCAGCATGGCGCTGCTGGCGTTTGCAGTGATGGGGGTCTGGCTATACCAACGAGGCACTGCCGTGGCTTCGCTGCGCCTGGCCGGTCTGGTGGCTGCCGCTGGCTGGCTGAGCTTTCACCTCTGGCCATCGCTGGGCCTGCACGCCGAAGTGCCCGGCATGGAAGCCGCGCCGCTGCATGCGCGCCAGGTCTGGTGGGCACTCGCCGTGGGCAGTGCCGCAGGGGCTTGTGCGGTGGCGGGCTTTGTCCGCGCCGGCTGGCGCTGGCTCGTCTCCGCAGCCTTGTTGGCACTGCCGTTTGTGGTGGGTGCACCGCAGCTGCAGGGCGATGCCCTGGCAGGTTTTGGCCCTGAAGCCCATGCCGCATTGGAACAGCTGGGTCGCCAGTTCATCTGGGCCACCCACTGGGTGGCGCTGTCGTTCTGGGGCAGCCTGGGCCTGGTGGGGGGACTCACCTTCCAGCGCTGGGTGCGCCCGGCTTTGCTGGCGGTGCTGCAGCGTGCGGATGTGCCCGCAGCGGGCGCAGTGCAAGCTTCGCAGTGAGCGGTGTGACTGGCTTTGTCTCCATCGTCGGCGCGGGCCCGGGCCCAGCCGACCTGATGACGCTGCGTGCGCTGGACCGGCTCCAGCGTGCCGAGGTGGTAGTGCACGACCGGCTGATTGGGCCCGAAGTGCTGGCGCTGATCCCGGCATCTGCGCAGCGTGTCTATGTGGGCAAGGCCTTGGGCAACCACGCGGTGCCGCAAGAAGGCATCCACGATCTGCTGGTGCTGCATGCGCGACGCGGTGCGCGCGTGGTGCGCCTCAAGGGGGGCGACCCCTATGTGTTTGGCCGCGGTGGCGAAGAGGTGCAGGCATTGCAGGCCGCAGGCATTGCGTTTGAGGTGGTGCCGGGCGTGACCGCGGCCAGCGGTTGCTCGGCCGCGGCGGGCATTCCGCTTACGCACCGCGACCTGGCAGGCAGCTGTGTGTTCCTGCCCGGCCATCTGGCCGACGACGACGCCACGCATGACTGGGCGGCTTTGGCGCGCCCGGGACAGACGCGGGTGTTCTACATGGGCGTGCAGCGCCTGCCGCAGATTGCGCAGCAGCTCATCCGCCACGGCCTGTCACCCGAGACGCCGGCGGCCATCGTGCGCGACGGCACACGGCCCACGCAAACCGTAATCGCGACCAGCTTGCGCAATCTGGTGGCCCGTGCGCCAGCCTATGGGCCGCAGCCAGGTTTGTTGATCATTGGCGAGACTGTGCAACTGAGCCCGGACTACCGTGCAGATTGAGGGCTCGCCACCTATGGCGGTAACGCCCACGCCCCCCGATGCCGCTGCCTCGGGCTTTTCCGAGCCCGAATGCAAGGCGGTGTACCGGGCCATTTTCGAGCGGCGTGATATGCGCCACTTTGCCGGTGGGGCCGTCGCGCCCGAGGTGATGCGGCGGCTGCTGACGGCGGCGCACCACGCGCCCAGCGTGGGTTTCATGCAACCATGGCGGTTTGTGCGTATTTCAGATGCCGCTGTGCGCGCGGATTTGCATGCCTTGGTCGAGCAGGAACGCGTGAAAACCGCCCAAGCCCTGGGGGAACGCCAAGATGCGTTCATGCGCCTGAAGGTGGAGGGCATGCGCGATGCCGCCGAGCTGTGGGCTGTGGCACTCGCTGACGGCCGGGAGGCCCATATATTCGGGCGCCGTACCTTGCCGCAGATGGACCTGGCGTCGGCTGCCTGTGCCATTCAAAACCTCTGGTTGGCCGCGCGTGCAGAGGGATTGGGTGTGGGATGGGTGTCCCTGTTTGACCCGTCAGCGGTCGCCGCACTCCTGCACATGCCGGCGGGCGCCGAGCCCATCGCGCTGCTGTGCATCGGACCTGTACATGCCTTTTACGAAGAGCCCATGCTGCAAAAGGAGCGTTGGGCGAAGCGTTGTGCCCTGGATGACCTGCTGTTTGAAAACGCCTGGGGCCAGGCCTTGAGGTCGGACGCTGGCGCCCCATGTGGCACATCCTCGGTGAACACTCCATGAGCCTTCTGGCAACCAATGTAGCCATTTTGGTCGCGTTGGCGGTAGACCGCTGGTGGGGCGAACCGCCCGTGCGCCTGCACCCCGTGGTGTGGATGGGCAACTACCTGGGCGCCGTGGGGCGCTGGGTGCAGCACCACACGCTGCAGGAGCCCGGCGTCGCAGATTACAAGGCATTTTGGCTCGCGGCCCTCGTCTGGTCTGCGGGGGCAGCTATGGTTTCAGGAGCGGCTGGTGCGCTGCAATGGTCGCTGCACGGCTTGCCCTGGTGGTGGCAGGGGCTGTTGCTGGGCCTGCTGCTCAAGCCACTCTTGGCCTGGGCCATGCTGCAAAGCGAGGTGCGGGCGGTAGAAGCCGCGCTGGGCCAGTCCTTGGCGGCGGGCCGCGAACGCCTGCGCTGGCTGGTGAGCCGCGATGTGGCCCAGCTCAGCGATACCCAGGTGCGCGAGAGCGCAATTGAGACGCTGGCCGAGAACCTGAACGACTCGGTCGTGGCACCGCTTTTCTGGTTTGTGCTGCTGGGGCTGCCTGGTGCTGCGCTGTACCGCTTTGCCAACACGGCCGACGCCATGTGGGGCTATCCCGGTGTCTACCAGGGCGCCAACTGGCAGTGGGCCGGCAAATGGGCGGCGCGGGTGGACGACGGGCTGAGCTATGTGCCGGCGCGCATCACCGCTGCGCTGTTGCTGCTGGCGGCCGGCGTGCGCGGTGCGGTGCTGGCGCGCCGCCTGCGGGCCGAGGCGCGGCAAACCCCCTCGCCCAACAGCGGCTGGCCCATGGCCGCCATGGCGCTGAACCTGGACGTGGCGCTGCGCAAACCCGGCGTTTATGTGCTCAACGCGCAGGGCAGGGCAGCGGACACCATGGACACAGCTTCTGCTCTCAGTTATGCATCAAAGGCACTGCTAGCCCTCGTCGTTATTGCGCTGGCAGCTATGGTTTTAATAGTGATTGGGGCCGGGCGATGAACGCGTTCTCCCGTGTCCATGGCGGGCCCGACGCGTTGGGCGCGCCGTTGCACGACTTTTCCACCAATAGCAACGCCTGTGGACCTTGTCCGCAAGCGCTGGCTGCGGTGCAGGCCGCTGAGGCCACACGCTACCCGGATGCGGGTTACGCGGCGCTGCGCGCTGCCTTGGCCGCCTTCCACGGTGTGGAGCCCTGGCGTATCACGCTGGCAGGCAGCGCCAGCGAATTCATTTTTCGCGTCACCGCCTGGGCCGTGCAGCAGGGCGCACGCAGCGTCTGCCTACCCACGCACGCCTATGGCGACTACGCGCATGCCGCACAAGCCTGGGGCCTGCCGGCGATGACCGATGCCAACGCGGCGTCGCTGGTCTGGGCCTGCGAGCCCTCCAGCCCGCTGGGCCAGGCGCACAGCCCGGCACTGGCCAGTTTGCGCGGCATCGTGGTGCTGGACAGCGCCTATGCGCCCCTGCGCCTGGAAGGGCAACCCACGCTGGGCGACAGCCAGCGCCAGCAGCTATGGCAGCTGTTTTCGCCCAACAAGGCGCTGGGCCTGACCGGCGTGCGCGCGGCTTACGCGATCGCGCCACTGGGAGCCGACGGGGCGGTGAAGCAGTTGGATGCGCTGGCGCCTTCGTGGGTGCTGGGCGCACATGGCGTGGCCCTGCTTACGGCCTGGACACAGCCCGACACCCAGGCATGGCTGCAGGTCAGCCTGCAAACGCTAGCGACATGGAAGCTGCGACAGACCGATCTGCTGCACGCCGCAGGCTGGAGCCTGCAGGTCAGCGACACCCCGTTTTTCTGCGCCCGCCCGCCTGCGGGTGTGGATACCGTGGCCCTTTGCGCCACGCTGCGCGCGCAAGGCATCAAGCTGCGCGACGCGACCTCGTTTGGCCTGCCGGGCTGGGTGCGGCTGGGCGTGTTGCCGCCCGCCGCGCAAGACGCACTGGCCAACGCACTGAACCAGAAAGTGGCTGCATGACCGCCAAATGCGTCATGGTGCTGGGCACCACCAGCGGCGCCGGCAAAAGCTGGCTCACCACAGCACTTTGCCGCTACTACGCGCGCCAGGGGCTCAAGGTGGCCCCGTTCAAGGCGCAGAACATGAGCAACAACGCGCGCGTCGTGGCTTCTGACAACGGCCAGGGCGAAATTGGCAGCGCCCAGTATTTCCAGGCCCTGGCCGCCAACGCTGTGCCCGATGTGCGCATGAACCCGCTGCTGCTCAAACCCGAGCGCGACACGCACAGCCAGGTGGTACTCATGGGGCAGGTGAGTCCGGAGCTGAGCGCCATGCCCTGGCGCGGCCGCAGCCTGAAGGTCTGGCCACAGATTGCGCAGGCCTTGGACGACTTGCGGGCCGAGAACGACGTGGTGGTGATTGAAGGCGCGGGCTCACCGGCAGAAATCAATCTGGCCACCAGCGATGTGGTGAACATGCGTGTGGCCCAGCATGGCGATGCGGCCTGCTTGCTGGTGACGGACATTGACCGCGGCGGCGCGTTTGCCCACCTCTATGGCACCTGGGCGCTGCTGCCGGAAGACCAACGCCAACTCATCAAGGGCTTTGTGCTCAACAAGTTTCGCGGTGATGCCACGCTGCTGGCCCCTGCGCCACAGATGCTGCAAGACCTGACCGGCATTCGCACCGTGGCCACCTTGCCCATGTGGTGGCACCACGGTCTGCCGGAGGAAGACGGCGTGTTTGACGACCGCAGTGTGAGCCGGGGCTCGGTGAACCTGACGGTAGCGGTGGTGGCTTATCCGCGCATCAGCAATCTGGATGAGTTCCAGCCGCTCAAGAATATTCCGGGCCTGCGTTTGCAGTGGGTACGTTCGCCTTCTGAGCTGGCAGGGCTCAAGCCGACCGACTGGATCATCCTACCGGGTTCCAAGCACACCAGTGGCGATCTGGGCTGGCTGCGCTCCCAAGGGCTGGACGCGGCGATCGCGCGGCATGCGGGGCAGGGCGGGGTGGTGCTAGGGGTGTGCGGTGGTTTGCAGATGCTGGGTGAGGCGCTGATTGATCCGCATGGGATTGACGGCAATGCGCCTGGGTTGGGATTGTTGCCGCTGGTGACGGTGTTTGCCGAAGACAAGACCGTGCGTCACACATCCACCCGCTTCGAGCCGCATATCGACGGGCGGTGGTCTGCACTGGCAGGCGCCCCGTTGACCGGCTACGAGATCCACCATGGCCAGACCGCGCAGCACGCTGCCATGGCCGCCGGCGGCGACTTGGCCCATGCGGTGTTACCCGATGGCCTCGGCTGGTGCAACGCCCGCGGCAATGTGCTGGGCCTGTACCTGCACGGCTTGTTTGAAGATGCCGCCGTGTTGCAAGCGCTGTTTGGCGCGCAACTGGGCGGCACCGTACCCACGCTGGAGACCGTGTTTGACGGGCTGGCGGATTACATCGCAGCGCACTTCTCGGAAGGTGTGCTGAAAGATTTGTTGAACTGATTTTTTGAAAGCGATTGCCATGACGAACTTCCTGCCTACTCTTGCCGACATTTCCGACGCCACGCTCACAGAAGCGCTGCAGGCCACGCTCAACAACAAGACCAAGCCCCTGGGTTCCCTGGGCCGCCTGGAAGACGTGGCCCTCAAGATTGGCCAGATTCTGGGCAGCACGGCCCCCGTGTTGGACCAGCCGCAGATGGTGGTGTTTGCGGGGGACCATGGGCTCACCGCACGCGGTATCTCGGCGTTTCCCAGCGATGTGACTTGGCAGATGGTGGAAAACTTTCTGGCCGGCGGTGCGGCGGTCAGCGTACTGGCCAAACAAAACGGCATTGCGCTGACCGTGGTGGACTGTGGCGTGAAGCGCGACTTCTTGGCCGGCTTGCCTGCGGGCAGCACGCGCCCTGGCTTGCAGGTGCGCAAGGCCACGGGTGCGGAGCTGGGCACGGCGGATTCCTCAGCCCAAGCCGCGATGACTCATACGCAACGCGACGAAGCGCTGCAACACGGCATGGACCTGATGAAGGGCTTGCCGGGCAATGCGCTGCTGCTGGGCGAAATGGGTATTGGCAATACCTCCGCGGCGTCGCTGCTGTTGTCGCGCCTGGCCGGGCTGGACATTGCGGTGTGCACGGGTGCTGGTACCGGGTTGGATGCGCCGGCCGTGCAACGCAAGACCGAGGTACTACGCGAAGTGCTGGCACGCCATGCTAACGCCACCGCGCCGTTGGACGCACTGGCGGCGTTCGGCGGCTTTGAGATTGCGACCATGGTGGGTGCGGTGTTGCAGGCAGCACATGAGCGCCGCCTGATCGTGGTGGATGGTTTCATTGCCACCAGCGCGGTGCTGGTGGCGCATGCGCTGCAGCCGCTGGTGTTGCAGCGCTGCGTGTTTGCGCACCGCTCGGGCGAGCGCGGCCATGAGTTCATGTTGCAGCACCTGGGCGTGCAGGGCTTGCTGGACCTGGGCCTGCGTCTGGGTGAAGGTTCGGGCGCCGCGCTGGCCTGGCCGCTGCTGCAGTCGGCCTGCACCATCCTGCGGGACATGGCGAGTTTTGCGTCTGCCGGCGTATCCGAGAAATCGGTCGACCCAGTCGTCATCCATTGAGTCAAGGCGCCATGGCCCGTTTCCTTCGCCACTACCTGCTGTCGCTGCAGTTCTTTACGCGCGTGCCGGTGACCGGCCGGCTGGCGGACTGGGTGGGTTTCAGCCCGGCCATGTTGCGCGCCAGCGCCGCGCACCTGCCGGGCGTGGGTTGGCTGGTGGGGGGCGTGGTGGCCTTGGCAAGCGTGCTGTTGCTCGTGCTGTTGCCCGCCAGCCCGTTTGCGCCGCTGGTGGCTGCGGTGTTGGGCACGGTACTCAGCGTGCTCATCACCGGCGCTTTCCACGAAGACGGCCTGGCCGATGTGGCCGATGGGCTGGGTGGCACGCAGAGCCGCGCGCGGGCGCTGGAAATCATGAAGGACTCGCGTGTGGGCGCATTTGGCGCCATTGCTGTGGTGCTGGCGCTGCTGGCGAAGGTGAGCCTGCTGGCGCTGCTGGGCTCGCTGCACGGCGCGGTGTTGTGTGTGGCGCTGTTCACGGGCCATGTGGTGTCGCGCTTCTGGCCGCTGCTGACCATTCGCCTGCTGCCGCATGTGGGCGACGTGGCCGGCTCCAAGTCCAAACCGTTGGCGGACCAGATCAGCCTGGGTAGTCTGTGGGTGGCGGGTGTGTGGTCATTTAGTGCTCTAGCCCTCGTGGTTATTGCGCAAGCAGCTATGGTTTTTGTAGTGCCGGTGCTGACGGTGCAGGCCTTGGCCCTCTGGCTGGGCACCGGCGTGCTGGCCAGTGGTCTGGCTTGGCTGGGCATGCGGCGATGGTTTGCGCGCCGCCTGCAGGGCTTCACCGGCGATTGCCTGGGCGCCACGCAGCAGGTCTGCGAGCTGGCGTTTTATCTGGGCTTGGCGCTGGCCTGGAGCGTGTGGACCCGCGGCGGGCTGGCATGACACTGTGGGTGGTGCGCCACGCGCAGCCGTTGGTGGCACCCGGCATTTGCTACGGCGCACTGGACCTGCCGGCAGAACCCGAAGCCACAACGCGCGCGGCTAATACGTTGGCGCAGGAGCTACCACCGGGCGCCGAAGTGCACGTCTCGGTGCTACAAAGATGTGAGCTGCTGGCGCAATGTTTACGGGGGCTACGCCCTGATTTGACCTTCAAACCCGAGCCGCGGCTGGTGGAAATGCACTTTGGCATGTTCGAGGGCGTGGCCTGGGCCGACATTGCGAAGGAGGCCATGGACGCCTGGACGGATGACTTCTGGGCGCACCGCTTCGGTGGACAGGAATCGGTGGCCGAATTCATGGCCCGCGTGGCCCAGGTGTGGGACGCCTGCCTGCCCGCGCGCGCGGCGGGCCAGGCCCAGGTGTGGATCACACACGCCGGCGTGGCGCGGGCGGCCAGCCTGCTGGCCCGGGGCCAGCGTCACATCCAGACTGCCGCACAGTGGCCTCAGAGCGCGCCGACTTTTGGGCAGTGGGTGTGCCTAGATTGAGATCAACATCCTGCTGCAATGGCAGTGGGGACGCTGATGCCACTGGTTCCCGGAAGGCTGTTCCAACTGGTATCGGACGACGTAATCGGCAACATATAGGCCCAGTGGGTCAAGCCTGCGGCCCCCGATCCCGCCGATATTTGCATGATGAAAGCAGGCTGGCTATAGGCCGTGGTCAACAGGCCTTGGCCCACGACCAACGAGCTTCCAAAGAAGCCAATCGACACCGTGTCGTTGATCGTGACCGATCCGATCAGTGTGGAAGCTGTCCAGCTGCTGCCATTGTCGGTGGAGGTGAACGCGCAGCCCATCAGATAGCCATTGCTGGCCGAGGTGAAGTGCCAGACCGTCTGGTCATTTACCTGCGTTACCGATTTGCTGGGGACGCTGACGTACTTTTGTGCAGGCAGGTAGCTGGTGGGCACGTACCAGTAGGTATTTACAAAGCTGGAGAGGTTTTTGACTGCAGGTGTGCTGCCACTGGATTGGGCTTGGGCCGTTCCACCGCTGCCTCCGCCGCAGCTGCTGAGCAGCAGTGCCAATGCGCAGGCGGGCAGCGCAATTGTCGTTATGGTTTTCATGATTTCCCTGGGGTTGGTGCGGTTGGCTGCCTGGGATTGCAGTCCAAGCGGTGGGGTACGCCATAGTGCGTTTCCAACCTTTCAATTGGCTGGAACTGAAGTCGCCATGTGATGAAGGGTGTTGCTAGTTGGGCATGTTCTCCATGGCCTGGCGTTCCAGGCGCCGGTAAGAAGCGCTGTTGCGCACGGTTTCAATCGCCTTCCAGACCCGCTGGGCCAACTCTGGCTGGGTGGCCAGCAACTGATGGGACAGCATCAGGTAGTAGGGCTTCTCGGTCAGGGGAAGGGGTAGCTCCTCCAATTGCGCGGCCACGTCGGGCTGTACCAGGACCATGGCGGCATCGCTGCCCCCCATGGCCACGGCGGCTACGCGTCCCAGCATCAGGCGGCGTGCCAGCGCCAGCGCGCCCTGGTTGTTTTCTTCCACAGGCACACCCCAGGTGCGCAGCTGCGCACCGATGGAGTAGCCCAGTTGCACGCCCACGGGGCCGTCGAGGTTGCTGATCTGCTTGCCATCCCACTGCACCGTGCCTCCCTTGCGGCGCAGCAGCACATAGCGGTCGGTGTGCATGCGCTTGCTGGCGTCCACCGTTTTGCCACCCGGGTAGGCGCCGATGTCGAGCCGCTCGTCGCTGAAGCTGGCGGCAAAGGCACCATCCACTTCGTTGCCCTGTAAGCTGGCCAAGCAGCGCTTCCAGGGCAGGGATTGGTAAACAAACGGTACGCCCACGTGTTGGCTGACTTGCTGCAACAGCTCAAAGTTCAGCCCCTTGCCCTCGGCGGTGCGCCAAGGCTGGATGGTTGCGCTTTCGAAACACAGGCGCAGGGGCGTAGCAGGTCTGGCTGGTTCCGCTGCCCAGAGAGGTGTGGCGCAGAGCAGGGCACAGCCAAGCGCACTCCACCAGCGTGCGATGGCGTGGCCGGGCCTGACGCTCATTGCGTCACGACCCGATTTCGACCCTGGTCCTTGGCACGGTACATGGCTGCATCGGCCCGCGACATCAGGTGCTGCAGCGACATATCGCTGGCCTGCAGGGTGGCCACTCCCATGCTGACCGTGTAGCGCGGGTGGGCGGGCGAGCTGGCAGTGGCGGCGCGGATGCGCTCGGCCACCACCACGGCTTCGTCCCGCGAGGTTTCCGGCAACAGCAGCACAAACTCTTCGCCGCCCAAACGGCCCAACTGGTCCTGGCGACGCAGATGCGTGTTGACCCGGACCACAAAATCAATCAGCGCCTTGTCCCCCGCCAGATGACCATAGGTGTCGTTGATCTGCTTGAAGTGGTCCAGGTCCATGGCCACCAGTGACAGGTCACGCCCATGGCGGCGGCAGCGGTCCATTTCCAGCTGGGCCGCAGTATCCCAGGCCCGGCGCATGAGCGCGCCGGTCAGTGAGTCTTTGGTGGCCAGGCGTTCAAATTCGTCACGCACGCGCTCACTGGCCAGCAGCACAAAGCCAATCAGCGTGAGCAGGGTGCAGCAGGTCAGCACCGCGCTGATCACCGCGTTGAAGTTGTTGGAGACCATGGCGTTGCCTTGGGTGTAGCCCGACAGCGCCCCCGCGCCCTGAACCACCCAGGCGCAAGCTGTGGCCATGAGCGACAGCACCAAAAAACGCCCCGAGAAATCGAAGCGATTGTGCTCAACCAGTCGGTGGCTGTGAAGCACAATCAGCACAACCAGCGTGGTGTCGATCACGGTGACCCGCGCTTCATAAAAGGGCTGGACCTGCACGAAGTACGCCAGCAGCGCAGATGCCAGCAGTACCATCGCACCGGTTTTGCGCAGGCTGGAGGGCAGACCCAAAAACTTCTCCGTGCCCAACAGCCACATGAGGGTGCCCCCCATCAGCAGGCTGTTGCCGCCCCACACGGTCGCCAGCAGAGGCAATATGTCCCGCAATGCCACCAGCACAATACCGACAAAGATCACCAGGGTGCCGCCAGCCCACCAGCCCAGGCCGCGCACACTGACGGGGTAGTTGCGCCGCAAAGACAGCAGCACAAATGCCATGAGCGGCCCCATGAAGGCGGCCATGAACAAAATGGTGCGAATATCCAGCTTCAAAAAATCACTCTCTCAAGGGTGCCGTTCAGGCGAACAGACTGGAAATATCGCTGAAGTCCTCAGGGTCTGGCAACTGTCCCGCGAGTCGGTCTACTGGCAGCTTCAGGTAGGCCAGCAGGCTGGACGGCGCTTGGCGAAGTCCGTTCTGCACGCTGGCCAGACTTCCGGCCTGATCGGCCAGGCAAGCTGCCAGGTGCACTACGGCGCACAGACGTGATACCTGAATCGCGGTCGATGCATCCGTGCAATGGCCCAGGGCCTGCACCACTTCGTCCGGAAAATCCCAGCGCAGCGCAACGCGGGCGGTAATTTGCCCTTCGTCAAATCCCAGGGTAGCGCGCTCACGTTGCCAGCGTTCCCCTGGAAGGGCGGGATGGGCTTCCAGGGTCGCAATCAATGAGGGGGTGTGCATAGCTACGACCAGCTCGCCCAGGCGCAGCATCATGCCGGTGAGCCAGGCCTGTTGTTCGTCCAGTCCTATTTGGCCTGCCAGAAACCTGGCGTAGCCTGCGCAGACCATGCTGTAGCGCCAGAACTCCTGGCGGCTGATCGATGGGGGCAGGGTGAAGCCCTGTGCCATGCAAATACCCAGCGCGCGTGCGCGAATTTGCGCCATGCCCACCACGCTGACGGCGTTGTCCAGCGAAGTGACCGAGCGTGACAAACCGAACATGGCACTGTTGGCCATGCGCAGCAAGGTGGTGGTGAGCGCCGGATCTTTGGCGATGATGTCGCGCACCATGACCACATCGGCCTCGTCATCGTCCAGCGTGCGGATCAACGCATGCGCAACTTCCGGCATCACGGGCAACTTGACCGTCTGGATGAAGGAGTTGATATCCGCCATGGTGTGGGACGCGGTTTAGCGTGGGGGTGCGGGAGTCTTGAGTGTATAGCCACAGACGGCAGCCACACCACATTGCCAGCACAGGGGTTTGCGGGCTTGGCATACGTAGCGTCCATGCAGGATCAGCCAGTGGTGGGCATCTACCATGTAAGCAGGCGGAATACGCTTGAGCAGCTTGTGTTCCACTTCCAGTGGAGTTTTTCCTGGCGCCAAACCGGTGCGGTTGCCCAGACGGAACAGATGCGTGTCCACGGCCATGGTGGGCTCGCCAAAGGCCACGTTGAGCACCACGTTGGCGGTCTTGCGGCCAACACCGGGCAAGGCTTCCAGCGCCTCGCGCGTGCGTGGAACCTGGCCACCATGCAGTGTTACGAGCATCTGGCAGGTCTGCATCAGGTGCTTGGCCTTGCTGCGGTACAGGCCTATGGTTTTGATGTGCTGTTCCAACCCGTCTAGCCCCAAGTCCAGAATCTTCTGCGGCGTGTTGGCCACCACAAACAGCCGCCGCGTGGCCTTGTTTACCCCCACATCCGTGGCCTGTGCAGACAACAGCACGGCCGCCAGCAACTCAAACACCGAGCTGAATTCCAGCTCCGTCTGTGGGTGTGGATTGGCTGCCTTCAGGGTGGCAAAAAAGGTCTCAATGGCGGCAGGGGTCACTGGGTGCTGACATCCAGAAAGGTGGATTCATCGGGGAACTTGGCGCGCAGCCATTCCACGTCAAGCATCAGCGCGGCAATCACTTCCTTGGGAAGAATGTCGACGGCTGTGGCATCGCGGTGGGGTTCTTCGGCCAGCAGGCCTGCCAGATGCACGATGGCGCCCAGGCGTGAGAAGGCTTGCTCGGTGATAGGGTCGGCCGAGCGCTGCAAGGCTTGCACGATTTGCATGGGGAAATTCCAGCGGCGGGCCAGTTCGGCGGTGATCTGTCCCTCGGTAAAGCCGGTGAGGCGCTGCTCGCGCTGCCAGCGCACTCCGGGGATGTGGGGCAGTTTTTCGATTTCGTGCAGGGTGACGGGATCGGCCTGGGCAATCAGCAGTTCGCCCAGACGCAACATCATGCCCGTGAGCCATGCAAGTTGGCCATCAATGCCCAGCCGCACGGCCAGCCATTGGGCGTAACCTGCGCAGGCCATGCTGGAACGCCAGAATTCTGTGCGGTCCAGGTCGGGCAGGGACGGAAAGGATTCGCTGAGGCAGGCGCCCAGCGCCAGGGTGCGCACCTTGGACATGCCGACCATGGTGATGGCGTCGTCCAGCGTGCCCACACCGCGCGGCAGGCCAAACTGGGCGCTGTTGGCCAGGCGCAGCAGCTTGGCCGACAGGGCGGGGTCTTTGGCGATCAGGTCGCGCACTTGGGAGACGGAGGCATTGTCATCATTCAGGCTCTGGATCAGCGCATGCGCGACCTCGGACATGGAAGGCAATTTGATGGATTCAAAGAATGAATCGAGGTTGGCCATGGTTTCTCCCAAAAAAGTTGCGACCCAATCGGTGACAATTTAACCCAAAGCCAAGCGCGCTCGCTGCAATCTGCGCCGCCCGGCTGACTATTTTTGCCCTTCGTTTGTCCAAAGAGAGCCCCATGCAATTTGCCGATCGCCTGAACAATGTAGAAACCTCTGCCATCCGTGAGCTGTTCAAACTGCTGGGCAAGCCCGGCATCATCAGCTTTGCCGGCGGTTTTCCCGACCCCGCGCTGTTTGATGTGGAAGGCATCCGCGAATCCACCGAGGCGGTCCTGAAGAACTCCCCGGGCCCGGTGCTGCAGTACGGCGCTACCGAAGGCTACCAGCCGCTGCGCGAGGGCATCAGCGCCCATATGGCGACCAAGGGTGCCAGCGTGGCGCCGGATGGCCTCATCGTCACCACTGGCAGCCAGCAGGCCCTGGACCTGATTGGCAAGACCATGATTTCGCCCGGCGACAAGGTCATCATGGAGGCGCCTACGTTCCTGGCCACCATCCAGTGCTTCCGCCTCTATGGTGCCCACGTCATCGGTGCGCCGATCGACGCCAACGGCGTGGATGTGGACAAGCTCGAAGCCCTGATTGCCGAGCACAAACCCAAGCTGGTTTACCTCATTCCCACTTTTGGCAACCCCAGCGGCGCCATGCTGAGCCTGGAGCGCCGCAAGCGTATTCTGGAAATTGCGGTGCGCACCCAGACCCTGGTGGTGGAGGACGATCCCTATGGTGAACTGTTCTTTGAACAGGCGCCACCGCCCAGCCTGCTGGCGCTGAGCGACAGCGTGCCCGGCAGCCGTGACTGGCTGGCGCACTGCGGCAGCTTCAGCAAGGTGCTGAGCCCCGGCTTGCGTGTGGGCTGGCTGATTGCGCCGCCCGCACTGTTGAGCCGCGCCACCATGTGCAAGCAGTTCAGCGATGCCCACACCAGCAACCTCACCCAGGCCACTGCGGCCCACTACCTCACGCTGAACCGCCTGCCCACGGCGCTGAAAGCCGTGCGCGCCACCTATGCGGAGCGTGCGCGGGTGATGGCCGAATGCCTGCAGCGCGAGCTGGGTGATGCGATTGCGTTTGACCGGCCCCAGGGCGGCATGTTCTTCTGGGCACGCCTGACAGGCGCCAACGGCAAGGAGCGCAATGCGGGTGAGTTTGCCAAACGTGCCATCGACAAGCTGGTGGCATTTGTACCCGGCGCGCCGTTCTACGCGCATGACCCGGACCAGAGCACCCTGCGCCTGAGTTTTGCCACCGCCGATGTGGCCAAAATCGAAGAGGGCATCGGTCGCCTCGGCCAGGCGCTCTAGGCCAGTGGGCCGGCGCTAGACGCGTTTGAGTTTGTAGGCCTCGACCATGCCGGGGGTGCCGCGCAGCTGGACGACCAGCTCGCCGCGGCGAAAAATCACATGCTTAACCGTGTCCTGGCGCCCCTGGTAGATCACGGTGTCGCCGTCCTTGAACTTGGGCATGACCGGCATGAGCTGGCGAGCGGCCTGGGCACTGGTGGGGTGCAGCATGCGCGCTATGGGTGGATGGGTTTCCGCCAGTTTTTCCATAGCCTTGGCCATCGCCCCCTTGATTTCGGACGCTGTGAACGGTTTGTGCAAATGAAAAAGGGCGTGGGCCTTTTGGGCTTGCTGAACCAGCGTGGGGTCCATTTGTGCGCTCATCAGCGCCAGCTGGCACTGCGGGTTGTATTGCAGCAATTGCGCTTGCACGGCCAACGCGGTCAGCGAATTTCCTGAGAAGCAGTCACTGATCAAGACATGGGGGCGGTGTTCCGCCGCGACTTCCAGCGCGGCTTGCGGGGTGCTGACGGTCTTGATCCAGGCGGATGCAAATCCGTAGCTTTCAAGAAGTTGGCGCAGAAAGGCTTGCACCGCGGGGCTGCTATCGGCCACCAAGAAATGAATCGTTGACATGGGAACGGACAGGCTCTTGATGCCACAGGAAAACCCGCGGCCTGCAGTAATGGATAACCCTGAGCATAATGGTGCAAACACGGTTTTGGGCCGTGAGAAATGAGGTTTTTTATGTTGAAGACTCTAAAAATTGATTTCGTGTCGGATGTGTCCTGCCCCTGGTGCGCCATCGGCCTGCAGAGCCTGGAAACTGCGCTGGGCAAATTGGACGGGGAAGTACAGGCGGACATCCATTTCCAGCCCTTCGAGTTGAACCCGAAGATGGTGCCTGAGGGTGAAGACATCACTGAACACCTGCACAAGAAGTACGGCTCCACGCCGGAACAAGCCGCTGCAGCGCGCGAAAACATCCGCCAGCGTGGCGAGTCGCTGGGTTTCACCTTCAACATGGACAAGCGCGGTCGCATTTACAACACCTTTGACGCGCACCGCTTGCTGCACTGGGCCGAGACTTCGGGCCAGCAATTGCAGCTGAAGAAAGCCTTGTTCGCCGCCTATTTCACCAATGGCGAAGACCCCAGCAACCACGAGGTATTGCTGCGCGCCGTGCGCGCGGCGGAGCTCGATGTGGACGAGGCCCAGCGCGTGTTGGCATCCAACGATTACGCCGATGAGGTGCGTGAGCAGGAGCAGTTCTACCTCGACCAAGGCATCCATTCGGTGCCAGCCATCGTCATCAACGACCGCCACCTGATTTCGGGCGGTCAGCCGCCGGAGGTGTTTGAGCAGGCGTTGCGCCAGATCGCCGCCCAAGCCTGAGCGAAGCCCGCATGGTTGACCGGCGGCGACTCCTTGGCTTCGCTGCCGCCAGTGCCGGGGCCCTATGGTTGCCACGCAGTGCCTGGAGCCAGCCGCGGTTGGATGGTGACCCATTTGCGCTGGGCATTGCCAGCGGTTCGCCTACGCATGACTCGGTGGTGTTGTGGACGCGGCTGGTGCAAGACCAGGCCTCGCGCCTGGGTGCTGATCCCGTCACCGTGCGCTGGGAAGTGGCACACGACGCGCAGTTCCGGCGCCCGGTGCAGTCTGGCCAGGCACAGGCTTTGCCCGTACTGGGGCATTCGGTGCATGTGGACGTACAGGGCCTGGAGCCCGACCGCTGGTACCACTACCGTTTTACGCTGGGCTCGGCGGTCAGCGCGGTGGGTCGCACGCGGACCTTTCCCGCGCCGGGCGCCCCGGCCCGGCGGCTGCGCCTGGGCTATGCGTCTTGCCAGCACTGGGAGCATGGCTATTACAGCGCTTACCGCCATATGCGGGACGAGCAGTTGGATGCGCTGATGTTTCTGGGCGACTACATCTACGAATACGCGGGCAGCAGCAAGGCGGTGCGCAGCGTGCCGGGCGGCACCGCCATCACGCTGGACGACTACCGGGCACGCTACGCCCTCTACAAGACCGACCCGCACCTGCAGGCCATGCATGCGGCCTGCCCCTGGCTGCTGACCTGGGACGACCACGAGGTGCAAAACGACTATGCCGGTGAGGCGCCAGGCAGCCACGGCCCCGAGGGCATTGACTTCGCCGCGCGCCGCGCCGCGGCCTACCAAGCCTACTACGAACACATGCCGTTGCGCGCGTCAGCCCTAGGGCGTGCACTCAATGGCGTCTGGGGCCCTAGCCGCGAATTGAGGCTCTATGGCCGCGTGCCCTTCGGCAATCTGGCAACACTGCATCTGCTGGACGACCGCCAGTACCGTGATCCGCAGGTCTGTACCAAGGGCGGTGGCTCCGGCTCCAGCACGGTGAACCCGGCGCGCTGCGCTGCGCTGGCAGATCCCAGGCGTACCTTATTGGGGGCCGCACAGGAGCGCTGGCTGGACCAGTCGTTGGCTTCCGGCGGCGGGCAATGGACAGTGTTGGGCCAGCAAACTGCATTTGGCCAGCGTGACTTCCATCTGGGCGACGGGCTTAGCGTGTCCAACGACGGCTGGGACGGCTACGCTGCGGCCCGCACCCGCATGACCGAGGCGCTGCAGCGCCATCAGGTCAGCAACCCGGTGTTCCTGGGTGGCGATGTGCACTCCAACTGGGTGGGGCATGTGAAGGCTGACTACGCACGCCCCCAGAGCAAGGCGGTGGGCGTGGAGTTTTGCGGTACCAGCATCACCTCCCGCGGCGCAAGCAATGAACGGCTACCGGAAACCCTGGCGGAAAACCCGCACTTCATTTTTGCGGACCGCGAACGGCGCGGTTACGGTGTGGCCGAATTCACACCCAAGCAACTTAGCGTCACCCTGCGGGTGGTGGAGGATGTGACCCAAGCAGACTCGGGGGTGCAAACCCTGGCAGCGTTTGCCGTGGAGCCGGGGCGGCCCGTGGTGCATCGGGCCTGAGCGGCCTGGTCGCTACGCTTGCTGCAGGACTTCGAGCAGCCGGTCCAGCCCGCCGCTGTTGATGGCCACCTGGGCTTGGGCCCGCACGGCGGGCTTGGCATGGTAGGCCACGGAGAGGCCGGCCGCACCCATCATGGGCAAGTCGTTGGCGCCATCGCCCATGGCAATGCACTGCGCGGGTTCGATACCCAGCAACGAAGCCACTTCCAGCAGGGTGCGGCGTTTTTCGGCACCGTCGCAGATGTCGCCCCAGCTTTGCTGCACCAGCCCGCCAGTCAGTGTGCCGCAATTGGGGCCAGAGGCGATTTCCAGCACATTGGAGCGGGTGTAGTCGATGCCCAGCAGTTCGCGCACATGCTCGGCAAAGTAGGTGAAGCCGCCGCTGACCAGCAAGACCTTGAGCCCGGCCTGCTTGCAGGCCGCCACCAGCGCGGCCGCCCCGGGGTTGAGCTGCAGGCGTTCGCGTTTGACGGCCTCCAGGTCCGCCACGGTCACGCCCTTGAGCAGCGCCACGCGGCGGCGCAGGCTGTCCTTGAAGTCGGTGATCTCGCCGCGCATGGCTGCCTCGGTGATGGCAGCTACCTCGGCCTTGCGGCCCACGGCGTCGGCAATCTCGTCGATGCACTCGATGTTGATGAGCGTGGAATCCATGTCGAAGGCGATGAGCTTGTAGTCGCTCAGGCGCAGCGCGGCGGGCAGGTTCTGGACAACGAGGCCGGGGGAGGGGTCTGACATGGTGAGGTCGGTTGCTATGAATTTGGTAGCTGCTTGTGCTTATTTCACGGGGGCTAGAGTCGTATTTCTTTCACAACCCGGGCTGGCATTCAATGCAGCGCATTGGCGCGCACCAGTTCCTGATGGCGGGCGTTGATGGCCATCACGGCCTTGTCGCCCCGGTCCCAGTGGTCCAGAAAGACCTCGCTGTCCTTGGTGAAGCGGTGGCCGATGCGGATGGAGTAAGACTTGAACATCCAGCTGAACATGGATTTGAAGAATACGGCTTCGTCCAGATCCCGCCACTTCACGCCGCTGGTACCCTTGGTCCAGGGCAGGAAGCCGGAGGAGCGCCAGACACCGATGTCGTCCATGTACAGGCGGTGGCTTTTGATGGAGAAGATGCGCAGGACGATGGCGATGGTGAACACGCTCGAGACGATCAGGCCGCCGATGATGTTGGCGTACAGGAACATGGAGGCCAGGATCGCCAGGATGATGGTCAGAATTACGGTCCCGATGTAGGCGGTCCAGGATTTGCCGCCCAGTTCCTGCACATTCTTGGCCGTGATGTTGGTGTTTTCTTGATCCATGGGCTCCCCGTAAAAAGTTGTGCCGAAAATGTAGCCGGAAAAAAGGCAGATTCCGCGACAGGCTGTGTTTAGGCCTTCGATTGCGTTGCCGTACTGTTGACGGGCGTACCTAAGCTGCGCAGCACAGCCCGCACCATTTGCACCCGGGCCTTCACCTCGGGCAGCTCACGTTCGATGCGCAGCTTCTCGTTGCCCACCAGCTTGATGTGCTTGTTCTTCTGGATCAGTGCGATCACCCCCATGGGGTCGATGGGGGCGTCCTTCTTGAAGGTGATGGTGATGACGCCGGGCGCGGCATCCACCTTCACCACGCCATAGGGCTTGGCGATCACGCGCAGGCGGTGCACGTCGATCAACGTCTGCGCCTGGGCCGGTAGCTTGCCGAAGCGGTCCACAATTTCTTCCAGCAGTGCATCCACCTGGTCGGTGTTCTTGGCCGTGGCCAGCTTCTTGTAGAAGGACAGGCGCAGATGCACATCGCCGCAGTAGTCATCGGGCAACAGCGCTGGCGAATGCAGGTTGATTTCGGTGGTGACGTTGAGCGGGCTCAAGAGGTCCGGCTCCTGGCCGTTCTTGAGACAGCGTACGGCTTCGGAGAGCATTTCGTTATAGAGCTGGAAACCCACTTCCAGCATGTTGCCGCTCTGGTTTTCGCCCAGCACCTCGCCCGCACCGCGAATCTCCAGGTCGTGCATGGCCAGGTAGAAGCCGCTGCCCAGTTCCTCCATCTGCTGGATCGCGTCCAGCCGCTGCTGGGCCTGCTTGGTCAGGCCCTCGATGTCGGGCACCATCAGGTAGGCGTAGGCTTGGTGGTGGCTGCGGCCCACGCGGCCGCGCAGTTGGTGCAGTTGGGCCAGGCCGAACTTGTCGGCGCGGCTCATCACGATGGTGTTGGCGCTGGGTACGTCGATGCCGGTCTCGATGATGGTGGAGCACAGCAGCAGGTTAAAGCGCTGGGCCACAAAGTCCCGCATCACGGCTTCGAGCTGGCGCTCAGGCATCTGGCCGTGGGCCACGGCGATGCGGGCCTCGGGCAGCAACTCTTCGAGCTTCTGGCGCCGGTTCTCGATGGTTTCTACCTCGTTGTGCAGGAAGTAGACCTGGCCGCCGCGTTTCAATTCGCGCAGCACGGCTTCGCGGATCACGCCGTTGCCTTCCGAGCGCACAAAAGTCTTGATGGCCAGGCGGCGCTGCGGCGCGGTGGCGATGACACTGAGGTCGCGCAGGCCTTCCAGCGCCATGCCCAGGGTGCGCGGGATGGGTGTGGCGGTGAGGGTCAGCACATCCACCTCGGCGCGCAGCGCCTTCATTTGCTCCTTGTGGCGCACGCCAAAGCGGTGTTCCTCGTCGATGATGAGCAGGCCCAGGTTGGCGAACTTGGTGTCCTGGCTCAGCAGCTTGTGCGTGCCCACCACAATGTCGACCGTGCCATCGGCCACACCCTTGAGCGCCGCCGTGATCTCCTTGCCGCTGCGAAATCGGCTCATCTCGGCAATCTTCACCGGCCATTTGCCAAAGCGGTCCACCAGCGTCTGGTAGTGCTGTTCAGCCAAGAGCGTGGTAGGGGCCAAAAACGCCACCTGCTTGCCACCGGTCACCGCGACAAAGGCTGCGCGCAGGGCAACCTCGGTCTTGCCAAAGCCCACATCGCCGCAGACCAGGCGGTCCATGGGGCGGGGGCTGATCATGTCCTGGATGACGCAGTGGATGGCGGCTTTCTGGTCGGCGGTTTCTTCAAAGCCGAAGTCGTTGGCGAACTGCTCGTAGTCGCCCGCGCTGTAGCGGAAAGCGTGCCCCTCGCGGGCGGCGCGGCGGGCGTAGATGTTGAGCAGCTCAGCCGCACTGTCGCGCACCTGCTCGGCGGCCTTGCGCTTGGCCTTCTCCCACTGGCCGCTTCCCAGGCGGTGCAGCGGTGCCTCGTCGGCGCTGACGCCGGTGTAGCGGCTGATGAGCTGCAGCTGGCTCACGGGCACGTAGAGCGTGGCCTTGTCAGCGTACTCCAGGTGCAAAAACTCTTGCAGCTCAGGTTCACCCGCAGCGTTCTTGTTGCCCATGTCCATGTGGATCAGGCCGCGGTAGCGCCCGATACCGTGGGCGCTGTGCACCACGGGGTCACCCACGTTGAGCTCGGAAAGGTCCTTGATCAGGGCTTCGACGTCGCTGACCTGCTCCTGCTTCTTGCGCCGGCGTGTGGTTGGGCCGGTGGCAAACAGCTCGGTCTCGGTGATGAGGTCGATGCCCATCTCCAGCCAGCTGAATCCGACCGTCAGGCCGGCGGTGGCCATGCCGAATTTCTCGTCGCTGGCCAAAAACTCTTGCAACGAATCAAACGCGGGCGGCGAGATGCCACTGGCACGCACGAAGTCCAGCAGGCTCTCCCGCCGGCCATCGCTCTCGGCCAGTACCAGAACGCGGCGCTGGGTGTTGCGGGCGTGGGTCTTCAGCCGGGCGAGCGGGTCCTCGGTGCCGCGCTCCACCGAAAGCACGGGCAGGCCGGAAAACTCCACAAAGGCATCGCCTTCGCCCGCCGCGCGAATCGCCAGTTGGGCATGGGCATTGGCCCGGGCATAAAACTGCTCGGTGCCCAGGAACAGCGACTCTGGCGGCAGGGCGGGACGATCCGGATCACCCTGGACCAGGCGGTAGCGGTCCTTGGTGTCTTGCCAGAAACGCTGGAAGGCGGGCTCCAGGTCCCCGTGCAGCACCACGGTGGCGTCCGCGCCCACGTAGTCAAACACGGTGGCGGTTTCTTCAAAGAACAGTGGCAGGTAGTACTCAATGCCAGCCGTGGCTACGCCGTTGCCAATGTCCTTGTAAATGCGGCTCTTGGTGGGGTCGCCCTCCAGCAGTTCGCGCCAGCGGCTGCGGAACTTGGCGCGCGCCTCGTCGTCCATGGGGAATTCGCGCCCTGGCAGCAGGCGCACCTCGGGCACCGGGTACAGGCTGCGCTGGCTGTCGGGGTCGAAGGTGCGGATGCTGTCGATCTCGTCGTCAAACAGATCCACGCGGTAGGGCACGGGGCTGCCCATGGGGAAGAGGTCGATCAGTCCACCGCGTACCGCGTATTCACCGGGGCTGACCACCTGCGTCACATGGCTGTAGCCGGCCAGCGTGAGCTGGCTTTTGAGTTTGGCTTCATCCAGCTTCTGCTTGACCTTGAATTCAAAGGTGTAGCCGGCCAGAAAACTGGGCGGCGCCAAGCGGTACAGCGCCGTGGTGGCGGGCACGATAACCACGTCGGCACCTGTTTCCTTGTCGCGCTGGCTGATGCGCCAAAGGGTTGCCAGTCGCTCGCTGATCAGGTCCTGGTGCGGGGAAAAGGTGTCGTAGGGCAGGGTTTCCCAGTCCGGGAACAGGGCGCAGCGCAGCGTGGGAGCAAAGAAGGCTATTTCTTCGATCAGGCGCTGGGCATCGCTGGCGTTGGCGGTTATCACCGTCATGGGCAAGCCAGCGGCTTTTTCGCGTTCGCCCAGGCGGGCCAGGAGCAGTGCGTCGGCAGAACCGGCGGGGCGGGGCAGGGTGAAGCGCTTGCCCGAGGTCAGTTTAGGTAAATCCATGGATGGGTTCGATTTTAGAATGGGCTACCCGTATGAATGCCTCTCCCCCCCAAACTCTGCCTACTTTCGCTGCCATCGCACCGCGCATCTGGGTGCTTATTCCCTGCGCAGGCCTTGGCAGTCGCTCGGGCGCCGCTGGCCCCAAGCAGTACCAGCCCATCGCTGGCCGGCCCATGGTGCTGCACACACTGGCAGCCTTCGCCGCGGTGTCCCGGTTGGCCGGTACGCTGGTGGTGGTGAGCCAAGGGGATACGTTCTTCGAGCAGGCGGATGCTACTGTTTTGGTAGCGAATTGTGGAGGAAGCACGAGGGCTCAGACGGTATTGAACGGGTTGGGCGCTTTGCTGGCGCAGGGTGCGCAGGCGCATGACTGGGTGCTGGTACACGACGCCGCCCGTTGCTTGGTCACCCCTGCCCAGATCGAGGCGCTGATCGACGTGTGCCAGGATGACCCCATAGGCGGTCTGTTGGCCCTCAAGCTGCCCGATACGCTGAAGCAGGAAAGACATGGCCGGGTGGCACAAACGGTAGAGCGTGGCGACAAGTGGCTGGCCCAGACGCCGCAGATGTTTCACCTGGGAGCCCTACAGGAAGCCCTGGAGAAAGCCGGTGACGCCGTCACCGATGAGTCCAGTGCCATGGAGTTCATGGGCTGGCAGCCGCGTCTTGTAGAAGGCAGTGCCCAGAATTTCAAGGTGACCTATCCGCAGGACTTCGCATTGGCGCAGGCTGTGCTGATCGCGCGCGCACAGGAGTAAACCGCCATGCATGCCTTTGCCGCTCTCCTGGATACCCTGATTGCCACGCCCGAGGCGCGCAAGCCTGGCGTGGAGCAGATGATTCTGGACACCTTTCAGCGCCGCAAAGCCGTGCTCGCGCTGGACATGAGTGGCTTCACCCTGACAGTGCGACGAGAGGGGATTCTGGCGTACCTCTGCCAGATTCGGCGCATGCACAAAATTACCCGGCCGCTGGTGCTGGCCCACCGTGGCGAGGTCGTAAAGAACGAGGCGGACAACCTGCTGGCGGTGTTTGACGATGTGGTCGATGCGGTGGCGGCTGCCCTGGCCATGGTGAATGCGGCGGTGGAGGAGGGACAGGCGCCGCTGTTGGCGTTCAGTGTGGGTATTGATGTGGGCGATATTTTGTTGCTGGAGCAGGTGGATTGCTTTGGCGATGCCGTTAACCTGGCCTACAAATTGGGCGAAGACATTGCCCGCCCAGGCGAAGTGCTGGTGACCCAGCGTGCCCGTGAATTGCTGGCACAGACCGTTGGGCTGGATTTCCAGTCCATGCAAGTTTCCATTTCGGGCATGGAAGTCACAACATTTGCCGTGACTTCAGCCCCCTGATACAGGAATCCAACACCATGAACATTCGAATTGGCGAGGGCTGGGACATCCACCAGCTCGTGGAGGGACGCAAGCTGATGCTGGGTGGCGTGGAGATACCCCATAGCAAGGGCTTGCTGGGCCACTCCGATGCCGATGCATTGCTGCACGCCATCACGGACGCGCTGCTGGGCGCGGCTGCGCTGGGCGACATTGGCAAGCACTTCCCGGATACGGATGCCCGGTACAAGGGGGCTGACTCGGCGGTGCTGCTGGCCAAGGTGATGGCGGACATTCGTGCGCTTGGCTATACGCTGGGCAATCTGGACAGCACCATCATTGCCCAGGCGCCCAAGCTGGCGCCCTACATCGTGTCCATGCGCGAGCGTATTGCGGCCGTGTTGGGCGTGGAACTGGGCCAGGTGAATGTGAAAGCCAAGACGGCCGAAAAAATGGGGCCTGTGGGAGAGGGGCGGGCCATGGAGGCCCGCGCCGTCGTCCTGCTGTTCAAAGCCGCGTAGCGCGCTGCAGCCGAATCTGGGCGGAAAGCCCGCCGGAGCTGGAGTTGCCCAGCTTGAAGGTGCCGCCCATGCGTTGGATGGTTTTGTCGACAATGGCCAGGCCCAGTCCTGCACCGTTGGCTGCCGTGCGGGCGGCCTCACCCCGGTAGAACGGCTGGGTGAGCTGGTGCAACTGCTCTTCGGCCACGCCAATGCCATGGTCACGCACCTTGATCAACACCCATTTGTCACGCGAGATGGCCGCAATGTCAATCATGGCGATGCCGGTGTGTACGGATTTGCCGTAGCGTCTGGCGTTTTCCAACAAATTGGATAGCACCCGGCCCAGCTCCACCTCGTCGGCCAGCACCAGCAAGTCTTCCTCCATGTCGATTTTGATGCGCACATCCGGCAGCTTTTGTAGCGAGTAAGCGCAGGTTTCCACCACATCGCCCAGCACGACGGGGGCCAGTGCCACGCGATCGGGGCGGGCGTAGTCCAGAAATTTGTCGATGATGGCGTCGAGCTGGCTGATGTCGGCAGCCATGTGGGCGCGCGCACTCTCATCGGCCACACTCATTTCGGTTTCCAGCCGCAAGCGCGCCAGCGGCGTACGCAGGTCGTGAGAGATACCAGCCAGCATCACGGCCCGGTCTTGCTCCACTTTGGCCAGCTTCTGGGCCATGCGGTTGAAGCCAATGTTGACCTCACGGATTTCGCTCGTGTTGACGTGTTCGTCCAACTGGCTGGCGCTGAAATTGCCCTCGCGCACCCGGCTGGCCGCAAACGACAGTTCCTTGAGTGGGCGGTTGATCAGCCGGGCAATCAATGCGGCGCCGGCGAGGGACAAGGCTGCAGCCACAAACAGCCAGATCATCCAGGTGGTCCCTCCCGCGGGTGCGAACCGGCTTTGGTCGGCTTGCAACCAGTATTCGTCCCCATCGATCGTGAAGCTCACCCACATACCCATCTGGCCGTTTACTTGGCTGGCTACCACGGTGTCTTTGCCTAGGCGTTCCGCCAAGTCCTGGGCCACGCGGCGGCTCAGGGTGTCGTTGTCGAGCAGGCTGAACTCGTCGTTGGGTTCGCGCGGCACGATCCGTAGGCCTTCCTCGTCCTTCATGGTCTTGATCAGCGAGACGCGCGCAATGGCATCGGCATGGATCAGCGCAGCGCGGCTCAAATTGACTTGGGATGCCAACTGCTGGGCCGTCTGCAGCGCACGCGGCTCAAACTCCAGCGACCGCAAGGTTTGCAGCCAGGCCAAGATGCTGCCCAGCAGCAGGATTGCCAGCAGGAAAAACGTCCTCCAAAACAGGCTGAGCCGCGCAAATGGCCAGCGGATGCCCGCGGGTTCATCCGCAGACAATGCCGCTACGGCACTGGGATCGAAGTCGGGGGGATTGATTTGTGACACTGCTTACCGCGGCACTCAAACGGCTTCGTCAGGCACGAAGACATAGCCCACGCCCCATACCGTCTGGATAAAACGCGGGGTGGTTGGGTCGACCTCGATCAGCTTGCGCAGGCGTGACACCTGCACGTCCAGGCTGCGGTCAAAGGGCTCGAACTCTCGGCCGCGCGAGAGTTGGGCCAGTTTTTCGCGGGATAGTGGGATGCGTGGGTGGCGTACCAGAGCCTTGAGCATGGCGAACTCACCCGTGGTCAGCGCCAGTTCCTGGCCACTCTTGCTCAGGGTCCGGGCCCCCAAGTCAAATACAAAGGCGCCAAACTTCACCACCTCGTTGTCGCTGGAGGGCGCCCCTGGCGCCTCACTGACGGGGCGGCGGCGCAATACGGCATGGATGCGCGCCAGCAATTCACGGGGGTTGAAGGGCTTGCCCAAGTAATCGTCGGCACCGACTTCCAACCCCACGATACGGTCAATGTCCTCGCCTTTGGCGGTCAGCATGATGATGGGAGTCAGGTCGTTGGCAGCCCGCAGGCGGCGGCAGATCGACAAGCCATCTTCGCCGGGCATCATCAGATCCAGCACGATCAGGTCCGCTGTCTCGCGCAGCATGATCCGCGTCAGTGACTTGCCATCCTCGGCAATCAGCACATCGAAGCCTTCCTGCGTCAGGTATCGGCGCAGCAGGTCCCGAATGCGGGCATCGTCATCGACCACCAAAATCTTGTTGGGGCGGGTTCCGGTGGGTTGCATGAGCCACTTTCCTTTTCTGAATTTGTAACAAGGCCGATTTTGCGCGGCTTATAGAGCTCCAGTCGGGGCGAACCCACACAGATTGACACTATGTTACAAATAGGCAATCCATGAGCCAAGGGCTGGCTTTCACAATGTCAGCAGCCGTCCTTGATCACGCGTTAAGCAGCCATGTCCCATTCCAAAGTTTTGTTGTTGTGTGCATTTCCTCTCGTGGTCGCGGCGGGGGCGGGTCATGGTGCGCCTGCCACGAATGAAGGGGCAACGCAGCGCAGGGCTGAACTGCGTGAGGCCTTGCAGCGTCGTAATGTGCCCACGCAAGACGCCGCAGTACCGGTCAGCAGCGAACGCCAGCTGACTGCGGAAGAGCGTGCTGAACTGCGCCGCCAATTGCGCGCCCAGCAAAAAAGTCCCTGAAGTCCCGGCAATTGGCCCTTCAACGTAGGGCACCGCAAACCGGCATAGCCACGCCATAATGGCCTGAACAATACTTCTGGAGTATTCGGTTTGGTGTGCTGTTGCTTACCGGGCGGGGGGCTTGTCGTATGGTGTTAGAGCTGCTCAAGGGCGTCGTCCTTTTGCTGGCGCTGAGCCTGTTGCACAGCCTGAACATTCGCGCTTTGCGCGGGCGGGAGCCGTGGGGTCAGATTTCCAGCGGCGTACTGTTTGGTGGCATTTGCGTCATCGGCATGATGATGCCACTGGTGATTTCCCCGGGCGTTATCTTTGATGCCCGATCGGTCGTGATCAGCATGGCCAGCCTGTTTGGCGGGCCTTTGACGGGAACCATTGCCACCCTCATTGCAGGGGGCTACCGCTGGTACTTGGGCGGAGTTGGAGCCTACGTGGGTATGTCGGTGGTGCTCGTCAGCTACGCAATGGGTCTGGCTTATTACTATGGATTCCGGGCGGGGCGGGTTAACCTGGGCTGGCCCACCTTGCTGGGCTTTGGTCTCCTGGT
Organism: Rhodoferax sp. GW821-FHT09E07; assembly: GCF_059416145.1. Taxonomy (NCBI): domain Bacteria; kingdom Pseudomonadati; phylum Pseudomonadota; class Betaproteobacteria; order Burkholderiales; family Comamonadaceae; genus Rhodoferax; species Rhodoferax sp. GW821-FHT09E07. The sequence continues at coordinate 174,470 of NZ_JBWKOP010000002.1, read as the reverse complement.
ACACCTTGCGGAAGTGGCCTTGTTCCTGGAACTGCCGTCAGATGTAGCGCCCAAGGTCATTTCTGCTGTGGGCATCCCCTTGTTGCTGGTCTTTACTCCCGCCAGTCTTTTGATGGGGCTGATCCTCAAGGATGTGCGCTCTCGCTTTGAAACCGAGGTAGCGTTGGAGACTCACCAAGCGCGTCTGCAGGCCACGGTGCACGCAATCCCCGACCTGCTGTTTTTGCTGGATGAGGATGGTCGCTTTGTCGATGTCCTGTCCAGCCGTAGCAACCTTCGCGTTACACGGGGCGAATCGCTGTTGGGGCGGCGCTTGCATGACGTACTGCCCACTGCCGAAGCGGACCGCCTGCTGGCGCAGGTGCTCAAAACCCTGGAGTTGCAAGCCACCCAGATGTTTGAGTATGAAATTCAGACCCACCGGGGCATGCGGCGGTTTGAGGGGCGTACCCACCCGCTGGCGGAGCGTCTTGATCAGCGCCGTGCTGTAGTGCTACTGGCGCGAGATGTCACGGAGCGTTCTGCGGCACAGGAGGAGTTGCGGGCTTCGGAAGCCAGGTTTCGCAATCTTCTGCAAAACCTGCCCTCGGTCGCGGTGCAAGGCTACACACCCGATGGCACCATTACGTATTGGAACCACGCGTCAGAGCGTTTGTACGGCTACACAGCGGCAGAGGCGGTGGGGCGCAACTTGTTTGAGACCATCGTTCCGAACAATTTGCGCAAAAGCATGCGGGAAGCGCTGCAGGATATGGCGATTTCAGGCGAGGTGATCGTCCCCGAAGAGCTGACCCTGAGGCATAAAAACGGGAAGGATGTGCCGGTGTTTTCCAGCCATGCTGCCGTACACAACCCGGCGGAACAGGCTGAGTTTTTTCGCTTCGACATTGACCTGGCCGATCGCAAGCGCACCGAGGAGGAGCTACGGGTCGCGGCGACCGCCTTTGAGGCGCAGGAAGGCATGCTGGTGACCAATGCCCGGCGCGAGATCTTGCGGGTGAACCAGGCGTTTACCCGCATCAGCGGTTACGAAGACCATGAGCTGATTGGCAAGACGCCCACCCTGTTCAGCTCGGGCTGGCATGACAACGCGTTTTATACTGAGATGAATGCCAAGCTGGCACGCGATGGAACCTGGCAAGGAGAGTTGTGGAACCGGCGCAAGAACGGTGAGGTTTACCCGCAGTGGATGCACATCACCGCGGTAACCGATGAAGCCAAGCAACTGACCCACTATGTGGCGACCGTCACTGACATCACCCAGCGCAAGGCTGCAGAAGACCAAATCCGCCAATTGGCGTTTTACGACCCGCTGACCGGCTTGCCCAACCGGCGCATGCTGATGGACCGATTGCAGCATGCCCTGGCCAGCAGCGCCCGCAGTGGTGCCTGCGGCGCCTTGCTGTTCATTGACCTGGACCACTTCAAGACGCTGAATGACACCTTGGGGCATGACAAGGGCGACTTGCTGCTGCAGCAGGTGGCGCAGCGGCTGATGGAGACGGTTCGCGAAGAAGACACCGTAGCCCGACTGGGGGGAGACGAGTACGTGGTGATGCTGGAAGGCTTGGATACCGTGCGTGAAGTTGCCGCCGCCCAAGCCACTGCGGTAGGAGAAAAACTCATTGCGGTGCTGAATGCGCCTTTTGGCTTGGCGGGACACGAGTACCACAGCACACCCAGCATAGGATTGGCGCTCTACAGCGGCCACGAAGTGGGCATCGATGAACTGCTCAAGCAGGCCGATCTGGCCATGTACCAGGCCAAAAATGCCGGACGCAATGGGCTGCGATTCTTTGACCCCTTGATGCAGGCCGCCGTGTCCCAGCGCGCAGAGCTGGAAGCCGATATCCGGCAAGGCATTTTGTACGGTCAGTTTTTGCTCTATTACCAGCCGCAGGTGAATGCTCAGGGCAGGGTTTTGGGTGCAGAAGCCTTGCTGCGTTGGCGCCACCCGGTGCGCGGCCTGGTGTCTCCCGCATCGTTCATACCGGTGGCGGAGGAAAGCGGGCAGATATTGACACTGGGGAGCTGGGTGCTGGAGACCGCCTGTGCCCAATTGGTGGAGTGGGCCAAGGACCCACTGACCGAGCCGCTGGCACTGGCTGTCAATGTCAGTTCGCGCCAGTTCCGCCAGCAGGATTTTGCCGACCACATCCTCGCCATGCTGGATTACACCGGGGCCAACCCGCGACGGCTCAAGCTGGAGCTGACGGAGAGTCTGCTGGTGGACAACGTGGACGACGTGATTGCAAAGATGACGGCTTTGCGCGCACGCGGCGTGGGCTTCTCGCTGGATGACTTCGGCACGGGCTACTCGTCGCTGTCCTACCTCAAGCGCCTGCCACTGGACCAGTTGAAGATTGACCAGTCATTTGTGCAGGATGTGCTGACCGACCCCAACGACGCCGCCATCGCCCGCACCATCGTGGCGCTGGGCAACAGCTTGGGGTTGGCCGTGATTGCTGAGGGGGTGGAGACGGCGGCGCAGCGGGACTTTCTGGCCAACAATGGTTGCAACACCTACCAAGGCTACTATTTCAGCAAACCATTGCCCGTAGACATGTTTGAAGCTTATCTGAGCGCACAGGCCTGAGGCCTGCACACCATGGGTCTTTCAACCAACACCCTGGACCAACACCACCGCCGTGTGCGGCGCATGTTGTTCACCGGTGCCACGTTGATGATCGGCATTGGCGCGGTATGGTCGATCTTCTTTGTGATGCGGGGTGTCTGGCCCATCGTGGCGATCGAGGTCAGCATGCTGCTGCTCGGTGTGGCGGTGGCTTATCTGACGGTGCGACACCGCACCCGCTTTGCTTTCGCGATCATGGCCGGCGGCATTTACGCCATGCTGTGCGTTTTCTCTCTCGTTTTTGATGTTCCTGATTCAGTAGCACCACGCTCCACACACCACTATTTTTTGGTGCTCGCGTTAGCCTCCATGCTGGTATTGCGAGACGAATCACCCTGGATTCGCAATCTGGTGGTGGGCGTTCTGTTCGTCACCTACGTGGCGGTGGCCAGCACCGTTTGGGGCCTTTCTACGCCGTACCGCATTCCCGATGACATTCGTCTCACCGGCACGTGGGTCAACACCACGTTTGCCATGCTGGGGTTGTATGCGTTGGTACACATCATGGTGACCGACGTGGCCGAGTCCAGCCGGCTCGAGATCGACATGCGCAAGGGCATTGCACGGGAGGAGTTTTTTCTGGTTTACCAGGCGCAGGTGACCTCGGAGGGGCGGATTCTCGGGGCAGAAGCCTTGCTGCGCTGGAAGCACCCGCAAAAAGGGCTGGTCAGTCCAGGGGAGTTCATTGATCTGGCGGAGAGGTCGGGGTTGATCTTGCCCTTGGGTGCATGGGTGTTACGCACTGCGTGCATTCAGTTGGTGATGTGGTCGCGCATGCCTGAAATGGCCTCGCTCAACCTGTCGGTGAATGTCAGCGCGCGCCAGTTTCACCAAAAAGACTTTGTGGACCAGGTGCAGGCCATGCTGCAGCGCACGGGGGCCAACCCACAGCGGCTCAAGCTGGAGCTGACGGAAAGCATGCTGGTGCAGGATATGGACGACATCGTCTACAAGATGGAGGCCTTGCGCACGTTGGGTGTCAGTTTTTCGCTGGATGACTTTGGGACCGGCTATTCCTCGTTGACCTATCTCAAGCGTCTGCCTCTGGAGCAAATCAAGATCGACCAGTCCTTTGTGCGCGATGTGCTCACCGACCCCAACGACGCCGCCATCGCCCACACCATCATCACGCTGGGCAAGAGCCTGGGCTTTGCGGTGGTGGCCGAGGGCGTGGAAACACAAGGGCAGCGTGATTTCCTTCTGGACCACGAGTGCCATATCTTTCAGGGATATCTGTTTAGCAGACCCCTGGCCTTGCCGGAATTTCTCGCTTTTGTTCGTGCCGCACAGTCGTCACGCGGACTTGCCACGGCCTGACAAAACTGCTCGAAAGGCGTGGCTGGCAGTGCCATACTTCCGCATGTGTTTTGTTTTCTTTGGGTGCCGTCGTTGGAGCCCTTTCACAATAGCCAGAAGCTTGCGATATGCCTGATTCCTCGCCTTTTGCTCCGAGCCAGCCGCCCACTGCGGAGCTGCCTTCGGTGGGCAGCATGATGGGGCGGTTCGAACTGCGCCAGCAAATGGGGCAGGGCGTGCAGTCCACCGTTTGGCGGGCCTTTGACCCACGCATGGTGCGTGAGGTGACCATCAAGCTCGTGCACCCCGATGCGGGCGCAAGCGAAGAAGCGATAGCCCGTTGGCTGCAGGAGGCGCGCAGCGCCGGACGTGTCACCCACCCCGGCATCATTCAGGTCCTTGAAGCCGACATCCAGGCGCGTCAGCCCTATCTGGTATGCGAGTATGTGGCGGGCCAGACACTGGAACAGATTCTGCGCGAACGCGGGGCCCCGCCCGTGCCGCAGTCGGTGGCCTGGATGATGGATGTGCTGGACGCCGTGGCCACCGCCCATGCCGCCGGCGTGGTGCACCGTGACCTGAACCCCTCCCACGTATTGATCGATGGCGCGGGGCGTGCCCGTGTTACGGACTTGGGTATTGCAGCCCACATCCCAGGCACCGGTAGCTTCGCCGCTGCGGTGGCCTGGGGCACGCTGGGCTATTTGTCGCCGGAGGCCGCAGACGGTGCCCCCCCATCGGCGGCGATGGACATATTTTCGGCCGGCGTGGTGTTGGCCGAGCTGTTGACGGGCAAACGACTGATTGACGAGGCCGCCCCCGACCGGGCCCTGTACCGGGTGATGCACGAACAGCTTCTGCTCCCGGACGATGCGGTGCCCGGGGTGGACGACCGTTTGCGTGCCATCGTAAACCGTGCGCTCGCCCATGATCCGCACCAGCGCTTTGTGAGTGTCCGCATGTTCCAGTCCGAGCTGGAGCAATGGACGCAGTCCGCGGCTGGCAGTGGCACCGGCGCTCCTGGCGCGACCGCCAGCAGCAGCGACACGCTGGATTTTTTGCTGCGGCGCATGCGCCACAAGAGCGACTTTCCGGCCATGTCGGACTCGGTGGTGCGCATCCAGAGCATGGCGGCCTCCGAGACCGAAAGCGTGGGCAGCGTCACCAATGAAATCTTGAAGGATGTGGCACTGACCAACAAGCTGCTGCGTCTGGTCAACAGCGCCCACTATGGCCGCAGTGGCAGTATCAGCACGGTGTCGCGCGCCGTGACCCTGGTGGGCTTCAATGGCATCCGCAACATGGCGTTGAGCCTGGTGCTGCTGGAGCACATGCAGGACAAAGCGCATGCAGCGCAACTGAAAGAGGAGTTTTTGCGCTCTCTGCTGGCGGGCAGCATTGGTGTGGAGCTGTGCCCCGTAGTGCGGGAAAGCGAAGAGGCGTTCATAGGTGCCATGTTCCAGAACCTGGGGCGGTTGCTGGTCCTGTTTTACTTCCCGGAAGAGGCGTCACGGGTACGTGGTCTCATGCAAGACCCGCGGCGGCCCTTGTCCGAAATATCAGCGGCCATCAGTGTGCTGGGCTTGAGTTTTGAGGCCTTGGGCTTGGGTATTGCGAAGGCCTGGAGCCTGCCGGAGGACATCCAGCGCTGCATGCGCAAGCCCGCGGGCGAGCCGCCCCAGCGTGCCCCCGCCGACAGCGCCGAGCGTGTGCGCTGGGTAGCCCTGGCGTCCAATGAAATGGCCGATGTGCTGTTGCACAGCGACCCGCAGGAGCGGGAGTCACGCCTGGCTCTGGTGGCCCGCAAGTACATGGCAGCCATGGGACTGGGCGCGAAAGAAGTGATGGCGGCCACCAACAAGGCACGCCAGAAATTGGTGGACCTGGCTGCGGCCATGGAGATCCGGGTGGCCCCGGGGTCTGCCGCGGCCAAGCTGCTCAAGCCGGCCGAGCCGCCCGCAGAGTTGCTGCGCCCAAGCCCGCCCGAAGAATCGCAATTTGGCAGCCTGGAGCTGCAGGCCACCCCCGCCGCGGGCGCCGACCAGATGGTTTCTTTGCGCGCACACCAGGTGGCAGAAACGCTGGCAGCCGGCATCCAGGACATCACCAATGCAATGGTGGAGGATTTCAAGCTCAGCGATGTGTTGCGGATGATTCTGGAGACCATGTACCGTGCCATGGAGTTTGACCGCATCATCTTCTGCATGCGCGACGCCAAAAGCGAGATGATGGTGGGCCGCTTCGGTCTGGGGGAGGGCGTGGAGCGCTGCGTCAGGGTATTCAAGACCCATCTGAAAGCGGCCAACCCTGATTTGTTCGGTGTGGTCAGCGTCAAGGGTGCAGACACCATGATCAGCGACGCCTCCGAGGCCCGTATCGTCCAGCGCCTGCCCGACTGGTACCGCCTGCATATCAATGCTCCCACCTTTCTGCTGCTGCCCTTGCAGATCAAGGGTTCCCCGTTTGGCCTGATTTACGCCGACAAGACCGTGCGCGGCTCCCTGGAACTGGATGACAAGGAGCTGGCCCTGCTACGCACGCTGCGCAACCAGGCGGTCATGGCATTCAAGCAGTCCAGCTAACCCAAAGACTCCTCCTATTGCCCTTGTGACAGCGTGCGCAGGGTGGGGCGGTGAGAATGTGTGCATGACTTCTACATCGCCCCCGGCGGCGGCATCGCTGCCCAAAATCCTCTGGCCTCTGCTCTTCGGTAACTTTGTCATCGGCACGGGGGTGATGGTGGTGCCGGGCACGCTCAATGACATCAGCACGTCGCTGAACATTTCGGTCTCCACCGCAGGGCAACTGATTGCCGCCGCCGCTGCGGTGATGTGCCTGGGAGCCCCCTTGCTGGCCAGTGTGGTGGCCGGGTGGGACCGGCGCCGGCTCTTGACCCTGTCCCTGCTCTGGTACGCCGCATTTTTGGGGCTGAGCGCGATGATGCCCAGCTTCAGTTCGTTGCTTGTGGTGCGGGTGCTGACCGTAATCTCGCCCGCTATTTTTACCCCCCAGGCCGCGGCGTGCGTAGGGCTTTTGGTGCTGCCCGAACAGCGCGGGCGGGCCATTACCTTTGTGTTTCTGGGCTGGTCGGTGGCGTCGGTGCTGGGCATGCCCATCGGTGCGTTCATCGGCGGCACGCTGGGTTGGCGCAGTGCGTTTGCTGCAGTGGCGTTGCTCAGCGTCGCAAGTGCGGTCTGGGTCTGGCGTGCCATGCCGGACGGCATCAGGCCGCCGGCCTTGTCGCGCGCAGCCTGGGGTGAGGCTTTGCGCTCTCCTGCGCTGATGTTGTGTGTGGCCGTTACCCTGTTGTATTCGGCCGGACAGTTTGTGCTGTTCTCGTATTTCGCACCGTATTTCAAGGTGATGCTGGCGATCACGCCGCTGCAGCTGAGTTTGCTGTTTGCCTGGTTTGGTGCGTTTGGGTTGGTGGGCAACATCCTCATGTCGCGCCGGATCGACCGCATGGGGGCGTCCAACGCGGTGATGTGGGGCGTGGGCGCCATGGCGCTGAGCTTGCTGCTATGGCCTCTGGGAACCAGCCTGGGTCTGGCGGCACTCATTGTGGTGCCGTGGGCCCTGGGCTGCTTCTCGTCCAATTCGGCGCAACAGGCGCGCTTGGTAGGTATTGCGCCAGCGCTGGCGTCGGGCTCTATTGCGCTCAATACCTCCGCCATGTATGCAGGCCAAGCGCTGGGCGCTGGCAGCGGCGGTTGGCTCATTGCCCATAACGGCATGGCCACACTGCACTGGTTTGGGCTGGTGGGGCTGCTGGCGTCCATGGCCATGAGCTGGTGGGCCACCCGCCAGCGGCCCCACGTCAGCCTGGGTTCTGTCGCATAACCGCTATAAAAACAGGAGCTATCTGCACAATATTGACGGGGGCTAGCGGCTCAAATCGTTCTTATTGGGCAGCCCAACCGCCATCCATGTTCCAGGCCACGCCGCGCACGTTATTGCCGGCGGGCGAGCAGAAGAACACGGCCAGCGCCCCCAGTTCTTCGGGCGTGGTGAACTGCAGCGAGGGCTCTTTCTCCCCCAGCAGCTGCTTGGTGGCGTCGGCATTGCTGATGCCCTGGGCGGCGGCCTTGGCATCCACCTGCTTTTGCACCAGGGGTGTGAGCACCCAGCCGGGGCAGATGGCGTTACAGGTCACGCCGCTGGTAGCGTTTTCCAGCGCGGTCACCTTGGTCAGGCCCACGATGCCGTGCTTGGCCGCCACGTAGGCCGACTTTTCGGCTGAGCCCACCAGGCCGTGGACGGAAGCCACGTTGATGATGCGGCCCCAGTTTTTGGCCTGCATGCCGGGCAGCACCAGGCGGCTGGCGTGGAAGGCGCTGGAGAGGTTGATGGCGATCACGGCGTCCCACTTCTCCACCGGGAAGTTCTCCACCCGCGCTACGTGCTGGATGCCGGCGTTGTTCACCAGAATGTCCACGCCGCCGAAGGTGCCGGTGGCGTACTGCACCATGGCTTCGATGTCGGCGGGCTTGCTCATGTCGGCACCGTGGTAACCCACCTGCACGCCCAGCGCCGCCACTTCAGCCTTGGGGCCCTCCACGTCACCAAAGCCGTTGAGCACGATGTTGGCCCCTTGTGCGGCCAGGGCTTTGGCGATGCCCAGACCGATGCCGCTGGTGGATCCGGTCACGATGGCGGTTTTACCTTTCAACATTGCTGCGTCCTTCCAAAAGAGTAGGGGGTTTCCATTAGGATGTGGTCATTATCAAACCACTGATTGCACCATGGCTGACCCTACGCTGAACTACGTACCCTGCGCCGACGCGCAGGGCGGGCACCGGATGGCGTACTGGCAGTGGGGCGCGGCCGATGCGGCCCACACCATCGTCTGTGCCCACGGCCTTTCGCGCCAGGGCCGCGACTTCGATGTACTGGCCCAAGCCCTGCTAGCGCGCAGCCCGCAGCCGTTGCGTGTGGTCTGCCCCGACGTGGTGGGCCGCGGCCGGAGCGATTGGCTCAAAGACCCGCTTGGCTATCAGTTGCCCACCTACGCGGCCGACATGCTGGCGCTGCTAACCCAGCTGAAACCCGCCACGCTGGACTGGTTGGGCACCAGCATGGGCGGGCTGATCGGCATGGCGGTCTGTGCCCATGCGCAAGCGGTGGGCACCACCGTTCGCCGCCTGGTGCTGAACGATGTGGGCCCCGCCATCCAATGGGAAGCGTTGGCCCGCATTGGCACCTACCTGGGCAAGGCCCAGACTTTTGAGACCCTGCAGCAGGCTGCCGACGCCATGTGGACCGTCTCGCAAAGCTTTGGCCCGCACACGCCGGCCCAGTGGCTGGAACTGTCGCGCCATATGGTCAAGTCGACGCCTGACGGTCGCGTGGCCTTGCATTACGACCCGGCGATTGCCGTGCCCTTTGGCGCGGTGACGCAGGAGGTGGCCGCCCAGGGAGAAGCCCAGCTCTGGCAGCTGTACGACAGCTTGACAGCGCAAACGCTGCTGCTGCGCGGTGCGAACTCTGATTTGTTGTCCCCTGCCACCGCGCAGGCCATGACCCAGCGCGGCCCCAAGGCGCGGCTGGTCGAATTTGCCGGTGTGGGCCATGCCCCCACCCTGATCGCGGCCGACCAGGTCGACGCGGTGGCTTCTTTTTTGCTGGGGTAGCGTCCCCGGATGATGTGAGCGTTGCATGAAAAGTTTGTACGCCGAGCACACTGCCTCGGCCACCCCGCAGGTCATCGCGGCCACGGCCGATAGCCTGCCCGAACAGGTAGATGCTCTGGCGCGTGCGCGCGCCTTTGCCGAGCCCCTGTTGGCCACCCAAGCCCTGGACACCGGTGAAAACGTGCTGCAGCACGCGGACGCCGTGGCCTCCATCCTGCGCACGATTGGCGGCTCAGAGGCCATGCAAGCCGCCAGCTACCTGGTCTATGCCTGTGACCACCTGAACAAACCGCACGAGGTGATTGCCAAGGCCTTTGGCGACAACTTTGCCGACCTGGCGCTGGAAACTACCAAGCTGGTGCGCCTGCAGCGCATTGCACGCGTGGCCCACAGCCAGCAGGGGGCTGGCGGCAGTACTGCTCCCATGGCGCAAACTGCGGCCGCCCAGACGGAGAGCGTGCGCAAGATGCTGCTGGCCTTTAGCAAGGACCTGCGCGTGGTCATGCTGCGGCTGGCTTCGCGCCTGCAAACGCTGCGCCACTTTGCCGCCACCAAGCAGCCTGTGCCGCCCGGCCTGGCCAGCGAGGCGCTGCAGGTGTTTGCACCCCTGGCCAACCGCCTGGGTATTTGGGAAATCAAATGGGAGATGGAGGACCTGTCCTTCCGTTTTCTGGAGCCCGACACCTACAAGCAGGTGGCCAAGCTGCTGGACGAAAAGCGCGCGGAGCGTGAGGCCTCGGTGGAGCGCCTGCGCCTGCAGCTCGCGGACGACCTGGCGGCGCAGGGCATTGAGGCCACGGTGCAGGGCCGGCCCAAACACATCTACAGCATCGTCAAGAAAATGCGCGGCAAGTCGCTGGGCTTTGACCAGGTCTATGACATCCGCGCGCTGCGCATCGTCGTGCCCAGCGTGCCCGACTGCTACGCCGCTTTGAGCTGGGTGCACAGCCACTTTGTGCCGGTGACCGAAGAGTTTGACGATTACATCGCCCGACCCAAGCCCAACGGTTACCAGTCGCTGCATACCGTAGTTCGGGACGCCGGCGCACAACCGATTGAAGTGCAGATCCGCACCCAGGCCATGCACGACCATGCGGAGCACGGCGTTGCCGCGCACTGGGCTTACAAGGAAGCCGGTGCCAAGGGCTACGGTGGCAGCGTGACAGCGGCGGGCGAATATGACGCCAAGATTGCCGTGCTGCGCCAGCTGCTGGCCTGGGAGCGAGACCTGTCGGGGGCGCATGCCGGTGCAGAGGGTACGGGTATGTTCGATGACCGCATCTATGTGCTGACGCCGGACGCCGCCATCGTGGAGCTACCGCAGGGCGCCACAGCGGTGGACTTTGCCTACAGCGTGCACACCAACCTGGGCCACCGCTGCCGCGGCGCCAAGGTGGACGGTGCCATGGTGCCGCTCAACACGCCGCTGAAAAATGGCCAGACCGTGGAAGTAACCGCGGTCAAGGAGGGCGGCCCCTCGCGTGACTGGCTTAACCCCGAGCTGGGGTACCTGGCCAGCCACCGCGCGCGCGCCAAAGTGCGTGCCTGGTTCAATGCGCTGGCTATGGGTGAAACCATGGCCAAGGGCCGTGAGGCCGTGGAAAAGCTCTTGCAGCGCGAGGGCAAAACCGCCGTCAAATTGGATGATTTGGCCAGCCAGTTGGGCTTCAACAACGCGGATGCGCTGTTTGAGGTGGTGGGCAAGGACGAGTTTTCTCTGCGCAACATCGAAATGCTGCTGCGCCCGCCAGAGCCTGCATCGGCACAAGACGACTACATGCCCCTCAAGAAGCCGCGTGGGGCGGGTGGCAAGGGCGGCGTACTGGTGGTGGGCATTGATTCGCTGATGACGCAGCTGGCCAAGTGCTGCAAGCCTGCGCCACCAGACCTCATCAGCGGCTTTGTCACGCGTGGCAAGGGCGTGAGCGTGCACCGCTCGGATTGCTCCAACCTGCGCAACATGGTCAACCGTAGCGGCGACCGTCTTATTGACGTAGAGTGGGGGGCGCCCGGTGGCAAAGATGGCAACGTCTACCCCGTGGACGTGGCAGTGGAAGCGCATGACCGGCAGGGGCTGCTGCGCGACATCTCGGAAGTATTTGCCAAGGAAAAGATGAACGTCATTGGCGTGCAGACCCAGTCGGTCAAAGGCACGGCGTGGATGACGTTTACGGTGGAAGTCGCCGAGTCCGGCAAACTGGCCCGGGTGTTGAAGATCGTGGGCGAGCTGGGCGGTGTGCGCTCGGCACGGCGGCGCTGACATCCTTAAGGGGAGGCTCACTATGCGTGCTTTGATGCTGGCAACCCTGGTGCTCTGGGGAAGTCTGGCAGGTTCTGCAGGCGCAGCCGATGTAAGCATGGCATTTGGTGAGCGTATCCCGCCATTTTGTTTTCCCGAAACCAACTCGGGTATCGAGGTGGATGTGATGCGCGAGGCCCTGGCCTACCGGGGCCATGTCCTCAAACCCAAGTACTTTCCCTTCATGCGGGTACCGGTGGCGTTCAAATTGCATGAGGTGGATGCCGCCATGTCGGACCTGGGGACAGATTTGCAAGCGGATGGGGGGGTCTATGGCGACCCCGGGGTGTTCTACGACAACGTATTCATCAGCCTGGCGGAGCGCAAGCTGGTGATTCGCCAGCCCGAGGACCTGCACGGCCTTACCGTGATTGCGTTCGTAGGGGCTGCCAAGCGTTACCCAGAGTGGCTGAACCCCGTCAAGGCAGAGGGGCGCTACTTTGAGCAGAACGACCAGGCCCTGCAGGTGCTGACCTTGCACAAGAAGCGCTATGACCTGGTGCTGAGTGACCGCAACATCTTCAAGTATTTCAGCGCCCAGGTGGAGCGCACCGAAGGAACCATGCTGGGGCCGGTGACGGAGCACAGCTTTGTCAAACTCAACCCCATGGACTACCGCCCGGTATTTCGTGACGCCAAGATTCGCGACGATTTCAATGCCGGTTTGGCAGCGATCAAGCGGAGCGGGCACTTCAAAGCCATCTACCAAAAGTACCTCGGCGACAACGTGCCCAAATAGGCCCGGATGGTGTGACGCGGCCTTCTGGAGTGCCAGGTTCCGCACCTTGACAAAGATCAATATTCGGCCATAGTCACACCCACACGTTCAACAATATTGCCACGGGCTTGCGCCCACCAAGAGCAATGTGGCGTGCCAGACTATTTGCATTGCTTTTCAGGGAAAAGCGAAGGGGGTGCATGAGCGATGTGCTGATACAAGGCCAAGAGGGGCAATTTCGCCAGATCGTGGAGATGGCGCCTTATGCCATTGTCATGATTGGCGAGGGCGGCCTTATCGAAATGGTCAATCGCCAGGCCGAGGCCATTTTTGGCTATTCCCGTTCGGAGTTGCTGGGTCGGGCCATCGAGGTGTTGCTGCCTGAGCGCTTCCGGCGCGTGCATCCCGCCCACCGAGCCAATTTCGTGGCCGATCCCAGCCCGCGGTTGATGGGCATTGGCCGCGACTTGTTCGGCCGCCGCAAGGACGGTGGCGAATTCCCCATCGAAATTGGTCTCACCCCCATCAAAACAACGGAAGGGATGAAAGTGGTGTCGGCCATTGTCGATCTGTCCGAGCGCAAGCGGCAGGAGGAGCAGTTCCGCCAGGTGGTCGAAATGGCCCCCAACGGCATGGTCATGATTGACAAGTCGGGCGTGATTGAGATGGTCAACTCCCAGGCCGAGGCCATTTTTGGCTATTCGCGCTCCGAGTTGTTGGGGCAGTCCATCGACCTGCTGTTGCCTACGCGGTTTCGCGGAGGCCACCCCCACCACCGGGCCGCCTATTTTTCTGACCCCAGCCCGCGCGCCATGGGCAGTGGCCGTGACTTGTATGGCCTGCGCAAGGATGGCAGCGAGTTCCCGGTCGAGATCGGCCTGAATCCCATCATGACCTCCACAGGACTCAAGATCCTGTCCGCCATTGTGGATATCACGGCCCGCAAACAGTCAGAGCTGCAACTGAGCCACCTGGTAGGGCAACTCACGCGCAGCAATGACGACTTGAACAACTTTGCTTATGTGGCCTCACACGATCTCAAGTCGCCCTTGCGCGGAGTGGATCAACTCGCCACCTGGATCGAAGAGGACCTAGGCGATTCCTTGGGCAGCGAGACGCGAGAGCACCTGCGCCTGATGCGCAGCCGCATAGGCCGCATGGAAATGCTGCTAGACGATCTGCTGGCCTACTCGCGCGTAGGGCAGTCTGACAACCCGGTGGGCGCGGTGAATACGGGCAACCTGGTGCGCGATATCTTTGAACTGGCGGCCTCGCAGAAAAATATCCAGTTGATTGCCGCGCCCGACATGCCCACTCTGCGCACACAGAAAGTGCCACTGGAGCTGGTGCTGCGCAACCTGATCAACAACGCCATCAAGCACCATGACAAGCCAAAGGGGACTATCTGGATACAGGCACAACCCTGTGCCGGGGGGTACGAATTTTTAGTCGGGGATGATGGACCAGGCATTCCGCCAGAACACCAGAAGCGCGTATTCACGATCTTCCAGACGCTCAGGCCACGTGATGAAATCGAAGGTAGCGGCATGGGCCTGGCGATTGTGAAGAAGGCCGTGGAAACAGTGGGCGGGGTGGTCGCGTTGGATTCGGACGGCAAGTCCGGTTGCACGTTCCGCTTTACCTGGCCAACCCAGTCCGAATGAGGAGAAGTGGCATGCAAGCCAAGAAGACCGATAAGGATGTCACCCTGCTTCTGGTGGACGACGACGACGTGGATGTGATGGGCATTCAGCGAGCGCTCAAGAAGCTGCAAATCACCAATCCCATGGTGCGCGCGCGGGATGGCATGGAGGGGTTGGCCAAGCTGCGCGAGTGCAACGCGTCGCACCGGCCTTATCTGGTTCTGCTGGACTTGAACCTCCCGCGCATGAATGGATTGGAGGTGCTGGCAGAGATTCGCAAAGACCCCGCGTTGTCCAGTGCAGTGGTGTTTGTGCTAACCACCTCCAAGGCTGAGGAGGACAAGGCTATTGCCTACCAGCACAACATTGCGGGATACATCATCAAAAGCCAGGTGGGTGATGGGGTGGTACGCGCCATGGAAATGCTCCATGGCTACTGGCGTGTGGTGGAGTTGATTGCCTAGTGGCGAAGGTATCCATGCTTGCTGAACTCTCCCTGCTACTGATTGACGATGACGAGCTGGACCGGCACGCCATCACACGCACACTGCGCAAAAGCTCGGTTCCCTGCGATGTGAGCTACGCCGAAACGGCTGCTGCGGGCTTGCAGATGGCATCCGACCGAAAGTTCGATGCCATCCTGCTGGACTATCGCCTGCCTGACCAAAATGGGCTGGAAGTGCTGCGTGCGCTGCGCGGCGGGGCGTATGACAGCGTAGCGGTGGTCATGCTCAGTCGGTACGAGAACGAAAGCCTGGCCGAAGAGTGCTTGGAGGCCGGTGCACAGGATTTCTTGCTGAAGGACGAAGTGAACAGCCGCCACCTGACTCGGGTGGTGGTGCAGGCACGCCAGCGGTTCCAGATTGAAGAGCGCCTGCGCTATAGCCTGGAGCAGGTTCGCAGTCTGTCCGAGCACGATGCACTGACCGGGCTTATGAACCGCCGTGGTTTCGAGCGTTCGCTGGAAGCCCAGCTTGCCCGCGTCCGTCGCTCGGACGGCAGGCTGGCCATTTTGCTGCTAGACCTCGATGACTTCAAAAGCATCAACGACACACTGGGGCACGATGCAGGAGACCAACTGCTGGTGGAGGTGGCGCGTCGCCTGACGCTGATTGCACGCGACGGTGACTTGCTGTGCCGATTGGGTGGCGATGAATTTGTGGTGATGATGACCAACTTTGACCACGATGAGCAGGCCATCGTGCTGGCCGACCGCATCAACGCTAGGCTGCGTGAGTCCATTTTTATCGGATCCAGCGAGCAGACCATTACCACCAGCATTGGCATCGCGGTGCTGGGCAACACCACCGACAACGCAGCCGATCTGCTCAAGTATGCCGATCTGGCCATGTACCAGGCCAAGCTGGACGGGCGCAATAAAAGCCGGTTTTACTCCGTGTCATTGCAAGAGGCCGTGCAGTTTCGCTCGGTCATCAAGAACGACCTGCAGCGTGCACTGGAGAAGAACGAACTTCAGATTTACTACCAACCGCAGATCCGCTCCGCGGACGGCGGCCTGCGGGGCATGGAGGCGCTATTGCGATGGCACCATCCCCGCCTGGGCGTGCTGTCACCTGCCGCCTTTTTGGCGATTGCGGAAGAAACGGGCCTGATCGTCGACATTGGTGCCTGGGTGCTTCAGGAGGGATGCCGGCAGCTCAAGGTCTGGCGGGAACGCTATTCGCCGCGTCTGGCAGATCTGACGCTGGCAATCAATCTGTCCGCCGTGCAGATCAAACAGGAACAACTGCCGCGTACCGTGATGTCCGCGTTGACCGCGCATGGCCTGCCAGCCAATGCGCTGGAGCTCGAAATTACCGAGAGCATGTTGATCGAGGTGACAACGGACACGGTGTCGCTGCTGTCCGAGATATCGGCCCAAGGTGTTGCCATGTCGCTGGATGATTTTGGTACCGGCTATTCGTCGCTGGACCACCTCAAGCTGTTCCCCATCAGCATCCTCAAGATCGACAAGGGCTTTGTGTCCGCCGTGGGGGAGGGTGGCAAGAGCGAAAAGCTCTTCCTGGCCATCATCGCCTTTGCCAAGACGCTGAGCATGCAGATTGTGGTGGAAGGCGTGGAAACCCAAGCGCAGGTGGAGTTTTGTACCCAGCAGCACTGCGACCTGCTGCAGGGGTATTTTTACTCCAAGCCCATTCCCGCCCCCGAGTTCGAGGCCATCTTTCTGGCGCCCCACGCGCTGCATTGACGCTTTGCTTGCGCCCGTCAGGGTTTGGTGACTGCGGTGGGGGCGGACATTTCACGCATACTTTTCTCGATCTCGTCATCCGACAGGGGCTGTTGCTCCGCAGTGGCTGACAGTTGCGGGGCGTCCAGTCCATGTACAACGCCGGGAACGGCGAAGACCACAGCGCTTACCAGCACTTGGGCACACCAGTAAGGGAGCAGGGCCCACAGCAGGGCGCGGGTGTTCACCCGGCCCAACCCCCCATGGTTGCGCGCCATCATGACAGCGTAGCCCATGGGCGGAATGAGAAAGCTGATCTGGAGCACCAACAGAAGCAGCACGGCGGCCTGCTGCGCATCCCCCAGACTCACGACCAAGGGCGGCGCAACGATGGGGATGATGACAAAAATCATCTCAAAGGCATCAAGCACCCAGGCACACAGGGCTACCGCTAGCAGGGCCACTGCCGCCGTCGCCTGCGCCGGCCAGGGCGAGGCCAAGATGTGCGCCGTGAGCCATTGATCGGTCCCCCAAAGACGGAACACCAGACTGAAAGTGTTTGCGCCCAGCAGCAAGGCGAAGAGCGCACCGCTCAGTTCCAGGGTTTCTTGCAAGGCCGTTCGCCACTGGGCCACCGTCATGGCACGCGCCAGAAGGGCCCCAACCAACAACACCATGGCGCCCGTGGCCGCAGCCTCTACGGCATAAAGCTTGCCCGTGAACACCGACACGAGCAGCGTGATCACTCCAACAATGGCGAGTGCGCCGGTCACCCCTTGGCGTGCAGGTAGTGAGGTCGGTACTGCGGGCGGGGTGGGCACGGCTGACGCGGTGCGCCCCTGCCACCAGGCCACGCCAAACCACAAAACCAAAATGGCCGTCGCAGGCACCAGGGCCGCAAGAAATACGTCTTGCGTATTGATGATGCGCCCCGCCAGATGGTAGCCGGGCAGGTTGCTGGCCTCTGTGTGGGCGCGCAGCATGGCATCTCCCAACAAAATCAATACCAGCGAAGGGGGTACGACTACACCAATGGTGGCTGACGCGCTGACAAGCGCCACCGCACGGGCAGGTGCGGCGCCCCGCAGGCGGGGCGCAATGAGGCGTGCGAGCAGTGAGGCACTGGAGGCCACCGATCCATTCATGGGGGCCACCAGCGCTCCCACGCCCATGGCGGCCATTGCAGTACTCGCCGGCGTTCGTCTAAGCAGGTGCTGCAGCAGCGCAAATACGGCATTCGCGACCTGCAAACGCTGCAGCAATACGCCCATCAGCACATACAGCGGCAAGGCCTGCAGCAAGTCATGCTCGAGCAAGCCCAGGGTACGTCCAGCCACCGCGGTCAACACCTGCAGATCCATATGGCCCCACAGGCAACCGACGACTGCAAACAGACTGGCGCAGCCCATCAGCAGAGCCCATACGGGCAAACCCGTCGCCAGAATTAACAATGCCAGCATCACCAGCATGGCCAGGCCCATGAACGGAGACAGCGCAGCGCTCATGGGGAAGAGGGGGGACGCCGCAGCAGGCTGGCAACGGCTTGCCACAAGGCCAGTACCGCCAGCAAGACCAAGGCCCATCGCAGCATGAAATAACCCACATTGAACGTCTCCGGAAACCGCTCCCACTGAAGCAGCGCTGTGAACGCCTGCGGAACACCGATCCAGAGAAGAAAAAAAGCCCACGGCGCAACACATGCCAGCAGCGCCCAGGTTTTCCACCGGGGTGTCTGAGGCGCATTGGCTGTCTCTCCATGGGCAGCCAGGTGCGTGCCTGCGCGGCTGGCTGCGGTAACGGCCACGGCGGCATAGATCGCAAAGACAATTTGCCCCCAATCGTTGGCCAGCCGGGCAGGGGCCTGTTCCAGGCCACGCAAGGGCCATTGCGCCCACAGCAAGAAGGCCAAGGGGAGCGCCAGGACGCTGGCGTAGACGATGATGCGGCGCATGCTGTCCGCCGCCTAGACGGGGGCCAGCGCCACTTCAGCCAGCGGCACATTGCACAGCGCGGCCAGGGCACGGATCACCATGGCGTGGTCTTCCCGCTGGGGAATGCCTGACACCGTGACCACGCCCACCACGCCTACACCACGTACGCGAATGGGAAAGCTGCCGCCGTGCGGGGTGTAGTCGCGCAGCGGCAGGCCCTGCTTTTCCTGCAGCGTGCTGTTCTCCTGCTCCAGCTTGAGCCCCACCGCATAGGAGCTGGTGTGCAACAGTTCCACCACATTGCGCTTGCGGCGCGCCCAGTCGGCATTGGTAGGGCCGGTGCCGGGCATGGCGTAGTAGAAAACCGTGTCCTTGGCCAGGCGAATCTCGATGGTCAGCGCCACACCGGCCGCTTCGCACAGCGCCTTGATATGGGTGCCCAGCGTCCAGGCGCTGGTCTGTTCAAAGGCGTCAAATTGCAGGCGCTGCTCTTGCAGGGCCAGGCGTTCAAGGTCGGCGGCGAGTGTCATGGTGCGGTGGAGTGGCTAGTGATGAGCCGGAGTGTAGGGGAAGGTGTGGCTGCCTAGAATGGGGCATTCCCGCCCCTCAACGTACCCCTGCGAGTTGCTTATGCCATCGTCACCTCCCGCCGTTACCCCTCTTCGCGTTGCCATCATGGGGGCCGGCGCGGTGGGCTGTTACTTTGGCGGCATGCTGGCCCGTGCGGGCCATGGCGTAACCCTGATCGCCCGGCCCGCCCATGTGCAGGCCATCCAGGCCGACGGCCTGCGCATGGAGACACTCACCTTTGACGAGCGGGTGCGCCTGTCTGCCAGTACCGAGGCCAGCGCGGTGCAGGGTGCAGACCTGGTGCTGTTCTGCGTCAAGTCGACCGACACCGAGGCAGCCGGAGCCCTAATCCGCCCGCACCTGGCGCCCGGTGCGCTGGTGCTGTGCCTGCAGAATGGGGTGGACAACGCCGACCGCCTGTGCAACGTGCTGCCCGACCACACCGTAGCGGCAGCCGTGGTGTACGTGGCCACCGAGATGGCCGGCCCCGGCCATGTGAAACACCATGGGCGCGGCGATCTGGTGATCGAGCCCAGCGCCGCCCATGTGGCCCCGGCCCTGCAGGCCGCTGGCGTAGGGGCCGAAGTATCCGACAACGTGCGCGGTGCACTGTGGCTCAAGCTCATCCTGAACTGCGCCTACAACGCCGTCTCCGCCATCAGCCAGCTGCCCTACGGGAAGACGGCGGTGGGTGAGGGCGTGCAGGACGTGATGCGCGATGTAGTCAACGAATGCCTGGCGGTGGCCAAGGCCGAAGGCGTGCAAGTGTCAGGAAATGGCGCCGGCGATGTGGATGCCGCGGTGCGCATGATTTTTGACACTATGCCGCACCAGTTCTCCTCCACCGCGCAAGACCTGGCACGGGGCAAGAAGAGCGAGATCGATTACCTGAATGGACTGGTGGTGCGCCGCGGCCAGGCCCTGGGCATTGCCACCCCCGCTAACCGCGTGCTGTGGGCGCTGGTGAAGCTGCTGGAGAGCAAGCAAACTTAAGGGATGCCTTACTATGCTATTTATTTGGTAGCTGTACGCGCAATACGGACGGGGGCTAGAAGCCTATTTTCTTTATAAACCCGGGCTTCCGAGCTTGTGCAGAATGTGCTGCCAGTGCGCAGGCTCCACGGGCGTGATGGACAGTCGGTTGCCCTTCTTGAGGACAGTCAGTTCCTGCAGGTCGGGGTCTTGGCGCAGCTCGGGCAGGGTGAGGTTGCGCGTCTTGTGCAGCACCTGCACGTCCACCAGGATCCAGCGCGGCGCTTCAGGTTTGCTGGCCGCATCAAAGTAGTGGGATGTGGGATCGAACTGCGTGGGATCGGTGTAGGCGCCTGAAGCCACGCGGGCTATGCCGACGATGCCTGGCTCCGCACAGCTGGAGTGGTAGAACAGCACGCCGTCGCCCACCTGCATGCCATCGCGCATGAAGTTGCGCGCCTGGTAGTTGCGTACGCCGGTCCATGGCACCGTCGCGTTTGGCATGGCCAGTACATCGTCCACCGAGGCTTCGGCGGGTTCCGCTTTCATTAACCAGTAGTGGGGCATAGATTCACTCGTCACAATGGCGGCACAGGGAGCCACCATTGTTTCACTCATTTGCACTGATTTTCGGGAACGCCAGATTGCGGATTTGCACGCTGGGCCTGTTCCTGTCTGGCGTTACGTTTTCGGCCACCGTGCCTTACCAGTCTCTGGTGGGGGTGGAGCTGCTGAAGATGTCCAACCATTTGTACTCGATCTTGGTGTTTGCCACGTCGGTGTCGGGCATGCTGATTGGCGTGAGCATCGGCCTGGCGTCCGACCGGTTTTCCAACCGCTACGCGCTGATACCGCCGGCCGCCCTTATGGGCGTGCTGGGGTTCGGGCTGGTGTTCTTTTACCCACGCATCGCCACCTTTTTCTTTGCCCACCTGCTGCCCATCCCGATTGCAGGCTCGCTCTACAGCCTGTTCTTTGCGGCGGCTCGGGCGGAGACCAACCAGCTTCCTCTCTACGAGCGTGATGCGGTCACCTCGACCATTCGCGCGCTCTTTGCCACCTCCTGGGTCGTGGTACCCACGGTGATGGGGGTTCTGCTGTCGCTGGGCAGCTCCGTCTATGTGGTCTACCTGATTTCCGCATGTGCCTGCCTCTCGAACGCAGGGCTGTTCGCCGCCTACAGCCGAGGCAGCAAAGTCAAACCCGTTGAAATGGAGGCCAGTTCCAGCACACCCCAGAAAGCACGCGGAGTGCTGTGGGACGTTCTCTCGTGGATGTTGCTATGGCGCCTGCTGCTGATCGGCTTCATCACCAGCGCGCACCGGCTGCAGAGCATTCTGTATGCGCTGGTCATCACTGGCACTGCGGGCGGCGCAGAAAGCGATGTGGGCGTGTATGCCGGCCTGGTGGCCATGGCGGAAATTCCGTTGATGCTGGTGTGGGGCCGTTTGCTGCGGTGGATTTCCAAGTCCACCGCGCTGGCCATTGGCGCGGTCTTTTACGCGGGCTACCTGGTGCTGCTGAGCCACGCCCACAGCATGGAGGCTGTGTACTGGTCCATCCCGCTGAATGCCGTGGGCGCCTCGGTGATCCTGAGCGTGACCATCAGCTACCTGCAGGGCATTTTTGAAGACCGGCCGGGGCTCAGCACTTCGCTGAGCTACATCACCTCGGTGATCGCGGTGGGCATTTCGTCATTGATCTTCAGCGCCACCACCGCCCGCCTGGGCTATTCAGACGCAGCGCTGCTGGGTGCAGTGCTGGCGTTGGCGGGGGGCGTTGGGCTGGTGGTGACGGAAACGCGCTTGGCGAAGTTGTCACAGGTGCCTTGAGCCAGAAGAGGGACGTGAGTCTAAGTGGCGGGGTGCGCAAGAACCAACCAATCCCCTGGCCCAGCCGCTTCGGCCATACGGTTGCCCTGCGCATCCCAAATCCCACTGCGCCCCGCTGACACATAGCCCCCTGACGGCCCGCCGTGGTTGGCAATGAGCACCACCATGCGGTGATCGCGTGCGTAGCTTGCCCACAGCGGGGCTTCGGCGGCGTAGCCTTTTTCTGAGGTCAAAATTCCTGCGGCGTAGATGCCGGCGCCAGCGTGTGCTGCGCGGGCGGCGTGCGACGGAAAATTGGTGTCCGCACAGATGGCGCTGGCAATGTGCGCGCCATTCGCACTCTGCAGATGTACCGCGTCCAATCCCGGCGCGGCGAACTGCTTTTCGCCGTCATGCAAGTGGAATTTGCGGTACACGCTGTGCTGCCCGTCTGGCCGCAGCGTGATGGCGCCGATGGAGGGCAGGGCGTTGTTGGTGCCACTGGTCACCGGCGCCCCCACGGTGATAGCCATGTTCGTGCGCGCGGCTGCGTCACGCAGCGGGGTGAGTATGGCGTGGTCGGCATGTAGCACCAGCCTGGGCATGGCGGCCAGTTCATAGCCGGTGAGGGAGAGTTCGGGGAACACCAGCCACTGCACGCCTTGCTGCGCAGCGGCCTCCACGAAGCGCAGGTGGTCTTGTACATTGGCCGCCACGTCCAGCGGCACCGAGGTGCTTTGGGCTGCAGCGATGGTGAATGCTATATCTTTGGTAGCTGCCCGCGCAATATTCATGGGGGCTAGAGGCCTATTTGGTGTGCAGGAATGATGTCTGCGTCGGCCGACCTGGCAGACTGAGCGTTGCAGTACGGGCCGGCGTCTGCGCTACCAGTGTGCCCCTGCGCCAGACCTTGAGGCGCGTGGCTTTGAGGCGCAGGGCCTCCACCGGGTTTTGCGCCTGCAGCAGCACGAAGTCGGCGTTGCAGCCGGCTTCCAGCCCGTAGCCTTCCAGGTGCAGGATGCGGGCGGGGTTTCGGGTCACGGCCTCAAAGCATTGGGCCATGGCGGCCTGGCTGGTCATTTGCGCCACGTGCAGGCCCATGCTGGCCACCTCCAACATGTCGCCGCTGCCCATGCTGTACCAGGGGTCCATGCAGCAGTCCTGGCCAAAAGCGACCGTCATGCCGGCGGCCATGATTTCGGGCACGCGCGTCATGCCGCGGCGCTTGGGGTAAGTGTCGTGCCGGCCCTGCAGCGTGATGTTGATGAGCGGGTTGCTCACCACGCTGATCTGCGCCTCCGCCATCAGCGGCAGCAGCTTGCTCACGTAGTAGTTGTCCATGCTGTGCATGGAGGTGAGGTGGGAACCGGTCACGCGGCCGTGCAGGCCCAGGCGGTTGGCCTCGAAAGCCAGAGTTTCAATGTGGCGCGAGAGCGGATCGTCCGACTCGTCGCAGTGCATGTCGACCAGCTTGCCCTGTTCGGCGGCCAGCTCGCACAACAGCTTCACGCTGGCCGCGCCGTCGGCCATGGTGCGCTCGAAGTGGGGAATGCCGCCGACCACGTCCACGCCCAGGCTCAATGCTTTTTTCAGGTTGTCCACGCCGCCCTTGCTGCGCAGCACGCCATCCTGCGGGAAGGCGACCAGTTGCAGGTCGATGTAGGGCGCCACCTGTTTCTTGACCGCCAGCAGCGCTTCCACGGCCAGCATGCTCGCGTCGCTGGTGTCCACATGGCTGCGGATGGCCAGCAGGCCATTCGCCACGGCCCAGTCGCAGTAGGCCAGGGCGCGCTCCACCAGCGCGTCAAACGTCAGGTGGGGCTTGAGCTCACCCCACAGCGCAATGCCTTCCAGCAGCGTGCCGCTGGCGTTTAGGCGCGGCAGGCCCAGGCTCAGCGTGGCGTCCATGTGGAAATGCGCGTCCACAAAGGGTGTGGAGAGCAGCAGGCCGCCAGCATCCACGGTCTCCTTGGCAGGTGCGGCTGAAGGGCTGAGCCCCTCCGTGACTTCGGCTATGCATCCTGCCTGCACCGCCACGGACATGTTGGTGCGCCCATCGGGCAGGGTGGCGTTGTGGATGAGCAGGTCGAGCATGGAAATGTCCTGATGGTTACTACTAATTTGATAGCTTCTTGCGCAATGAATACGGGGGCTAGAGGCCTATTCAATTGATGCAGCGCCACCTTCAGCAAGCAAGAAGTGTGGCAAATACTCGTTCACCAATTCGGTGACGATGCGGGACTGCAGCGCATCTTTGCCGCTCTTGTTCGGGTCGCGCCCCAGCTGGGTGGATAGGCCTTGTTTGATGCGTGCAAAGTCCAGCGGGTGGATGGTGCGCATCAGCGCCATCTCGCCAGAAGTAGCCACCACCACCTGGTCCATGCGCCGAGCCGATTGCAACCGTTCGCCCATGGACACCTGTACCGCCCAGAAGTCATCGTCCTCATCGCTCATGCGCAATGGATGCGGATCGGCATCTTTGGCGGCGCGGCGGATGATGTCGACCTCAAAACCGTCCTGATTCCTGGCCGTGTACGACTGGTCTTCCACCACTTCAAAGCTGGGATCCACCTTGCGCAGCACGCCAATCAGGGAGCTGTCGAGCTTCTTCATGGTCGTGAAAAAGGAGATGTGTTTGCGGGCGTCAAACAGCATGTCCACATCGCGCGTGGCCATGGCTTCCTCGGCAATCCGCACACCAGCGGCTGTTTCGTAGGCATACAGAGCGTGGGTGCCGACCACCAGGAAGTGCTCCTGCACCCCGATGCTCTCCAGCGCGTTGAGCACTCCAACCACCACATTCGGCACGCGGCCCACGCGCAGCGCGCGATTCAGGCGTTGTTGAGTCGCAAGTTGGGCTTTCAGCGCTTTGAGTCGTTCCTCTGCCGACTTCTTGCGGGCCATGAAGTTGGCGTAGATCGACTCTGTTTCTTCACTGCGCATCCCCAGCGATTTTTGGGCGCCGTTGGCGGATGTGCGAATCAATGTGGATTTGCCGCGCAACTCACGCCAGAGCATGCTACCACGCACCTCTGCCGCCGCCTTCTTGGCTTTGGCAGTGGCCAGAAACACCGTTTCCGCGTCAATGAACTGGCGCTTCTGGCTTTCCGACTGGTCGAGGAAGAAGGTGCTGGAGGGCATGTTCAATGTATTTTTCTATTTTTATATAATACATTGAACATTCAATAAATTCAAAGACTTACAGATTACTGAGTGCCAAAAATTCGGTCCCCCGCATCCCCCAGGCCCGGCATGATGTAGCCGTGGTCGTTCAGTCCGCGGTCGATGGCGGCGGTGAAGACGCGGACATCGGGGTGTTCCTTGTACAGGGTGTTGATGCCTTCGGGGCAGGTCAGCAGGCACAGGAACTTGATGGACTTGGGCTTGCAGGCTTTCAGGCGGGTGACGGCGGCGGCGGCAGAGTTGCCGGTGGCCAGCATGGGGTCGACCACGACCACGTCGCGCTCTTCCATGTTGCTGGGCATCTTGAAGTAGTACTCCACGGCTTGCAGGGTCTTGGGGTCGCGGTACAGGCCCACGTGGCCGACGCGGGCGCCGGGCACCACGGAGAGGACCCCGTCCAGAATGCCGTTGCCGGCGCGCAGCACGCTGGCAAACACCAGCTTCTTGCCGTCAATGACCTTGCCGGTGGTCTTTTCCAGCGGGGTTTCAATTTCCAGGTCCTGCAGCGGCATGTCGCGGCAGACTTCATAAATCATCAGGCCGGCCAGCTCGTTGAGCAGGCGGCGGAAGCTGCTGGTGCTGGCTTCTTTTTTGCGCATCAGCGTGAGCTTGTGCTGCACCAGGGGGTGGTCGATCAGCGTGACATTGGCACGGGCTGCAGGATCGATGGTGACCATGTTCTTATTCCTTATATGTTTTGTGAAGGCTGCGATTGTCGCAAAGCAAGTTTGGCGCCTGATTTACCGGCGCGAACCTCCCAGGATGCTGCCCAGCACGCCGCGGATGATCTGGCGGCCCACTTCGCGGCCGATGGAGCTGGCGGCGCTCTTGATCATTTGCTCGCCCACGCTGGCGCGCGAGCGGCGGGCA
Source organism: Rhodoferax sp. GW821-FHT09E07 (assembly GCF_059416145.1). Classification (NCBI taxonomy): domain Bacteria; kingdom Pseudomonadati; phylum Pseudomonadota; class Betaproteobacteria; order Burkholderiales; family Comamonadaceae; genus Rhodoferax; species Rhodoferax sp. GW821-FHT09E07. The sequence continues at coordinate 148,724 of NZ_JBWKOP010000002.1, read as the reverse complement.
CCGCCGCCCAGCATGTCACCAATGCTGTCCAGAATGCCGCCGCCGCTGGGCGCAGGTGTGGCGGTCGGCGTGGGAGCAGATCCCCGCCTGGATGCGCGCGGCGCGGCAGTGTCTGCTGCCGGAAAATCGTCTTCTACCGGTGCCGCGTGGCCCATATTGGCCTTGGTGCGGCCCTTGAGCTTCTCGAACGCAGACTCCCGGTCCACAGCCTTCTCGTAGACACCCGCGACGATGGACTCGGAGAGCAGCGTCTTGCGCTGTTCGGGAGTGATGGGGCCAATCTGGCTTGCCGGGGGCAGCACAAACACGCGCTCGGTCAGGCAAGGGTGCCCCTTTTCGTCCATCAGGCTTACCAGGGCCTCGCCCACGCCAAGTTCGGTGATGGCGGTGGCTACGTCCAGTCCAGGGTTGGCGCGCATGGTGTCGGCGGCCGATTTGACGGCCTTCTGGTCGCGCGGGGTGAAGGCGCGCAGCGCGTGCTGCACGCGGTTGCCCAACTGGGCGAGCACGCTGTCGGGAATGTCCAGCGGGTTTTGGGTGACGAAGAACACCCCTACGCCCTTGGAGCGCACCAGGCGCACTACCAGCTCAATGCGCTCTATCAGCACCTTGGGCGCGTCAGCAAACAGCAGGTGGGCCTCGTCAAAGAAGAACACCAGCTTGGGCTTGTCCAGGTCGCCCACCTCGGGCAGGGCCTCGAACAACTCGGACAGCATCCACAGCAAAAAGGTGGCGTACAAGCGCGGTGACTGCATGAGCTTGTCGGCCGCCAGGATGTTGACCACGCCTTTGCCCGAGCCATCGGTCTGCATGAAGTCTTCGATGTTGAGCATGGGCTCGCCAAAGAACTGGTCGCCGCCTTGCTCTTCAATCTGCATGAGGCCGCGCTGGATGGCGCCAATGCTGGCGGCGCTGATGTTGCCGTACTCGGTGGTGTAGTGGCTGGCGTTCTCGCCCACATCCTGGCACATGGCGCGCAGGTCTTTCATGTCCAGCAGCAGCAGGCCATCGTCGTCCGCAATCTTGAACACCAGCTGCAGCACACCGGCCTGGGTCTCGTTCAGGTTCAGCATGCGGGCGAGCAGCAGGGGGCCCAGGTCGCTCACCGTGGCGCGCACGGGGTGACCTTGCTGGCCAAACACGTCCCACAGCGTGGTGGGGAAGGCGGAAAACGTGGGTTCGTCAATGCCGCGTTCCTTGAGGATCTTGGCCAATTTGTCGCCCAATGCACCTTTTTGGGAGATGCCGGTCAGGTCGCCCTTCACATCGGCCATGAAGACGGGCACGCCGATGCTGGAAAAGCCTTCGGCCAGTGTTTGCAGGGTGATGGTTTTACCGGTGCCGGTAGCGCCGGTGATGAGTCCATGGCGGTTGGCCTTGTCGGGCCGCAAAAAGCACTGGACGGTGGAGTTGCCGGTGCCGTGTTGGGCAATCAGGATGCCCTCGTCTTGGATGGAAGCCATGAAAGTCTCAAAAAGTACAATCGAAGGAGTAGCGTAACGAATTTTTAGAGGGCATCAAGTGGCAGGACATAGCAAATGGGCCAATATTCAGCACCGCAAAGGGCGGCAGGACGAGAAGCGCGGCAAGATCTGGACCCGCATCGTTCGTGAAATCACGGTAGCGGCCCGTGCCGGCGGTGGAGACCCCGCCATGAACCCCCGCTTGCGCCTAGCCATTGAGAAGGCCAAAGCCGCCAACATGCCCGCGGACCGAATCAAATACAACGTGGACAAGGCCACGGGTTCGCTGGACGGCATCACCTATGAAGAAATCCGCTATGAGGGCTACGGCTTCGGCGGCGCGGCCATCCTGATCGACACCATGACGGACAACAAGGTGCGCACCGTGGCCGAGGTGCGCTTTGCGTTCACCAAGCATGGCGGCAACATGGGCACCGAAGGTTCGGTGGCTTTCCAGTTCAAGCACTGTGGTCAGCTGATCTTTGCCCCCGGCACCAGCGAAGACAAAGTCATGGAAGTGGCCCTGGAGGCCGGCGCCGAAGACGTCATCACCGATGACGATGGCGCCATCGAGGTACTGACCGCCTATACCGACTTTGAAGCCGTGAAGGCTGCGCTGGAGGCTGCAGGCCTGAAGGCTGAAGTGGCGGGCGTAACCATGCGCCCGGAAAACACCATTGAGCTGACCGGCGAAGACGCCGAGCGCATGCAAAAACTGCTGGACGTTCTGGAAGACCTGGACGACACCCAAGAGATTTACCACAACGCTGCACTATGAATATCCTTGTAATTGGCGGCGGTGGTCGCGAACACGCTCTGGCCTGGAAACTGGCCCAGTCTCCCAAAATCCAGCGGGTCTATGTGGCCCCCGGCAACGGTGGTACGGCCACCGATCCGCACCTGGAAAACATCGCCATTACCGACGTGGTGGCTCTGCGCGAGTGGGCACAAGAGAACAAGATCACCCTAACCGTGGTGGGCCCCGAAGTGCCGCTGGCCGCTGGCGTGGTGGACGAATTCCGCGCCCACGGCCTGCGCATCTTTGGCCCGACCAAGGCCGCGGCCCAACTGGAAAGCTCCAAGGCCTTCAGCAAGGCCTTCATGCGCCGCCACAACATTCCCACGGCCGAATACGCCACCTTCTCCGACCCCGTGGCGGCCCACGCCTACGTGGACAAGATGGGCGCGCCCACCGTGGTCAAGGCCGATGGCCTGGCCGCCGGCAAGGGTGTGGTGGTCGCCATGACGGTGGCCGAGGCGCACGAGGCGATCGACTTCATGCTGGTGGACAACATCCTGGGCGTGGCGCACAACGATGGTGGCGCGCGTGTGGTGATTGAAGAGTTTCTGGAAGGCGAAGAGGCCAGCTTCATCGTCATGGTGGACGGCAAGAATGTGTTGCCCCTGGCCACCAGCCAGGACCACAAGCGCCTGCAAGATGGCGACCAAGGCCCCAACACCGGCGGCATGGGCGCCTATTCGCCCGCCCCCGTGGTCACGCCCGACATACACGCCAAGGCCATGCGCGAAATCATCCTGCCCACGGTCAAAGGCATGGAGGCGGACGGCATTCCGTTTAGCGGTTTCCTGTACGCCGGTCTGATGATCGACAAAAACGGCCAGCCCAAGACGCTGGAGTTCAACTGCCGCATGGGCGACCCCGAGACGCAGCCCATCATGATGCGTCTGAAAACTGATCTGGTGGACGTGCTCATGGCCGCCACCGAACCCGGCCCTCACGGCAAGCTGGACGAGGTGGAACTGCAATGGGACCGCCGCACCGCACTGGGCGTGGTGCTTGCCGCGCACGGCTACCCCCTGAGCCCGCGCAAGGGCGATGCCATCACCGGCATTCCCAAAGACAGTGAGGACGCTGCCGTGTTCCACGCCGGCACCACCCTCAAGGACGGCGTGTTGCAGACATCCGGCGGACGCGTGCTCTGCGTCACCACGCTGGCCGACAGCGTGAAGCAGGCGCAACAACGCGCCTACCAGGTGATCAGCGAGATTCGCTTCGACGGCATGCAATACCGCACGGACATTGGCTACCGGGCCATTAAAGGCTAGGCATGCCGCAAGCCTGGACAGCGCCCCATGCAGTGCAATTGCAGGGCAGTGCGGTAGCGCGCCGCCTGCTGGCCCTGATGGGCTGGACGGTGCGCTTTGACGGCTTGCCCGCGCTGCAGGGCGTGATCGTGGTGTATCCGCACACCAGCAACTGGGATTTCGTGGTGGCCATGTTCGCCAAATGGGCGCTGGGCCTGCCCGTGCGTTTTTGGGGCAAGGACAGCCTGTTCAAAATTCCGGTGTTTGGTGCGTGGTTGCGCTGGTTGGGCGGTGTGCCTGTGTTGCGTCACGCCCCCCAGGGCGTGGTGGGGCAAGTGGTGCAGGGGCTTGCCGAAGCCCGTGCCGGTCAGCGCCTGTTTTGGCTGGGCCTATCGCCCGAGGGTACACGCCGCTGGACACCCGGTTGGCGCAGTGGCTTCTACCAGGCGGCCCTGCGTGCGCAGGTGCCACTGGGCGTGGTGAGCCTGGACTATGACCGCCGCGTGGTGGACGCCACCACGTTTTTGACATTGAGTGGGAATGCCGAGGCTGACTTTGCTCGCATTGCCGCTACGTTGGCCGGTGTGCGGGGCAAGAACCCGGCATGGGCTTCCCCTGTTCAACCCATGCCGACGCCGCAAGACGCAGGCCCACAGAATTCCTGATCACCATGGCCGAACCGCAAGCAACTCCCGCCCATGTGCGCCAGTACCTGATAGGTTTGCAAAGCCGCATCACCACCGCCATTGCTGAGGTGGATGGCGGTAACTTCCTGTCTGACCCCTGGGAAAAAGCGCCCCATGAGCCTTTGCAGGGCAGTGGCATCACGCGGATTCTGGAAGGCGGCGCGGTGTTTGAACGCGCTGGCTGCGGCTTCTCGCATGTGCGCGGTCCCAAGCTGCCGCCCAGCGCCACGCAGCACCGGCCTGAGCTGGCCGGCGCGCCGTTTGAGGCCATGGGCGTCTCACTGGTGTTTCACCCGCGCAACCCCTATGTGCCCACGGTGCACATGAATGTGCGCATGCTGGCCGCCAAAAACCCGCAAGGGCAGGAGGTGTGCTGGTTTGGCGGCGGCATGGATCTCACGCCGTACTACGGCTTTGACGACGACGCGGTGCACTTCCACCAGACCTGCAAGGATGCGTTGACGCCGTTTGGTGACGACAAGTACCCGCGCTTCAAAAAGTGGTGCGATGAGTATTTCTTCCTGAAGCACCGCAACGAGCCGCGTGGCGTGGGCGGTGTGTTCTTCGACGACTTCTCCGAGCTGGGCCAGGACCGCAGTTTTGCCATGCTGCAGGCGGTGGGCGATGCGTTTTTACATGCCTACCTGCCCATCGTGCAGCGCCGCAAGGACATGCCGTACACCGAACGCGAGCGCGCGTTTCAGCTCTACCGCCGCGGCCGCTATGTGGAATTCAACTTGGTGTGGGACCGTGGTACGCACTTTGGCCTGCAGTCCGGCGGGCGCACGGAATCCATTTTGCTGTCCATGCCGCCGCTGGTGAGCTGGGCCTACCAACAGCAGCCAGAACCGGGTTCTGCAGAAGCTGCCTTGACCGAGCGCTTTTTGACAGCGAGGGATTGGGTTTGACCCAGCCGCGGCGCATTGGCGTGTTTGGCGGGGCTTTTGACCCGCCACACCGGGGGCACCACGCGCTGGCGGCTACGGCTATTCTGCAGCTGCAGCTGGATGCATTGCATGTCATACCTACCGGGCATGCCTGGCACAAAAGCCGCACCCTCAGCGGCGCCACACACCGTATGGCCATGGCCCGTCTGGCATTTGCAGACCTGCCACAGGTGGTGGTGGACGGGCGTGAATTGGCGCGCCCCGGGCCCACCTATACCGTGGACACCTTGCTGGAGCTGCAGCAGGAAAATTCGGGCGCTCAGCTGTACCTGCTGATTGGCGAAGACCAGGCGCACGCGCTGCCCAGCTGGAGCCGCTGGGAGCGATTGCCCGCACTTGCTATAATTTGTGTAGCTGCTCGCGCAGATTCAACGGGGGCCAAGGGCCAATTTGATGCCTTGAAAGCACATGTGCCCGGCCTGACGGTTCTGAACATGCCCCCCGTGGCCACCAGTGCCACCGAACTCCGACACCGCGCTGCCACGGGCCAAAGCCTTGGCCCTCTGGTTTTTGAAACCGTTGCGCGTTATATTGACCAACACCATCTTTACCAATCGACCTGATGACTACTTCCACCGTTGCCAAAAACACCCAGAAACTCCAGCGTGCCATCGTGGACGGTTTGGAAGACGTCAAGGCCCAAGACATTGTGGTGTTCGATACCGAACACCTGTCCTCCCTGTTTGAACGCGTGATCATTGCCTCCGGTACCAGCAACCGCCAAACCAAGGCGCTGGCCGCCAGCGTGCGCGATGCCGTACGCGAAGCTGGGTTTCCCAAGCCCCGCATTGAAGGCGAGGCCAATGGCGAATGGATCATCGTGGATTGCGCGCAGGCCGTGGTGCACATCTTCCAACCCAACTTCCGCCAGTACTACCACCTGGAAGAACTGTGGGGCGAGAAGCCTGTGCGCTTGAAGTTGGGTGCTGCCAAGCCCGTGGTGGCGGAAGCTGCCAAACCCGCAGCCAAAGCACCCGCCAAAAAAGCCGTTGGCGAGCCCAGCATGCGCCGCTCCAGCGCGGCCAAGAAGGGTGTGGAAGAGGCCTTCCCATCGAAAGCTGCCCTGAAAAAGGCGGCCGCAAAGTCAGCCGGTGCCAAGACACCCGCCAAAAAGGCGCCTGCCAAGAAAGCGGCAACTGCCAAGGCCCCGGTGAAAACGGTGGTAGTGAAGCCGGAAGTCAAGAAAACGGCTGCCAAGCCCGTTGCGGCCAAGAAGGCCCCCGCCAAGAAAGCCGCGCCCCGTAAAGCCTGAGGCTGGCCGTGCGGCTGCTCATCGTCGCTGTGGGGCAGCGGGTACCCGACTGGGCGCAAACCGCCTGGGACGACTACGCCAAACGCTTCCCCCACGAACTCAAGGTCGAACTCAAGGCCATCAAGACAGAACCCCGCGGCTCCAAGACCGTGGAGCAGCTCTACGCGGCTGAGCGCAAGCGCATTGAAGAGGCCATCCCCAAGGGCACGCGCATCGTGGCTTTGGACGAGCGTGGCACCAGCCTGCGCACCACGGCGCTGGCCGAGCGACTCAAGGAGTGGCAACTGGGCGGCAGCGATGTGGCCTTGGTCATCGGCGGGCCCGATGGCCTGGCCCCCGAATTCCGCCAGGCCGCCCACGAGCGCATACGCCTGTCCGACCTGACCCTGCCGCACGCCATGGTGCGAGTGCTGCTGATTGAGCAGCTCTACCGCGCCTGGTCTGTCAATGCCAACCATCCGTATCACCGCGAATGACAAATGTTGCCCCCACGCTCCTCCGTTGCACGGGTCGCTGCCCCCCAAGGGGGCCCTCGCGCCTTGGGGCGGCCCGGCGGCGCTCAAGTCCTTCAAACGTTAGCGTGTTTGTATGACTGATTTCATTTACTTGGCATCCCAAAGTCCGCGCCGCCGTGAGCTGCTGGGGCAGATTGGTGTGGCGCATGAACTGCTGCTGCCCACGCCCGACGAAGATGCGGAAAGTCTGGAGGCGGTCTTGCCCGGCGAGGCGCCCGAGGTCTATGTGCAGCGTGTGACTGCTCTTAAATTGATAGCTGCTCGCGCACGATTGACAAGGTCTGAAGGCCAAAATCTGCCTGTTCTTTGTGCTGATACGACGGTGGCACTGGGAACGCAGATTCTGGGCAAGCCGGATGACGCAGAAGATGCCAAGCGCATGCTGCGGGCCCTGTCTGGCCAGACTCACCGGGTGTTCACCGCCATTGCCATTGGATGGGGCGACAAGACGGTGCAGCGTTTGTGCGAATCCGAAGTGGTGTTTGCCGATCTGAGCGATTCCGAGATCGCCGATTACGTGGCCAGCGGCGAGCCCATGGGCAAGGCGGGCGCCTATGGCGTGCAGGGCCGGGCGGCAGCATTTATTGCGCGCATTGAGGGCTCGTACTCTGGCATCATGGGCCTCCCTTTGTTTGAGACCGCGCAGGCGTTGCGCGAGCTGGGTTTCCCATGCAACAAGACATTCTGATCAACTGGTCGCCGCAGGAGACGCGTGTGGCCATCGTCGAGCACGGTGCGGTGCAGGAGCTGCACGTGGAGCGCACGCTGGAGCGCGGCCTGGTGGGCAATGTTTATCTGGGCAAGGTGGCGCGTGTGCTGCCGGGCATGCAGTCGGCCTTCATCGACATTGGCCTGGAGCGCGCTGCGTTTTTGCATGTGGCCGATGTCTGGCATCCGCCGGCGCCGGGTGAGTCGTTGAGCGAATCTCGCGCCAACCAGCCGCAAGTGCCGATCGAGAAACAGGTGTTCGAGGGCCAGTCGCTCATGGTGCAGGTCATCAAGGACCCGATCGGTACCAAGGGCGCACGCCTGTCCACCCAAATTAGCATTGCCGGGCGGCTGCTGGTGTTTTTGCCGCAGGACGACCATATTGGCGTGTCGCAAAAAATCCCCACTGCGCAGCGCGACGAGCTGCGCAGCCGCATGCAGGCGCTGGCTGGCAAGCAGGGCGGCGGCTTCATCCTGCGCACCAATGCCGAGGATGCATCCGACACCGAGCTGGCCGAGGACATCGGCTATCTGCGCAAGGCCTGGGCGCGCATCAAGGATGCTTCGGTGCGCCTGCCTGCTCAAAGCCTACTGCACCAGGATCTGAGCCTGTTGCAGCGCGTGCTGCGCGATCTGGTGGGCGAGGGCACGCAGACCATCCGCGTGGACTCGCGCGAGCAGTTCGAGGCGCTCAAGGCCTTTGGCTCGGAGTTCATGCCGGCCGCCGCTGAGAAGTTGCAGCACTACAAGGGCGAGCGCCCCATCTTTGATCTGTTCTCCATCGACGAGGAAGTGGCCAAGGCCCTGGGCCGGCGCGTGGAACTCAAGTCCGGCGGCTACCTGATCGTGGACCAGACCGAGGCGCTGACCACGGTGGACGTCAACACGGGTGGCTTTGTCGGTGCGCGCAATTTCGACGACACCATCTTCAAGACCAATCTGGAAGCCGCACAGGCCATTGCGCGGCAGCTGCGCCTGCGCAACCTGGGTGGCATCATCATCGTGGACTTCATAGACATGGCGCGCGAAGACCACCGCGAAGCCGTGCTGGGCGAATTCCGCAAGCAGTTGGCACGTGACCGCGTGAAGACCATGGCCGGGGGCTTCTCGCAATTGGGTCTGGTAGAGATGACACGCAAGCGCACACGCGAATCGCTGGCCCACATGCTGTGCGAGCCATGCCCCACCTGCGAAGGCAAGGGCATTGTCAAAACCCCGCGCAGCGTGGCCTACGACATTTTTCGCGAGATCCTGCGCGAGGCGCGCCAGTTCAACCCGCGCGAGTTCCGCGTGGTGGCTTCACCCAAAGTTATCGAATTGTTTCTGGACGAGGAAAGCCAGCACCTGGCGGGCCTGTCCGAGTTCATCGGCAAGCCGGTGTCGCTGCAAAGCGAAGCGGCCATGGCGCAGGAACAGTACGACATCGTGCTCTTGTGATGGTGGCGTGTGACTGAACGTTTGCGGATCGCCGTACTGAGCCGGAACTTTGCCACCACAGGCGGTGGTGCTGAGCGTTATTCCATCGCGGTAGTGGAAGAGTTGGCGGCGCGTCATGAAGTACATGTGTACGCGCAGACGATTGCGCACGAATTTCCCGGCGTCACCTACCATCGCATCCCCATTCCACTGGAGCGGCCACGCTGGATCAACCAGCTGTACTTCGCCTGGAAAACCTGGCGTGCCACGCGCACGGGTTTTGACATCGTGCATTCGCACGAGAACACCTGGCATGGCAATGTGCAGACCGTGCATGTGCTGCCGGTGAAGCACACCTTGTTTGAAGGCAAGCAGGGCGTTGGACGGGCGCTGCGCTGGCTCAAGGTGCTGACGAGTCCGCGGCTGCTGGCCTACCTGTGGCTGGAGCGGCGGCGCTACGCGTCTGCCTGCAAAAAGCGGGTGGTGTGCGCCTCTGCCTCGCTTCGCGAAGTGGTGCAAGAGTCGTTTCCTGCGGCGGCCCCCATGCTGGAGGTCATCACGCCGGGTGTGCAATCGGTGCCGGGCCGCGCATCTGCAGAAGCCCAAGCTGCTGCACGCCAAGCACTGGGTTTGCCGGTCACAGTGCCATTGCTGCTGTTTGTGGGCAATGATTTCGTCAAGAAAGGCCTGCCCACCTTGCTGGAGGCGCTAAAGCAACTGGATGCAGGCACGCATCTGGCCGTGGTTGGCAAAGGCGAAAGCCAGTCCGAGATGCAGCGTTTGGCAGAACGTTTGGGTTTGGGATCACGGGTGCACTTTCTGGGCAGCCTGTCTGATATGGGGCGGGCCTATAGTGCCGCCGACTTGTTGGTGCATCCGACATTGGAAGACGCTTACGGCATGGTGGTGCTGGAGGCCATGGCCTATGGTTTGCAGGTGGTCGTGAGCCAAGCACCCTACGCCGGCATCGCACGGGATTTGTCGGACGAACATAACGCGCTGCTGTTGCAAGACCCGGCGGATCCTCAAGAGCTTGTGACCCGGATACGCCGGGTGCTGGGAGATACAGCATTGGCGGCCAAGCTGTCCGCGGAAGCGGTAGCGTTTGCGGGTGCGCATTCGTGGCAGAAAGCGGCGTCTGATTACGAAGCCTTGTTCCAAGGCATAGCCAGAAAATTCAAGCAGCGCTGGCTGGTGCTGTCTCACGCTTTCAACATGGACGGCCGCGCCGCCAGCCAGACCATCACCGACAAGCTGCCGCATCTAGAGGCAGCAGGTATCGAACTCGTGGTGTTAAGCGGTGTGTCAGGCCACAAGGACACGCACTATGAGCACTACCAGCTGTGGCCCGCAGGCCCGGCAGGCATTCGCTTTGAGCTGCGCCATGTGCTGCGCAAACATCTGGGTTCTGCAGGGGCTTATCGCCTGGTCATGGTGCTGCTGTCCATCCCCTTGTTGCCGTTCATGTTCATAGAAAAGCTGCTACGGCCTGTGGAAAGTTCCTGGTCCTGGTGGCTCAGCGCCTACCTCAAGGGGCGTGCGCTGGCCCAGCACCGCAAGTTCGATCTCATCTATTCCACCGGCGGGGCTTTCGCCGCCCATGTGGCCGGACGCGCCTTGAAACAGGCGCTGGATGTGCGTTGGCTGGCTGAGGTGCACGACCCCCTGGTGATGCCAGGCAGAACGCCCAAGACTGCGCAGGAACGCATGCAGGCTGATGTGGAACGCCAGATTTGTACCGATGCCGATGTAGCCATCTGGTTTACCGAGCAAGCCCTGGCCAGCGCCAAGCGTCGCCATCTGCAACTGGGCGAACGCGGCAAGATGCTGCTGCCGGGCATTGACGCGCCGTTCAAGGTGCTGCCGCCTTACGTACCGGGGCCAAAGATGGTGATAGGGCACTTCGGCTCGCTCTCGGCCACACGCAACCTCACGCCCATCATCTCTGCACTGGAGTCTTTGGTCGCCGACCGCCCTGAGTTGCGTAGCCAGCTGCAGCTGCAGCTTACCGGCGGGCCGCTGGACTCTGTGTCCCAAGCCGCCATCGCCCAGTCGCCCGTACGGGATATGGTGTGCCACCTGGGGCGTATCGAGGCGGATCCGGTGACCGGGCTTTCCGGGCGTGAGCAGATCTTGCGCCGCATGCGAAGCGCCGATGTGCTGCTGCTTCTGCACGGCACCGAGCCTATCTGTGCCGAATACATCCCCTCCAAGCTCTACGAATACCTGTGGATGCAACGACCCATACTGGCAACGGTGCATGGGAATGCGCAAATGGCAGAGTTGCTGCGGCAGCAGGGGCATAGTGCGGTTGAAATCCTGACTGCTGGTGCTCAGGACGCGCTGACTTTGGCCACCAAGCAGTTGGTCGCGCGCTGGGAGAGTAACGGGCTTGCGGACAACGGACTACCCAGTCCCTACACGACGCAGGCAGCAGTCAGTCAGTTGTTGGGCGAGATGGCGGTGGGGGCAACTGCATGAGCATTGCATACCGCTCCGATATCGATGGCCTGCGGGCCATTGCCATCCTGACTGTCGTGGCCTTCCATGCCTTCCCGGAGGTATTTCCCGGCGGGTTCATCGGGGTCGATGTCTTCTTTGTGATTTCGGGCTTTCTGATCACCAGCATCCTGCAGCAGGAGATACAGGCTGGCCGCTGGAGCCTCGCGTCTTTTTACGCACGGCGCATTCTGCGCATCTTCCCCGCCCTCATTCTGGTGCTGCTAGCCTGCTTGATTGCGGGCTGGCATACCTTGCTGGCGCAGGAGTACATGCAGCTGGGCAAGCATCTGGGCCTGGGGGCAGCCTTTCTTTCGAACATCGGTTTGTGGTGGGAGGCAGGGTACTTTGACAAGGCGTCCGAGGCGAAGCCGCTGCTGCATTTGTGGTCACTGGCGATCGAGGAGCAGTTCTACATCTTATGGCCCTTATTGCTGTGGCTGATTCTGCGTAGCCGGCGCGGTGCCGTGCGCATCGTTGCCGCACTGGCCGCTGTCTCTCTGTTGCTGTCGATCTGGTGGGTGTGGAGTGACCGCACGCAAGCTTTCTATTCCCCCGCGAGCCGGGCCTGGGAGTTGCTTGCGGGGGCATGGCTGGCCTTGCAGCCCCAGCGTTTGCAGTCCTTACGACAGGTGGTGCGGGGCATGGCGGTTACTGTGCTGTTGGGCGCGACGGTGCTGCTGAATGCAAAGGTGCCGTTTCCTGGTGTGGTTGCGCTGATGCCCGTGCTGGCTGCGGTGGTGCTGATTGGCGTGCCTGCGACGTCGGATTGGACGGGGCGTCTCCTGAGCCATCCGTCGATGGTGGCCGTGGGCAAGGTAAGCTACCCTTGGTATCTGTGGCATTGGCCTTTGCTTAGCTTTGCCTACATCATCGAAAGTGGCCAGGCGTCTGTGGGCCTTCGGCTGGGGCTCGTTCTGGTGAGTCTGCTGCTGTCTGTACTGACCTACCGACTTTGGGAGGTGCCTCTGCGTAGGTTGCCGCGCCGTCTGGTGATCAGCCTCTTGGTGGTGGCAATGGTTATCCTTGGTCTGCTCGGCAAGAATATTTATGACCGCTATGGTCTGGAGCGTATACGCCACAAGAACCTCATTCATTTAGATCAGGCGTCGAGCCAAGATTTCCTGGATTTCGAGAAGCAGGGACTTATTACCGAGGCGAAGTGTGAAAAGCCCTTCAAATTCCCGGAGCGGGAGGTATGCCTGCGCGCCCATGCGGATAAACCGGTCAGTGCCGTGGTGCTTGGCGACAGCCATGCGGTGCACGCATTTTGGGGACTGGCCAAAGCCTTCGATGCCCAAGGTCTGAACCTGGCCGTGCGCGGCAAAGGTGCCTGTGTTCCGGTGATGGCGGCCACACCAGGCGCTGGAACCTCAGAGTGCGAGCGTCATATGGAAACCACGCTGCGCGATATCGCTGGGGATGCGAATGTGCGTGCGGTGGCGCTGGTGTTTCGAGGGCGCTATCTGACAGCGCAGTCTTCGCCGCAGGAGCGTCAGGACTTTGAGGTCAAACTGGATGCCACGCTGTCGTTGCTGCAATCTGCCGGCAAGCAGGTGTACTATTTTTTACCAGTGGTAGAGCCGGGCTTTGATCCACGCCTGTGCATGGGCGCGCTGCCACTTGGGCGCAAACCACCTTATTCCTGTGTCATTGATAAGACCGCAGACGATGCGAAATCCGAAGCGGTGCGCACCAGTGCCACACGCGTACTAGCACACTGGCCGCAGGTTCGCGTTGTGGACCCAAATACCATGCTGTGCCGTGAGGGGCAGTGCCCCATCCTGCAGGATGGACACAGCGTTTTCAAGGATGAGAATCACTTGTCCCAGGCCGGCTCCATGCGGTTGAGCGAGAGTTTGAACGCCGCCAATCATTGAGAACTACATGATGTTGAATCGATTTCAGGGGCTTTACTTTGCGATGCTTCTGGCCTTTGCCGGTGTGCTGTCCGTGTCGGGCACGATTGCCTTGCGCAATGTCTTGCACCTGGGCTTGTTGCTGCTCCTTCTTTGCTATCTGGGCTTTGCATGGCGCACGGAGCGTGTGCGCATGACCACGCTGGCTGCTGCGGTGCCATTGCCGGTCTGGCTCTGGTGCGCCTATCTCCTGATATTCCCCTTGATTGCCCCGGATCCGGCAGGGGCATGGAGCAACATGATTGGCAAGGGCATGTGGGGCGAGTCCATGCTGACTTGGTTGCTTGCGTGGGGGGCGTTTCTGATACTTGGCACGAAACGCCTGACGCTCTGGGTACTTACATTGGTCAGCGCGGTGCCGGTATTCATTCACCTGGGCCTTACCGTGCTGGCCTGGGCCGGCGTATTTCAGCCCGCGTTTTATGAGGATCCGTCCTTGCAGGCGGCAGGCCAGTCGTTGTGGGCAGTGCTGCGAGATGTTTCCTTGTTGCACAAGCCGTTTCAAGCCTTTCCACTGGGGTTTAGAGGCATAGAGCCCATGCATGGCAATTTGGGTTATCCAGCCTCCCAGGCTATGTGCATAGGCTTGGCTGTGATGTTTGCAGCCTGGCAGCAGGGCAAGCACCGCAGGGCAATCGAGGCAGGGGCCCTTGTAGCGCTGTGTTTTGTGAGCGTGGTGATTGCTCAGTCACGTGCTGCGGCCTACTTTGAACTGTTGATTCTGGCGCTGGCCTGCGTGATCTATGCAGTGTTCGTCCGGGTACGGCGCAAGCCGTTGCGCTTGGGACGGGGTGCGGGTCTCGTGATCGTGGGCGTCGGGGTGCTGTGTCTGGTGTTCTTTTACCAGGTGGTCTCGCACAACCCGGTGTGGTACTCCATGGGGGACAAGGTGGCGATTGGGTTTCAGGTTGAGAAGCCGAAAGACTTGATCTGTGAAGGATTTACCCCTGCGACCTCCGAGTTTGTCCGCCGACAGCATCCCGATAGGGACGCGGCCTACATAGCATCTTTGGTCGAAGGGCTCAACGCGGATGGTGGGCGTGTGCTGTTAGCTCGGGTTGGCGCAGAGTTGAGTGTCAACAATCCTTGGGGATGGAACGGCGGGCGTGATGCTTACCAGTACCGCATAGAGCAGCGATGTGGCCATGTGCCGGCGATGAACTTTTCCCATGCGCACAATGCCTGGATCAATCTGATACTGGCCGTGGGCTGGATCGGGGCCATTCTCTACGCTTGGGTACTTTTGCGGTTCGCTAAGTCGGGCTGGAGCGCGCTGAAGCAAGAGCAAACATGGCCAGCGGGTTTGGCGCTTCTATTGCTGTCCATTTTCTGGCTGTTGCGCGGCATGGTGGATGCCGTCTACCAGGAACACTATCTGGAGATGCAGGCCTTTTTCCTGCTCACGCTGTTTTTGCGGCTGCGTTCAGGCAAACCAGCTTCGGAATAGCGGGTTGTGCTTGACGAGCTGGTAGCGCCACTTTTCCTTGAGTTGGCGCAAGAGCGTGTTCTTGTAGTACGCGCCAGTTCCGCCCCCCACGCCGCTGATGACCGGAGGAGGGCTCATCAGGCAACCTTGCAACTGCTTGTTCAGAAAGATATCCCTGAAGCTCTCTTCCAGGCCATAGCCGTCTTGGGCACGAATGAATTCATGGGCATGCAGAAAGTACTGTTGGTATGTCTGCAGGTCCATCGCATAAAACCGCGTGTCGATATAGGCCAGCGTTGTTGCCTTGCGCGGCGAGAAAGCATGGTCAAACACCCCCTTCATGAGCAAATACCCATTCCATGCTTGCATGCAGGCACTGAAGTTGTCCACCCATAGCTTGGAGGTGCATTTGGCAAAGCAGCTAGCAGACTGGATCAGCGTGGAGTGTTCCATGGCGTGGCGCACGATCTCGCCTTCACCATAGCCCCGACCATGCTGCTGGACCCGCTCCACATTGTTCTGGAAATGCAGGCATTCCACCGGGCCGCCCCCAGGCAGCGTAGCGAGCAAGGGTTGGAAGTCGAAGCCCGATCCATCACAAAGTACTAGTGGGTTGCGAGGGACAATGGCCCGCCACCGTTGTACGGACTCCATTGCCAGTCGAGCCCGCTCCGTGGGATCTTGTAGGCGAACTCCCTTGTCATGGGCCACTACGCTGGAAGTCAGCAGTATGGGGATGTGTTCGGTGCCGGGGGGGCTCATATCTTGCCCAGCTTGCGACGCAATTGCCGGCCGACGCGCGAGAGCAGGCCACCGCCTTCCCTGGGCCAATCCATCTCGCGCTCCCAGGCCGACTGGTAGATCACGCCGCAGTACAGGGTGGACAGTTGCTTCTGAGTGATGCCGCGGCGTGTTTCCTGGTCTAGCTGCCAGGCATAGTGATAGACCTTGAAAAGCGCCTGGCAGGGGTGCAGGGGAATGGCTTGGTAGGCCAGCAGCGATTCCCCATACCAGCGCGACTCAATCGGGGTTTGCGCAATCGCGTCGGCAAAGCTCATTGCGCGCGGCTGCAGGTAGTTGCTGTCCAGCGATTCCCACACCTTGCGGTGCCATACCAGAGGAAACGGGCCGAAGCTGTAGCGACGGCCATGACGTCCGAATGTCTGTTGCATCGATGCGGCTTCTCGCACAAAGTCATCCACGATGCGCGGGCGACCATGTTGCATGGCGCCTTCCAGCAGGTCGTGCGCCTCATCCAGCACTGTGTATGGATAACCGTCTGGAGCCAGAAAATCATCGACAGAAAACGGACGTATGAAGACCGCATCCGAATCCAGACAGACATAGGACTCAGCAAATCCCAAGCGCCAGAACTCCGACTTCACGACCTGCTGTGCCACCGCACCGTGCATGCCTGCGACCAAGTCAAGGTTCAGGCGCGGAGATGCCTGCAGAATGCTCTCATCAGAGATCAATTGGGCAGAGGTGGTGCCTAGGTGCTCGCGAAACAGGGCCAGCTCTGAGTCGGGCACGGATACATAGACGGGAATGCGTGTCCCGTTGAAGCGCTCGATGGATTGCATTAGGCGCACGACGCGCCGCAGGTCGGTGCTATAACTTTTACAGTACAGCGCCAGCGGGTTCATGCACGCTTGTCCTCGTAGGTCGTGGCCACCTTCAGAAAGAACTGCAGGGGAAGTGTAGCCCGCGCCACCATGATGCGGTTGAGCGCATAGGGGTTGTCGCCCGCTTGCGCACGGCCCCGGCGTGTGCTTGTGGCCGTCACGTAGCCTGCGGCGCGCACCATGTCTTCGTGCTCGGGTTTGAACCAGCCGTAGGGGTAGCAAAAATGCCGCACCTCCGCGCCCAACAACCGCTGCAGCTCGTCCTTGGACTGCACGATCTGCTGCCGCGCCGCTTCTTCGGGCAGCTCCTGGAGGTTGGCATGCGTCTGTGTGTGCGAGCCCACGTCCATTCCAGCCTCGTGCCAGGCTATCCAGTCCTGTCGTGTCATCAGCGGTTTTTGCGCCACTTTCCCTGCATCCCAAGCGTTGGTGCCTCCCACCATGCTGCTGACACCATAGCAAGTTGCGGTGAAGCCGTTTGCTTTCAGGGTGGGTAGAGCGTGGACCAGGTTGTTCTGATAGCCATCGTCAAACGTGATGCCCACTACCTTGCCTTGCAGGTCTCCACGCAGATAGGGCTCCAGATCGCGCATGGACAGGCCTTTGTAGCCCATCAGGCGCAGCATGCGCATTTGCCAGGCGAACGAGGAGGGCGCCACGATGAGTCCGCGTAGTGCCGTGCCACGCGGTGGCGGCTCGTCGATCTGGTGGTACATCAGGATGGGGATTTTCATGTCTGCAACCTCTGCAAGCTGGCGTAGTAGCCGTTGCGTTGGATCAGGGAGGCATGGTTGCCAGATTCCACGACGCGTCCTTGATCCAGCACGACAATCAGGTCTGCGCGTTCAATGGTGCTGAGTCGGTGTGCAATGACCAAGGTGGTTCGGTTGCGCATGAGGGTGGACAAGGCATCCTGTACCACGCGCTCTGACTCGGTATCCAGGGCCGAGGTGGCCTCGTCGAGGATGAGCATGGGCGCATCCTTGAGCAGAGCTCGCGCAATCGCAATGCGTTGTCGCTGGCCGCCCGAGAGCGCTGCACCGTTTTCCCCGGTGAGCGTATCCAGTCCTTGTGGCAGCTGGGAGATGAATTCCCAGGCATGGGCAGCAACCGCAGCTTCCTGCACTTTGGTGTCATCAGCACCGCGAGATTGGCCAAAGGCAATATTGGCACGAATGCTGTCATTGAGCAGAACGATGTCCTGGCTGACCAATGCGATGTGCTCGCGCAGGTTGGCCAGCGCCAGTGTGGAGATGTCGACACCATCCACTGTGATGCGGCCAGAGTCTGGCGTGTAAAAGCGCGGAATCAGCGACGCCAGCGTGCTTTTTCCGCCGCCCGACGCCCCTACCAAGGCTATGGTCTGGCCGGGTTGTACCTGCAGGGTGATCTTGTCCAGTGCCAGCTTGTCGCTGCCGGGGTAGCGGAAAGACACGTTTTCAAAGCGGATCTCGCCTTTGCAGTCTGGCAACTTGGCATGGCCTTTGTCGGCTTCTACAGGCGCATCGAGAACCTCAAAGACGCTTTCGCAAGCGGCCAAGCCTCGTTGCAGGATGGGGCTGATGGTGGTCAGCTGCTTGATGGGCGAGATCAACAGCAGCATGGCGGTAATGAAGGAGACAAAACCGCCTGCCGTATCTCCGGCCTGCCCCATGGCACGGCTGAGCGCCATGTAGATGATGAAGGCAATCGCGATGGAGGCCGTCATATGCGTGATGGGTGTCAGGGCCGAGGCCGGTACGGCCTCCTTCATCATGCTGCGGCGAAAGCTTTCGGTGACGGCATGGAATCGCTCTTTTTGCTGCGCCTGACCGCCATATATCTTGATGACTTTGTTGGCCGCAGTAGTCTCTTCCACGGTGTGGGCGACGGCACGCAATGACTCCAGGCTGGCCTTGCTGGCCTTGCGTATGCGGCGACCAAAGCTCTGGATCAAAACAGCAATTACCGGCCCCACAGTCAGCGTAATCAAGGTCAGCTTCCAATCCAAGTAGACCAGATAGGACAGCAGCGCTAAAGCCGTCAGGGATTCACGTACCGCAATGACCAACAGGTTGGTGGAGGCCTGATTGATATTGTCCACGTCGTAGAGCAGGCGGGCAATCCATTGCGAGGCAGGCTTGGTGTGAAATATTTGTGTGGGGGCGCCTACCAGCTTGTCGAACATTGCACGCCGCAGGTCCACCACCAAGCGCGTCGAGACCCAAGTCATGAGGTAATTGGTCACAAAAGACAGCACCCCGCGCGCCAGAAACAGCAGCACGATGCTGGCGGGTATCAGCCACACCATCCGTGCTTCGGTGGTGCGGAAGCCGCTGTCGAGCAGATGCTTCATGATGGCAGGAAACACCGGCTCAGTCGCTGCAGTGCACACCATGCAAAGCACGGCGACAGAGAAGGCCTTCCAGTAGGGGCGGAGAAAGCCCAGCAGCCGCAGATAGAGCGTGCGGTCTGCCTTAGTCATGCGGAGACAAGGATGGCTTGGTCGGGGAGTGCCATGCCTCACCCTTTTGGATCTCCAGAGCCTTTACATAACGGTAGAAAGTGCCCTCGAAGTTACCCACGGCAATCACAAAGCCGGCCCAGCCATCCAGAAAACCCAGCTTAAAAAGGTAGTGTTTCCAGAAGGCCCATTTGGCGTGCAGCAGGGCGGAGCCCATGGTGATGCGCTTGTGCTTGATCTTCTCCGCTCCCAAGGAAGAGTAGCGGTTGGCCTTGTGCATGACCTCAGCCATGTTCTTGAAGGGGAACTGCCAGATCGCCTGCTGCATGTGGCCCAGCGGCTTGTCGGATTCGAGGATGTAGCCCTCGTGCACGGGCTTCTGGTCGTAGCGCATGGCGCCCTTGCGGAATAGCTGAGGCTGCCGATAATTGGGATACCAACCTGAGTGCTTGATCCAGCGCCCCATGAAGAAATTGCGGCGCGGCGTATGGTACGCGTCCAGCGCCCTGGAATTTTCGGTTAACTGCCTGATTTCTTGTGCGGCTTCGGGTGTGCACCGCTCATCCGCATCCAAACTGAAAATCCATTGGTGTGTGCAAGCGGCAATCGCCTGGTTGCGCAGGTCCCCAAAGCCCTTGAATTCGACTTGCACGACACGGGCTCCGAGCTGGGTGGCGAGATCCGCAGTGCCATCCGTGCTCCAGGAGTCCACCACCACGATCTCGTCAGCCCAGCGCACACTTTCTATGGCGGCGCGGACCTTTTCCACTTCGTTGAAGGCAATGATGTAAACAGAAATCTGGGCCATGGGTGATAACATTCGTCGGTGTTGTGAACTTTTTGCGTAGCGCAACGTCTATCGCAAACTCAAGGTGTCTCCACACCGCTCCGCGTGAGCGGCTTAGTCTATTCCAAAATGCTTTCTTCCGACCTGATATCGGTGGTTATCACCACCTATAACCGCAGCGACGCGCTGGTGCTCGTCCTGCGGGGGCTGGCACAGCAAACAGACCGGAACTTTGAGGTCGTCATCGCCGACGACGGATCCTCCGATGTCCATAGGGAGAAGGCGGAGCAGGCATGCCGCGACAGCGGGTTGCAGGTGACCCATGTCTGGCACCCGGATGTGGGTTTTACGGTATCGCAGGTACGCAATCTGGGGGTAGCTGCTGCCAAGGGGACTTATTTGATACTCATGGACGGCGATTGCGTTCCGGAAGTGGACTTTATCGCACGCCATCGCCGGCTCGCGCAGTCAGGCTGCTTTGTCAATGGCAGCCGCGTGCTTTTGAACCCGGCCTTTACCCAGCGCGCGATTGCACAGAATCTGGCGATTGCCGGCCATTCCGTCGCATTCTGGTTGCGTCGGCGCCTAGCGGGTGAAGCCAGTAAATTGATGGGTTTGGTGCGCCTACCTGATTGGCGCAGGCGTTTGCAGTCGCGCTTTGTCTGGAAAGGTATTCGCAGCTGCAATATGGCGGTGTGGCGTTCGGATTACGAAGCTGTCAACGGCTTTGATGAAACCTTCGTCGGCTGGGGGCACGAGGATGCAGACTTCGTACTGCGGCTACACAATGCGGGCTTGATACGCAAGAATGGCTTTTGTTCAACCGAGGTCTACCACTTGTGGCACCCCGAATCCGATCGTGGCCGTGAAGGCGTGAACGCAGAGAAGGTGCGTGAGCGGCAGAAGACAAAGCAAGTACGGGCAACTGTTGGTTACCAAGAAAGTCTTGCAGCCAGCGATACCGTCGTTCGCAGTTGGGGATAATCGGAACACGATGCATAAATTTCTTTTGTCACTGGTTGTTGGTTTTTTCAGCCTGCAGGCCGCGGCCCAATTCCGCGTAGAAGTATCTGGCGTGGGCATGACGCAGCTGCCCATCGCCATACCAGCATTCCGAGGTGAGGATGGTACGCCCCAGAAGTTAGCCGCGATCGTGATGGCCGACTTGGAACGCAGCGGGCAGTTCCGGGGCACAGACAATGTTGCAGGTGCTTGGGATGAGTCCTCTCGCCCGGACGTCGCGCAATGGCGGCAAAAAGGGGCAGATGCATTGGTAGCCGGAAGCGTGACACGGCTGGCAGATGGTCGTTACGATGTTCGCTTCCGGGTCTGGGACACTGTGCGCAACCAGGATTTGGGCGGGCAGAGCCATGCTGTGGCTTTGGGAGATTTGCGACTCGCAGCCCATCGCGTTGCAGACTTCGTGTACGAAAAATTAACCGGCGACAAGGGCATTTTCTCGACCCGCATCGCCTACGTTACCAAGGCGGGCACGTCGTTCAATTTGTGGGTGGCTGACGCCGACGGGGAAAACCCCCAGAGTGCGCTGAATAGCTTTGAGCCCATTATTTCCCCCTCTTGGGCGCCCAACGGCAATCAGCTGGCCTATGTGTCCTTTGAATCACGCAAGCCCGTAGTCTATGTGCACGACGTGGGAACAGGGCGTCGTCGTTTGGTAGCCAATTTCAAAGGGTCCAACAGCGCACCTGCGTGGTCACCAGATGGCCGCACCCTGGCTTTGACCTTGAGCCGCGATGGGGGCTCGCAAATCTATTTGATGGATGCCAACGGTGGCGAGCCCAAACGACTTGCCCAATCTACCGCCATCGATACTGAGCCCGTCTTTACGTCTGACGGAAAGACCATTTACTTTGTCAGTGATCGCGGTGGCTCACCGCAGATTTACCGTATGCCCGTTAGCGGCGGAAACCCGGAGCGTGTGACTTTCAATGGAACCTACAACATCTCGCCCGCGGTTAGCGCAGACGGTAAGTGGTTGGCGTATGTGTCGCGCGTAAACGGTGCGTTCAAGTTGCACATCATGGATTTGGCCACGGGTACTGCAAACGCTATTACGGACACCAGTGCGGACGAGAACCCCAGTTTTTCACCCAACAGTCGTTTGGTGATTTACGCCACCTTGCAACAGGGCCGTGAAGCATTGATGACCACGACCTTGGATGGAAAAATCAAAGCCCGTTTGGCGGGCCAGAATGGCGACATCCGGGAGCCCGATTGGGGCCCCGTGCAGAAGTAAAGAGACTTAACTAGGAGTATGGAATGAAGCGGATTCTTTTGGCAATGTCGGTGGCTTTGGTGTTGAGTGCTTGTGGCTCGGCCGTCAAATTGGACACCCCCACTGTGGAAGACAGGACCGGTACCGCCGTCGGCGAGAACAAGGACAGCACGAAGACGACGGACACAGGCCAGGTTACCGACAAGAACATTGACACCACGAACCTGGAAAAGATGGCGCTCGATAAGCTGCTGGCAACTACACCCACCACGGTGTATTTCGACTACGACAGCTTCGTTATTCGTGCTGAATTCCAATCTGTGATTGAGGCGCACGCCAAGTTCCTCAAGGCCAACAAGGCTCGCAAAGTCATTCTGGAGGGGCATACCGATGAGCGTGGTGGTCGCGAATACAACTTGGCGCTAGGTCAAAAGCGTGCTGAAGCAGTACGCAAGGCGCTGCTGCTGCAAGGTGTGACGGATGGCCAATTGGAAGCTGTGAGCTTTGGCAAGGAAAAACCCGCCGTGCAAGGCAGCAGCGAAGCTGCGATGGAGAAAAACCGTCGCGCTGTGTTCAGCTACCGCTGAGGCAAACCGTGACGTTGACCGTCTGGAACGGAACTCGCAGCGCCGCCTTGTCGGTCATGCTGCTGATGACCTTGGGCACTGCTTCTGCTGGTCTTTTTGATGACGAAGAGGCACGTCGGGCGATTCTGGATTTGCGACAAAAAATAGAGACTCTGCGCCAAGAGTCCGACCAAAAGCTGGCAGAGGAAAACCGCCGAGCCTCCGAAGAGGCCGCGCAGCTTCGCCGCAGTCTCGTCGATTTGCAAAACCAGTTGGAAGCCAGCCGTGCCGAGATGGCAAAAATGCGTGGTCAGGATGAGCAACTCGCCCGTGATGTGGCCGATTTGCAGCGCAAGCAGAAAGATGGTGCTCAGCAGCTGGATGACCGCCTGCGCAAGTTGGAGCCAGTGCGCGTGAGCTACGACGGTCGCGAGTTTGGCGCAGACCCTGCAGAGAAGCGCGATTTCGAGGCTGCTTTGGCCGTCTTCCGTCGTGGCGAATTTGCACCAGCGCAAAGTGCTTTTGTCGACTTCCTCAATCGCTATGGCCAAAGTGGCTATCGTCCTTCCGCTTTGTTCTGGCTGGGCAATGCCCAATACGCCACCAAAGACTACAAAGAGGCGCAGGCAAATTTCCGCATGCTTGTGCAGCAGGCGCCCGACCACATGCGCGTTCCCGAAGCCCTGCTAGCTATTGCCAATTGCCAGTTGGAAATGAAGGACACCAAGGCCGCTCGCAAAACTTTGGAAGAACTGGTGTCTGGCTATCCCGGCACGGAAGCCGCTGCGGCCGGCAAAGACCGCTTGGCACGCTTCAAGTAGCGTTTTGCATGTCAGCTGAGACTTCCGCCGTGGTGCATGGCGCCGATGTGGTACGGCGCTTTTCCGGATTAGACCGGTTGCTGGGTGTTGACCCGGCACAGCGCGTGCGAAACGCCCACCTCATGGTGGTGGGCATTGGTGGGGTGGGGTCCTGGAGCGCTGAGGCACTGGTGCGAAGTGGGGTGGGGCGCATCACCTTGGTGGATATGGACCATATCTCCGAGTCCAACATCAATCGCCAGCTCCACGCCTTGACCGACACTGTGGGCATGGCCAAGATTGAGGCCATGCGGCAGCGCATCGCGCTGATCAATCCTGCATGTGTGGTGACCTGCGTGGACGACTTTGTGGAGCCAGAGACTTGGTTACCCTTGGTGGCATCAGGCATCGACGGTGTGGTGGACGCGTGTGATCAGGTGCGTGCCAAGACGGCCATGGCTGCATGGGCGCGCGGTACAAAAATACCTTTTATTTCGGTGGGAGCTGCGGGGGGTAAACGCTTGGCGCATGCGGTGGATATTGCCGACCTGAGCGAAACAACGCATGACCCTTTGTTGGCGCAACTGCGCTACCGTCTGCGCAAGGAACATGGGGCGCCCAAGAATGGCAAAAAAATACATGTGGCATGCGTCTTTAGCAAAGAAGCTGTGGCGGCTCCTGATGCCTCTTGCGCGGTAGAGTCTGACGGCTCATTGAACTGCCATGGTTACGGCTCGCTGGTCACGGTGACTGCGACCTTTGGCATGTGTGCTGCGGGCTGGATCATCGACAAAATATCGCGCAGGGAGCCGAAGCCATAAAAAAACACGCTATAATTTGAGGCTTAGCGGGATCAAGTAACTGAGTTGCCAGTTCTCGTAGGGACCATAGCTCAGTTGGTAGAGCAGCGGACTTTTAATCCGTTTGTCGTGGGTTCGACCCCCGCTGGTCCCACCAAAGTTATTGACGATTTAAGGGAATTTAGCTCAGCTGGTAGAGCAGCGGACTCTTAATCCGTAGGTCGAGAGTTCGAATCTCTCAGTTCCCACCACTTCATGTGGAATCGAAAAGCCCACTGTTGCAAAACAGTGGGCTTTTTCTTTGCCGGTTAGGCTTGGAAAGGCCGCAGCCTTCCTCACCCCTCTATCTGCGCAGTCAATTCCAGCCACTGTTCTTCCAGTGTTTGCAGTTCGCTGTTCACCGCCTTCAGGCGTTTGCCCGTTTCGGCGATAACGGAAGGGTGAGGATTGGTAGAAAGCTTGGCTTCCAGCTCCGCGCCTTCAGTATTGAGAGTGGCCATGCGTTCTTCCACCTGGACCAATTCCTTCTTCCATTTGCGCAACGCTTCAGGACTGGGGCCTGATTTGACCGGCACAACAGCAGTGGTGACCACCGGTTTGACTGCTTCAGACTTCGCCTCTTCCTTGGCCAATTCACGCTGGCGCTTGGCTTCGTCCAACAAGTATCGCTGGTAGTCGTCCAGATCTCCGTCAAAGGGCTCTACGCCACCGCGAGACACCATCCAGAACTCGTCGCAAACGGAGCGCAGCAGGGCACGGTCGTGGCTCACCAGCATCACGGTGCCTTCAAACTCGTTGAGCGCCATGGCCAGGGCCTCGCGTGTGGCCAGATCCAAGTGGTTGGTGGGTTCGTCCAGCAGCAAAAGGTTGGGGCGTTGCCAGACGATCATGCACAGTACTAAGCGAGCCTTCTCGCCACCGCTCATGCTGCCCACAGCCTGCTTGACCATGTCGCCGCTGAAGTTGAAGGTGCCCAGGAAGCTGCGCAGGTCCTGCTCGCGCGTCTGCTGGCCGGCAATCTTGCCTGCGGCTGTCATCTCGCGCACCAGGCGGATCATGTGCTCCAGCGGCGATTCATCGGGCCGCAGGACGTCGAGCTCCTGCTGCGCGAAGTAGCCAATGTTCAGGCCCTTACCCTCGGTGACGTCACCGCCCAGCGGCGCCAGATCGCGCGCCACGGTTTTCACCAGCGTCGATTTACCTTGGCCGTTGGCACCCAGAATGCCGATGCGCTGGCCCGCCAGCACCGACTTGCTGACGTTGTGCACGATGGTGGTGGGCGGGGTGCCCTTGGGGGCGTCTTCGGGCGGCGGGTAGCCAAAGCTCACGCCTTGCATGGACAGCATGGGGTTGGGCAGGTTGGCGGGTTCCTTGAATTCGAAAGTGAACTCGGCCTCGGCCATCAGCGGCGCAATCTTCTCCATGCGGTCCAGCGCCTTCACACGGCTTTGGGCCTGCTTGGCCTTGCTGGCCTTGGCCTTGAAGCGTGCAATGAACTTCTGCAAGTGGGCGATCTTGTCCTGCTGCTTGGCAAAGGCGTTCTGTTGCAGCTCCATCTGCTCGGCCCGCATGTCTTCGAACTTGCTGTAGTTGCCGCCGTAGCGCACCAGCTTGCCCATGTCGATGTGCAGCGTTACGTTGGTCACCGCGTCCAGAAATTCGCGGTCGTGGCTGATGACGACCATGGTGCCTTCGTATTTCTTGAGCCAGGCCTCCAGCCAGACGAGCGCATCCAAGTCCAAGTGGTTGGTGGGTTCGTCGAGTAGCAGCAGGTCGCTGGGGCACATCAGGGCGCGTGCGAGCTGCAGGCGCATGCGCCAGCCGCCCGAGAAGCTGTTGACCGGCTTGTCCAGCTCGGTGGTCTTGAAGCCCAGGCCCAGGATCAGCGCCTGCGCGCGGGCAGCGGCGTCGTATTCGCCGGCATCGTGCAGTGCCGTGTAGGCGTGGGCCATGCGGTCGTAGTCGTCCGTGGCTTCGGCCGCAGCCACTTCGGCCCGTGCGGCGCCCAGCAGCGTGTCGCCTTCGACCACAAAATCAGTCGCGCCTTGTTCGGTCTCTGGCATGTCCTGGGCCACCTGGCCCATGCGCCAGGCGGCGGGAATGTAGTACTCGCCCGCGTCTTCGTGCAGATTGCCATTGAGCAAGGCGAACAGCGAGGATTTGCCGGCACCGTTGCGCCCCACCAGACCGACTTTTTCGCCGGGGTTGAGGGTAACGGAAGCACTTTCGAGGAGAACCTTGGCGCTGCGGCGCAGGGTGACGTTTTTCAGGGTAATCATTTGAAGGACTCAGTTATCAATTCTTTGAGGCGTTTCAGGCCTGCATCGTGGTGAGGGCTGGTAGACGGGGTATCCGTTCTCCGGCACATCTCGCGGGCGAACACTTTAGGTTCGCAATGGTTATTTCGTTAACGCCGTTGTTGGCTGGTGTGTTCTGTGGCAACCGCGAACAGCGCCTGCGACCGGACACCCCATCCACCATCCCCAGCGAGGCGTTTTATTTCAATGAAGAGACCGGCTACTGTTCGTAGCTGAGGGCTTGGGGTGCGGGGCGCAGTGAGGTCAAGGAGGAGCCCGAAGGGCGGGGGACACGAACGGAGTCCCGTACCCCAAGCCCGCAGCGGGCTCAGAACCAAGGTACAGGCGCTAAAGCAGCAAAGCCTCCTTGGTCACCAACAACACCTGGTCTTCTCCAGCGCTGGTTTCCAGCCAGACCACTTCCAGATCCGGAAAGGCGGTTTCAAAGAAAGCCCGCTCATTGCCAATCTCCAGCACCAGCACCGCATCGTCCGCCATCACTGCAGGCGCCTGCTTCAGCAGCGTACGGATGAAATCCATGCCGTCGCCACTGCCACCAGCCTGGTTGCCGTCCAGCGCAATAAAAGGCTCGGCCAAGTACTCCGCAGGCAGGGCAGCCATGCTCTGCGCGTTCACATACGGCGGGTTGCACAGAATCAGGTCAAACGGACCGGGCACGGCGGCCAGCCCATCGGACGCCACCAACTGCACCCGCGCCTGCAGGCTGTGCTTGTCCACATTGATGCGGGCCACGGCCAGCGCATCGGTGGAAATATCTGCCCCGGTGACTTCCACTTCGGGGTACACCATGGCCGCCAAAATGCCCAAGCTGCCATTGCCTGTGCACAAGTCCAGCACGCGGTGCGTACTTTCCTTCAGCCAGTAATCAATGCTGCCATCCACCAACAGCTCGGCAATCAGCGAGCGCGGCACGATGACGCGCTCGTCCACATAAAAGGGCACGCCCTGCAGCCAGGCCTCGTTCGTCAGGTAGGCCGCAGGCTTGCGGGTGCTGATGCGTGCTCCTAAAAGCGTAGCTGCTCGCGCATATTCTTCGGGGGCTACAGGCCTATTTGACTCTGCATCGTCAGCATCCAACGGTGTATCCAGCGGCAACCCCAGCGCGTGCAACACCAGCCAGGCCGCTTCGTCCCGCGCATTGGTGGTGCCGTGGCCGAAAGAGACTTTCGCGTCCGTGAGCTGCTGGGTGGCCTGGGCCACCAGTTCCGACAGGGTCATGCCTGCGCCTGACGGTTCAGGTTGACCAGCACCTGGCGATAGATGTTCTTCAGCGGCTCAATGTCAGCCACCGCCACAAACTCGTTGATCTTGTGGATGGTCGCGTTGGGTGGGCCCATCTCGATGACTTGGGGGCAGACCTGGGCGATAAAGCGCCCGTCACTGGTGCCACCGGTGGTGGACAGCTGCGTTTCGATACCGGTCTCGGAGCGGATGGCGTCGCGCACTGCGTCCACCAGCGTGCCGGGCGTGGTGAGGAAGGGCAGGCCGCCCACGGTCCAGGCCAGGTCATATTCCAGCTCATGCTTTTCCAGCACGCTGGCCAGCCGCTTCTGCAGCGATTCGGGCGTGGACTCTGTGGAGAAGCGGAAGTTGAAGTCGATCACCACGTGGCCGGGGATCACATTGCTGGCGCCCGTGCCGCCGTGGATGTTGCTGACCTGCCAGGTGGTGGGCGGGAAAAAGTCGTTGCCGCGGTCCCACTCGATGCCCACCAGCTCGGCCAGCGCGGGCGCAGCCAGGTGGATGGGGTTCTTGGCCAGATGCGGGTAGGCAATGTGACCCTGCACGCCCTTGACCGTGAGCTTGCCGCTCATGGTGCCGCGCCGGCCGTTCTTGATCATGTCGCCCGTGCGTTCCACGGAGGTGGGCTCGCCCACGATGCAGTAGTCCAGCACCTCGCCACGCGCCTTCAGCGTGTTGCAGACGACCACGGTACCGTCGTTGGCGGGGCCTTCCTCGTCGCTGGTCAGCAGCAGGGCGATGTTGAGCTGCGGGTCGGGGTGGGCAGCCAGAAACTCTTCGATGGCCACCACAAACGCGGCCAGCGAGGTTTTCATGTCGCTGGCGCCACGGGCAAACAGCTTGCCGTCACGGTAGGTGGGCACAAAGGGGGCGCTGTCCCACTGCTCCAGCGGGCCGGTGGGCACCACGTCGGTATGGCCGGCAAACACCAGCGTCTTGGCTGCTATGGATTTGCTAGCTGCTGGCGCACTGTTTGCGGGGGCTGCAGGCCGTTTTGCCCATAGATTGGTGACGCGGAAGTCGGCCGGGCCGCTCTCAATAATTTCGCAAACAAACCCCAGTGCGGCCAGGCGTTGGGCAATCAGGGTTTGGCAACCGCCGTCGCTGGGCGTGACCGACGCCATGGAAAGCAGCTGCTCGGTGAGCTGCAAGGTTGTTGTCATCAGTGCTTCACATCCAGGGTAATTTCGGTGAATGAGGCTTCTTCTTCCTCTTCCACCGCAGCGGCCGGTTTGGCGGCCTTGCTGAAATCGTTTTGCAGGCGCCACAACAGGTTGGTGGGGGAGTCTGCGTGGGACAGGCCCTCTTTGCGCTCGACCATGCCTTCCACAATCAGGCGGGCAATGTCGTGCTCAAAGGTCTGCGAGCCCTCGGCCATGGACTTCTCCATGGCTTCCTTCACACCCGAGAAGTCGCCTTTTTCAATCAGTTCGGCAATCAGCTTGGTGTTCAGCAGCACCTCCGCCGCCGGCGTGCGCATGCCCGCTACCGTGCGCAGCAGGCGCTGCGACACCACGGCGCGCAGGGCCGCGGACAGGTCACCCAGCATGGTTTGACGCACTTCCACGGGGTAGAAGCTCAAGATGCGGTTCAGTGCCTGGTAGCTATTGTTGGCGTGCATGGTGGCCAGGCACAGGTGGCCCGACTGCGCATAGGCTATGGCGGCCGACATGGTTTCGCGGTCACGGATTTCACCAATCAGGATCACATCCGGCGCCTGGCGCAGAGCGTTCTTCAACGCGACTTGCAAGTTTTGTGTATCGGTACCGATTTCGCGCTGGTTGACGATAGATTTCTTGTTCTTGAACAAAAACTCCACCGGATCTTCGATGGTCAGGATGTGACCGGACACGCTCTCGTTGCGGTAGTCCATCATGGACGCCAGCGTGGTGCTCTTGCCGGCACCGGTGGCTCCCACCATGAGCAGCAGGCCACGCTTCTCCATGATCAGGTCGCCCAGAATCGGGGGCAACTGCAGGTTAGCCAGAGAAGGAATGTCCACTGCGATATAGCGGATCACCGCGGCGATGGACCCTCGTTGGCGCATGGCGCTGACCCGGAAACGACCCACGCCCGCCATGGGAAAGCCCACGTTGAGCTCACCCTCGGCCTCCAGCTGCGCCATCTGGTCGGGTGAGAGCACCTCGGCCAGCAGGTTCTTGGGCGCATCCGCCGGCAGCACCTGACTGTTGATGGGTACGCACTGGCCATTGATCTTGATCAGCGCAGGCGCGTGCGCGGACAAGTACACATCCGACGCCTTCTTGTCGCTCATCAGACGAAGAATGCGCTCCATCGTTCCCGACGGTTGGGGCGTGGTGGCCATGGCGTACCTCTCGGAACAGGTCTAGGGATCTTTAGTCGCGCAGCAGGTCGTTGAGCGACGTCTTGGAACGCGTCTGGGCGTCCACACGCTTGACGATGATGGCGGCATACAGGCTGTACTTGCCATCATTCTTGGGCAGGCTGCCGCTGATGACCACGGAGCCAGACGGAATGCGGCCGTAGCTCACGGTGTCGGTGGCACGGTCGTAAATCGGGGTGCTCTGGCCGATGTACACGCCCATGGAGATCACCGAGTTTTCTTCCACGATCACACCTTCGACCACTTCGGAGCGCGCGCCGATGAAGCAGTTGTCTTCAATGATGGTGGGGCCGGCCTGCATGGGTTCCAGCACGCCGCCAATGCCCACGCCACCCGACAGGTGCACTTGCTTGCCGATCTGCGCGCAGGAGCCCACGGTGGCCCAGGTGTCAACCATGGTGCCTTCGTCCACGTAGGAGCCGATGTTGCAGTAGGACGGCATGAGGATCACGCCCTTGCCCTGGAAGCTGCCACGGCGCGCCACGGCGGGAGGCACCACGCGCACGCCGCTGGCCTTGAGGTCCGCTTCGGACATGCCGGAGAACTTGGTGCCCACCTTGTCGTAGAAGCCCAGGTCGCCGGATTGCACGATGGCGTTGTCCTTCAGGCGGAAGCTCAACAACACGGCCTTCTTGACCCACTGGTGGGTGGTCCACTGGCCCACGGCTTCACGCGTGGCCACGCGCAGACGACCGGCGTCCAGTTCATTCAGCACATGCTCTACGGCATCACGCACTTCTGCAGATGCAGAGGCGACGGAGATGTTGGCGCGGTCTTCCCACGCGGCTTCGATAACGGTTTGCAGTTGTTGGCTCATAGGGCTCTTCAGAAGGGAAAAGGGGTTGAAAGACTCAGGAAACTCGGGACTTCACAAACTGGACGATGCGCTGCGCGGCTTCCACGCACTCTGCCGCTTCGGCCACCAGCGCCATGCGGATGCGCTGCGCGCCCGGGTTGCTGCCATGGGCCTCGCGGGCCAGGTAGCTTCCAGGCAAGACCGTCACATTGTATTGAGCGAGCAGGTCGCGCGCGAAGTCGGTGTCACTGCCCTGGACCTTGGCCCACAGATAAAAACCAGCATCGGGCAGGGCCACGTCCAGCACCTCGGCCAGCATGGGTGTGACCTGGGCGAATTTGGCGCGGTACTGGGCGCGGTTTTCCACCACGTGGGCCTCGTCGTCCCAGGCGGCGGCGCTGGCCGTCTGCACCACCATGCTCATAGCACTGCCGTGGTAGGTGCGGTACAGCAAAAATTGCTTGATGAGCTTGGCGTCGCCCGCACAAAAACCGCTGCGCATGCCGGGCACATTGCTGCGCTTGGACAGGCTGGTGAAGGACACCAGGTTCTTGAAGTCGCTGCGGCCCAGCTTGGCGGCCGCCTCCAGGCCCCCCAACGGCGGCTCGTCGCGGAAGTAAATCTCGCTGTAGCACTCGTCCGAGGCAATCACAAAGCCGTACTGGTCGCTCAGCGCAAACAGCTTTTCCCATTCGGACAGCGGCATCACGGCGCCGGCCGGGTTGCCGGGGGAGCAGACATACAGCAGCTGGGTAAGCGCCCAGACGTCAGCCGGCACGCTGTCCCAGTCCTGCGCAAAGTTGCGCTCGGGCACGGACGGCACAAAGTAGGGCTGGGCGCCGCAGAGCAGGGCTGCGCCTTCGTAGATTTGGTAGAACGGATTCGGGCACACCACCTGCACCGGGCCGCGCGCGTCGGCCTTCTCGGGGTTCACCACGGTCTGGGCAAAGGCAAACAGCGCCTCACGCGAACCGTTGATGGGCAGTACCTGGGTAGCGGCGTCCAGTTGCAGGCCGTATCGGCGGTCCAGCCAACGCACCATGGCATTGCGCAGCTTGGCGTCGCCGGCGGTGGCGGGGTAGACCGACAGGCCGCCGTCGGCACTGCGGATGGCGTCGCAGTAGGCGTCCTTGATCAGATCGGGCGTGGGGTGGCGGGGCTCGCCGATGCCCAAACTGATGGGCCGATAGGCAGGGTTGGGCGTGACGGTCGAGAACAGCTGGCGCAGGCGTTCAAAGGGATAGGCCTGCAGGCGCGACAAATTCGGGTTCATGGGGCAGCATTATCCCCTGAGTCCCCGGCGCATCCGGCTTGCGTCCACCTTGCGGGCAATGAGTGCTGCGCCAGTTTTCAAGCTGTAACGTTTGCCCATGGTGCGGCGCGGAATGCCACCCCTGCTACACAGTATCATCGGGGACCATTCGTCAGTGGCTGCTGACGAATTAATTCAATGAAATCAACTGCTTAGAGCAGATACCACCGATCCGTGCGCCTTAATTCCATCAAGTTATCCGGCTTCAAGTCCTTTGCGGAGCCCACCAACTTCCTGTTGCCAGGGCAACTGGTGGGGGTGGTGGGGCCCAACGGCTGCGGCAAATCCAACATCATGGATGCGGTGCGCTGGGTGCTGGGCGAGAGCAAGGCATCGGAATTGCGCGGCGAGTCCATGCAGGACGTGATCTTCAACGGCACCACCAGCCGCAAGCCAGCGAGCCGCGCCAGTGTGGAGCTGGTGTTTGACAACGCCGACCACCGCGCCGGCGGCCAGTGGGGCCAGTTCGGCGAAATTGCTGTCAAGCGCGTGCTGACGCGCGATGGGGGATCGAGCTACTTCATCAACAACCAGCCCGTACGCCGCCGCGACGTGCAGGACGTGTTCCTGGGTACGGGCCTGGGCCCACGTGCCTACGCCATCATTGGTCAGGGCACGATTTCCCGCATCATCGAGTCCAAGCCCGAAGAACTGCGTTTGTTCCTCGAGGAAGCCGCGGGCGTTTCCAAGTACAAGGAGCGCCGCCGCGAGACGGAAAACCGCCTGTCCGATACGCGCGAAAACCTGACCCGCGTTGAAGACATCTTGCGTGAACTTAATGCCAACCTCGACAAGCTGGAAAAGCAAGCCGAGGTGGCGCAAAAGTACAACGCACTGCAGGCCGAGGTCACGCAGAAGCAGCACCAGCAGTGGTTCCTGAAGCGCGCCGAGGCGCTGGCCGATCAGGCCAAGGTGCAGTCTGAAGGCCTGGGTGCCGTCAACGCGCTGGAATCGCGCATGGCAGATCTGCGCCATATCGAAGCCGACCTGGAAACCGTGCGCCAGGCCCACTATGCGGCCGGCGACCAGGTGAACCAGGCCCAAGGCCTGCTGTACGAGGCCAGCACCGATGTGGGGCGCCTGGAAGCCGAAATCCGCTTTGTGGTGGAAGGCCGCCAGCGCGTGGAGCAGCGCCTGGTGACGCTGAAGGACCAGATCGCCGAATGGGCGGTGCGCCGAGACGATGCACAGGCAGAGATTGAACGCCTTGCCGAACTGGCCGCCTTGGGCGAAGAACAAACCGAGCTGCTGGCCGCCCAGGTGGAAGAGCAGGCCATGCAACTGCCCGACATGGAAGAGGCCGTGGCCAAGGCGCAAAACGCTGCCAACGACCAGCGCGGCAGTGTGGTGCAGGTGCAGCAGCAGATCCAGGTACTGGCCGCCGAGCAGCGCAGCATCGAAGAGCAAAGCCGCCAGCTGAACACCCGCCGCGACCGCCTGATGACGGACCGCAATGCACTGTCTGCGCCCGACGAAGCCCGATTGATCAGCCTGCAGGAGCAGCTGGAAGCTGCTCAAGAGACCAATCAGATCGCCGAGGCCCGCTTGCACGAGCTGCAAGAGTCGGTGCCCCAGTTGGACGAAGCCCGCCGCACCCAACAGCAAACCGTGAATGACGAGTCCGCCAAGCAGGCTGACTTCTCGGCCCGGTTGGACGCGCTGAAGGCCTTGCAGGAAAAGGTGAAGACCGACGGCAAGCTGCAGCCCTGGCTGGCCAAGCATGGGCTGGACCATTTGCAGGGCCTATGGACCCGCATCCATGTCGAACAGGGTTGGGAAAACGCGCTGGAAGGCGCACTGCGTGAACGCCTGGGCGCGCTGGAAGTGTCGCGGCTGGACATGCTGCGCGCCTTTGCGGTGGATGCACCGCCGGCCAAGCTTGCGTTCTACAGCCCGCCCTTGGCCGCCGCGCCTGAGCGCGCCAGTGTTTTGCCGCGTTTATCAGACTTGCTGCGCGTGAACGAGGCCGGCCAAAAAGCCGTGCTGACGGACTGGCTGCAAGGCTGCTACACCGCCAGCAACTTTGAAGACGCCCTGGCCCAGCGCGAGAAGCTCCAGGCCGGCGAGAGCATCTATGTGAAGTCCGGCCATGTCGTCACAGCCCACAGCGTGAGCTTTTATGCGCAGGACAGCGAGCAGGCCGGTTTGCTGGCCCGCGCGCAGGAAATTGAAAACCTGGAAAAGCAGCTGCGTGCCCAGCAGCTCATTGCCGACGAATCCCGCGTGGCACTGACCCGTGCCGAAAGTGCCTACGCCGAGAGCGCCCAGCGCCTGGTGGGCGTGCGCCGTGAGGCCGCAGAAACCCAAAGCCGCGCGCACGAGCTGCAGGTGGAGACACTGCGCCTCTCCCAATTGCTGGAGCAAACCCGGGCCCGCAGCGCGCAGATCGAGGCCGATATGGCCGAGGTCGAAGCCCAACTGGACGACCTGCAGGAACGCCGCGTGGAAGCCGAAGGCCGCTTCGAGTCGCTGGACATGCAGCTGGCCGACAGCCAGGAGCGTCACGCCCAGCTGGAAGAGCGCGTGATCGAAGGTCAGCGCAAGCTGGTGCAGTGCCGTGAGCAGCAGCGCACGCTGGAGCGCCAGGCCCAAGAGGCTGTTTTTGCCCAACGCAGCCTGCAAGCCCGCAATGCCGAACTCTCCCGTGCTATCGAAACTGCAGCACAGCAAACGCAAAACATTCTTTCGGAAGAGCAGCGCGCGCAGGAAGAGCTCACGCGCCTGACCGATGCGGCCGCCCAGGCAGGCTTGCAAAACGCCCTGGCCCTGAAGTTGGAGCGCGAGCAGGCCCTGGGCGCCAAGCGCAGCGAGTACGACGACCTGACCGCCAAGCTGCGCGCCAGCGACGAACGCCGCATGCAGCTGGAGCGCGAGCTGGAGCCGCTGCGCCAGCGCATCACCGAATTCCAGCTCAAGGAACAGGCCGCGCGTTTGGGCTTTGAGCAGTTTGAAGCCCAGTTGCTGGACGCCCAGGCCGACTTGGAAGCCATTGAGCAAAGTATCAAGGACGGCAATGTACGCCTGTTCGGCATGCAGGGCGACATTGACCGTCTGCACCGCGAGATTGCCGCACTGGGCGCTGTCAACTTGGCCGCGCTGGATGAGTTGGCAGCTGCACGCGAACGCAAACAGTTTCTGGACATGCAAAACGTGGACCTGACCCAGGCCATGAACACGCTGGAAGACGCCATTCGCAAGATTGACGCTGAAACGCGCGAGCTGCTGTCTGGCACCTTCGACCAGGTGAACTCGCACTTCGGCCGCATGTTCCCGGAGCTGTTCGGTGGCGGCAATGCGCGCCTCGTCATCACGGGCGACGAAATTCTGGATTCGGGCGTACAGGTGATTGCCCAGCCGCCCGGCAAGAAGAACCAGACCATCCACCTGCTGTCGGGTGGCGAAAAGGCGCTGACCGCGATTGCGCTGGTGTTTGCGATCTTCCAGCTAAATCCCGCGCCGTTCTGCTTGCTGGACGAAGTGGATGCCCCGCTGGACGACGCCAACACCGAGCGCTATGCCAAGCTGGTCTCGAGCATGAGCAAGGGTACGCAGTTCCTGTTCATCAGCCACAACAAGATTGCCATGGAGATGGCCGAGCAGCTGATTGGCGTGACCATGCAGGAGCAGGGCGTGTCCCGTATCGTGGCCGTGGACATGGAGTCCGCCGTTACCCTGGCTGAACTGGCTTGAGCGCCGGAAACCCACACTAGATCCCTACGATGAGCAATCTACAACTCGGACTGGCAATTGCAGGCGGCATTGTGCTGGCCGGCGTGGTGGCGCACAGCGCCTGGACCTCGCGCCGCAATGCGCCAAGACAAGCCCAACCTGAGCCTGCTGGTGACGATGCGCCGCCCGCGGCCAACCGCGAACCCACGCTGTCGGACAGCGCGCTGGAAACCCCTGCCTTCACCTTGCCCCAGGCGCCCCGTCGCCCGGCGATGGACTCGCTGATCGACGTCATTGCCACCGTGGCGCTGGACCCGTCCGTGACCGCGGTATCGGGCGAAGCCGCACTGGCAGCCCTGCCCAGCACGCGCCGTGCAGGCACCAAGCCGTTCTCAGTAGAGGGTTACAACCTGTTCTGCCTAGTTTGGGAGACACCCGCCCTGGGTCAGCGCTACGGTGGCTTTCAGGCCGGCGTGCAGTTGGCCAATCGGTCCGGTGCGCTCAACGAGATCGAGTACTCCGAATTTGTGGTCAAAACCCAGGCCTTTGCCGATGCCATCAATGCCACGCCCGAGTTTCCCGAGATGCTGGACGAAGTGGCCCGTGCGCGTGAGCTGGACCAGTTTGCCAGCGCACACGATGCCCAACTGGGTTTCACCATCCGCGCGCGCAACGCATCGTGGAGCCCTGGCTACATCCAGCAAAATGCTGCGCGCCTGGGCTTTGTGCCGGGCGTGATTCCCGGCCGCATGGTGTTGCCATCGTCGGTGGACGGTCTGCCTCCGTTGCTGGTGCTGGGCTTTGATTCGCAGGCCGCGCTGGCCGAAGACCCGGCCCAATCCGCCATCCGCGACATCAGCCTGCATCTGGACGTGGCCCAGGTGGACCGCGCCGAACAACCCTTTGAACGCATGCGCGAGGCGGCTTCGGCCTTGGCCCAGGCCATGGAAGGTGTGGTCACCGATGACAATGGCCAGCCTCTGGCCGCGCAGACCATGGACGTCATCGGTACCGAGCTGCAAACCCTCTACGACACGCTGGAGCAGCGGGACCTGGCGGCGGGTTCGCCACTGGCACGGCGTTTGTTCAGCTAATTTTTCTGGGTCAGGTATGGCGACGCTGGACTTGTTTTCTTCCGAGCCGGCCACGCCGGACTACGTGCAATTGCAGGCGCTGCGTGCGCAACTGCACCACCATGCACACCAGTACTACGTGCTGGACGAACCGGCCATCCCCGATGCAGAGTACGACCGCCTGTTCCAGGCGCTGCAGACCCTCGAGGCCGCGCACCCCGAATGGGTGACGCCCGACTCGCCCACACAACGCGTAGGTGGCAAGCCGCTGGACGCCTTTGCCACCGTGCGCCATGTGGTCCCCATGCTCAGCATCCGCACCGAGACCGACACCGAATCCACTGGTGCCCAGGCCTTCGACGCCCGTGTGCGCAAAGAGCTGGGCCTGTCCGAAGCCGATGCGCCTGTGGAATACGTAGCAGAACTCAAGTTCGACGGCCTGGCCATGAGCCTGCGCTACGAGCAGGGCGTGCTGGTGCAGGCTGCCACACGCGGGGACGGCGAATATGGCGAGGATGTGACACAGAACATCCGCACCATTGGCCAAATCCCGCTGCGCCTGCCTGAAGGCGTGCCCGCCGTGCTGGAAGTGCGGGGCGAGGTGTATATGCGCCGCGATGACTTCGAGGCCATGAACGAGAAACAGCGCGAGAAGGGTGAGAAAACCTTTGTGAACCCGCGCAACGCCGCCGCTGGCGCCGTGCGCCAACTGGACCCCAACATTGCGGCCAAGCGGCCTCTGAGTTTCTTTGCCTATGGCCTGGGGGACGTGACGCCCGCAGAGCAGGGTGGCCCTGCATTTACCACCCACTACGCCATGCTGCAAACCTTGAAATCTTGGGGATTTCCGGTTGCAGCCCTCGTAGATATTGCGCGAGGCGCTCCTGAATTGGTAGCGTATCACCAGCGTATCGGTGCCTCGCGCGACCAGTTGCCCTACGACATTGACGGCGTGGTCTACAAGGTCAACAGCCTGGCGCTGCAACGCCAGCTGGGCTTTGTGACGCGCGAGCCGCGCTGGGCCGTGGCCCACAAATACCCGGCCCAGGAGCAGGTGACCAAGGTGCTGGGCATTGATGTGCAGGTGGGCCGCACCGGCAAGCTCACGCCCGTTGCGCGGCTCGATCCCGTATTCGTGGGCGGAACCACGGTGTCCAACGCCACGCTGCACAACCTTTTTGAGCTGCGGCGCAAGAAGGTGCGCGTGGGCGACAGCGCCATCGTGCGTCGCGCGGGTGATGTGATCCCGGAAGTGGTGGGTGTCGTGAGCACAGGTCCGCGTGCCACCTATGTGCCCAACTTCCGCATGCCCCGCACATGCCCGATCTGCGGCAGCGATGTGGCGCGGGAAAAAACCGAAATGAACCACCGCTGCAGTGGCGGTCTGTTCTGCCCGGCCCAGCGCAAACAGGCCATCCTGCACTACGCCCAGCGCCGTGCCGTGGAGGTGGAGGGCCTGGGCGAAAAACTGGTGGACCAACTGGTGGAGTCCAACACCATCCGAACGCTGCCCGATCTCTACAAACTGGGTCTGAGCACCCTGGCCGCGCTGGACCGCATGGCCGAGAAATCGGCACAAAACATCGTCGATGCACTGGAAAAATCCAAGCAGACCACGCTACCGCGCTTCCTCTATGGCTTGGGCATTCGCCACATTGGCGAGGCCACGGCCAAGGACTTGGCGCGCCATTTCGGCACACTGGATGCGATCATGAACGCCTCTGAGGAGCAACTGCTGGCTGTCAACGACGTGGGGCCCATCGTCGCCAAGAGCCTGCACACGTTCTTTGCCCAAGCCCACAACCGTGAGGTCGTGGAGCAACTGCGTGCCTGTGGCGTGGCTTGGGAAGAGGGCGAAGCCGCAGCGCAAACACCCAAGCCGCTGGCAGGCAAAACCTTTGTGCTGACCGGTACCTTCCCCACGCTTAGCCGAGACCAGGCCAAGGATTTGCTGGAAGCCGCAGGTGCCAAGGTCGCCGGCTCTGTCAGCAAGAAAACCAGCTACGTCGTGGCTGGCACAGAAGCCGGCAGCAAACTGGACAAGGCCCAGGAGCTGGGGGTGCCGGTGTTGGACGAAGCCGCCATGCTGGAGATGCTGAAATGACCGTACGTGACATTTTGAAGATGGGCGACCCGCGCCTGCTGCGCGTGGCGCAGCCGGTCACCGAGTTCGACACAGACGCCCTGCATTTGCTGATCACCGACATGCTGGACACCATGCGCGCCGTGAATGGCGCCGGCCTGGCTGCGCCACAAATTGGTGTGGATCTGCAGCTGGTCATCTTCGGCAGCAACGACCGCAACCCGCGCTACCCGGACCGGCCCATCGTACCTCCCACGGTACTGATCAATCCCGTGATCACACCACTGGGCGATGCCGAGGAGAGCGACTGGGAAGGCTGCTTGTCCGTGCCGGGCCTGCGCGGCGTGGTGCCGCGCTGGGCGCATATCCGCTACACGGGGTTTGACCAATACGGTGACGCCATCGACCGCACCGTGGACGGTTTCCATGCGCGCGTGGTGCAGCACGAGTGTGATCACCTGATTGGCAAGCTCTACCCGATGCGGGTAAGGGATTTCGCCCAATTCGGCTACACCGAGGTGCTATTCCCTGGCATTGCGGCCACCGAGGACGACTAAGCCTTTAGCGCGTCCAGCAGCTCGGTCTCAATCTCGATCTGCGCGCGGTTGTGCTGCAACTGGGGGCCGTGGATCAGGAAGGTGTCTTCCACCCGCTCGCCCAGCGTGGCCACCTTGGCCAGCTGCACTTCAATCTGGTGGCGCGCCAGCACCCGCGCCACGCTGTAGAGCAGCCCCAGGCGGTCGCTGGCCGAGATATTGAGCAACCAGCGCTGTGCTTTTTCATCGGGCTTGAGCGACACGCGCGGTGCAATGGGGAAGCTCTTGACCCGGCGCGACACCCGTCCGCGGCTGGGGGCGGGCAGGGGGCCAGCCTCGGCAATGGCCTGGGCCAGGCCACTCTCCAGCAGGCTGGTCATCTCGCGGTAGTGTTCGTCCATGTCCGCCGTGGTCACGATCTGAAAGGTGTCCAGCGCATAGCCTTTGTTGGTGGTGTGGATGCGCGCGTCCAGAATGCTGAAACCGCCTTGGTCAAAATAGCCGCAGATGCGGGCAAACAGGTCGGTTTGGTCTTGCGTGTAGACCAACACCTGCAGGCCTTCGCCCACGGGAGAGCGGCGCGCCCGCACAATGGGCTGGTCCGTCGCCACATGGCGGGACAACTGTTTGGTGTGCCAGGCAATGTCGGCCGCATCGTGGCGCATGAAGTAGCTCACGTCCAATGTGTCCCACAGCGGCTTGTGCGCCTCAAAGGGCATGGCGTACAGCGCCACCATGACCAGCGCTTCGCGCTTGCGGGCTTCCACCTCGGCGTCGGGATCGGGCGCACGGCCCCCCAAAGCGCGGGCCGTGTACTTGTAGAGGTCTTCCAGAAGCTTGCCCTTCCAGGCATTCCAGACCTTGGGACTGGTGCCGCGGATGTCGGCCACCGTCAGCAAATACAGTGCAGTCAGGTAGCGCTCATTGCCCACACGCTTGGCAAATTCGGTGATCACGGCAGGGTCAGACAGGTCTGACTTTTGCGCAATGCGGCTCATGGTCAGGTGCTCGCCCACCAGGAACTCGATGAGTCTGGAGTCTTCCGCGGCAATGCCATGCTGCTTGCAGAAGCGGCGGGCTTCCACAATGCCCAGCTCGGAGTGGTCGCCGCCGCGGCCCTTGGCAATGTCGTGGAACAGCGCGGCCACGTACAGAATCCAGGGCTTGTCCCAGCCGGAGGCCAGTTGTGAGCAGAAGGGGTACTCGTGCGCATGCTCCACCATGAAAAAGCGGCGTGCATTGCGCAGCACCATCAGGATGTGCTGGTCCACGGTGTAAACGTGGAACAGGTCGTGCTGCATCTGCCCCACGATCTTGCGGAACACCCACAGGTAGCGGCCCAGCACCGAGGTCTGGTTCATGAGCCGCATCGCATGGGTGATGCCTTCGGGCTGTTGCAGGATGCTCAGGAACGCTGCGCGGTTGACGGGGTCGCTGCGGAACTTGGCGTCCATGAGGTCACGTGCGTTGTACAGCGCGCGCAGCGTGCGGGCCGACAGGCCTTTGACGCCCACCGTAGTCTGGTAGACCAAAAAGGTCTCCAGGATGGCGTGTGGGTTGCGGCGGTACAGGTCGTCGCTGACCACATCGATCATGCCGGCCTTGTCGTTGAAATGGTCATTGATGCGGCGTGGCGCATGGGTGGAAGGGTTGAGCCGCTCCTCAATGTTCATCAACAGGATCTGGTTCAGTTGGGTCACGGCCTTGGCGGCCCAGTAGTAGCGACGCATCAGCGCTTCGCTGGCGCGCACAAAGCTGCGCTTGTCCGTTTCGGGTGGCGGGGCCGTGTAGCCAAACGATTCGGCCACCGCGTTTTGCATGTCAAATATGAGGCGGTCTTCGCGGCGGTTGGCAATCAGGTGCAGGCGTGCGCGAATCAGCAACAGCAGGGTCTCGTTGCGCTGGATCTGCTTGACCTCGAAATCGGTGGCCAGGCCACGCGCGGCCAGGGCCTGCCAGTTGTCGCCATAGCCTGCAGCTTTGGCTACCCACAGAATGACCTGCAGGTCGCGCAAGCCGCCGGGTGACTCCTTGCAATTGGGCTCCAGCGAGTAGGGCG
This sequence comes from Rhodoferax sp. GW821-FHT09E07, assembly GCF_059416145.1. NCBI lineage: Bacteria > Pseudomonadati > Pseudomonadota > Betaproteobacteria > Burkholderiales > Comamonadaceae > Rhodoferax > Rhodoferax sp. GW821-FHT09E07. Next base: position 107,137 of record NZ_JBWKOP010000002.1, on the reverse strand, counting down.
TGTCTTCAAACTTGGTGTGGCGCTGGCGCATTTCCAGCGTCTTGGCCACATAAAAGGCCTTGGGGTCCATGGCGGCGAAGAACGCCTGCTGGAACTGCGCCACCAAGCCAGCATTGCCGGTAATCAGGCGGCATTCCAGCAGCGCGGTTTGCACCGTCACGTCCTTGGCGGCTTCGGCCAGGCAGTCGCTCAGCGTGCGAACGCTGGAGCCAATTTCCAGGCCCACATCCCAGCAGCTTCCGATAAAGGCTTCAATCTTCTTTTGCAGGGCAGGATCGAACTCGGGCGCCTGGCCATCGGGTAGCAGCACCAGCACATCCACATCGGAGTGCGGGAACAATTCGCCCCGGCCAAAACCGCCTACGGCCAGCAGGGCATAGGGCTCGCCCAGCCCCGCGTGCTGCCACAGCCGCACCAGCACGCTGTCGGTGAGCAGTGACATGCGCTGCAACACCTTGCGCACCGCGCGCCCGGTGGACTGGGGCGTTGCAATGGTTTGTAACAACTGCGCTTTGTGCGCACGGTACTCGGCGCGCAGGGCCTGCAGCTCGATCATGGGTGCTGGAATGGGGGGAAGGAAAAACTCAGGCGGCCACAAAGGCCGGCGTGGCCGGGCTGCCCGCCGACAGCGTCATCACCTCATAGCCTGTGGGGGTGACCAGCACCGTGTGCTCCCATTGGGCGGAGAGCGAACGGTCCTTGGTCACGATGCTCCAGCCGTCTTTTTCAGGGCCGTCCTTGATGTCCTTGCCACCGGCATTGATCATGGGCTCGATGGTGAAGGTCATGCCTTCGACCAGTTTTTCGAGCGTGCCGGGGCGGCCGTAGTGCAGCACTTGGGGCTCTTCGTGGAAGATGCGGCCAATGCCGTGGCCACAGAACTCGCGCACCACGCTGAAACCATGGCCTTCGGCAAATTTCTGGATCGCGTGGCCGATGTCACCCAGATGGATGCCGGGCTTGACCATGCGGATACCGTGCCACATGGCGTCATAGGTGATGGCGCACAGGCGTTTGGCAGCAATGGAGACATCGCCGACCATGAACATGCGGCTGGTGTCGCCGTGCCAGCCGTCCTTGATGACGGTCACGTCAATGTTGACGATGTCGCCCTTCTTGAGCTGCTTGTCATTCGGGATGCCGTGGCAGACCTGGTGGTTGACCGAAGTGCAGATCGACTTGGGGTAGGGGATGTTGCCTCCGCCCGTGTAGTTCAGCGGGGCGGGAATGCCGCCTTGCACCTGGGTGATGTAGTCGTGCGCCAGCTTGTCGAGCGCGTTGGTGGTGACGCCGGGTTGGACAAAGGGAGTGAGGTAGTCCAGAACCTCGGAAGCCAACCGGCCGGCGACGCGCATGCCTGCGATGCCGTCAGCGTCTTTGTAGGTGATAGTCATGGGGCCAGATTATCCCAGACACCATGCGTTTGCGTGCTCCATTGCCGTTAGCATCGCAGTTTTCAGGGAGAAGAAGATGAAACGTATTCTTGTGGCATCGCTCATCGCGGCGTGTTCCATGGTCTCGCAGGCAGCGCCCCCGACGCCGGAGTCCATAGAGCAACTGCTGAGCCTCATTCAGGCGGACAAGATCATGGAGGGCGTAAAACCCCAGCTTATGGCAGGCATGAAAGCCAGCATGGACCAGGCGCTGAAAAACCACAAACCCAGTCCAGAAGAGCAGAAAGTGATCGATGCCTACGTGGCCCGGTCCGCAAACATCATCACTGAATCGGTAACTGGCCAGAGCCTGAGGCCGCTGTACGTGCAACTCTATACCCAGCACTTCACGCAGGAAGAGGTCGACGCAATTCTGACGTTCTACCAAAGCCCCGCCGGCAAATCGATGATGAACAAAATGCCACAAATCATGCAATCCATCATGGCCGCAATGCCCTCATTGATGGCACCCGTCATGGAGAAGCTGAAGGCCTCCACTGACCAAATGATCCAAGAACTGGGCGCACTGCCGAAGAAGACGCCGAAGGTTCCCTAGTCCGTCTCTCGAGCCGGACCACTGCGTGGCTCAGCTGCCCAGCGGCGCGGGCATGGTCAGCGGCGTTTTGCGGCGTGGCACCAGGCCGTCGTCCAGCAGGCGCTCTATGCGCTCGAACACTTCCATGCGGGAGAAGGGCTTCTTCATGAAGTCGTCAGCGCCAATGGCGCTGCCGAAAAACTGTTCTGTGGCCTGCTCGTTGCCACTGATCATGATGACCGGGATGTTGCGCGTCAGCGGATTGCGGCGCAGCACGCGCAGGGCGGAGAAGCCATTCATCTTGGGCAGCACGATGTCCAGAAAGATCAGGTCCGGCGGGTCGGCCAGCACCATGTCCAGGCCCGCTTCAGCACTGGCGGCCACGCGCACGTCCAGGCCAATGGACTGCAGGATCTTACGCAGGGCGGCGCACACGGTGGCCGAGTCGTCCACCACCACGATGCGCAGGTCCGGCCGGGCGTTCAGGCGTGGGCGCAGCCGGCGCTCGGGCAACTGCCCCGTGGGGTCCACGATGGGCAGTGGTTCAGCCGTGGCGCCGGGCGCCGTAAAAATGCTGCGGAATTTGGAAAAAATCGCCACCAACGAAACTCCACTGTGTTTGTCGGGCCCGCTGGCCCTCTGACAAATTGTCCACTTTTTGTCGTGGACCGCGTGCCCGGGAGCGACCGTGCAGCCAGTTAAAATCACCGCTCACCCATCCAGCCCTTCGGGCGACGCTTCATCTTTCCTAGGCCACCACCGTGACCCTGCATATCACCTCTTTCGAAGGCGGCAACGCCCTGAGTAACTTTCGCGTTCAACAACTTTTGCCGCAATTGCAGGGCATACACGACAAAATTTCGGGCATTTCGGCCCGTTTTGTCCATTTGGTGGCCACCGAAACCGCTTTGGACCAGCCCCTGGCCGACAAACTGGCCGCGCTGCTGACCTATGGGGACCCGTACGCCGGCACTTCTGAAGGCGTGGCGATTGTGGTCAGCCCCCGTTTCGGCACCGTGAGCCCCTGGGCCTCCAAAGCGACAGACATTGCCCACAACTGCGGATTTACCGTCAAGCGCATCGAACGTCTGGTGGAGTACCGCCTCACACTCAAAAGTGGTCTGCTGTCCAAGGGAGCACTGAGCACCGAGCAACTGCAACAGGTTGCCGCGCTCCTGCACGACCGCATGACCGAAAGCGCCATGCTGGACCGCGCCCAGGCGCAGGAGCTGTTCAACGCGCTGCAGCCCGCGCCCATGGACCATGTGGATGTCTTGGGTGGTGGCAAAGATGCGCTGGTCAAGGCGAATACGCAGTTCGGCCTGGCCCTGGCCGCGGATGAGATCGACTACCTGGTCAACGCCTTCACCACGCTGGGCCGCAACCCCACTGACGTGGAGCTGATGATGTTCGCCCAAGCCAACAGCGAACACTGCCGCCACAAGATTTTCAACGCCCAGTTCACCATCGACGGCGTGGCGCAGGACAAGAGCATGTTCGGCATGATCCGCAACACGCACCAGCTGCACCCCCAGTACATGCTGGTGGCGTACTCGGACAATGCCTCCGTCATGGAAGGCGTGCAGGTCGAGCGCTTTGTAGCCAAATCGGCTTCTGGCCCCCGTGATATCAGCGCGGCCAGCTATGAAAAGCGTAGCGAAACCAACCACATCCTGATGAAGGTGGAGACGCACAATCACCCGACGGCGATCTCTCCCTTCCCCGGTGCCTCCACCGGCGCAGGCGGTGAAATCCGTGACGAGGGCGCGACTGGCCGCGGCTCCAAGCCCAAGGCGGGCCTGACCGGTTTCACCGTCTCCAAGCTCTGGGGCAGCATCCTGGGCAAGCCCGAACACATCGCCAGCCCCTTGCAGATCATGGTCGAAGGCCCACTGGGCGGCGCGGCATTCAACAACGAATTCGGTCGTCCCAACCTGTTGGGCTACTTCCGTGAATACGAGCAGACCGTGGCCAGCGATGTGGACACCGTGGCACGCGGCTACCACAAGCCCATCATGATCGCGGGCGGCTTGGGCATCATCGACGCGGGCCAGACGCACAAGATCGAATTCCCCGCCGGCAGCCTGCTGATCCAGTTGGGCGGACCCGGAATGCGCATCGGCATGGGCGGCAGCGCGGCGAGCTCAATGGCCACGGGCGCGAACGCGGCCGAACTGGACTTTGACTCCGTACAACGCGGCAACCCAGAAATCGAACGTCGTGCACAGGAAGTCATCAACCAGTGCTGGATGCAGGGCGACCAAAACCCCATCCTGGCGATCCACGACGTGGGCGCCGGTGGTCTGTCCAACGCCTTTCCTGAGCTTACCAATGACGCGGGTCGCGGTGCGCGCTTTGACCTGCGCGCCGTCAAGCTCGAAGAGTCCGGCATGGCGCCCAAGGAAATCTGGTGCAACGAGAGCCAGGAGCGCTATGTGATGGCGATTGCGCCTGAGTCGCTGGAACAGTTCACGGCGCTATGCGAACGTGAACGCTGCCCGTTTGCGGTGATTGGTGTCGCTACCGAAGAACGCCAGCTGCAACTGGTGGACGAGGGTGCCGAGTCGCCCGTGGACATGCCCATGAACGTGCTGTTGGGCAAGCCGCCCAAGATGCACCGCGATGTGAAGACCGTGGCGCGCACCTTCAAGCCGCTGGACCTGACCGGCGTGGACATCCAGAAAGCAGTCATCGACGTGCTGGCGCACCCGACCGTGGCGTCCAAGCGCTTCCTGATCACCATTGGCGATCGCACCGTCGGCGGCCTGACGCACCGCGACCAGATGGTTGGCCCGTGGCAGGTGCCGGTGGCCGACTGCGCAGTCACGCTGGCCGACTTCAAAGGTTTTGCCGGTGAAGCCATGTCCATGGGCGAGCGCACGCCGCTGGCCGCGCTGGACGCGCCGGCCTCCGGCCGCATGGCGGTGGCCGAGGCCATCACCAACCTGCTGGCTGCGCCCATCGAGCTGCCGCGCGTCAAGCTGTCGGCCAACTGGATGGCCGCCTGTGGCGAGCCCGGTGAAGACGCCGCTCTGTACGCCACGGTGAAGGCCGTGGGCATGGAGCTGTGCCCGGCACTCGGTATCTCCATCCCCGTGGGCAAGGACAGCCTGTCCATGCGCACGCAGTGGAAGGACGAAGGCAAGGACAAGAAGGTCACGTCTCCCGTCTCCCTGATCGTGAGCGGCTTTGCCACGCTGGCCGACGTGCGCGGCACGCTGACCCCGCAACTCAACGCGACCGACGACACCACGCTGGTGCTGGTGGACCTGGGCAAGGGCCTGCACCGCATGGCTGCCAGCATTCTGGCGCAAACGCTGGACCAGGTGGGCGACAAGGTGCCCGATCTGGACGATGCAAAGGACCTGGTGAACCTGGTCAACGCCGTGAACGCGTTGCGCGCCAAGGGCCAGGTGCTGGCCTACCACGACCGCGGCGACGGAGGCCTGCTGGCCACGGTGGCCGAAATGGCGTTTGCCGGCCGTGTGGGCGTGGCGCTCAATGTGGACATGCTGGTCACCGAAGGCGATGGCATTTCCGACAGCCGCATGGATGTGGGCGACAGCAAAAACTGGGCAGGGCAGGTGGGTGCCCGCCGGGACGAACTCACGCTCAAGGCCTTGTTCAGCGAGGAGCTGGGCGTGGTGCTGCAGGTGCGCACCTCTGAGCGCTCGGAGGTAATGGCCACCCTGCGCGAGCATGGCCTCTCCAAATTCAGCCATTTCATTGGCAAAACGCGCCCCGCCGCTGACGCCATCGCCGCCGGCAAGGGCGAGCTGCAGATCTGGCGCGACGCCAAGAGCATCTTCAGCGCCAAGCTGGTTGACTTGCACCAGGTGTGGGACGCCGTGAGCTGGAAGATTGCCCAGCAGCGCGACAACCCCGTGTGTGCCGATGCCGAGCACGCCGCGGCAGGCGCAGAGAACGACCCGGGCCTGCACGTTTACTTGCCAAACAAGGCGCTAGCCCTCGTGGAATCTGCGCGAGCAGCTACGAAAAACGTAGCACCGGCGATCCTGAAAAACCGACCAAAGGTGGCGGTGCTGCGCGAGCAGGGCGTCAACTCGCATGTGGAAATGGCCTACGCCTTCACCGAAGCCGGCTTTGAGGCCTACGACGTGCACATGACCGACCTGCAAACCGGCCGCGCCAAGCTGGAGAACTTCCAGGGTGTGGTGGCCTGCGGTGGTTTCAGCTACGGCGACACCTTGGGCGCCGGCATTGGCTGGGCCCGCTCCATCACCTTCAACGACGGCCTGTCCGACCAGTTCAAGGCCTTCTTCGCGCGCCAGGACACGTTCGGCCTGGGCGTGTGCAATGGCTGCCAGATGTTTGCCGAGCTGGCCGACATCATCCCGGGCGCACAAGACTGGCCGCGCTTCACCACCAACCAGAGCGAGCGCTTTGAGGCGCGTCTCTCGCTGGTGGAGGTGCTGGAGTCGCCCAGCCTCTTCTTCAAGGACCTGGCCGGCATGCGCCTCCCGATCGCCGTGGCCCACGGCGAAGGCTTTGCCAACTTCAAGTACCGCGGCAACGCGGACAAGGCGATTGCCGCCATGCGTTACGTGGACAACAGCGGCGCGGCCACCGAGGCCTACCCGTTCAACCCCAACGGCAGCCCCGGCGGTTTGACCGCGGTGACCACGGCGGACGGACGCTTCACCGCGATGATGCCGCACCCCGAGCGTGTGTTCCGCAATGTGCAAATGAGCTGGACCAGCCTGGACACGAGCGAGCACAGCCCGTGGATGCAGCTGTGGCACAACGCGCGCCGCTGGGTGGATTGACGCGGCTAACACATTTCGTGCGCCTTGGCTTGGCGCCGACAGAATGAGGGGAGCGGGCTCGGTGAATTCGGGCCCGCTCCCTTGTTATTTGGCAAAGCCGCCCAAAATACTTGCCATAGCAACTAATTTTGAGGTTTCTCCTGTGTCCGACCTGATCAACAAACTGCAATGGCGCTACGCCACCAAGAAGTTCAACCCCGCCAAAGTGGTGCCCCAAGACAAGGTGGACCGCATTCTGGAAGCCGTGCGCCTGACCGCCACCTCCAGCGGCCTGCAGCCCTATGAAGTGTTTGTGGTGACCAGCAAGTCCGTGCGCGAACAGATCAAGCCCATCGCCTGGAACCAGGAACAAATCACCGACGCATCGCACCTGCTGGTGTTCGCAGCCTGGGACAACTACACCGCCGAGCGCATCAACGCCATGTTTGACCTGGTGAACGCCGAGCGCGGCTTCAAGAACGAAGGCTGGGAAAACTACCGCCAGATGCTGCTGGGCAGCTACCCCAAGCGCGAAGCCGAAGTGAACTACCAGCACGCTGCCCGCCAGGCTTACATTGGCCTGGGCACCGCGCTGATTGCCGCGGCCGAAGAGCAAGTGGATGCCACGCCCATGGAAGGTTTTGACCCCAAAGCGCTGGACGAAATTCTGGGCCTGCAAGCCCGCGGCCTGCGCAGCGTGGCCATTCTGCCGCTGGGCTACCGCGCCGATGAAGGCGACTGGCTGGTGAACCTGAAGAAGGTGCGCCGCCCCCGCGAACAGTTCATCACCGAAGTGGCCTGATCGCCGCGGAACGTCGATCCCCCAAAGAAAAGGGCTGGTATTCACCAGCCCTTTTTTCATGCGCTTCGCCTGGGCGCTCGCGGTGGCGCAGTCAACTTTTTCACCTTTTCAAGGAATAAATTCGAGGCAGAAACAGATTGTTGCAATTCACGCCCATGGCTTTCCCAGTCCCCACGAGGCAGGTCGATAAGCTTGCGCGCGGCATGGCACCTGCTCGGGGGGCTGCCGTTTTTTAATCCGAAGCGCAAGGGAGAGAACATGACAACAAAGACAGCGGGCCAATGGGCCCTGGTGTGGGCGATGGGTGCGAGTCTGATGGGCGTGGCCCATGCGGCAGAGCCCGATGTGGGTGGCATTCGCCTGGGAATGGATGCACAGGAAGCACTAAAGATTGCCAACAATGACCTGCAAAACCAGGTGTATGTGAGCGCCGCCAAAATGACCCTGCGGCTGACCATCGATGGCAAGACCGGCTCGTTTGACAACTACACCTTCAACCCCAAGTTCAACAACCAGGCCAAGAACCTGAATTTCAGCATCTCGCCCTTGACCAACAAGGTCTGGGCGATTACCAAGAATGAATACCCCGCGGGTGACCGCCCGGCGCTCAAGGCCATTGCCGATGCAGCGTCCAAGTACGGCAAGCACGACCCCGCCAGCCTCAAAGCCACCGGTTACAGCCAGCATTGGATGTACGACAAGGCCGGCAAGGAAATCGAATGGGTCAACGTCTACGACAAGCCGCGCAACGGCAATTGCTTTGAATCGCTGAAGGACTACTTCGTCAGTGGCAATGGTGGTTTGACCGGTTACCTGTACTACCCGGTGGGCCCCACAGCGGCCTGCACCACGATTTACAGCGTGTCCGCCAAGTCCAGCAGGCAGGACGGTTTGGCCGACCAGTTTGCGTCATTTGCCATGGATGTGAGCGCATTCATGGACTGGTACAAGGTGCTGGACACCCAACGCAACAAGGCGTTGGAGGATGAAAAAAGCCGCGCAGCCAAACCTGCACTCTGAGGATCCCCCACCATGTTCCTTTCAGCCACACTGCGTGTGCGTCGTCCCTTGTTGACCATATTGGGCATGATGGCAGTGCTGCTCATGGCATTGCCCGCCCAGGCGGACATCAAAAGCGTGAGCGCGGAAGTTGCCAAGCTCTACAACAATGGGCGGGTTAGCGAGACCATCTTTCAGGACTTGTACCGCATCGATTTCGGCCCCAACTCGGCGCCTTTTTACGTGAGCGAGTCGGTGAGCCTGATTCTGGAGACCGATGGCCGGCAGATCACCCAGTGGACACAGCCGGTCAACAAGCCGGCCCCCATCAGCGCCGAAGAGAAGAGCGGCGTGCTCAACGCCATCCTGCACAACATCCGGTTTGACAAACTCATCGCCCTCAAGCGGGGCAAGGGCACCAACCGCATCCTGCTGTTGTCGGCGTACGACTGCCCGTACTGCATTCAGCTGGAGCGCATGCTGGAGAGTGCCGGTGACAAGGTGGACGCCACCTTCTATATCGTGCCGGCCACCCTGCGTCCCGCCGAGAGGGCCCGCCAAGACAATGTGCGCAACATCTGGTGCGCCACTGACAATGCTGCGACCTGGCACAAGGGGTTGCTGACAGCTGCCCAGCAATACCCCTCCGAAGCCAACAGCGCAGCGTGTACCTTGAGCGACCTGGACCGGCGGGACATGGGCATCGTGCTGCGCAGCATGGGTGTCAAGGAGATGGGCTACCCCTTCATGGTGCCGGACAATGGGCAACCCATGGTGGCAGAGCTGGAATTGACACCATTTCTCAAGCAGATCAAGACCGGGGCCGAGAAACAGTTCTGGGATCCCAAGAACCGCGCGGTGTTTCCCGCAACAGAGTACGCGCAGTTCCGGGCTGACAAGGCCGGTCCACGCGGCTGGTACAAATAGCCAGGGGTTCAGGTCACGGACAGCCGCTTGTTGACATCCAGCAGGCGGCTGGCCAGCACCGCGCCCAAGGCCTGGCTCAACGCCAGGGCCACCGAGGGGTGTTCGTGGGCCAGGGCCGCAAACCGTGTTTGCTCCATTTCCCACACCTTGCAGTCGCTATAAGCGGCCACCGAGGCACTGCGCGGCAGGCCTGAGAAAAAACCGCCTTCGCCGACCACGGTGCCCGGGCCCAGGATGGCGAGGTGCACCAAACCGGCGTCGGTCTTCATATCCACCTTCAGGTCACCAGATTCCAGAAAGTACAGGGACCGTTCGCGTGCGCCCTGGGCAATCAGCAGCTGCCCGCGCTGGAGTGCGGCAGGCCGCACATACAGGGTCAGCACACTCCAGCGGTAACCCTCCAGAAACTTGCCCAGCGTGCCTTCGCTCGCATTGCGGGCAATTGCCGCCACCAAAGCGGTGACGTCGTGGGGACTGTGCGCAGAACTGGACGTTGCCATGGCAGTTTCTCCTTGCAGGCGACAGGCGTCGCCGCATGCATAGGGTACCCAGTTATGTCCCGCGCTGTCCAGCGCTTCCCGCCGGGCGCGGGCCGCTGAAGCTTTCAGTGGCCAAACTCCTGCTTGGGCCGGGTTTTGTGGAAAGTCATGGGAATGCCGGCCTGGGCTTCCAGCAGTTCCTTGCGACTCTGGTTGGCCACACCTGTCTTCATCTTGCCCACCACATGCATTTCGCAGGGTTTGCAGTCAAAGCGCAGCGTGAGTTTTTCCTTGCCGTTGATGAGCTGCAGCGGCTCAGCCTTCACCTGGCCCTGCACGCCGGTGACGCCCTTGGCCTGCTTGGGGCAAAGGCTCAGCGAAAAGCGCACACAGTGTTTGGTGATCATGAGGCTGACCTCGCCCAGCTCTTCAATCGCCTCGTAGGCCGGGGCAATCACCTTCACGCCGTGCTTGGCATAGAACGCGTGCGCGGCCTGGTTGAACACATTGGCCAGGTAGCTCAGGGTGTCCTCGGGGTAGGGGGCAGGCGGCTCTACCGGTGCGGCGGGCAGCAGGCGCTGGAAGCCGGCGGCGCGGGCACGCTCCAGGGCCTCCACCGCCTCACGGCGCAGCGGGTTGAGCACCGATGCAGGCACAAAGAGGCCACTAGCCCCCGTCATATCTACGGAGATTGCTTCAAAAATCGTAGCACCCAACTTGCTGATCTGGGTGCGATTGCTGGCGTCGGCGGTATCTGGGTCTTTGGCGCGCTCGGCTGGCAGGTCGGTCCGGGCCGTGCCCACAAAGCCGTCTTCGTCAGTCAGGGTCAACGCCAAGCCCTGTGCGGTCTGGTTCAGCGTGGCCCACACGCCGATGCGCCGGTCGCTGCTCTTCTTGTCCAGCACGCGCACCCAGTTCACATCGCGGTTGCGGTTGACTTCCACGCCCTTGCGCAGATCCTTTAGACCGGCCAGCGCGTCCTTGGGGAACACGCGCCACAGGCCCTTGGCGGCATTGATCGCCTCGGCGCGATTGATGGCCAGACCCACCAGTTCCTTTTGCAAATCGTAGTAGCACAGACCGTCGCCATTGCTCAGGGCCTTGCGGGGGTCGTTCAACTCCAGGTCCACGCTGTCGGCGTTCACCCTGGTCACATAGCCAATGGCTTGGCCGGGGTTCTTGGGCGTGTCGAATGCGCCAATGTCCTCCTTGCGGCCCTGCACAAAGTAATCGGTGAACTCGCGGTTGAAGTTCTGGTTGGGGTCGGGCTCGAAGGTAAAGGTGGTGCTGCCGCTGCTGGAGCGTGACAGCGGTTGGTCCGAATACTGGCGGTCTTCGATCAGGCGGTCCAAGAGTTTGCGGTAGTGGGCGGTGATGTTTTTCACGTAGCCCATGTCCTTGTAGCGGCCCTCGATCTTGAAGCTGCGGATGCCGGCATCCACCAGCGCGGCCAGGTTTTCGCTCTGGTTGTTGTCCTTCATGGACAGCACATGCTTGTCGTGCGCCACAAAGCGGCCCTTGCTGTCCACCACCTGGTAGGGCAGGCGGCAGGCCTGGCTGCATTCGCCGCGGTTGGCGCTGCGCCCGGTATGGGCCGCGCTCACATAGCACTGGCCACTGTAGGCCACGCAGAGCGCGCCGTGGATGAAAAACTCCAGCGTGCAGCGCTCGGGGTCGGTGGCGGCGCGCACGGCGGCGATCTGGGGCAGGGTGAGCTCGCGCGCCAAGACGATCTGGCTTAGGCCCGCATCCTGAAGAAAGCGCGCTTTTTCGGGCGTGCGGATGTCGGTCTGGGTGCTGGCGTGCAGCTGGATGGGCGGCATGTCGATCTGGAGCAGGCCCATGTCCTGCACGATGAGCGCGTCCACGCCCGCCTCGTACAGCTGCCAGGCCTGTTTGCGCGCGGGCTCCAGCTCGTCATCCCGCAGGATGGTGTTCATGGTGACAAAGATGCGGCTGTTGAAGCGGTGGGCATGCTGCACCAGCTTCGCAATATCGGCCAGGCTGTTGTCGGCACTAGAGCGTGCGCCAAAGCCAGGGCCACCGATGTAGACCGCATCGGCGCCGTGGTTCACGGCTTCGATGCCGATGTCAGCGGTACGGGCAGGGGCCAACAGTTCGAGTTGGAAATCTTGCAAGGACATGGGGCCGCATTATCCCAGCCTGTACACTGCGGCGCTTCCCATGCCCAAAGCTCCCTCCACCCATTGGCCCAGCGTGATCACGCTGTGGCTGTGCGGCATTGTTGCCGCCATGCAGTTCTCGAAGGTCTCGCTGGCCTTCATGGCACTGCAGACCCACTACGCGGTGTCGGCCGCCAGCATGGGCTGGATACTGTCCACCGTGGGCGTGGTGGGCCTGGTCTGTGGCGTGACCATGGGCCTGTTTGCCCCCTTCATTGGCTACCGGCGCCTGCTGCTCACCGGTCTGGGCCTGGGCACCGTGCTGGCCCTGGTGCAGTCGTTATTGCTGCCTTTTCCCTTGTTTTGGGCCACGCGTGCGCTGGAAGGTGCCTCGCACTTGGCGGTTGTGGTGGCAGCGCCCACGCTGATGGCGGCCAGCGCCGGGCCCGCCCATCGCTCGGTGGCCATGGGGCTGTGGAGCACGTTTGTGGGGGCCGCGTTTGCCATTTCGGCGGCGGTGTTGCCCCTGGTGCTAGCGCAACTGGGTCTGAGCGCGGTGTTTTATCTGCATGCCACGGTGCTGGCCCTGGCCAGTGTGGCGGTGTGGCTGCTGGTGCCAGCCGATGAGGAGCGTATAGGAACCCATCCGCGCCCGGCCGTATCTGCGCTGCTGGCGCAGCATGTGGCCATCTACACCCACTGGACCACGGCGCTGCCGGGTTTGTGCTTCCTCTGCTATACCTTCATGGCCGTTGCCTTGCTGACCTTTGTGCCGACGCTGGCGGGGGCTGACCGCCTGTGGATGGCCGCGGTGCTGCCGCTGATGAGCGTGGCCGGCACCTTTTGCGCGGGCTGGTTGGCGCAGTATTGGCTCTCACCCTTGGTCTTGGTGCGCACGGCTTTCATGGTCGTGGCGGCCGTGGCGCTGACAACCGGGGCATGGGTTCTGCTTGGCTGGTGGTTGCCGCCCGTGGCGCTGCTGCTGATGTTCAGTGCCGGGGTGGCGGGGGGCAGTGCGTTTGCGCTGATTCCCTATCTGAATGACCAAAGCGCCCTGCAGGCCCGTGCCAATGGTGCGGTAGCCCAGTTGGGTAACCTGGGCTCCACGCTGGGGCCACCCACGTTTGCCCTCGCTGTGTCCATCTGGGGTGGCCCGGGTCTGGCCGGTGTAACCGCCTTGTGCGCCTGCCTGGGTACGGGCCTGGCGCTGTGGGGCAAGCGCCACTACGCGCGCATGCAGCCATGACTCCGCAACGCCTGGATGGTCTGGACGCGCTGCGGGGCTTGGCCCTGCTGTGGATGACGGCCTTCCACTTCTGCTTTGACCTGAACCAGGCCGGCTACATCCACCAGAACTTCTACAACGACCCGCTGTGGACCTGGCAGCGCACCTGCATCCTGAGCCTGTTCCTGCTGTGCGCCGGGGCAGGGCAGGCCTTGTCCCTGCACCAGGGCCAGAGTTGGGCGCGGTTTGGGCGGCGTTGGTTACAGATTGCGCTGTGCGCGCTGCTGGTGACAGCCGGGTCAGCGCTGATGTTTCCCAAGAGCTTTATTTACTTCGGCGTGCTGCACGGCATGGCGGTGATGCTGGTTATTGTGCGCCTCACTGCATCATGGGGCCGGTGGCTGTGGCCGCTGGGCGCGGTCGCTATTGCTATGCAATCGATAGCTGCTCGCGCAATAGATACGGGGGCTATGGGCACTTTCTTCAATGAAAAGTGGCTCAACTGGCTGGGTCTGGTCAATGTAAAACCCATCACCGAAGACTATGTGCCCATCTTCCCCTGGCTGGGCGTGATGTGGTGGGGCATGGCAGCCATGCAATGGTGGCTGCGCCGCCCGCGCGCCTTTCCGCCGCCACGGACATGGCTTCATCACCTGTCACCTGTAGGCAGGCTCGGGCGATGGAGCCTGAGCTACTACATGCTGCACCAGCCGGTGTTGCTGTCGGGGTTGTGGTTGGTGGCCTTCCTAAGCCTCTGAGACAGGGCTTGCGCACGGCGCAGCGCTTAGAATCTGCGCCATCCCACAGGGCGACATTTCTCATGACCATACTGCGCAAACGCGTTTCCATTGTTGTCCCGTTTTACAACGAAGAAGCAGGCGTCCAAGTTTTTTACGACACCCTGAACACGGTCATGGACACGGTCGATGGCGTGGACTTTGAGGTTGTCTGCGTGGACGACGGCAGCAAGGACGCCACGCTGCCCGCCTTGGTGGGCCTGAGCCATCGCGATCCACGCTACATCGTCATTGAGTTGTCGCGCAATTTCGGCAAAGAGGCGGCACTGACTGCAGGGCTGGACACATCAACTGGTGATGCTGTCATTCCCATGGACGCAGATCTGCAAGACCCGCCTGAACTGATCCGCGACATGGTGCGGGAGTGGCAGAGTGGGCATGATGTGGTCTTGGCCCGCCGGGTGGACCGCAGCAGCGATTCCTATTTGAAACGCAAAACTGCCGAGCTGTTCTACCGTGTGCACAACCGGTTTTCGAGCGTGAAGATTCCAGAAAACGTGGGCGATTTCCGGTTGATGGACCGCGTAGTCGTGGACACCCTCAAACAATTGCCTGAGCAGCAGCGCTTTATGAAGGGCTTGTTTGCCTGGGTGGGGTTCAAGGCAGTGACCATTGATTACGCGAGGAGTACGCGCGCTGCGGGGGAGACCAAATTCTCAGGCTGGAAGCTGTGGAACTTTGCACTCGAAGGCATTACCAGCTTCAGCTCTGCGCCCCTGAAGTTCTGGTCTTATGCCGGTGGAGTAGGGGCCTTGGTCAGCCTCACCTATGCCCTGTTCATTGTGATTCGGACGCTGGTGATGGGCATTGACTTGCCGGGCTATGCCTCGTTAATGGTAGCCATCATCTTCTTTGGCAGCGTGCAATTGGTTAGCGTGGGGATGCTTGGCGAATACATAGGGCGCATCTACATGGAGGCCAAGCGTCGTCCTCTCTACGTGGTGCGCAAGCGATATGGCGGGCAGTGAAGCCCGCCGCTCAGCAGTTGCTTGGTTGACGCCCGCGCTGCTGCGCAGGATGGTGCGGTTTTCCGTCTCTGGCGTGCTGGTCACGCTGGTGCACATTGCATCCGCGACGGCCTGGTTGCACTGGATCAATACGTCTTCAGGCTTGGCCAATGGCTTCGCGTTTGCGGTGGCCACCGCGTTTTCGTACTGCATCCATACGTTATGGAGCTTCTCTGCCCAGATGGAGCAGCGCGTGCTTGCCAAATTCATCGTAGTGGCTTTGGGGGGCCTGGGATTGTCTGCTGGCGTTGGCCATCTGGTGCAATGGCTGGGGTTCTCCTACCAGTACAGCATTGCAGCCGTGGTGCTGGTGATGCCGCCCTACAATTTTCTGGCCCACCATTTCTGGACCTACGCTAAGCCTGCGTCGCGCCTATCTACACACGACCCACTTTAAAAAAGGATATTCCCCGTGAGTGCACAAGAAAATACCGGTACCAGTTTTGTCACCAAGGTGGTGGTGGTTGCCGTGGCCATAGCGGCGGTGATTTCCTATTTAACGCCGAATACGGACGGTCTCACGCGGTTTGACACGGCGATCAACCGCATCTTCATCCTGTCTTTTGTACAAAACCCTGAGGGTCTGTACATGGCCAGTGAAGTCTGGGAAAGCGAAAAGCGGTATGACTTCGCCATCCGTGAGATGCGGCTGGCCATTGGTCTGCTGGAAATGCACAACGCCGACGCGGCTGTGATCAAACGCTACCGCGACCGGCTCACCATGCTGAGTGCCCAGAAGTAAGTTCAGGGCTTGCGTGCAGCGCTGGCAAAGCGCCAGGTGTTGAAATCCATGTTCACGTCGCACTGCGCTGCGCCCAGCGATTTGGACGTATAGCTGATGCGACTGCGTAGCACCTCGCTCAGGTAGCTGGACCAGTAGCGGTCATCACCAGAGACCTTTTCCGGCGAATTCTTCGCGCATATGCTGGTTGTGGAATCGGCAGGGTAGGCACGCTCCTGCAGGTGAGCGATGGCCTGGAACCAGAGCTGGCTGTCCCGGCGGTTGATCTCCGCGAGGTTGCTCCACCGCACATAGTTGTCGCAGGCAGAGCTGAAAAACAGAAATAGCACCGCGGCAAACAGGACCTTTTCGCGTTTTGCGCGCAGGCCTCCCACCTGCGTCAGCACCATGAGCGTCACCACCATGGCCAGAGCGAAGGAGCTCAGGTAATTGCCGACGTAGTGAGGATCTTCCGCAGCCCACTGGCGGTAGGCGGCCACCATGCCAAGCAAAACATTGGGGCAGAACACAAAGAACAGCAGCACGGTGATCGACGTCTTGCTATAGAGCCGCTGCGGATACGCCTCACCCTGCACACGTGGCAAGACCAGGAGCATGGCGAAGGCGATGCTGATCCCATATGCCAGCGCAAGCGCCAGGTTGTGCGGCTCGGACAACGTGGGCAGGTAGTTGTTCAGCGGTTTGAACTGGATGTGGAAGCCATTGATGGAAAACTTGTACACCGTGATGGCGATGTCCCACAGACTGCCACCGCTGTCCAAACCGCGGCCCGCGGTGGGCTGGAAATGCCGGTACCCGAAATAGCAGAGCACATAGGCCAACAACACCAAGGCCAGCGGGTAGTTGCGAACGGTGAATTGTCGAATCAGCTGCGCCCAATGGGCCAGTGACTGAGGCGCCGCCTGCCGCTGCAGATGTCGGTAGAGGAACAGGGCTGGATACGCGGCAGAGTAGAAAAACATGGGCTCGTAAGCCAGCATGGCAAAGGCGTAGAGCAGGAAGGGCGCAACGATGGGACCGGTTTTGTCCGGGCTGTCGAGCTGGCCCAGATACAGCGCAAAACTGGCAAACAGCACGGCAAACTGCAGGTTGAACATCATCAGGAAGCCGTGGAAAGGGCTGTAGTAGCCTGGGCTGACATCGATCAGCGCCAACCACACCAGGCCCATGAGCAGCCCCACCCATCGGTTGGTCAGACGCATACAGAAGACAACAAAGGTGATTAGCACCAGGCCGTTGACCAACATCTTGAGGGCGTTGGCAGCGCCCCAGCTGCCCAGCTTGTACGGCAGGCCCGCCATGAGGTTAATGGGAATCAGCCAAAACCGTCCCTGCGCTGACGCAGTTTCAAACACCTGTTCCAGCGAGGAGCGCGTGATCCAGGGGTCGTCCGAATTGGAGAGCATCATTCCCCAGTGCTGGACCAGCAGAAGTGCAAGCGCCAAGGCTGTAGCAAGAACTGCCAAGAAAAAAGGGCGACGCATGTGCATAAAGACCGTAACTCGGAAAAAGGCAATCGCCGATGTTAGCAAGCACCCAGGGGACCACACGTGGCGTGTGGCAGGCGAATTCAGTCGCGCTGCGCGCGACGGGGCCGCAGTAGCCGCTGGGACTGCTCGGCGTCCAGCATGTGGGCACGCAGGCCGGCGATGGCGCTGGCGTGGAGCTGGGAAACGCGGGCTTCGCTCAGGCCCATCTGATCGCCAATTTCGCGCATCTTGTGCTCGTCCACGTAGTACAGGTTCAACAGCTCCTGCGCTTGGGTACTAAGCGTCAGCAGGCTGCGGGCCAGGGCCTTGCGAAAGGCTGCGCGTTCCAGCAATGCCAGCGGGTCGGTGTCGTTGCCCGCACATTGCTCCAAATAGCTGTGCAAGTCGGAATTCGCCTCCAGATCATCCAACGACACCAAGTGGTAGCCATGGGCCTGCTGTAGCAGTCGCCGGTAGTCCTCCAGCGACATTTGCATGGCCTCGGCCACCTCGCGTTCCAGCGGTGTACGGCCCAGTTGGTGACCCAGCAGCTGAATGGTGGCCTCCACCTGGCGCATGGCCCGGCGCATCTGGCGCGTGGCGGGGTCCAGGGCGCGCAGGCCGTCCAGCATGGCGCCGCGAGCGCGCTGGGCCAGGTAATGTTCAAACTCGGCGCCCGAGGTCTCACGCGTGGTGCGGATGATGGCGTCAATCAAGCCCAGAATGCCGTCTTGCACCAGGTCATCGGTCAGCACATGGGCTGGCAGGCCATGGGCCATGGTGCGGGCAATCTTGCCCACCAAAGGCACGTGCTGCTGCACCAGCCGCTGTTGTGCGGGGTGGCTGATGTCGTGCTTGGTGGTCATAGGCCGTAGCCTAAAACAAAAAAACGCGGCCAAAGCCGCGTTTTATGCTGAGAAATCCCGCCTATTCAGGCTAAAGATTCCGTCACTCGATTTTGGCCTTGGCGCGCAAGTCTTCCTGGAACTTGCCCATTTTTTGCTGGGCCAGTTGTTGTGCGATCTGTGGCTTCACATCCTCAAACTTGGGCAACTGCGCGTCGCGCACGTCGTCCAGGCGAATGATGTGGTAACCGAACTGCGTCTTCACCGGGGTCTCGGTGATCTTGCCCTTGGACAGTGCCGTCAACGCTTCGGAGAACTCTTTCACGTAGTTGCTGGGGGCAGCCCAATCCAGGTCACCACCGTTGGCGCCAGAGCCGGGGTCCTTGGACTGCTTCTTGGCGATGTCTTCAAACTTCGCACCCTTTTTCAACTGGGCAATGATGGCCTTGGCCTGGTCTTCCTTGGCTACCAGGATATGACGGGCGCGGTATTCCTTGCCCGCATTGGCAGCGGCAAACTTGTCGTACTCGGCCTTGACCTCTTCGTCCGACACCGGGTTCTTCTTTTGGAAGTCAGTGAACAGCTCGCGAATGAGGATGGACTGGCGGGTCAGTTCCAACTGGTTCTTGTAGTCGTCAGTCGCATCGAGGCCACGGGCTTGGGCTTCCTGCACGAAGATTTCGCGGGCGATGATTTCTTCCTTCAGCTGGCCTTCCATGTCGGGCGTCACTGGACGGCCGGAGCGCTTGACCTGCTCGGCCAGCGCATCCACACGCGACTTGGGAACGGCCTTGCCATTCACGATGGCAATGTTCTGGGCCAGGGCGACCGACGACGCTGCCAACAGGGTGGCTGCGGCCAGAGCGGTCAAAATGTGCTTCTTCATACCGGTTCCTTCAGGGATACTTTTATCAAGTGGGAGTGCTGCCAGAGGGCGAGTCTTCGGCCTCAATGGCCAGGGCATGCAGGCCCTGATCAATGAAATCTTGCAGCGCATCATACACAAGGCGATGCCGTGCAACGCGGCTCTTGCCTGTAAACAATTGTGAAGCGATGCGCACCCGGAAATGGGTGCCAAGGCCCGTGTCGTTGGCCCCTGCATGGCCCGCGTGCTGGTAGCTTTCGTCCAGGACTTCCAGACGGGTAGGGGCCAGCCGTTCACGCAGACGCTGCGTCAGGTTGGCTGCGGTCAAGGCCAAAGAAGTGGTGCTCATGGAGAGGGACTGTCCTCGGAGGGCTCGTCGCTCTTCAGGTGCGGCGCGATGTACAGGCCTTGGCCGATCAAAAAGGCCAGCGGGAAGACATAGCCCCAGAGTTTGAAGTTGGCCCAGGCGTCTTCGCTGTAGTACATGGCCACATATCCGTTGCTGATGGCCATGAATGCGGTGTACACGACCCAAGCCACGTTCAGCTTGTGCCACACCGCATCCGGCAACTCCAGCTGGCTGCCCAGCATGGATTTGAGGAAATTGTTCTTCATGCCCCATATAGCCACAGCCAGCGCAATCGCCATGCCTGCGTAGAGCACGGTGGGCTTCCACATGATGAAGCGTTTGTCATGCAGGGCCAGGGTGATGCCGCCAAAGACCAGAATCATGCCCAGCGTGATCTTCTGCAGGGCTGTGAGCTTACGGTCGATCCAATAAATGATGGCCATTTGCGCCACCGTGGCAGCCATAAGCACCGGGGTGGCGAAGTAAATGGCCTCGTCCTTGCCGACGCCAAACCAGGCGTGCAGCTTGTAGGCCGCGAAGAACAGGAGGATGGGAATGAAGTCGAGAAGGGTTTTCATGCAGGCGTGAAGTGTAGCGAGGCCGAATTCATGCAGTAGCGCAGACCGGTCTCGGTGGGACCGTCGTCAAATACATGGCCCAGGTGCGCGCCGCACTGGCTGCAAACAGTTTCCACGCGCACCATGCCGTGGCTGCGGTCGGTGATCTCGGTAATGGCTCCGGGAACGGCCAGAGAAAAGCTGGGCCAGCCGCAGTGCGCGTCGAATTTGGTGTCCGAGCTGAACAGTGTGTTACCGCAGCAGATGCAATGGTAGCTGCCGTCGGCCCACTGGCGTTCGTACTTGCCGCTGAAGGGGCGCTCGGTGGCGGCATGGCGCGTGACCTGGAAGGCCACGGGCTCGGCGCCTTTCTCGGCCAACAGGGTCTTCCATTCGTCATCGGTCTTGGTTACGGGATAGGTCATGGGGTGTCCTTAAAAAGGGTGAACAGGGCAGGGGGTCAGGAGCTGCAGCTGATGGCGATACTGCCCGCCCAGTCGGGCGGGAAGTCGGCCCAGGCCGCATGCTCCTCGTGTTCGTCGAACGGGCGCTCCAAAACTTTCAGTAACTCAGCCACCACGGTGAAATCCTTGCGCTTGGCGGCTTGGATGGCTTCTTCACCCAAATGGTTCCGCAGCACATACTTGGGGTTGATCTTGAGCATCAAATCGGCCGCTATCCCCCGTGGAATCTGCGCAAGCAGCTCCGAATACGATAGCAACCAGAAATCGAAACCGGCGCGGTCCAGAAACAGATCGCGCACAGATGTATCGTCGGCGCGTTGTTCGCGCGCCCAGTGGCTTAGACGGCGCCAGAAGATGCTGAAGTCCACCTTGTCGGCCGCCAGCAGCTTCAAGATGCCCTCGATCAGCAGGCGGTGCGCTTCCTGTAGCTCGGCAAAGCCCAGCTTGGCCGCCATGCGCTGGGCAAATGCCAGCGGATAGATGGCCTTGAAGGTCTCCAGCGCTGCAATAGCCTGTTCCTGCTCGGCAATCAGCGGCATCAAGGCTTGGCCCAGGCAAAACAGGTTCCAGTACGCGACGTTGGGCTGCTTGTAGAACGCGTAGCGCCCCTGGTGGTCCGAATGGTTGCAGATGTGGCCCGGATCGTAGGCGTCCATGAACTGGAAGGGGCCGTAATCGATGGTCAGCCCCAAGATGCTCATGTTGTCGGTGTTCATCACGCCGTGGCAAAAGCCGACCGATTGCCACTGCGCCACCATCTGTGCGGTGCGTTCAGTCACCGCGGCCAGCAGCGCTACATAGGGGTTGCCGCCCCAACGGGCATCGTCACGACAGGCCGGGTAATGGTGGTCAATCACAAAATCTGCCAGTACCTTGAGCTGGTCATGGTGCCCATGGTGGCAAAAGTGCTCGAAATGGCCAAAACGGATAAAGCTGGGTGCCAGCCGCGTGACCACGGCCGCTGTTTCCACTTCCTCTCGCCGAACCGGGGCGTCCGAGCCTGTCACGCACAGAGCGCGGGAGGTGGGGATGCCCAGGCCGTGCATGGCTTCGCTGCCCAGAAATTCCCGGATGCTGCTGCGCAAGACCGCGCGCCCATCCCCCATACGGGAAAACGGGGTGAGCCCCGCGCCCTTGAGCTGCACCTCCCAGCCCGACGTTTCGCCCAGCAGGATGGCACGTCCATCGCCCAGTTGGCCCGCCCATTGGCCAAACTGGTGGCCGCTGTAAACGCTGGCCAGCGGCAGGCCGCCCGCCAGCGGCCGGTTGCCCGTAAAGGCCTGTAGCGCGTCGTCGGACTGCAGCCACTGCGAATCCAGACCCCAGACCTGCGCGGCGCTGGTGCTGCGGCCTACCCAATAGGGCGCTGGCAGCGGGGTGGGGGACAGTGCGGCGTAGAAGTCATCGCCCAGCGTGGCAAAGCGATTGACCCAGGACAGACCCACATCCAGCGGGTCGTCCAGATGTGACGAAATAGGCATGACTGAATTGTCCCGCATATGACTAATGCAGACATTTTTCGGGGGCTTGGCGGGATTACCATGCGTTCACGCGCGCACGAGCACCGGTCTTCCAAGGGGCAATGCCGCGATGTACTGTTTTTATACAAAGAGGTGACACATGTTGGGTTTGATGCAAAGTCAGCAGCTGCTGATTTCTTCGCTGATCGATTTCGCGGAACGCCACCATGGAGAGGGAGAAATCGTGTCCCGCCGGGTCGAAGGCGATATCCACCGCTACACCTACAAAGACGTCGCGGTACGTGCCCGCAAGGTCGCCAACGCGCTGGACCAAATGGACCTGGCCTTCAGCGACCGGGTGGCCACCCTGGCCTGGAACGGCTATCGCCATCTGGAACTGTACTTTGGAGTGAGCGGTTCCGGCCGCGTGCTGCATACCCTGAACCCGCGCCTGCACCCGGACCAGATCGTCTGGATTGCCAACCATGCTGAAGACCAGGTGCTGTGCTTTGACATGACCTTCCTGCCCATCGTCAAGGCCGTGCACAGCCGCTGCACCACCATCAAACATTTCATTGCCCTTTGCGACGCGGACAAGCTGCCTGCAGACACCGGCATCCCGGGACTGCAAAGCTACGAGGCGTGGATGGGCGGCCAGCCCGAGCAATACACCTGGCCCGAGTTTGACGAAAACTCGGCATCCAGCATGTGCTACACCAGCGGCACCACGGGCAACCCCAAGGCCGCGCTCTACAGCCACCGCTCCACCATCCTGCATGCGTTCTCGGGCGCGCTGCCCGACGCGCTGAACATGAGTGCACGTGACTCGGTGCTGCCCGTGGTACCCATGTTCCACGTCAATGCCTGGGGCCTGCCGTATTCGGCCGCGATGACTGGTGCCAAACTGGTGTTCCCCGGCCCGGCCATGGATGGCAAGTCGATTTTTGAACTCATCGAATCCGAGCGCGTGAGCTTCGCCGCTGGCGTGCCCACAGTGTGGCAAATGATGCTTGCGCACATGCAAGCCGGCAACCTGAAGTTCTCCACCCTGAAGCGCACGGTCATTGGAGGGTCGGCCTGCCCCCCCGCCATGATCACCGCCTTCAACGATGTGTATGGAGTTGAGGTGCTGCATGCCTGGGGCATGACCGAGATGTCGCCACTGGGCACCGTCTGCACGCTCAAAAACAAGCACCTGACGATGGACTCGGCCGAGAAGATGAAAGTGCGCCTGAAGCAGGGCCGCGGCATCTACGGTGTGGACATGAAGATTGTGGGGGACGATGGCAAGGAATTGCCCTGGGATGGCAAGGCCTATGGAGACCTGCTGGTCAAGGGCCCCTGGATCATCAGCGAGTACTTCAAAGGCGAGGGCGGCGCGCCACTGATCGATGGCTGGTTCCCCACCGGCGACGTGGCCACCATTGACTCCGACGGCTACATGCAGATCACCGACCGCAGCAAGGACGTGATCAAGTCCGGTGGTGAGTGGATCAGTTCCATTGACGTCGAAAACATCGCCATGGCGCACCCCGCGGTAGCCATGGCAGCCTGCATTGGCATGAAACATCCAAAGTGGGACGAACGCCCCATCATCGCGGTGGTCAAGAAGCCGGGCGCCGAGGTCACGCGCGATGAACTGATCGCGTTCTACGACGGCAAAACTGCCAAGTGGCAAGTGCCGGACGACGTGGTGTTTGTAGATGCCATTCCACTGGGCGGCACCGGAAAAATGCAGAAGACCAAGTTGCGCGAAATGCTCAAGGATTACCGCCTGCCTACGCTCTAAAACAGTGCGCGCAGTCGCATGGGTGATAGCTGTTGGTGGAAACCCTTGCGCTGCGCCGCACAAAAAAATGTACGCTGCAAAACTTAAGAATTACAGGAGACAAACGATGAAATTTGCTTTGAAAATCGCCGCTGCCGCCACCCTGGTGGCATGCGCCAGCGCTGCAATGGCCCAGAAGGGTGAAGTCGTCAAAATGGTTCGCATTGATGCCTTGACCGGCTTGATGGGACCCGTCGGAACGAACCAGTTGAAAAGCTATCAGTTTTTCGCTGAAAAATTCAGCGGTGCCGGCAACCCTGCGGGTGTGAAATTCGAAGTCACCGGCATTGACAACAAGCTCAGCCCTACCGAAAGCCTGAACGCACTCAAAGCCGCCATCGACCAGGGTGTGCGCTACATCGTCCAGGGCAACGGATCATCGGTGGCGTTGGCCCTGTCCGACGCAGTGACCAAGTACAACGAGCGCAACCCTGGCAAGGAAGTCATTTACCTGAACGACTCCGCCGTAGACCCCGACCTCACCAACAACAAGTGCAGCTACTGGCACTTCCGTTTTGATGCGGACACCTCCATGAAGATGGAAGCCATGTCCAGCTTCATGGAAAGCCAGAAGGACATCAAGAAGGTCTACATCTTGGGCCAGAACTACTCGCACGGCATCCAGGTTGCCAAGTACACCAAGGAAACCCTGGCCCGCAAGCGGCCCGATATCCAGATCGTGGGCGAAGACCTCCACCCCATCGCCCAAGTGCGCGACTTTGCCCCCTACATCGCCAAGATCAAGGCCTCCGGCGCCGACACGGTGGTGACCGGCAATTGGGGTTCTGACCTGTCCCTGCTCATCAAGGCGGCCAACGAAGGTGGCTATACCGGCAAGTTCTACACCTACTACGCTGGGGTGACTGGAACACCCACCGCCTTGGGTACGGGCGGCGCAGGCCGTGTGTACCAAGTCGCTTATTCCCACTACAACATGGGCGCGCCCATGGACAAGTGGATGACAGAGTTCAAGACCAAGTACGACGACGACTTCTACACCGGCTCCATCGTGCGCATCTATGAAATGCTGGGCGCAGCCATGGCGCAGGCCAAGTCGACCGACCCGGTCAAGGTCGCCGCTGCACTGGAGGGGCTCAAAGTCAAGAGCTTCAACGGCGAAGTGGAGATGCGCAAGACCGATCACCAGTTGCAGCAACCGCTGTACATCACGGTCTGGCAAAAAGCGGACAAGAAGTACCCCTACAGCCCTGAAAACACCGGCATGACACTGGTACCCGTGAAGGAGTACCCGAACTATGTGTCCAGCACCCCCACCAGCTGCCAGATGAAGCGTCCAGGCTAACCTGAAGTTTCAAAACCCAAGAGCCCCTTCGGGTAACCCGTTGCGGGCTCTTTTAATTGCTGCGAGATTTACCGCACTAGGGAAGGTCAGTCGGAATGGAGTTTTTCATCATCTCTATGCTCAACGGCTTGAGCTACGGCTTGCTGTTGTTCATGTTGAGTTCGGGGCTCACGCTGATTTTCAGCATGATGGGCGTTTTGAATTTTGCCCACGCCAGCTTTTACATGCTGGGCGCCTACGTGGGCTACTCGCTGTCCCGCGTCGTGGGCTTCTGGCCCGCACTCATCCTCGCGCCCATCGTGGTGGGGGCCATGGGCGCACTGTTTGAGCGGCTGTGCCTGCGCAAGGTGCACAAGTTCGGGCATGTGGCCGAACTGCTGATCACCTTTGGCCTCTCCTACGTGATTCTGGAACTGGTGCAGCTGGTCTGGGGGCGCATCGCGCTGGAGTTCCGTCCACCGGACGTACTGCAGGGCCCTGCCTTTACCCTGATCAACCATTCGATCAATGGTCTGCAAATTCTCTGGGGTGCGGCGCCCGCCGAGATGTGCAGTGCGGCGGACGCTGCGGTGCGCGTGGTCTGCTCTCCCTTCCCGGCCACCCGCGCTTTCATGATGTTGGTGGCGCTGATCATGTTGGGGTCGGTCTGGCTGCTGCTCACCCGCACCCGCGTCGGACTGGTGATTCAGGCGTCGCTGACGCATCCCGAGGCCGTGGAGTCCCTCGGCCACAACGTACCGCGTGTCTTCATGATGGTCTTTGGCTTTGGCGCCGCACTGGCGGGCCTGGCCGGCGTCATCGGTGGCAGCACCTACCTGACCGAGCCCGCCATGGCGGCAACGGTGGGGTCCATCATTTTTGTGGTGGTCGTGGTAGGAGGTCTGGGCTCCCTCTCGGGCGCCTTTCTGGCGTCCTTGCTCATAGGTGTCATCCAGACCTTTGCCGTGGCGTTTGACTACTCGGTTGCCAGCGTGCTGGAGCTTACCGGCCTGCACTTCAGCGATGGCGTGCGCGGCAACACGCTGATGCACCTGACCATCTCGCAAGTCGCTCCCATTCTTCCGTACCTGTTTCTGGTGCTGATCCTGATTTTCCGGCCCAAGGGTCTTCTGGGTAATCGGGAAGGCTGATTGACTATGCAAGCTACCAATCGTTATTACGCCTTCAAACCTCTCAACATTGGGCGCATCCTCATCTGGGGGCTGTTTGCGCTGGTCATGGTGATGGCTCCGCTCGTGTTTACCAGCGGCCTGTCCATCACCATGCTGTCGCAGATGGGCATTGCCATCATTGCATGCCTCTCCTTCAACATGCTGCTGGGGCAGGGCGGCATGCTGAGCTTCGGGCATGCGGTGTACAGTGGCTTGGGCGCCTTTGTCTCCATTCACGCCCTCAACAGCGTCTCCGCCGGCGCATTGCCGCTGCCTGTTTCACTGATCCCCCTGGTCGGCGGACTGGGCGGCATGGCCTTTGCGGCCTTGTTCGGCTACGTGACCACCCGAAAGGCCGGCAACACCTTTGCCATGATCACGCTGGGCCTTAGCGAACTGGTGTTTGCCATGTCGCTGATGGTCCCCGAGTTCTTTGGCGGGGAGGGCGGTGTCTCCGGCAATCGCGTGGTGGGCAAGGCCTTCATGGGTATTACCTATGGGCCGGCCATCCAGGTCTATTACCTGATCGCGGTTTACACCTTTGTCTCGGTCGTGCTGATGTTTGCGTTTACCCAAACGCCCCTGGGCCGCATGCTCAATGCCGTGCGCGACAACCCCGAGCGCGTGGAGTTTGTGGGCTACAACACCCAGCGCGTGCGCTACACGGCCTTCATCATTGCCGGTTTCTTCGCGGGTATTGCGGGCGGCCTGGGCGCGCTGAACTTTGAAATCGTGAATGCCGAAGTGGTCGGGGCCGCGCGCTCTGGCGCCTACCTGCTGTTCACCTTTTTGGGCGGCGCCACCTTCTTCTTCGGTCCCATCATTGGCGCCATCCTCATGGTGCTGGCCTTTGTTTTGTTCAGCGAGTTCACCAAGGCCTGGCTGCTCTACCTCGGGCTCATCTTCCTGTTCATGGTGATGTACGCCCCCGGCGGCATGGCCAGCCTGCTCATGATGAACCTGCGCGTTGCCGCCTTTGGCAAGCTGCGCCGGTTATGGGTGGGCTACTTCGGCCTGGCGGGCACGGCGCTGGTGGGCCTGGCTGGCGTGGCTACGCTGGTGGAAATGATCTACCACCTGCAGCTCAACGGCGCCATGGGCTCCGAATTGCACTTTTTGGGCACTACCCTGAACGCCAACAACCTCAACAGCTGGTTTGGCGCCGGGTTTGTGGCCTTGACCGGAGCGGGACTCTTTGAGCTGTGCCGCCGGCAATTTGTGCGGGAGTGGGGACACATCCAGGAAGACATACAAAAAGAAATCAAGAGAAGGGAGGCCCTATGAGTCTGGCCACACCCCCAACCGCCACGCCAGCACTGGAGTTGCGCGATGTCCGCAAGGCATTCGGCAAAACCGAGATCATCCGTGGCGTCAATATTGCGGTGCAAGCCGGAGAACGCGTGGCCATCATTGGCCCCAACGGCGCCGGCAAGTCCACGTTGTTCAACCTCATTAGCGGGCGCTTTGAGCCCAGCAGCGGCGACGTATTGCTGCATGGCCACCGCATCAACGGCAAGAAACCGTTTGAGATCAACCGCATGGGGCTGTCCCGCAGTTTCCAGATCACCAACATATTCCCCAATCTCAGCGTGTTCGAGAACCTGCGCTGCAGCGTGCTGTGGAGCCTGGGCTACAAGTACACCTTCCTGAAGTTCCTGTCGGGCCTGACCGATGCCAACGACAAGGCCGAAGAGCTGATGGAGATGATCAACCTGGGCAAAAAGCGTGATGTGCTCGCCGTCAACCTGACCTACGCCGAGCAGCGCGCCCTGGAGATCGGCATCACCATTGGCGGCGGCGCTAGCGTAATCTTGCTGGACGAACCCACTGCCGGTATGAGCAAGAGTGAAACCTCGCGCTTCATTGCGTTGATCAAAAAGGTCACCGAGGGCAAGACCCTGCTGACCGTGGAGCATGACATGGGTGTGGTGTTTGGCCTGGCCGACAAGATTGCGGTGGTGGTGTATGGCGAGGTGATTGCCTTCGACACGCCCGACGCCGTGCGGGCCAATGCCCGGGTACAAGAGGCCTATCTAGGCTCTTCAGTGGCCGATGCACAGGCGGGAGGACACTGACATGCTCCAGATCTCCAATCTGCACGCCTACTACGGCAAAAGCCATGTGCTGCATGGCGTGGACATGACCGTCAATGCCGGTGAAATCGTGGCGCTGTTGGGACGCAACGGCTCCGGCCGCTCCACCACGGCGAAGGCCATCATGGGCCTGGTGGACTGCCAGGGCTCCGTGCTCTGGAAAGGCAAGGAAGCACTGGGCCGCAAGGCCTATGAGATTGCCCACCTGGGCATTGGCTATGTGCCAGAAAACCGCGACATCTTCCCCAAGCTGACCGTGTACCAAAACCTGCTGCTGGGCCAGAAGAGTGGCAAGAAGAAGGCCCGCTGGACCTTTGAAGACATGTACACCATGTTCCCGCGGCTGAAGGAGCGCGAGCACACGGAAGCCGGCGTGCTGTCTGGCGGTGAACAGCAAATGCTGACGCTGTGTCGCACGCTGATGGGCGACCCGGACCTCATCATCATTGATGAGCCCACAGAAGGCCTGGCGCCCAAGATCGTCGAGCTGGTCGCCCAGTACCTCACCACCCTGCGGGAGCGCGGCGTGTCGGTGCTGCTGATTGAGCAGAAACTCACGATTGCCATGGCCATTTCCGACCGCTGCCTGGTCATGGGCCACGGCAGCATCGTGTTTGAGGGCACGCCCCAGGCCCTGCGCGAAGACAGCTACACCCGCAAGGAATGGCTGGAAGTCTGATCTTCCGGCCACTCCTTTTGTCCCACCTGTGACAAAGCCGGTTGGCAACCGGCTCAAACCTTCTACAATCATAAAAAAGAACGATCGTTCTATTTTCCCTGGTTCCACCTTTTTCAAGGAATGAAAGCATGACCGCCCAGTACCAAGTCCATGGCGATATCGCCGTCATCACGCTGAACAATCCTCCCGTCAACGGGCTGGGTCTGTCTACCCGCCAAGGCATTGCCGACGGCATGGCCCAGGCCAACGCTAACGCAGCGGTCAAAGCCATCGTGATCACAGGCGCCGGCAAAGCCTTCTCGGGCGGCGCGGACATCAACGAATTCGGCAAACCCACCGCCTTGCAAGAGCCCAACCTGATCAGCGTGATCGGTGTTCTGGAAGCCTCTGCCAAACCCGTCATCGCCGCCATCCATACCGTGGCCATGGGCGGAGGTTTGGAGCTGGCCTTGGGCTGCCACTACCGCATTGCCGCCCCCGGCACCAGCGTGGCCTTGCCCGAGGTGAAGCTGGGCTTGTTGCCCGGCGCCGGTGGCACCCAACGCCTGCCCCGCGTGCTGGGTGTGGAACCAGCGCTGAACATGATCGTTAGCGGTGAGCCTATCAAGAGCGAAATGCTGGCCATGCTGCCCGGCCAAAAACTGTTCGACAAGATGGCTGCCTCTGCAGAATCGCTGGCAGAAGAGGCGCTCGCGTATGCCCGTTCAGTAGCCGATGTGCGCCCCTTGCCGCTGGTGCGTGACCTCAAATGCAAGCATCCCCAGGGCGATGCCTACTTCCAGTTTGCCCGCAACATGGTCAAGGGCATGTCCAAAAACTTCCCGGCGCCTGCCAAGTGCGTGGACGCCGTGGAAGCCGCCACTAAGAAGAAGTTTGACGAAGGCATGGCGGTCGAACGCGAGATCTTCATCAACCTCATGTGGACGGCCGAAAGCAAATCCCTGCGCCACCTGTTCCTGGCTGAGCGTGCGGCATCCAAAATCCCTGATGTCCCCGCGGACACTGCACAGCGCGCTATCAACTCCATAGCAGTCATTGGTGCCGGCACCATGGGTGGCGGCATTGCCATGAACTTCCTGAACGCCGGCATTCCCGTCAAGATGCTCGAAATGAAGCAGGAAGCACTGGACCGTGGCATTGCTACCATCCGCAAGAACTACGAAGCCCAAGTGGCCAAGAAAAAACTCAAGCAAGACAAGTACGAGCAGCGCATGAGCCTGCTGACCACCACGCTGAGCTATGACGACCTGAAGGATGCCGATCTGGTCATCGAAGCTGTGTTTGAAGAAATCGGTGTCAAGGAAGCCGTGTTCAAGGAACTGGACCGCGTGATGAAGCCCGGCGCCATCCTGGCCTCCAACACCTCCACGCTGGACGTGGACAAAATTGCGTCGTTCACCAAGCGCCCCGAAGACGTGGTGGGTCTGCACTTCTTCAGTCCCGCCAACGTGATGAAGCTGCTGGAAGTGGTGCGCGGTGCCAAGACCGCCAAGGATGTGATGGCCACCGTGATGACGGTCGCCAAGAAGATCAAGAAGACCGCGGTAGTGTCCGGCGTGTGCGATGGCTTTATCGGCAACCGCATGATCGAGCAGTACGGCCGCCAGGGCGGTTTCCTGCTGGACGAAGGCTGCACCCCCGCGCAGGTGGACAAGGCCATGGAGAAATTCGGTATGGCCATGGGCCCGTTCCGCATGGGCGACCTGGCTGGCAACGACATTGGCTGGGCCATCCGCAAGCGCCGCTACTCGGAAAAGCCTGACATGAAGTACAGCAAGACGGCTGACCTGCTGTGCGAGAAGGGCCGCTTTGGCCAGAAAGTGGGCAAGGGCTGGTACGACTATGTCGAGGGCAAGCGCGATGCCATCCCGAATGCCGAAGTGGTGACCATGATCGAAGAGCACCGCAAGGCGCTGGGCATTACCCCGCGCAAGATTTCGGACGAAGAAATTGTGCAACGCCTGGTGTTCAGTCTGGTGAACGAGGCCGCCCACATTCTGGAAGAGGGCATTGCCAACAAGGCCAGCGACATCGATATCGTCTACATCTTTGGCTATGGCTTCCCCGCACACCGCGGCGGCCCGATGAACTACGCCGACCAGGTGGGCTTGTTCAACGTGGTGCAGGCCATGAACCGCTTTGCCCAAAACCCGCTGGACGACGCCAAGTTCTGGCAGCCCGCGCCGCTGCTGGCCAAGCTGGCTGCTGAAGGCAAGACTTTCAACTAATTCGAGGAATTCACCATGACTTCAGCAGTAATCGTTTCCACCGCACGCACCCCTCTGGCCAAGAGCTGGAAGGGTTCCTTCAACATGACCCACGGCGCCACCCTGGGCGGCCACGCCGTGGAGCACGCTATTTCCCGCGCAGGCATTGAAGCCGGTGAGGTGGACGACGTCATCATGGGCTGCGCCACGCCTGAGGGCGCTACCGGCGCCAACATCGCACGCCAGATTGCCCTGCGCGCCGGTTGCCCCGTCACCGTATCGGGCATGACCATCAACCGCTTTTGCTCGTCCGGCCTGCAAACCATTGCGACCGCCGCCCAACGCATCATCGCCAACGAAGGCGATATCTATGTGGCCGGCGGCGTGGAAGCCATTTCTTGCGTACAGCAAGAAATGAACACCCACATGATGACCGACCCCTGGCTGGTAAAGAACAAGCCAGAGATCTACTGGAACATGCTCCAGACCGCCGAGAACGTGGCCAAGCGCTACAACATCAGCCGCGAGGCCATGGACGAATACGGCGCCGCCAGCCAGCAAAAGGCCAGTGCTGCGCTGGAAGCCGGCCTGTTCAAAGCCGAAATCGCCCCCATCACCGTCACCATGGGCGTGGCCGATAAAGTCATGGGCCTGATGACCAAACAAGTCACCGTCAGCGATGACGAAGGCATCCGCGCCGGCACCACGTACGACGGCATCAAGGGCCTGCGCTCTGCTGTGCCTGGCGGCTTGGTCACTGCCGGCAATGCCAGCCAATTCTCCGACGGCGGTGGCGCCGTGGTCGTGATGCATGAAAAGCTGGCTGAGCAAAAGGGCCTGAAACCCCTGGGCCGCTTCCTGGGCTTTGCCGTGGCGGGTTGTGAACCGGATGAGATGGGCATTGGCCCCGTGTACGCCATCCCCAAGGTGCTCAAGCGCCTGGGTCTGGGCATCAACGACATCGACCTGTGGGAGCTGAACGAAGCCTTTGCCGTGCAGGTGATCTACTGCCGCGACAAGCTGGGCATCCCTGCCGACAAGCTCAACGTCAACGGCGGCGCCATCGCCGTGGGCCACCCCTACGGTGTGTCCGGCCAGCGCCTGACTGGCCACGCCCTCATCGAAGGCAAACGCCGCGGTGCCAAGCGCGTCTGCGTGACGATGTGTATTGGCGGTGGTATGGGTGCGGCTGGGGTGTTTGAAGTGCTGTAAGGCGCTGAGACTTCAAATGTTTCCCCAATAAGAAAAGGCCACCATTCAGGTGGCCTTTTTTGTTGGTCCGGGCTACTCAACCCAAGAATGTCTGCACACAAAAGCCAAGCAACACCAGCCCAGCGATGAGGTCTGAAACCATAGCCACGTTTTCCAGGCGATTGCGGTGCGCTTGCCGTGCGTGGTTGATACCCGCCAACGCATAGAAGATGCCGGCAGTCAGGGCAACTGCGCCTCGCCATTCCGGCTTCCACAGACTGATCAGCCCGGCCAGACCCAGCGCCACATTGGAAAACCCAAGTTCCCGCACCAGCAGCAAGGACTCCTCACTCTTGAGACCAAGAATGACCTCTGCGGTATAGCGCGGCTGGATGATTTGCCGAAGCCCGGCCAATCCCAAGCGGGCGCCCACCGCCCAGAGGACATACCACTTGCCGATCAACAGTACCAGTGGCAGCGGTGAGGACTGGGCAATTTCAATGGCCACCGACAGCGCCGGCAGCAGGAACATCAACAGGGCAACGATGGCGTAGTACATGGTGGTGATTTATAGCCGAACTCTCGGTGTCGCAGCCACAAACCACGCGATACGCGCGTTCAGTCACGCTCAAATCCCGGTGCCCTCTAGAACACGTTCATAGGTTGCATGATCCTCTGCGGAGAAGCTCTGCCTCGGCATTCTCGCCACCGCGCCACACCGGGCCTACCGTGTGGACGATAAATTTTGCGGGCAATCGATAGCCCTTGGTGATCTTTGCCTCACCGGTCTTGCAACCACCAAGCAAGCGACATTCGTGGACCAGATCTGGGCCTGCAGCCCGGTGGATCGCACCATCCACTCCGCCGCCACCGAGCAAGGATGAGTTTGCTGCGTTGACGATGGCGTCTACCTGGAGCTTTGTTATATCGCCGCGAACGGCGCGCAGTATGGTTGGCATATACGTGTATTCAGCACAGACTCAATGCCGAGGCAACAACCTTGCGGTGGCTTCGTTCAACCCATCGTAACAGCGCCCCGTCACCAAGCGGACACACACCGCTGTGCAAGGCACAGCATTGCAGGAAAATGCACCCATGACTCTACGCACCACCCTCGACTTCCTGCTCAACGACTGGCTCGACACCACGGCGCTCACCGCGCGCGAGCGCTTTGTGGACCACAACCGCGAAACCTTTGATGCGGTGCTTGACACCTGTGAGCGCATTGCGCGCGAGAAGTACGCGCCGTTTAACCGCCTGGCCGATGTGGAAGAGCCGCGCACGGTAACCGAGCCGGATGGCAGCTTGCGGGTGGTGTTGCCGCAGGCCACGCACGAAGCGCAGAAAGCCTACGCGGAGTCCGGTATGTTGTCGGCCGCGCAGGACTACGAGATGGGTGGCATGCAGCTGCCCTACAGCGTGGAGGCTGCGGCCAATGCATTCTTTGCTTGTGCGTCGATAGGCATTGGCACCGGCATGCTGACCACGGGCAATGCGAATTTGCTGATGGTGCATGGCACGGACATGCAAAAGGAAGTGTTTGCCAAGAACGAGTTTTCCGGACGCTGGTCGGGCACGATGTGCCTGTCCGAGCCACAAGCCGGTTCGTCCCTGAGCGACGTGGTTACGCGCGCTGTGCCCGATGGCGCAGATTTTGGGAGCGACCCGCTGGGACCGCGCTATCGCCTCAAAGGCAACAAGATGTGGATCTCTTCGGGCGAGCACGAGATCAACGAGAACATCATCCACCTCGTGCTGGCCAAGATTCCCGATGAAAACGGCAAGCTGGTGCCGGGCACGCGCGGCATTTCGCTGTTCATCGTGCCCAAGAAGATGGTGAACACGCAGGGCGAGCTGACGGGCGTGCGCAACGACGTGGCGCTGGCCGGCCTGAACCACAAGCTGGGTTGGCGCGGCACCACCAACACGCTGCTGAACTTTGGCGAAGGCAAGTTCCCGGTGGACGGTCAAGCCGGTGCCGTGGGCTACCTCGTCGGCAAGCCGGGCAAAGGCCTGGCCTGCATGTTCCACATGATGAACGAGGCACGTATCAGCGTGGGAATCGCGGCCACCATGTTGGGCATGGCGGGCTACTACGCCTCGCTGGACTACGCCAAAAACCGCCCCCAGGGCCGTCCGATCACCGGTGCCGGCAAGGATGCCGCCGCACCGCAAAGCCGCATCATTGAACACGCCGATGTGAAGCGCATGCTGCTGGCGCAAAAGTCTTACGCCGAAGGCGCGCTGGCGCTGGCGCTGTACTGCGCTAGGCTGGTGGACGAACACCACACCGCGGGTGGTCCGCAGGCCGAAGAGGCGCGACTGCTGCTGGAGGTGCTGACCCCCATTGTCAAGAGCTGGCCCAGCGAATGGTGCCTGGAGGCCAACAGCCTGGCCATCCAGGTGCATGGTGGCTACGGCTACACGCGCGACTTTCCGGTGGAGCAATACTGGCGGGACAACCGCCTGAACATGATCCACGAAGGCACGCACGGCATCCAAGGCATGGACTTGCTGGGCCGCAAGGTGCTGATGGAGGAGGGCAAGGGCCTGCAGCTGCTGGCCCACCGCATGCAAGCCACCATCCACCGCACCAGCGGCGTTCCGGCGCTGGCGCCGCACGCCAAGGCGCTGGGCCGCGCGCTGCAGGACGTCAGCACGGCGACACAACAAGCGTGGTCCACCGGCGTGCCGACCGAGGCGCTGGCCAATGCCGTGCCTTATATGCAGGCCTTTGGCCACACGGTGCTGGCCTGGATCTGGCTGGACGTGGCCGCCTGCGCGCTGGACAGCGACCCGCAGCAGGCAGAACTCAGCACGCAGGGCAGGGTGGGCTGCGCGCGTTTCTTCTTCCATTACGAGTTGCCAAAAATCAGTGCCTGGCTGGGTGTGGTGCAATCGCGGGATCTAACCTGTGCATCATTCCCCGAAGGAGCTTTCTGATGGCCTTTTTCAAAAAGTACAACGGCACCACCAACACCAAGCTGCTGCGCATCGAGCGCGCGATCTGGGTGCTGATCTACGGTGGGTTGTTGGCGATCGTGCTGGGGGTTTTCATCGACCAGCAAGAAGCGCAAGATGCAAGCCTGTTCTACCAGTTGGGCGGCTTGGCCGTGGTGGCGGGCGTGGCGCTGATCTACCTGCGTTCGCGCCTGCGCGAAGAAGACTAGGCGGCCCACATATCTCGCGGGGGACATGCGTTTCTCCGCGGCAAACGCACAATCTTCGGCATGGGCTCCACCCTCGTGTTGGGGCCCCGATTTTTACCAACCATTTGAACAAGGCAGACAAGCATGACACGCACCGTCCAACAACTTTTTGACCTGACCGGCAAGACCGCCCTGATCACCGGCGGCTCGCGCGGCCTGGGTCTGCAAATGGCCCACGCGCTGGGCGAGGCCGGTGCCAAGATCATGCTCAGCTCGCGCAAGGCCGCCGACCTGGAAGAAGCTGCCGCCGAACTGCAGGCTGCCGGCATTGACGCACGCTGGATTGCCGCGGACTGCGCCAAGGAAAGCGAAATCCACCGCCTGGCGGACGAAACCTTGCAACGCATGGGCGATGTGGACATTCTGATCAACAACGCCGGCGCCTCCTGGGGCGCACCTGCCGAGGACCACCCGGTAGAAGCCTGGGACAAGGTGATGAACCTGAACGTGCGCGGCTATTTTTTGCTGAGCCAGGCCATTGCCAAAAAAAGCATGATTGCGCGCAAGACTGGCCGCATCATCAACGTCGCGTCCATCGCCGGCCTAGGCGGCAACCCTACGGCTATGAAGACCATTGCCTACAACACCTCCAAGGGCGCCGTCATCAACTTCACGCGCGCGCTGGCGGCAGAGTGGGGCGCCTACGGCATCAACGTGAACGCCATTTGCCCCGGCTTCTTCAAGACCAAGATGGCCGCCGTCCTGATCGAAACCTTGGGCGAAGACAAAATGGCCGCTCACGCGCCGCTCAAGCGCATTGGCGATGACGAAGACCTGAAAGGCCTGACGCTGCTGTACGCGTCCGACGCGGGCAAGCACATTACCGGCCAGTGGCTGGCGGTGGACGGCGGCGTGTCCGTCGTCACAGGCGGCTGACCATGTGGGAGCAGGCCGTGGGCTTTGGTGTCGAGATTCCCTTTGTCACCCACCTGGGGTTTGATCTGACGCTGTTTGCCGATGGCCGCTCCGAGATTCGGTACGCGCCCCAGGCCGAGCACCTGAATTCCTTCAACGTGACCCACGGCGGCGCGCTGATGACGCTGCTGGATGTGACCATGGCCACGGCAGCGCGCAGTGTCTCGCCCGAGATGGGCGTGGTCACCATCGAGATGAAAACCAGCTTTATGCAACCCGCCGTGCCCAGTGCCGACGGGCCGCTGGTGGCCAAGGGCGAACTGATGCACCGCACCGCCACCATGGCCTTTACCCAGGCCACCGTGTATGACGCGGCGGGCAAGCCCTGCGCCCATGCCACGGGCACCTTCAAGTACGTGAAGCGCCTGGCCACGGGTGCGCGCAGCGTGAATGCGCTGAACACCCCGGCCAATGGCGCCGGTGGCATTTCCACGGACTAGCTGCAAGCCAAACAGGCCTCCAGCCCCCGTAATACCTGCGCGAGCAGCTAGCAAAACCATAGCATTCCAGGAGACCACCATGCCCAGCAATCGCCAAATTCACCTTGCCAACCGCCCTGTGGGCGAGGCCGTAGCCAGCAACTTCGCGCTGGTGACCAGCGAAACCCCGGCGTTACAAGACGGCCAGGTACTGGTACGCCACCATTACCTGAGCCTGGACCCCTACATGCGCGGCCGCATGAACGATGCCAAGAGCTATGCACAACCACAACCACTGGGCCAAACCATGGGTGGCGGCACGGTGGGTGAGGTGGTCGAATCGCTCAGCCCCAAGTTCCAGGTGGGCGACAAGGTCGTCGGCATGGGCGGCTGGCAGGAATACAGCGTGGTGGATGCGGGCCAGCCCGGCGCCCTGCGCAAGGTAGACACCACCCATGTGCCACTGAGCCACTACCTGGGTGCGGTAGGCATGCCCGGTGTCACCGCCTGGTACGGCCTGGTGAAGATCATTGCGCCGCAGGTCGGGCAGACCATGGTCGTCAGCGCCGCCACGGGTGCGGTGGGCAGCGCGTTTGCCGCGCTGTCCAAGGCACGCGGCTGCCGCACGGTCGGCATTGCCGGCGGCCCCGACAAATGCCAATACGCGGTGGACGAGCTGGGTTTTGACGCCTGCATCGACTACAAGCTGCACAAGGACGCGGCCTCGCTGTCCCAGGCCCTGAAAGACGCGTGCCCGGGCGGCATTGACGGTTATTTTGAAAACGTGGGCGGCATGGTGCTGGACGCCGTGCTGCCGCGCATGAACGCCTTTGGCCGCATTGCCGTGTGCGGCATGATCGCCGGCTATGACGGCCAGCCGCTGCCACTGGCTCACCCCGCGCTCATCCTGACGCAGCGCCTGAAGGTGGAGGGCTTTATCGTCAGCGAACACATGGAAGTCTGGCCCGAAGCGCTCAAAGAACTGGGGGGCTTGGTGGCCACCGGCAAGCTCAAGCCCCGCGAGAGCATTGCCCAAGGCTTGTCGGCCGCGCCTGAAGCATTTTTGGGGCTGCTCAAGGGCAAAAACTTTGGCAAGCAGCTGGTCAAGCTGGTTTAACGGACCGCCAACCCTTGTGATTCCGGAGGCCGCATGACCGTCCACGAACTCCAGTACCCCGCCACCCACACGGTGTTCAACCAGGCCGAGCCCTTGGTGGGCACCAACCTGTTTGCCCGCAACCAGGCCCTGCAAAGCGCGCTGAAGTTCAACGCCCCCACGCTGGACACCGCCAGCCTGAGTGCGCTGGGCGCACAGATGGGCAGCGCCGGTATGCAAACCCACGCGCGCCTCGCCAATGTGCACACGCCTGCGCTGCACAGCCACGACCGCACAGGCCGCCGCGTGGACCAGGTGGAGTTCCACCCCAGCTACCACGCACTGATGAGCGCCGCCGCGCACGCCGGCCTGCACGGCAGTCCGTGGGCCGAAGAAGCCCACGGCCACACCCGTCGTGCTGCGGCTTTCATGCTGTTCACCGAGGCTGAGCCGTCCATCCTGTGCCCCATCTCCATGACCTACGCCGTCATGGCCGCGCTGCCGGGCAACGCCGCCATCTTCAAGGACTGGGCGCCAGGGCTGACAGCGCGGGCCTACGACCCCGCATTCAAACTGTTCAGCCAGAAAACCGGTCTGACCATGGGCATGGGCATGACGGAGAAGCAAGGCGGCTCCGACGTGCGGGCCAACACCACCCAGGCCTTCCCGGACGGGCAAGACGACTGGGGCCAGCGCTACACACTGGTGGGCCACAAGTGGTTTTTCTCCGCCCCGATGTGCGACGCCTTTTTGGTGCTGGCACAAACGCCAGCCGGTTTGAGCTGCTTTTTCATCCCGCGCGTGCTGCCCGATGGCACCACCAACGCCATCCGCATCCAGCGCCTTAAAGACAAGCTGGGCAACAAGGCCAATGCCAGCTCTGAGGTGGAGTTTCAAAACGCCACCGCCTGGCTGGTGGGCGACGAGGGCCGCGGCGTGCCGCAAATTCTGGAAATGGGCACCATGACCCGGCTGGACTGCGCCCTGGGCACCAGCGGCCTGATGCGCCAGGCGCTCAGCATTGCGCTGCACCACACGGCGCAGCGCCAGGCCTTTGGCAAACGCCTGATCGAGCAGCCGTTGATGCGTAACGTGCTGGCCGACCTTGCTATCGAAAGCGAAGCTGCTTGCGCACTGTCCATGCGGCTTGCACGCTCGTTTGACCACAAGGATGACGCGCACGAGGCCCTGATGGGCCGCCTGCTCACGCCTATTGCCAAGTTCTGGATCTGCAAACGCGGTGCCGCCTTTGCCCAAGAAGCCATGGAATGCCTGGGCGGCAACGGCTATGTGGAGGAGGGCGGCGAGGGCGCCATGGCCCGCATCTACCGCGAGATGCCGCTGAACTCTATCTGGGAAGGTGCGGGCAACATCATGGCGCTGGACCTGCTGCGCGCGCTGCGCAAGGGCGATGTGGCCGCCGCGCTGGTGCGCGAGCTGGCACCCGCCCAGGGCGCCCACCCCGCACTGGACCGCCTGGCCACGGCCTTGCCCAGCCGCGTGGAGCACATGGCGACCGAGATGGAAGCGCGTCGCCTGGCGCAAGACGTGGCGCTGGCCGTGCAGGCGGCGCTACTGCAGCAAAGCGCACCGGCCGCCGTGTTCCACGCATTTTGTGATTCCCGCCTCGCGGGCAACTGGGGCCACACCTTTGGCACCCTGGGCGCCGCGGTGGACTTTGACAGCATTATTGAAAGGGCCATGCCATGAGCGCCACGTCGACAGACCTCATCCTCCACCACTACCCCACGTCCCCGTTCTCGGAGAAAGTGCGCCTGGTGCTGGGCTACAAACAGCTGGCCTGGAAGTCGGTCATCATTCCCGCCATCCTGCCCAAGCCCGATGTGGTGGCGCTCACCGGTGGCTACCGCAAAACGCCGTTCCTGCAGATCGGCAACGACATCTACTGCGACAGCGCGCTGATCTGCGACGTGCTGGAGCACATCCAGCCCACCCCCACGCTGTACCCCGAAAGCCACAAGGGCGTGGCGCGCGTGCTGGCACAGTGGGCGGACACCACGCTGTTCTGGGCCGCCATGGCCTACAACCTGCAGCCAAAAGGCGCGGCCGCCATGTTCGAGGGCGCACCACCCGAGGCGGCCAAGGCCTTTGGTGCCGACCGCGCCGCCATGTCTGGCGGCATGACGCGCCTGCGGCCGGCCGACGCCACCGCCGCCTACAAGAGCTACCTGCGCCGCCTGGCCAATATGCTCGAAGGGCAGGACTTTTTGCTGGGCAGCACGCCCTGCGTGGCCGACTTTGCGGCCTACCACCCGCTGTGGTTTACCGCCAAGCGCGTGCCGGTGATGGCCGACATCCTGAACGCCACGCCCGCTGTGCTGGCCTGGATGGACCGCATGGCGGCGCTGGGCCATGGCAAATTCGAAAAACTGTCCGCTACAGATGCAATAGCAGTCAGCGCAGCATCTACGGGGGCTAGCGCCCCATTTGCCCACGATGCCGACACCACCTTTCAGGACGAGCATGGCATTGCGCTGGGTAGCGAGGTAACGATTGCGGCTGAACTCTTTGGCCAGGAACCCACGGCCGGCACGCTGGTGGCCGCCACCCGCACGCGCTTCACGCTACAGCGCACCGACGAGCGTGCCGGCACCGTGCGCGTGCACTTCCCACGCATTGGTTATGTGTTGAAAGCGGCCCAACCCGCATGAGTGACACGCTGACCTGGCAGTGGCTGCCGTTTGACGCGCTAAGCCGCGAGCAGCTGTACGAACTGCTGCGCCTGCGCAGCGAAGTGTTTGTGGTGGAGCAGAACTGTGTCTTCCAGGACATGGACGGCCTGGATGCCCAAGCCATGCATCTGCTGGGAGTTCGGGCGGCGGTGGGCTCTGCGCAGGTCAAGGAGGAGCCCGCAAAGCGGGCGGGGGACACGGAGCAGAGTCCGCTGACGCCCGCACTCCCAGCCAC
This sequence comes from Rhodoferax sp. GW821-FHT09E07, assembly GCF_059416145.1. Taxonomy (NCBI): domain Bacteria; kingdom Pseudomonadati; phylum Pseudomonadota; class Betaproteobacteria; order Burkholderiales; family Comamonadaceae; genus Rhodoferax; species Rhodoferax sp. GW821-FHT09E07. The sequence goes on along the minus strand of NZ_JBWKOP010000002.1, from coordinate 66,274 downwards.
CGAGCTGGTGGCTTACGTGCGCTGCTTCCCCAAGGGCATCACATTTGACGAAGCCAGCATCGGCCGCGTGGTCACGCGCGAAAGCGCGCGCGGCGGTGGCCTGGGCCACGTGCTGATGGCCGAAGCCATCCGCGCGCTGCAGCAGCAGTGGGGAGCGCAAGCCATCCGCATTGGCGCGCAAGCCCACCTGAAAAATTTTTACGAGCGGCACGGCTTTGCCGATGTGGGCAAGCCCTATGTGGAAGACGGCATTGACCACATGGAGATGGTCCGCCAGCCCGGCTGACCGACCAGGAATCTATTGGAAATATTGAGGAGACAACCCCGTGATTACAGACTTCAAAGGCAAAACTGCCGTTCTCACTGGTGCAGGCTCGGGCTTTGGCCTGGAATGCGCGCGCATTGGCGCCAAGCTGGGCATGAACCTGGTGTTGGCCGATGTGCAGCAGGACGCGCTGGACCGTGCCCAAACCGAAATGCAGGCCTCCGGCGCCCCCGTGCTGGCCATGAAAGTGGATGTGTCCAAGGCCGAGCAGGTGGAGGCGCTGGGCGCCGCCACGCTGGCACGCTTTGGCGCGCCGCACTTTGTGTTCAACAACGCCGGTGTGGGCGCGGGCGGCCTGGTGTGGGAAAACTCGGTCAAGGACTGGGAATGGGTGCTGGGCGTGAACGTCATGGGCGTGGCCCACGGCGTGCGCGTGTTCACCCCCATGATGCTCGAGGCGGCCGCTAAAGACCCGGCTTGGACCGGCCATATCGTCAACACCGCCAGCATGGCCGGCCTGCTCAACGCGCCGAACATGGGCATTTACAACGTGAGCAAGCACGCCGTGGTGGCCCTGAGCGAAACCCTGTACCAGGACCTGGCACTGGTGACTGACCAGATCAGCGCCAGCGTGCTGTGCCCGTTTTTTGTGCCCACCGGTATCAGCCAGAGCCACCGCAACCGCCCGGATGCCGACGAGGCCCCCGCCAAGCCCACGCGCAGCCAGCTCATTGGCCAGGCCATGAGCGACAAGGCCGTGGGCAGCGGCAAGGTAACGGCAGCCGAAGTGGCGCAGAAGGTGTTTGATGCCATCGCCGCCAACCAGTTCTACATCTACAGCCACCCCAAGGCCATTGGCTCGGTGCAGACGCGGCTGGAAGACGTGCTGATGGGGCGCAACCCCACCGACCCGTTTGCCCACAAGCCCGAACTGGGCGTGGAGCTGAAAAAGGCGCTGCGCGGCTGAACATGACCGTACAAGCGACGCCACCCATTCCCAGGGGATGGGTGGATGATGCACACCACCACTGGCTGTCTGGACGCAAACAGGAGGCTGTGCAAGCAGTTCTCAAAGCGATCAACACCAAGCCGGTTCCCTTGCCGCATCAAGCCGCCATACAGTTCACTTTCTACTTGTGCATGTTGGGCGATTGGGCCACCGCTGCAGAGGTCCTCAAGATAATCTGTGCGACATATCCTGAAGACATTGAGTCGCTGAAAAACCTGGGAACTTGCTTGTCACGAAGTGGGGATCTCTCCGCGGCATACCGCACCCAGCAGAAGGTTTTGTCCTTGCAGCCCGGCAACTATGGCGCATGGGACTCGATGGCAATGATTTGCCATGGGCTGGGCCTGCAAGAGGAGGCTACCAACGCAGGCAGGCAGTCCCTCATTCTGAAGGATGCACTGAGTCCGAGCACAATCGGTTCTTGGACTTTGCCCGACTGCAGCCCATCCGATCTTGCACGCCAGTCAGGGAAAACTTCCATCGTCAGTTTTTCCCTGTGGGGAAGCAAGCATCGCTACTTGCGTGGCGCTCTGCGCAATGCATTGCTGGTGCCGGACTTGTACCCAGGTTGGAATTGCCGTTTCTACATAGACGCCTCTGTGCCTGCAGAATTTGCAGACGCCTTGGATCTGTTGAACGCCGAGGTTATTGTCTGCCCCGCTGACGAGATGGGTCCGTCCAACCGGCAGCGACTGATGCGGCGATTCAAGGTGGCAAACGATCCTGCTGTGGGCTATTTCTTGGTCCGGGATTGCGATTCAGTCGTGAACATGCGCGAGGCACTGGCCGTTCAAGAGTGGCTGGCATCAGGCAAATGGTTTCATGTCATGCGGGATTGGTGGAGTCACACCGAACTGATGCTTGCGGGCATGTGGGGCGGCGTAGCGGGCGTCCTTCCCGATTTGCAGCAGATGGCCGACAGTTACGTTTCCCCGACCATGGAAACGCCCCTCATTGACCAGCTGTTTTTGCGGGACTGCGTCTGGAAATATGTGCGCCAGTCCTGCCTGAGTCACGACGACTATTTCAAGAACTTTGACGCGCACCCCATGCCCTCCGTACCGGGAGACAGCCGCCAGGTAGGGATCGACGAATTTGCAGTGGACAAAGACAAGCAGGCAAGGCTCCTGGGCCCTTGGATCGGCAAACTGTCGTGCCTACGTGAACCACACTCCTAAATAATCTGTATCTTTCAGATGCGCTCCCTTAGGGGATAGATAAGACGTTCACAGGTATTTCAGCGGCCTGTTAGAGTGGATCCATGCGTTTCATCAAAAAAATGGACTTGCTTGTTGCCGTCGTTGGCGCAATCACTCTGGCAGGCCCTGCGTGGGCCGGCTCCTTGCAAGTGCAGGTACAGGACAAGACCGGCAAACCGCTGCCCAATGCCGTCGTCTTCCTGGAGTCTGCAGAGGCCAAGGCCGCGGCCAAGCCCCTCAAAGGGGTGGAAGTGGCCCAGGTAGCCAAGCAGTTCACCCCCGCGGTCACGGTCGTCACGCCGGGCACCGCGGTGCTGTTCCCCAACCAGGACACGGTGCGCCACCATGTCTATTCGTTTTCGCCCATCAAAACGTTTGAGCTGAAGCTCTATGCCGGCGTGCCTGCCAACCCCGTGGTGTTTGACAAGGTCGGCGTGGCGGTGCTGGGCTGCAATATCCACGACAACATGGTGGCCTGGGTGCTGGTGGTGGACACCCCTTACTTTGGCCAGACCGATGCCCAGGGCAAGCTGAACCTGGACAACGTGCCCAACGGCAACTACAAACTGCGCACTTGGCATGCCAGCCTGCCCACCGGCGCGGCAGCGGCCGAACAATCCCAGGCAGTGGGTACGGGCGGCGCGCCCGTGGTGGTGAAACTGGCGGGGAGCAGCGTTTGAACCTGTCGAAAACCGTAGCCAGCTGGGGCTTGGGCACCAAGTTTGTGGTGTTCTCGCTGGCGCTGCTGCTGCTGGTCCAAATCGCCGTGTACAGCGTGGTGCGCACGAGCATCAACAGCAATGTGCGGGCCCAGGTCACGCAGGAACTGGTGATTGGCGACAAGGTATGGTGGCGCCTGCTGGACCAGAATGCCCAAAAGCTGCGCCAGGGTGCTGCAGTGCTGGCGGCTGACTTTGGCTTCCGCTCGGCCCTGAGCAGCGGGGATACCGAGACCCTGCGCTCTGCGCTGGAAAACAGCGGCGCACGCATTGGGGCGCCTGTCACCGCCTTGCTGAACCCCGAATTTGCCCTGCAGGCCACCGGCCTCGAGCGTGCCAGCGAGGCACAGTTCGCGCCCATCCTGCAGCGCGTTGCCTCCGACATTGGCAAGAGCGACCAGAACCACCAGTTGGAGCTGATCGACGGCAAGCTCTACCAGTTCGTCATGGTGCCCCTGAAGGCACCGCTGACAATCGGCTGGGTGGTGATGGGTTTCCCGATTGAACAATCGCTGGCCAACGACATGTTCGGTCTCTCTGGCATCCACGTGGTGCTGCTGGCACGGCAGGGCGCGTTGCTGGTCAGCAGCCTGCCGTCGCTGGACCAGACCGCGCTGAGCGCCTTGGGGCAGGGCGGTGAAATACGGCTCGGGGGCGGGACCCTGGTGGTGCGCCACAGCACGACGCGCAGTGACATTGCCGATGTGCAGACCTATTTGCTGCGCTCGCTGGATGAGGTGGTGGCACCTTACCAGCAGGTGCAGTTGGCGTTGCTGGCCATCACCGCGCTGGGCCTGGCGCTGTTTGGGGCGGGCAGCATGTTTCTGGCGCGCCGCATCACCACGCCGCTGCATGCCCTGGTGGGTGCGGCCGAACAGCTCAGCCGTGGCGAATACGACAAAAAACTGCCCGCCCTGCGCCACAAGGACGAAATTGGCGACCTGTCGCGCGCGTTTGACCATATGCGCAGCAGCATCCGCACCCAGCAGGGCGAGATCCTGCAGCTGGCCTATTGGGACCGCCTGACCGGCCTGCCCAACCGCACCCAGTTCCGCGACCTGCTGCAGCAGTCCATCAAGGCCAGCATTGCGCTGCAAACCCAGGGCCCGCCGGTCACAGTGATCATGCTCAACCTGGACCGCTTCAAGCACGTGAACGACGTGCTGGGCTATGCCTTTGGCGACCGGTTGCTGGTGGCCGTGGCCCAGCGCCTGAGCGGCCTGATCACTGCCGACATTGGCGAGGTCGCGCGCCTGGGCGGCGATGAATTTGCGGTGCTGATAGAAAACACCGATGCCGTGGGCGCCTTGCCGGTGGCCCAAAAAATCGCCGCCTCGTTCGAGGAACCCCTGACGCTGGAAGACCAGACTGTGGACCTGAGTGCGGGTATCGGCATTGCCTCGTGGCCCATGCATGCGCAAGACGTGGACATGCTGCTGAGCCGCTCCGAGATCGCCATGTACGTGGCCAAGCGCAAGACCACGGGTATTCAGGTCTACGACCCGGCGCTGGACTCGTCGAGCACGCAAACGCTGTCCCTGCTGACCGAGCTGCGCCATGCAGTGGACCATGGCCAGCTGCGCCTCTACCTGCAGCCCAAGCTCACGCTGGCCGACAACACCGTGGTGGCGGCCGAAGCCCTGGTGCGCTGGCAGCACCCCACGCGCGGCCTGGTGCCGCCCATGCAGTTCATCCCGTTTGCGGAGCAAACCGGTTTTGTGCGCCAGCTTACGCTGTGGATGTTCGAGGAGGTGGCGCGTGCGCTGCCTGCGCTGCGTGCCGATGGCCGGCCGCTGCGCGTGGCCATCAACCTCTCCACACGCGATCTGCTGGACCAGGACTTCCCCGCCAAGCTGGACGCCATGATGGCCAAGCACAACGCCCCCACCGACGCGTTTTGCCTGGAAATCACCGAGAGCGCCATCATGGACGACCCGCAGCGCGCCGAGGCGACCCTGAACCGCCTGTCCGAGCGAGGTTTCAAGCTCTCGATTGACGATTTCGGCACCGGCTACTCGTCGCTGGCTTATCTCAAGCGCCTGCCGGTGAACGAGCTGAAGATTGACAAGTCCTTTGTGATGGGCATGGAAACCGACGAGAGCGACGCCAAGATCGTGCGCTCCACCATTGACCTGGCACACAACCTGGGCCTGTCCGTGGTGGCCGAGGGCGTGGAGAACCAGCTGATCCTGGACAAACTCATCGCGCTGGACTGCGACGAAGCGCAGGGCTACTACATGAGCAAACCTATTCCGCTGCCCGACTTCATCGCCTGGCGCGTCAAGCACCAGGCCGCCGGCAGCACCATGGTTTAAACCTGCTGTAGCGTTTGCCAGCGCTTCCAGTAGGCCAGCGCCACCTGGTAGGTGGTGCGCTGCACCCCTACGGTGTCCTCGATCTTCACCCCGTAGCCGCCCGCCATGGTGAACACCAGCGGGACACGGCGCTCCCAGCACCAGTCCATCACGCGGCGGTCGCGCGCTTCCAGGCCATCGGCCGTGATCTTGAGGCGGCCCAGACGGTCGCCCTCATGCGGGTCAGCCCCGGCCAGGTAGAACACCACGCCGGGCTGGCATTGCCCGTCCAGCGTGTGCAGTGCCTGCTCCAGCGCTGCGAGGTAGTCCGCATCGCCACAGCCATCGGCCAGGGGCACATCCAGATCGCCGGCCTCCTTGCGAAACGGAAAGTTCTTGTCACCGTGCAGGGACAGCGTGAACACCGTGCCGTCGTTCTGAAAAATATGCGCCGTGCCATTGCCCTGGTGCACGTCCAGGTCAATCACCGCGACCTGCAGGGCAGGGCGGCGCCCCCCATCGGCCAGGCGGGTGCGACCCCATTCAGCCTGCAGCACACGGGCCGCCACGGCCACGTCATTGAAGACACAAAAGCCGCCGCCCTTGTCGGCATAGGCGTGGTGGGTACCGCCGGCCAGGTTGGCAGCCAAACCCTCGGTCAGCGCCACACGGGCGGCGGCCACGGTGGCGCCCACACTGCGGCGCGCGCGCTCGGCCATGGCCGGGCTCCAGGGGAAACCAATCTCGCGCAGCACCGCGGGCGCTGCCGTACCGTCCAGAATCGCATCGATGTAGGCCTGCGTGTGCACCAGTGCCAGCTCGCCCCGCGTGGCCGCTGGAGCCTCCGTCAACCGGACCTCGGGCAAGTGGTCCGCCAGCTGATCGCGCAGCATGCGGTACTTGGCCATGGGGAATCGGTGGCCCTCGGGCAAGGGAAGCACAAACTGGTCGGAATAGAAGGCCTGCATGCCTGGATTGTGGCAAACGCTGGGGGCCTTCAAAAAAGTGAGAAAATACGGGTTTTCACACCAACCAACAGGATAGTTCCATGGGCAACAAAATCGTTACCGAAGCCGACCGCAAAGCCACTCCCGCTCCCAAGCCCCTGCCTGGCTACACCCTGCCCACCGGCGGCCGCGGCCAACGCATCAGCCTGGAACGCGGTGTTGCAACCCGCAGCAAGAAGAACCCCGGCAAGCGTCACAGCTAAGCCCTGGCACCTCCACGGTGCCTCACTGCAAAAGGCCCTCCACCGAGGGCCTTTTGTTTTGTGGCATTTTTTGCCCGGCCTACGGCCTTCTCTGTGAACGGAGCCCCCGTGAAGTTGTTTGATAACCGCCGTACCGCCATCGGTGCGGCCAGCATGGCACTGGTTCACGCACTGGTGTGTGGACCCGCCTGGGCCCAAGAGGCCGCCTCCATCCGTCCCATTCAGGTCGAAATTTCGTCGGTGTACCCGGACGACAGCCGTTTGAAAGAGCGCCCCACCGAGGTCCGCATCGTCAAGGTGGAGCAGATGCAGAAAAACGTGGCCGGCCAGGTCGCATTGGGCGTGCTCATGTTTGCGTTGGGCGGAGGCACCGCCTTCGCCGGTAGCAGCAAGGACAACATGAAAGGCGCGACGATCGAGCCGCTGGAAGACCGCAGCAACCTGCAGATTGAGGATGCCAAGATTTTCGCGTCGCGCCTGCAAGCTCTGGTGGGTCAAGCCATCCTGGACAACGCGGAACTCTCTGGCAAGGTCTTCAAACGGCCATTGGTACTGGCCGGCGGCGTGAGCAACCTGGTCTATGAAGGACTGACGGGCGACGAGGCGGGTCTGTACCGGCTGAAGTCTGACTGGGTGGTGTACAAGCGCAAAGAGGGTTTCACGCTATTCGGTAACCCGAATGTCGTAGTGGACTGTGCGTACACCTCGCCCGCGGCGCAATCGCAAGCGGCATGGGCGGACAACAACTACGCCCAGGTGAAGGCCGAGATGGACGCCAACACCGCTGCATGCGAACGCAAGGTGCTGGCTGCGGTGCCCGAATTGCTCAAAGATTAGTAAACATTACACCAAAGCAACGGGGGCTAGAAGCTATATATGCTTCTAGCCCCCGTTCTTTATGGGTTGACAGCTATTAAATCAATAGCAAATCAATTGGCGCCCATGTAATCTTTCTTGCCCACTTCCACGCCGTTGTGGCGCAGCAATGCGTAGGCCGTGGTCACATGGAAGAAGAACTGGGGAATGGCGTAGTGCAGCAGGTAGGTGGCGGCGTCAAAGCGGCGCTCACGGGGCGTACCGGCCTGAATAACGATCTCGCGGCTGTGGGGCTGGTCAAACAGCTTGGCATCCAGGCTGCTGAGGAAGCTCACCACGGTGGCAATGCGGGTTTGCAGCTCGGCAAAGGTCAGCTCGGTGTCGGGCATCACGGGCACCTCCACACCGGCCAGGCGCGCACCTGCGCCCTTGGCGAAATCGCTGGCAATCATGACTTGGCGCAGCAGGGGAAACATGTCGGGGTACAGGCGCGCCTGCAGCAAGGCGTTGGGGTCGATCTTTTTGGCCGTGGCGTGGTCTTCGGCTTTGCGCAGCACGCCGCTGAGGGCTTGCAGCATCTGCTTAAAAACGGGGATGGAGGCGGTGTAGAGGGCGTCAGACATGGGGCAGGTTCCTTCAAAAGAGGCCGAAGCGTAACAGCTTGGGCGGCGCGTGCCGCCACAGGGGTATTTTGACGATCAATGCAGCGGGCCCAGGCGCCACAGCGAGGTAATTTCGGCGGCGCGCGCCGCATGCAGGGCGTCGGTACCGTCCGTTGCCTTGGGGTGCAGGGGCTTGGCATCGTGCCGACCCAGCACCTGCAGTCCCGCCGTGGCAAAGGCGGCCAGCAGTTCCTCGCGGCTGCGCAGGCCCAAGTGCTCGGCCAGGTCGGACAGGATGAGCCAGCCCTCGCCGCCAGGCGCCAGGTGGGCCACCAGGCCATTCAGAAAGCCCAGCAGCATCTGGCTGTTTTCGTCGTACACCGCGTATTCAATGGGCGAGCTGGGCCGCGCCGGCAGCCAGGGCGGGTTGCACACCACCAGCGAGGCTTGACCTTCGGGAAACAGGTTGGCCTTTAGCAGCGTGACCTGGGCGGTGACGCCTAACTGCTCCAGGTTGGCGGCAGCGCAGACCAGGGCACGCGGGTCCTGGTCGGTAGCGACGACGGTGGCCACATCGCGCCGCGCCAGCACCGCCGACAGCACGCCGGTGCCCGTGCCAATGTCAAACGCCACCAGGGTGTCGCCCAATGCCAACGCAGCGGGCAGCAGCACTGGCAGCGGGGTGGTGGCCACCAGGTCTACATACTCGCCACGCACCGGGGAAAACACACCGTAGTGGGGGTGGATGCGGTTGTTGGGTGCGGCGCCCAGCGCGGGAATCTCCACACCTTTTTTGCGCCACTCGTGCGCGCTGGTCATGCCCAACAGGTCGCGCAGCGTGGCCACGCTGGCACCGTCAGCCACCACCACCGGGCCCCAGGCCTCGGCGCAGGCCTGGCGGGCATCGGGCGCACGGCGCAGGGGGATGCTGTAGTCGGCATTGAAGGGCAGCAGCACCATGGCCAGCACGCGGGCGCGCTGCGACTGGGCCTGGCGGTGCAGGTTGAAGCCCTCAGCTGCCGACACGGGTGGCTTGTGGATAGCGGCGCCCTTGGCGGCGCGCTGCTTGCGCTGGGGCGTTTTGTCGATGCGCCGGGCCAGGGCCTGCAGCAGCTGGCGGGCGTTCTGAAAATCACCCCGCCACAGCAGGGCTGTGCCTTCGCAGGCCAGGTGGTAGGCGTCGTCTGCCGTTGTGGTGTCGTCGGCTAGCACCACACGTTTGGGGGGCGCGGCGCCGCGCTCGGAGCGCCACAGCGCAGAACAAGATTGGCCCGCTTCGGTCCAGTGGATGTGGGTGGGCTGCATGGGGGAGGGTAGGCCTTAGAGGTTGTGGCGCACGGCCGGCGTGCGCATGGTGACCAGCTCTTCAGCGGCCGTGGGGTGGACCGCGAGCGTAGCATCCAGCGCGGCCTTGGTGGCCTGCAACTGCAGGGCCACGCCCACCAGCTGCGCCATTTCTCCGGTATCGGGCCCCACGGCGTGGAAGCCGAGCACACGGTCGGTGTCGCGGTCTACCAGCAGTTTGAGCAGCATCTTGCCCGCATGGCCCGAGAGCGTGGCCTTCAGGGGGCGAAAGCTGGCGCGGTACACGTCTAGGTGCGGATGGCTCTTCAGCGCTTGTTCTTCTGTCAGCCCCACCACACCGGCCTCTGGCGTGGTGAACACGGCAGTCGGAATCAGCGCGTGGTCCACGCGGCGCGGCGTGCCACCAAACACGGTGTCAGCAAAGGCATGGCCCTCGCGGATCGCCATGGGCGTGAGGTTGACGCGGTTGGTCACGTCACCGACGGCGTAAATGCCGGGTACGCTGGTTTGGCTGAAATCGTCCACCGGAATGGCGCCGTGCGCGTCCAGTGCAATGCCCAGCGCCTCCAGACCCAGCCCCTGGGTGTTCGGTCCGCGGCCCAGGGCGCGCAGCACGCAGTCCGCGGTCAGGCTATCGCCGTTGTCCAGCCGCACCTGCAGCGCATCGGCGTCACGCGCAATCGCTTGCACCTCGCGGCCAAAACGGAACTGCAGGCCGCTGTGGACCATTTCCACGGCCAGGTGCTGGCGCAGCTCATTGTCAAAGCCGCGCAGGATCTGGTCGCCGCGCACCACCACGGTCACCTGCGCACCCAGCAGATGCAGCACACAGGCCAGCTCCAGCGCGATGTAGCCCGCACCTTGCACCACCACGCGCCGGGGCAGGGCGGGCAGGTCAAAGAAACCATTGGAATCGATCGCCAGTTCATGGCCCGGAATGTCTGGACCCCGCGCCGGCTGTGCACCGGTTGCTATCAAAATGTGTTTGGCCTGAAAGCGCTGGCCATTCGCCAGGGCGACCGTGTGGCGGTCCACCAGCGTGGCGCGGCCCTCCAGAATCTGCACCCCCGCTTTGTCCAGGTTGCTGCGATAGATGCCTTCCAGGCGCGCCACCTCGGCATCACGCCGGGTTTTGAGTGCAGCCCAATCAAAGCGCGGGGCGTCCAGCGTCCAGCCGAAGCCGGCGGCCTCTTCAAATTCCTGCGCAAAACGCGAGGCGTAGACCATGAGTTTCTTGGGCACGCAGCCGCGGATCACGCAGGTGCCGCCCATGCGGTATTCCTCGGCCAGCGCCACACGGGCACCGTGGTTGGCCGCAATGCGCGCGGCGCGCACGCCGCCCGAGCCGCCCCCGATGACGATCAAGTCAAACTGTTCCATAGGTCCTTTGGTGTGGTCTGCAGCGGCTGCGCCGGTCTACGGCGGGTCCGCATGCTTTTTCAAGATGGCATCGTAGACACCATTGTTCTGGATCATTTTTAACCCTGCATTGAAACGGTCACGCAGCTCCGGATCGCGAAACACGGCCTTGCGCGGGCTGGGCGGAAAAATGGGGTGGATGGTGATGGCCTGGCTGGCATCGACCTTGGGGTCCAGCCGGGTCATGAAGTAACGAAAGATGCGCCGATCACCCACCACGACATCCACATGGCCGCTGTAGAGCAGGTTGTTCTGGACGATTTGCTGCGGGTATTCCTTGTAGTTGGGATGACGCTCGACCACCGCCCTGAAACGCTCCCCCAGAACGACGGCGGCGTTCTGAAATCCCGCGACCGAATACTCTTCCAGGTCTTCGATGCGCCACAGCGGGATTTTTCGTGCGGCCAGGGTAATGGCCACGTTCTGGTAGACGACATAGGGTTCCGAGAAGTAGTCCTTGCCACCGATGCCCTCGTCCACGCCAAGCAGCGCATCGAGCTGTCCGGCCCGCTGCATGGCAAGGCCACGCGCCGGGGGAAACTGCAGCCCCACCATCTTGTAGCCCACCGCGGCCAAGGCTTGTTCGGCAATTTCGACCTCAATGCCTTCCTTGCCCGACTCCATGATGTAGGGCGGTTTGGTCAGGCCCATGCCTACCCGAACGTCTACCGCCCATGCCTTACCACCAGCGGCCAACACTGCCAGGTAACAGGCGCTTACCAACAGGGGGAGAAGCCGGGGCATGGGCGCAGTTTACGCCCGCAGGCTGTGGCACACTCGCGCCCTTGATTGTTTCCCTGCTGGCCGTACCGGCCAGCTCATTTTTCGCAATGCAGAAAATCATCGCGCAAATCGCGCAAGAAATTCAGGTCCGCCCGCAACAGGTCGAAGCCGCCGTGGCGCTGCTGGACGAAGGCGCCACCGTGCCATTTATTGCCCGCTACCGCAAGGAAGTGACCGGCGGACTGGATGACATCCAGCTACGCGAGCTGGAAACCCGCCTGTCCTACCTGCGCGAGCTGGCCGACCGCAAGGAAGCCGTGTGCAAAGCCATTGACGAGCAGGGCAAGCTGACACCGCTGCTGCTGGCAGCCATCCACAACGCGGCCACCAAACAGGAAGTCGAAGACATTTACCTGCCCTTCAAGCTCAAACGCCGTACCAAGGGCCAGTTGGCCAAGGAAGCCGGGCTGGAGCCATTGGCCGACGCGCTGTTTGCCGACCCCACGCTGGTGCCTGCCGAGGCGGCCCAAGCCTACGTCAAGCCCCCCCTGACGGCGGAGCAGATCGCCGACAAACAGCCGGATTTCTCCACCGTGTTCGCCGTGCTGGACGGGGTGCGTGACCTGCTCTCCGAGCGATGGGCCGAGGACCCCGCATTGGTGCAGGAGCTGCGTGCCTGGGCCTGGAACGAAGGCCTGCTGCAAAGCAAACTCGCCGAGGGCAAGGACGAAAACAACCCTGACGTCGCCAAGTTCCGGGACTACTTTGACTACGACGAGCCCATCAGCCGTGTGCCCAGCCACCGCGCGCTGGCCGTGTTCCGCGGGCGGGCGTTGGACATTCTGGACGCGAAACTTGTGTTTCCGGAACCAGATGTGGCTGCAGCCCCCGCCAACACTACGCAAGCAGCTCCCAAGAAGATAGCAACGCCCGTGGTCAGCCTGGCCGAAGGACGCATCGCCCTCAAACTGGGCTGGAGCCACAGGGGCCGCCCCGCAGACGATTTGCTGCGCAAGTGCGTGGCCTGGACTTGGAAGGTCAAACTCAGCCTGTCCACCGAACGCGACCTGTTTGCCCGCCTGCGCGAAGACGCCGAGAAGGTCGCCATCAAGGTGTTTGCCGACAACCTGCGTGACCTGCTGCTCGCCGCCCCGGCCGGACCGCGCGTGGTGCTGGGCCTGGACCCCGGCATCCGCACCGGCGTGAAGGTGGCCGTGGTCGATGCGACCGGCAAGCTGGTGGACACCGCCACCGTGTTCCCGCACGAGCCCCGCAAGGACTGGGAAGGCTCGCTACACACCTTGGGCAAGCTCTGCGCCAAGCACAGCGTGAACCTGATTGCGATTGGCAACGGTACCGCCAGCCGTGAGACCGACAAGCTGGCCGGCGACCTGATCAAGCTGCTGGCCAAGATGGCTGCGCAAGCGGGTGCGCCAGAACTCAAGGTGGAGAAGGTCGTCGTGTCGGAAGCCGGCGCTTCGGTCTACTCCGCCAGCGAATTTGCGTCGCAGGAAATGCCCGATGTGGACGTGAGCCTGCGCGGCGCGGCGTCGATTGCGCGTCGCCTGCAGGATCCGCTGGCTGAGCTGGTCAAGATCGACCCCAAGAGCATCGGCGTAGGCCAGTACCAGCACGATGTGAACCAGAGCGAGCTGGCCAAGACGCTGGACGCCGTGGTCGAAGACTGCGTGAACTCGGTGGGTGTGGATTTGAATACCGCCTCGGTGCCGTTGCTATCCCGCGTGTCTGGCTTGTCGGGCACCGTGGCCAAGGCGGTGGTGCGCTGGCGGGAGGCCAACGGCGCCTTCAGCAGCCGCCAGGACCTGATGAAGGTCACCGGCCTGGGCGCCAAGACCTTTGAACAAAGCGCGGGCTTCCTGCGCATCCGCGGCGGCAGCAACCCGCTGGACATGACGGGCGTGCACCCTGAAACCTACCCGGTGGTGGAGCAGATCATCGCCAAAACCGGCAAGCCGGTGGCCGAGATCATGGGTCGCGCCGACATGCTCAAGACTTTGCGTCCCGAGTTGTTTGCCAACGAACAATTCGGTGTGATCACCGTCAAGGACATCTTCACCGAGCTCGAAAAGCCCGGCCGCGACCCGCGTCCGGACTTCAAGGTGGCGCGCTTCAACGACGGCGTGGAAGACATTGCCGACCTGAAAGAGGGAATGATCCTCGAAGGCACCGTCAGCAACGTGGCCCAGTTCGGCGCGTTTGTGGACCTGGGTGTGCACCAGGATGGTCTGGTCCACGTGAGCCAGCTGGCGCACAAGTTCGTCAACGATGCGCGCGAGGTCGTCAAGACCGGCGACATCGTCAAGGTGCAGGTGCAAGAGGTAGACGTGGCACGCAAGCGCATCAGCCTGACCATGAAGATTGGTGCAGCGCCTGCCGGCAGCCGTGGGGGCGACAGGGCAGGGGACAACCGCTACCAAGGCCCGGCCCGTGGTGAACGCCAGCAGGGCAGCTACCGGGACAATGCCCCGGCCGGTAACTCGGCCATGGCCAGCGCCTTTGCCAAGCTGAAGCGCTAATACCTGGTGGGTAGTGGAGGGCCCTGTCCCCCAGCTTTTTCGGGATAGCGGAGGACCGCAAAGCGTGAATTAATGCCGGTTTTGCCGGGTGGGATACCGCATTTAGTCCTTTTGGACTATGGAAACAAGGACGGATGGCAGGACAATCGCACCTGTAACAACAAGTAACCGCCAAGGGACTTTTATGCCACTGCGCTTATCCGCCTCCGCCATCCTGGCCGCCACCCTCCTGATGCCCGCCTTGTCGGCCCATGCGCTCACGTCGTCAGTGACCAACGCCGCTTACAGCACCCAGGCCGGCGCCAACACCATCACGTTTGGCACCAGCGCCACCAACAACAGTGGCGCAGTGGCCGGCAGTGCCGTTGCCAACGATGTGGTGTACAGCGGTTCGGCAGGTGGCGTGGGCTACACCTACACCGATGGCGCACTGTTCAACAACAGTACGCTGATCTCCGGAGTGGCTGCCCGCCCCGAGAACACGGCCAGCCACTACGCTGCCGTGGACAACTACTACTCTGTCGGTAACACCGGCGTGCAAGCTGGCACCGGTTCTGTGACCTTCACCTCAGGCCTGCGTTACTTTGGCTTTCTGTGGGGATCGCCCGATACCTACAACACGGTCACGTTCTGGAACGGCAACACCCAACTGGCGTCCTTTGATGGCAGCGTCGTCAAGCAGCCTGCCGATGGCAACCAGAGCTATGCGCGCTACTTCAACGTGTTCACCCAAGGCGCAGAAAAGATCACCCGTGTGACCTTCGCCTCCAACGGTAATGCGTTCGAAACCGACAACCACGCCTTCATCACCGCCGTGCCGGAACCCGAAACCTACGCCCTGATGCTGGCAGGATTGGGCCTCATGGGGGTAGTGACTCGCCGCAAGACCCAGACCCGCGCCTGAGGCGGCGGGACTGTGCGCGAACCCCGCTCCGGCGGGGTTTTTTGCTTCTGCGGGCTGCGGCGCGGAGGGATAATCCCTGCATCCCCAAAAGTTGGTTGAGGAGACCGTGGCCATGAAACTCAGTGCGTTGCTGGAGCAGCAGTTCAATCTGCCCAGCATTCCCAAAGTGGTAGCACTGCTGCTCAATGAGCTGGACCGTCCGGAAATTGACCTCAAGAAGGTCACCCAACTCATCAGCACCGACCCGGCGCTGACCACCCGGCTCTTGCAGCTCGCCAACTCCAGTTTTTTCCAACTCTCGGGCAAGATCAGCAGCGTCTCCGAAGCGCTGGCCTTGCTGGACTTGAACCATGTGCGCACCATGGCCCAGGCAGCGGCCACCGGGGCCTCGCTCAAAGCCGTGCCGGGCATCCAGCTGCAGCAGTTTTGGGACTACAGCCTCAACGTGGCGCGTGTGTCTCGTTCGCTGGCCGGGCTGGTACGGTTAAACCAGCAGGCGGCGTTTACCTGTGGCCTGATCCACGCGGTGGGCGAGCTGGCCATGCACCTGGCCATGTCCGACATTACCGCGGTACTGGACGAAGACGTGCATCCACTGGGCTTGAACCGGGCATCACTGGAGCGCAAGGTGCTGGGCTATTGCTATGCCAGCGTGGGTGCAGGCTACGCACGCATGTGGCACTTTCCCGAATTCATGGTGGACGCGCTGGAGCACCAGTACGCCCCGTTTGACAACCATGTGTACGAGCCGCTGGCCGGTGTGATTCACCTGGCAGCCTGGCGCGCCCGCGGCAAAGAGGCCAAGCTGACACAGCGCGGTCTGGCCGTGACCTTCCCCGGCACGGTGGGCGTGGCGCTGGGGCTGGACATTGACATGGTGCTGCAGCAAGACCCGTTTGACTGGGCCGCGTATACATGACCCCCACGCTCCGCCGCTGCGCGGGTATTTGATTTTTTAGAATGCAAGCACTTCAGATTTATGCGGGCCCCAAGGCCCGGGCGGCGTTGTCCGCCCACGGGCTGCAACCCCAGCACATCGCCACCATCCCCGGCGCCGCCGGCGGGCCCAAGGGCCTGATCCTCGGTGCGCTGGACCGCTTTATTTTTGGCGACTGGCTGCGGCGCTCGCAGCAGCCGGTGCATCTGGTGGGCGCCTCCATCGGCGCCTGGCGCATGGCCACGGCCTGTCTGAACGACCCGGTGGCGGCGTTTGAGCGGCTGGAGCACGACTACATCCACCAGCACTACGAGCTGGCGCCGGGGCAAAAACGCATCAGCGCCCAGCAGGTGAGCGAAACCTTTGGACGGAACCTGCAGTCGTTTTACGGGGGCCGGGTGCCGGAGGTGCTGCAGCACCCGCGCTTTCGGCTGCACATCGTCACCTCCCGCGGGCGGCACCTGCTGCGCACCGAGCACGGTCTGCGCACGCCGCTGGGTTACTTCGGCGCTTTCCTCACCAACACCGTGCACCGCAAGGCCATGGGTGCCTGGTTGGAGCGGGTGGTTTTTTCCAGCCCGCTGGCGGACGGAGGTGCGGCGGCGCTGCCGTTTGCTACCGGCGACTACCGCACGCGCCATGTGCCACTGAGCGAGGCCAACTTCAACCCGGCCCTGCAGGCCAGCTGCTCGATTCCGTTTGTGCTGCAAGCCATTCACAACATTCCCGGGGCACCTGCCGGGGCCTATTGGGATGGCGGCATCACCGACTACCACCTGCACCTGAACTACCCGGCCGCAGGGCAACTTCAAATCGCTATTGATTCAGGAGCAGACAGCGCATATTCCACGGGGGCTAGCGGTCTATTTGAGCACCAAGGTCTGGTGCTGTATCCGCATTTCCAAAAAAGCGTGGTGCCAGGCTGGCTGGACAAGGGGCTGAAGTGGCGGCACCGCTCCACGGCGTTTCTGGACACCATGGTGCTGCTGGCGCCCAACCCCGAGTGGGTGAAAACTTTACCAAACAGCAAACTTCCAGACCGCAAAGACTTTACGCATTTTGGCAATGATCTGGCTGGACGGGTGAAGGCGTGGACCACCGCCACCCGTGCCAGCCAGCAGTTGGTGGACGAGTTCATCGCCTGGCTGGACAAGCCCGACATGAACTTGGTACGCCCACTATGACCTTGCCACGATTACTGCCTACACACACTCCCTTGCGCACTTGGACCTTGTGCATGGCCCTGGCCTTCACCGCCGGTGCGGTGTCGGCCGGCCCATTGCTCGACCGCATCAAGGAGCGCCGCGCGGCCCGCGCCGAGAGCCGGTCGGAAGAAAAAGCGCCCGTGACAGAACCCAGCGCTGAGCAGACCCTGGAGAACCCGGACGGCGGCGACAACGCACCCTCCGCGGTGGCCCGCAATGTGGTGCGCGACGTGGCCTATGGCAGTGACCCCAAGCAGCGCATGGACGTCTACCTGCCTGGCAAGGGCCCTGCGCTGGCCCCGGTGATCTTCATGGTCCACGGTGGCGCCTGGCGCACCGGGGACAAACGCATGGGCAACGTGGTGGACAACAAGGTAGCCCGTTGGGTGCCCAAGGGTTTTGTCTTTATCTCGGTGAACAACCGCCTCTTGCCCGAGGCAGATCCGCTGGACCAGGTGCGTGATGTGGCCCAGGCGTTGGCCAGCGCCCAGTCCAAGGCCACCGGCTGGGGTGCCGACCCCCGGCAATTCATCCTCATGGGCCATTCGGCCGGCGCGCACCTGGTGGCACTGCTCGCATCGTCCGGCTCATTGGCCAGCCAAGCGGGTGCTCAGCCCTGGCTGGGCACGGTGGCACTGGACAGTGCAGCGCTGGATGTAGCCCCCATCATGCAGACCAAGCACTACAAGCTGTACGACCCGGCTTTCGGCACCGACCCTACGTTCTGGAAAGCGGTGTCGCCGCTGCAACAGTTGCAGGCGGGTGCCAAGCCACTGCTGGCGGTGTGCTCCATCCGACGTGACGAGTCCTGTGGTCAGGCCCGCGCCTTTGCGGCCCGTGCTACCCCCATGGGCGTGCGCGTGCAGGTCTTGCCCGAGGACTTGACCCACAGTGAGATCAACAAGGAGTTGGGCCTGGCAACCGCCTACACCCAGGCGGTGGAAAGCTTCATGGCCAGTCTCTCGGCCCCGGTAGCGGCCACGCTTCAGCGTGGTTTGTAGGCCGGCGTATCGCGCAAGGCCCCAATCGCCGCCCACCACGCTTCCAGCTTCGCCTGCTCCTCGGCACTCAATGTGGGTTTGGCCACCAGGAAATAGTCGGCCGCCGGAGAGGCGAGCGACAGTACGCGTTTCTCGACATCAGGCTTGCCGTCATGCAGCGGAAACCGCAAGGGCTGCGGATGTTCTTCCGCCGAACTGACCAAGCCAGCGTCCGCCATCCCCATACGCAACATAGCCAGACAGCGCGCGCTGGGCATGCGAACAAACACCACCGATACCCGCGCCCGGGCTGCGGCATCGGTCATCAAGCGCTCGGAGACGCCAGGTGCTTTGCCTGGGGCGCTCACGTAGGGTGCCATGGCGTGGTCGGGCAGGCATACCTCCCAAGGCTTGGGCATGTCCTCTGCCCACACGGCGCCCTGCAGCACCACCCCTGCAGCCAAAGACAGCGCGGCAACCCGTTTCATGGTGCGACAAACACCTGATGGGCAGCGCTGTAGGCCAGTGCCCAGGGAAGCATATTGGGCGCCGGCATGGGGCGTGCAATGCCGTAGCCCTGGCCGAGCTCGCAACCGAGCTCCAGCAGCTTGGCGGCCTGGGCCGGCGTTTCCACACCCTCGGCGATCACTGCACGGTCAAAGGCTTTGGCCAGCGCCACGATGGCACCCACCAGCGTGCGGTCCTCGGAGTCGTGCAGCAGGCCCTCTACAAACAGGCGGTCGATCTTGATGGTCTCGGCCGGCAAGCGCTTGAGGTAAGACAGCGAGGAAAACCCGGTACCGAAGTCGTCCAGCGCAAAGCACACCCCGAGCGCCTGACAGCCTTGCATGACCTGGCGCATGTGCTGGATGTCCTGCAGCACGGCGGATTCCAGGATTTCCAGCTCCAGCAACTGGGCCGGGGCCTGCGGGTAGCAGGCCAGCAAGCCACGCAGCCGGTCCACAAAGTCGGCGCGGTGGAAATGCCGCGCCGCAATATTCACGCTAACAACCCAGCGCTGCCCCTGCAGCACCCAGGCTTGCAGTTGCGTCAGCGCCTGGTGCAACACCCATTCGCCGGTCTCCACAATCAGGTCGGTGTGCTCCATCAGGGGCAAAAACTGCCCCGGTGCCAGCAGTCCCTCGTCGGGGTGCTGCCAACGCAGCAGGGCCTCCACGCCGACAATTTGGCCGGTACGCAGATGCACCTTGGGCTGGTAGTGCAGGCGGAACTCCCCCTGGTGTACGGCAATGGCCAGACGGGCCAGCTGGGTGTAGTGGGTTTGCACCTCCTGGTCTTGCTGGGCATCAAAAATATGGAAGCCACGGCCGGCCTGCTTGGCTTGGTACATGGCCTGGTCCGCGTGGCGCAGCAGGGTATCGGGGCTGGCGTCGTCCTGCGGAAACACCACGACACCAGCACTGGCACAGGAGTGAATCAGCAGGTCGTCAATGGCATACGGCTGGGCCAGGCACTCCAGCAGCGCCAGGGTTTGGGTCTGTACCTCGGCGTCGTCACGGGGACCGCGCAGCAACACCACGAACTCGTCACCCCCCAGCCGGGCCACATCAGCCGGATCTTGCACGAATCCTTGCAAGCGCAGCGCCACTTCCTTGAGCAAACGGTCGCCAGCCCAGTTGCCATGGCGCTCGTTGATGTTCTGGAAATGGTCCAGGTCCAACAGGCACACGCCCAATTGGCTACCGTCCTGGCGCGCTTGGTACAAAGCATGGGTCAGGCGCTCGGCCAGCGCGTCGCGGTTGTTCAATCCAGTGAGCGCGTCGTGGCGCGCTTGCCACGAGATTTTTTGCTGTAAGTCGCGGGTTTCGGTCACATCGCGGAAGACCAGCACACAGCCGACGGTGGCACCCTGGCTATGGCGAATGGGGGCAGCGGTGAACTCAATGGCGTAGCGCTCGCCAGAGTGGTGCAGCAACAGCTGGTTGATGGCATGCACTGCGGTCTGGGTCTGGTGCAACTGATCCACGCACACACCCTTTGGCAGGGCCTGGGATGTGGCATCCAACTGAAACACTTCTGCCAAGGGGCGTCCCAGCGCTTGTCGCTCGGTGTAGCCGGTTAGAAACTGGGCTGCCTCATTGAGGCTGTCAATGTGGCCATGCAGGTTGGTGGTGATGACGCCATCGGCAATCGACGACAGTGTGACCACCGCACGTTCTTTCTCTTCCTGCAGGGCTTCCTGCGCCAGCTTGCGCTCGGTAATGTCTACCAACGCGCCAATGCTGCCACCCACGCTGCCATCCATCAGGGTGAAGGGGGCCTTGAAATACACCATTTCGCGCAGGTCGTAGGCCCCCGCTTTGACCAGCACCTCGTTGTCCTTGCGGCTCAGGACACGACGTTCCCGACCTTGCCGTTCATCGGGCAAGGCCACGAAGTCGCTGGACATCGGGGCACCGACCACGGTTTGGGCCGGGGTGCTGAAAAATGCTTCCCAGGATTGGTTGACGCCCAGGCAGGTGCCATCACTCGCGCGCACAAACACCGGCAAGGGCAGGGCGTTGATCAGCTGGCGGGTGAAATGCAATTGTTCTTGCAACTCTGCTTGCGTGGTTTGCAATGATTGGACCAGGCCCTGGATCTGGCCCGCCATGCTGTTGAAGGCCTGCGCCACAGCACGCATCTCCAACGTGCCTTTTTCCACCATCCGGGCCCCGAGCTCGCCCGCACGAAATTCTTCGGTGGCTGTGTTCAGACGTTTCAGCATGCGGGCATTGGCCCGCAACAACAAAGTCAATAAAAACAGGATGGTGAAGATGTTCAGCGCAGTGATATGCATCTGCGCGCCAATCGTGCGCCAGACCTGCTCCAGCACCTGGATGTTGCCCACTACCACCGAAACTTGCACGTCGCTGCCATCGGGCAGTCGCTGTGCGAAATCACCCCCAAGAGGCTTGAGTGCGGCAAGTCGCTCAAACCACACCGGCACCTGCGGGCGCTCAAAGCCCGCAGTCTCGGCTTGTAGTAACTGCCCCCGCTGGCGCCATTGCAGGCTTTGGATCTCGGGGTTGAAGCGCAGTTCGGCCTCCAGCATCGCCTGCAACTCTGCCTGCGTTCCATTGGCACTGGCACGCACCAGCAGGGGTAGCAGGTAGTGCCCGGTGACCTGCACCTGCGCCTGCTGGTGCTCCACCGCCTCCTGCACTTCGGCACTGAACAACAGGTGATACCGCACCAGCGTCACCGCAACGATGATGCCCAGAATGGGCAAGAACAGACGCGGGTACGTTCCCCGCGTCAACCAGGTGGTGATGGAATAGTGGCGCATTGTTGTCGTGGTCCCTGGGGCGCTTTGGCGCGCCCTTGCTATCGTTTTCTAAATTCCGATGGCAGTTTAGCCGCGACTGGAACGCGGCCCCACGACATGCGGGCTGGCGCGCTACAAAGACGCTTCCAGCATCTGGCGGTACTCGTCTGCCGTCGCGATGCGGGGATTGGTCTTGTGGCAATGGTCGGCCAGTGCGCCAGTGATGATCTGGTCAAACTGGGCGGCGGATACGCCCATGGCTGCCAGCCCCGTGGGCAGACCCAGACGGGCATTCATATCCTTGATGGCCTCGCCAATGTCACTCGCCGAGCCCAGGCCCATGGCATGGGCCATGCGTTGCAGGCGCTTGTCCTTTTGCACCGATTCGGCTTGCGCGTTGAAGGCCACCACGGCTGGCAAAAACATGGCGTTGAGCGTGCCGTGGTGCAGGCGCGGGTCCACCCCGCCCAGACTGTGGCTCAGGCTGTGCACACAACCCAGCCCTTTCTGGAACGCCATGGCGCCCTGCATGCTGGCGCTCATCAAATTGGTACGAGCCTCCACGTCGCTGCCGTTCAGGGTAGCCCGGGCGATGTGGCCCCAGGCACGCTCCAGCCCGTCCAGCGCAATGCCATCGGCCGGAGGGTTGAAGGCGGGCGCCATGAAGGTTTCCATACAGTGCGCAATCGCATCCATGCCGGTGGCGGCGGTCAGCTTGGGGGGCAGACCCAGCGTCAGTTCGGGGTCGCAAATGGCGGTTTTGGGCACCAGGTGCCAGCTGTGGAAGCCCAGCTTGCGGTGGTCGTCCACGATGAGGATGGCGCCGCGCGCGACCTCGCTGCCGGTGCCGCTGGTGGTGGGCACGGCGATGATGGGGGCCACGCGGTCGGTGATGCGCACCGAGCCGCCTTCGATGGTGGCGTAGTGGGTGAGGGGGCCTTCATGCGTGGCGGCAATCGCCACGCCCTTGGCGCAGTCAATCGCGGAGCCACCACCCACGGCGATCAGCCCATCGCAACCCTGGGCTTGGTACATGGCGGCGGCAGCGCGCACCGCGGCTTCGGTGGGGTTGGAAGGCGTCTGGTCAAACACCGCCACGGTCAGGCCGGGCAGGGCATCCAGCGCCTTTTGCAGAATACCTGCGGCCTTCACGCCCGGGTCGGTCACGACCAGCGGGCGGGTAATACCCACACGTTCGCACTCTTGTTGGAGCAAGCGCACCGCGCCGCTTTCAAACTGGATCTGGGTCACGTAGTAGATGAAGGCCATGGTGCTGGACGTGTAGGATTGAAAAAAGCCAATGTACCAAGAAGCCATCCAACCATGAGTCACCACCATGACCGCCGCGGCAACCCGCGCAGCCTGCTCACCCCCACCATGCGCGGGGTGCTGGACCGCATTGCCCGGGCCGGCCACGCGCCCATGCACATGCTGAGCGCCCAGCAGGCCCGCGCGGCCTATGCAGCAGGTGCTGATGTATTGGAGCTGCCCACCCAGAAACTGCACCGTGTGGAGGACTTCACGGTGACTGCGCGCGATGGCTACTCCATTCCCGTGCGCCATTACGCGCCCAGCGGTACCGGACAGCCTGTGTTGATCTACTTCCACGGTGGCGGGTTTACCGTGGGCAGCGTGGCCACACACGACGGCCTGTGCCGCCGTCTGGCGCACTTGACAGGTTGTGCTGTGCTGTCGGTGGACTACCGGCTGGCACCCGAGCACAAATTCCCCACCGCGCATAACGACGCGTGGGACGTGGTGCAGTGGGTGGCCCAAAAGGGCCGAGACCGGGGTCTGGATACGACCCGTATCGCCTTGGGCGGTGACAGTGCCGGCGGCACCCTGACTGCGGCCTGTGCCATCGAGGCGCGCAACATCGGCCTGCCGCTGGCCTTGCAACTCCTGTTTTACCCGGGCTGCGCGGGCCATCAAAACACCGTGTCCCACCGCACGTTTGCCAGCGGCTTTTTGCTTGAGGAGCCTCAGATCACCTTCTTTTTCGAGCACTACATCCGTAGCGCGGCCGACCGGGACGACTGGCGCTTTGCACCGCTGGACGGCAAGGGCCCCGATGGGCAGGAGGTGGATCTGGGCGGCGTGGCACCCGCCTGGGTGGGCCTGGCCGAGTGCGATCCATTGGTCGACGAAGGTATTGCCTATGCCGACCGGTTACGCCTGGCCGGTGTGCCGGTAGATCTGGAGATTTACCGCGGCGTAGTCCACGAGTTCATCAAAATGGGCCGTGCCATTCCCGAGGCAGCCACGGCCCATGCCGACGCTGCGCGTGCACTGCGCCAAGCTTTCAGCCTTTGAAACCCTTGCGGACCAACCCACCATGACCTTGCAACGTTCTGAATTCCGTTTTTTCCACCGGCTGCGCGTGCGCTGGGCCGAGGTGGACATGCAGCACATCGTGTTCAATGCCCACTACCTGATGTACTTGGATACCGCCATGGGCGACTACTGGCGGGCGTTGGCGTTGCCCTACCAGGAGAGCATGGTCCTGCTGGGTGGTGATATGTACGTCAAGAAATCCACACTGGATTACCACACATCAGCCCGCTACGACGACACGCTGCACATTGGCCTGCGCTGCGCCCGGGTGGGTAATTCCTCCATGGTGTTTGAAGGCGGCATTTTCCGCGGCGACATGCTCTTGGTATCTGGTGAGCTGGTGTATGTATTTGCCGACCCAGCCAGCCAGACCTCTCGCCCGGTGCCCGAAGTGCTGCGGCAGACGTTTGGCCAATTTGAGGCCGGCCAGCCGGTGACCCGTACAGCAACAGGTAACTGGGCGGATTGGGGAATGCAGGTCACGCCCTTGCGCCGCGCCGTGTTTGTGGATGAACAAGCGATTTCAGAGGTGCTGGTCTGGGATGAGGCCGATGCCAGCGCCGTCCACGCCGTCGTGCAGAACACCTTGGGGCAGGTAGTGGCCAGTGGCCGCATGGTCGTCCAGGCGCCCGGTGTCGCACGCATAGGCCGCATGGCCACGCACCAGATGTTGCGCAGTGGGGGCTTGGGCTTGCAGGTGCTGCGTGCTCTGGTGCAGGTTGCCCGCCAGCGCGGAGATACCGAGGTAATGCTGCATGCCCAATGCAGCGCTGAAGGCTTTTACACCCGCGAGGGCTTCGCCATGCGGGGGGATCGGTTCACCGAGGCAGGTATTGCGCACCAGGAAATGGTGCTTGCACTGAGCGCCTAGAAACCCAGAGAGGCCAGCAAATCGTCCACGTCATCCTGCTTGAGGGCGCTCTCCGCGGTTTGCGGGCCTTCCAGCACGTGGTTGTCCACGGTCACGGGTTCCGTGCTGTCGGACTTTGTCGATGAAACCGTTGAGGGAGAGCTGTCAATCAGCAACTGGACAAGTTGCATCTCGGTACGGGTGATGATGTCGATGACCTTCTTGATCACCTGGCCAGACAGATCCTGAAAATCCTGCGCCATCATGATGTCACTGAGGACGGCCCCTTGCCCCTCGGCAAATTTGGCGGTGCTTTGCGCAAATTTGCCACACACAACCATCAGACCACGGGCCTTGTCCACACTCAGGTCGGGAGATGCTGCCAGACGCGCCAGCGATTCGCCGAGCTCCAAACCGCGGGCGGAGAGATCGTCACACTCCGGCTTTGCGAGGTCCACCAGATTCAGCACCTTGTTGGCCGCGTCTTCGGTCATCTTGCCGACATAGGCCAATCGGTCACGGGCGTTGGGAATCTCCTGCACCACGTCATGAAGCTGGCTGCCGCCAATCACGGCCAGGGCTTCGTGCATCTCGCGCGTGATAGCGCCCAAACGGGCAAAAGCTTCTTCTTTTGATAGCGGCGTTGACATAGGCTGATCCAATCCCTTCCCGGCTCGTTTTGTGCGTGTTTATTATGAATGCAGCTGGCACATGCGAGGCTGCAAAAGCACAAATATCCTGGGCCAGATCTGCTTTAAATATCTTCCAGCAAGGGGTAGGGCAGCGGCAGCACCTGCAAATCGGCCTGTCCCACATGCAGCCCCCCCACATCCAGGGCTGGCAGTTGCAGCGACACAATCGCTTGGGCGTTCCCCTGCGGAGAAAGTGCAGCCTGCACCACCATGCCAACGGGCTGCTCGTCGTCTCCGCTGGCAAAGATCTCCTGCCCCGCCACCAAGGGGGCACTGGACTGCACCACAAATGCGCGGCGCTTGAGTGTGCCGCGGAACTGGCTGCGCGCCACCACCTCCTGCCCGGGGTAGCAGCCCTTCTTGAAACTCACCCCGCCGACCGACTCGTAGTTGAGCATCTGCGGCACAAAAGCTTCAAATACGGGCTGGCTCAGCGTGGCCACACCGCTGCGCACCTCACTCCAGAGCCAGGTATCCATTGCCAAGGCTTCGCCCACAGGCGCCGCGGCCTCCACGGGCGCAACCCACAGCTGACGGGGCACACCGTCGGCGGGGTAGAGTTTGACCACGGTTGCATTGCCAAAATCGGCTTTGGCCCACGTCGATCCTACGCCAGCAGCTATTTCTTTGATAGCACCTCCAGCAAGTCCGTACATGGCAAAGCGTTCGCTCGCATCGCTCAAACGGGCCTTGGCGCGCATCACAAACATGGAGAGACGCTTGAGCGTGGATGCCAGCAAGTCCTTGCTGCAGACCAGCAGAATATCGCCCTCCGGGCGCTTGAAACCAATGAAACTAGCCTGCATCCGCCCCTTGGCGGAACAAAACGCCGCCAGACGTGCGCTGTTCAAGTCGAGCAGCGCAAAGTCGTGCGTCAACTGGCCATGGATGAATTTGGCAGCGTCTTCGCCCTCGATCTGGATCACGCCCAGGTGGTCCAGGCGGGCCACGCCGTGCAGGTTGGACGAAGCAACTGCGGGAAGAGTCTCGGTGTTCATGGGCTGAATTATCATTCCCTCTCTTATGACTGACTGGAAGTAGGGCTGTGCGCTTTTTCATTGTTGTGGTGTGCATGGCCGTGTTGGGGCTGTTGGGAGCGGGATACGCGTGGGTCCAGTCGCCACTGGATATCCCCGGCGCCTCGGTGGACCTGTCGATCGAGCCTGGCTCCAGCGCCCGTGAGGTGGCAGCCGATGTGGCTCAGGCAGGCGTGCGGGTTCAGCCGGCCCTGCTGTACTGGTGGTTTCGCCTGTCCGGCAAAGCCCGCAACATCAAGGCCGGTAGTTACGAACTGCCCGCCGGCACCACGCCAGGCAGCCTGTTGCAAAAGCTGGTGCAGGGCGACGAAGCCCTGCGCAGCGTGACCCTGGTGGAAGGCTGGACTTTCAAGCAGGTGCGTGAGGCACTGCGCAAGGCCGACCAGCTCAAACCCGTAAGCCAGGCCCTGAGTCCTGAGCAGGTCATGGAGCAGCTGGGTCGCCCCGGCGTGCATCCCGAGGGCCGGTTCTTCCCCGATACCTACACCTATTCCAAAGGCTCCAGCGACATGGCGGTGCTGCTGCGTGCCCTGCATGCCATGGACAAAAAGCTGGACGCCGCTTGGTCCCAGCGCAACCCCAAATCGCCGCTGCAGACGCCTGACCAAGCGCTCGTCTTGGCCAGCATTGTTGAAAAAGAAACCGGCAAGGCCAGCGACCAAGCATTGATTTCGGCGGTGTTCAACAACCGACTGGTCATTGGCATGCGCCTGCAAACCGACCCCACGGTCATTTACGGCCTGGGCGATGCCTTTGACGGCAACTTGCGCCGCAACGACCTGCAGACCGACACGCCCTACAACACCTACACCCGCAACGGACTGCCGCCGACGCCTATCGCGATGCCGGGCAAAGCAGCCTTGCTGGCCGCCGTACAGCCGGCGCAGAGCAAGGCCCTGTACTTTGTGGCGCGGGGTGACGGCACCAGCCAGTTCAGCACCACGCTGGACGAGCACAATAGGGCGGTCGACAAATACCAGCGCGGCCAATGAACGCACCACCAGGGACGGCATGAGCGGACTTTTCATCAGTTTTGAAGGCATAGACGGGGCGGGCAAGTCCACCCACATCGACGCCACGGCCAAGGCTTTTCAAGCACAGGGCAGGGTGGTTACGCTGACGCGCGAGCCCGGCGGAACGCCCCTGGCTGAGCGCCTGCGCCAGATGGTGCTCAACGACAGCATGGACGCGATGACCGAAGCCCTGCTGGTGTTTGCAGCCCGACGTGACCATGTGCAGCAAGTGATTGTTCCGGCATTGGCTCGCGGTGACGTGGTCCTGTGCGACCGTTTTTCCGATGCCACCTTTGCCTACCAGGGCGGCGGGCGCGGCTTTGACTGGCAGGTGCTGCAAGTGCTGGAGCAATGGGTCCAGGGATCAGGCCTGGGTTCAGACCAGACTTTGGTGAAACCGGATGTGACTGTATGGTTTGACTTGCCGCCGTCGGTGGCAGCCAGTCGTTTGGCTGGCGCGCGCATTCCCGACAAGTTTGAGTCCCAACCAGTCGCGTTCTTTGAAAATGTGGCGGCTGGCTATGCCCGTCGCCGGACGGAAGATCCGAAGCGCTTTGCCCGCATCAACGCCCACCAGACACCAGAGGCCGTGTGGCGCGATGTACAAACGGCTTTGCGCCAGTCAGGGTATTTGCACGCATGACTGACGCAGCCGCCAGCGTGGCCGCCCCCTGGATTCAAGCCCAAACCACGCAATTGCTGGCCCAGCGCGGTCACGCCTGGTTGCTGCAGGGGCCATCGGGACTGGGTCAATACAGCCTCGCATTGGCTCTGGCGCGCGCTTGGTTGTGTGAGCATGCAACGCCCGAAGGCGCCTGCGGGCATTGCGGCAGTTGCCATGCCATCGACGTGCGTACCCATGCGGACCTGTGCATGCTGATGCCAGAGACCACCATGCTCGAGCTGGGCTGGCCGCTGAGCGAGAAGGCGCAGGGCGAGATAGATGACAAAAAACGCAAGGCCAGCAAGGAAATCCGCGTGGATGCCATGCGCGACGCCGTGGAGTTTGCTCAGCGCACCAGCGCACGTGGCCGCGGCAAGGTGGTCGTGGTATTCCCCGCAGAGAACATGAATACCATCACCGCGAATGCGTTGCTCAAGACACTGGAAGAACCGGCTGGCGATGTGAAATTTGTGCTGGCCAGCGAATCGGCCCATCAGTTGCTCCCCACCATACGCAGTCGTTGCATCGGCCACACCATGGTGTGGCCTGATGCTGATCAGGCCAAGAATTGGCTGCGCAGCCTTGGCGTACCAACCCAAGACGTGGACGGTTTGTTGCAAGCCACGGGCGGGCGGCCAGAGGACGCGCTGCTGTTTGCCCAATCGGGCCGGGACCCTGGCAGTTGGGCGGCTTTTCCCAAAGCCATGGTGCGCGGCGATGTCCTTGCGGTCAAAGACTGGACGGCCCCCCAAATCATCGACGCCCAGCACAAGCTGTGCCACGACCTGATGGCCGTACAGGCCGGGGCTGCGCCGCGCTTTTTCCCCTCCAAAGAAATTTCCGGTTTGAACGCCTCCGCAGCGGCTTTGAGGTCCTGGAGCAAGGCCTTGTCGCACGCCATGCGCTCCATGGACCATCCCTTCAATGCCGGCCTTATGCTCGAAGCGCTTGTCGGACAAGCCCAAACCACTCTAAACTCGGGCCACCAGACAACACCATGAGCGCCACTCCTTCCGCCACCGCCCGCCCCAGCGTGATCCAGCTCTCAATCAAGGAGAAGGCCGCGCTGTACGCGGCATACATCCCCATGTTCACCGAGGGCGGCGTATTTATCCCCACCACACGGGAATACGCCTTGGGCGACGATGTGTATGTCCTGTTGTCCTTGCCAGACGATGTACAGCGCTACCCGGTAGCCGGTAAAGTGGCTTGGGTCACGCCTGCCAAGGCCTCTGGTGGTCGTACGCAGGGCGTGGGCATTCTGTTTCCAAAAGACGAAAAGTCACACGCACTCAAGCTCAAGATCGAAGAGATTTTGGGTGCGCACATGGCATCGGACCGCCCTACCCAGACGGTCTGAGACCACTGAGCCCACGCGCTTTCTTACCAGTGTCGCGGCGGCTGCGACATGAGCCCTCCTGATTTTGTCCACCATGTTCACCGATTCCCACTGCCATCTGACTTACCCGGACCTCGCGGATTCCTGGCCAACCATTCGCGAGGCCATGGCTGCCGCCCAGGTGGACCGCGCCCTGTGCATTTGCACCACATTGGAAGAGTTTGGGGATGTGCATCGCATGGCCACCGAAAACGCCCATATCTGGGCCAGCGCCGGTGTACATCCAGACAACGAAGGCATAACCGAACCAACGCTGGACGATTTGCTGCGTCTGGGGGCGTTGCCCAAAGTGGTCGCGATTGGTGAAACCGGGCTGGACTACTACCGCCTGGGTGAACGCACAGTGGCCGACATGGAATGGCAACGCGAACGCTTTCGGGTACATATCCGTGCCGCGCGCCAACTCCAAAGACCCTTGGTCATCCATACCCGCAACGCGTCTGAAGATACGCTGGCAATTTTGCGGGAGGAGGGCGAGGATGGAAGTGCTGGCTCGGCTGGTGGTGTTTTTCACTGCTTCACCGAGAACCAGGCCGTGGCCGAGGCCGCACTGGACTTGGGGTTTTACATTTCGTTTTCAGGAATTCTGACCTTCAAAAGCGCACAGGACATTCGCGATGTGGCCGCCATGGTGCCCATGGATCGCCTGCTGATTGAAACCGACAGCCCCTATTTGGCCCCCGTGCCATACCGTGGCAAGATCAATAATCCGTCGTATGTGCCCTATGTCGCCAAACAACTGGCAGAGATCAAGGGCTGTTCGCTAGAGAAGATGGCGGAGGTTTCCGGTACCAACTTCACGACTTTATTCAAACCCCAATAAGGTCAAATTACATGAAGCATTGGTTCAGATTATCGTTATATCTATTTGTTTTTATTGGATTTTCTGCTTCAAGAGCAGGATCCTATGAAGACTTTTTTCAAGCAATCGTGCGGGACAACGCCGACGCCGTCACCCAGTTGCTGGCCCGCGGTTTTGATCCGAACACCGTCAGCCCCAAAGGCATACCAGGATTATTGGTGGCCCTGCAGGAGCCTGCACCCAAGGTAGCGGCCGTACTGCTGGACCACCCAGACATTGAGGTGGAGGTGCGAACCCCCCAGGATGAAAGCCCTTTGATGCTGGCAGCGTTGCGCGGTTACACAGACTTGTGTGCCAAGTTGATCGAGCGCGATGCGGACGTCAACAAACCCGGCTGGGCGCCACTGCATTACGCCGCCACCAACAGTCATATCGAAATCATGCAGTTGCTGCTCGACAACCATGCCTATATCGATGCAGCGTCACCCAATGGGTCGACGCCGCTCATGATGGCCGCCATGTACGGCAATGCCTCGGCCGTCAAGATGCTGCTGGAAGCTGGTGCAGATCCCACACTGAAGAACGGCATTGGGCTTACGGCGATTGATTTTGCGAACCGGGTCAAGAAAGCGGAGTCCGTGGAGATCCTTGCGGCCTTCATTCGGGCAAGACGACCCAAGGGCAGCTGGTAAGGGAGGCATGAATTCGATCATTACACGCGCCAATTATTTTATACGATGTATATTATGTTAATAAATACATTAAAAAAAACTCACCGAACGGTGAACGACACCGTGGGAACACTTGCATCGGCGAACGATGCCCCCAGGGCCAATTCGCCTTTGCCATGCAGCACACACTCTTCACGACGAAGCAAGACATCGGCCCCCCCAGCATCAGAGAAGCGCACCCAACTGCCATAGCTGCTGACATCCACAAGGATCACACTGCCATTGCGCCACTCCAGACGGGCGTGGGTCCGGGAAACCCGAGGGTCATTCACCACGAACTCCACGCTCTTAACACGCCCAATGTGTGCCGGCAACTCAAAAGACTTGAAGGTCTTCTTGACATCCATCCACTGCAACTCCACCTCACGCCCCAAAGCATCTGGAGCATTCAGCAGATCCACCGGGTCCAGTTGCGCCTGCATGGTCAGGAAATCCGAAGGCTCTTCCTCGCGCCATTCAATCTGGTGCACATTGCAAGGCTCGGCCCGGCCCCGGATATGGATAGGCCCCAACATGCGGAAGTTGGTGCCACGTACCTCCCGCACACCATCCAGTGTGCTCGCTGCGGCCCATATCTGATGGGGCCCGCAGAGGTCGCACAAACGTGCGGCCACGTTGACCGCATCCCCATAACAATCGCCCGCCACCATCTCCACTTCGCCTGTTGACAACCCGATGCGGATAGGCAGGCGGATGTCAGTGGCCTGGCGCATGGTTCGTTTATGGTGCAACCTTTGGATTTCCACCGCTGCGGACACTGCACTTTGGCGATCTGAAAAAATCACCATGACGCCGTCGCCCAGAGTCTTGACCAGACGTCCACCGTGCCGCGCGCACTGCTGCGTGATCCAGGTCGTAATGTGGGTAACCGTCTCTGTCGCTCGGGCGTTGCCCAATGCCTCGAACACAGCCGTGCTGCCATGCAGGTCTGTGAATACAACGGTCGCTTGAACACCCATTCCCAATTGATCCGGTTCTTATGTAGTGCCTGAGTTTAGGGCATAGCAGGCGTATTGAGAATGCGCGAAGACGGACATCCACATAGAACAGGAAATAGCCGCACTTCGCCCCACACTTTGGCGGCTTGTCCATCCAAAAGATACCTAAGCTGTCACAGAGTCGACACGCCAAGCCTTCAATATTCGAGCCTCAGAAAGCCATCCCCATGGTCACCCTGTTGTATCTGCCGCAAAACGCGAGCCTGTCCCTATTGTGGATGGCATTGCCTTTGCTTATGGTCACGGGCGAGTAACTCAAAAATAAAGATATGCGTTGGACTCCATCAAATTTAATGAACAGCCTTATCAAGGCTGGTACCAGCAGCCCCAGAAAACAGGCGGCATCCCTTGCGCAAATTCGTGAGGCGATGCTGGCTGCTCTAGGCGAACGTGGTGCACAAGCTTACCCAGTGATTCAACTGCGGGTTACTTATGCGGACGACGTCCAGGATCTCTGGTACCTTCGTGGAGATGTGATGGCAGCGGTTGCAGATCTGGACGGTGAACTCGAAGCACGCAAGGCCATTGCATCCATCAGCACCATGTTTTCTGGTCTGCTTCCCAGTGGGCTGACATCGCGCCTCAGCCCTTTGGAGCACTAGCGACATCAGGCCAGGGCTCAGTGCCCCCAGAACAGCATGGCGTCGCGCCCGTCCACTGCAAGATCCGCCTTTTTGCCAACTGGCAGCAGCACTTTGGTCTGCACGTGGCCGTAGGGCAAATTGGTCAATACGGGAACTTTGGTTTGGCTTCGCAGCCAATCCACCACCGATTGCAGCTTGTATCCCCGGTCATGGGGTGTAAGTTTGTAGCCTGTAAATTGCCCGAGAAGTACGGCCTTTTGTCGCCCTATCACATCCGAATGCAGCAATTGGGTCAGAGTGCGCTCAATGCGATAGGGGTGCTCACTAATGTCTTCCAGAAACAGGATCCCACCTTTGATGTCGGGGAAGAATGGCGTACCCAAAAGAGAGGCAAGTACAGTCAGGTTACCTCCCCACACCATGGCATCGTGCACATTCAGCAAACCCGCTTCAACAGACGCCTTATCTTGACGCCAACCTGCCCCCTCACCCTGCCCCGACGTCAAATCTTGGAAACAGTCTTCCATAATGTCGTCAGGCAAAAGGCCCGGCTCGCCGCCAACCCCGAAACCTTCGCACAGTGCCGGCCCGGCCCAGGTCTGCGCGCCCGTTTTAGCCAACAGCGCCAGCTGAAAGGCCGTGAAGTCGCTGATGCCGACGAATTGGGTCCCACGCTCAATCGCTTTGGCGACCGCCTTGTAGCGTATGTCCGGCAGAATTCTGGTCAGGCCGTAACCTCCACGGGATATCAGCGCAACATCGGCGCCGCTGGCCGCAGCGCGATGAATGGCGGCAATACGTACCTCGTCATCACCGGCAAACCGGGTCGAACTGGCCAACGCATCGTTGTCCACCTCGACGTCGTAACCCAGGATTTCTAGACGTTTAACGCCGCGTTTGAATGCAGCCTTGTCACGCACGGCACCCGATGGAGAGTAAATGTAGATTCGCTTGTTCACGCCCTGATTATCAGGGCTGAAGACTAGCCAGCAAATTCACGACGACCTCGGCGTTTGTTTCGGGCGCAAAACTCTTAACGCCTGCGGCAACGCAGACACTCAGTTCTTGGATCTCAGGCCACGCCGGCTTCACACCCGGATGCAATGCCATAAGCGCTGCACAGTGTCCGGCATCAGGAAACGGGGCTTGGTAAGCCAAGCATTCGGCCTCACTGAGATGAGGCGCTTGTGCGGTGACGACGGCACTTGCATAGGACGTCATGTTGCGCGGGGTGGCGGAGATGATCCCAGCATCGAACGCCGCCAAAGGCACTACACAGGCAATACGTTCTGGCATGGTCTGCGCCAACAACAAAGCGAGGTCCCTGCCCTCGCCCTGCCCCACTGCTACCACATTGCACAGGTCCAGTGACTCAACCAAGTCTCGGAGCGCATCCCGATGGTGCGCCCACGTGTGAAATTCCATTTTCTTGGGCTTGTCGCTTTTGCCAAATCCGATCAAATCCGGGGCTATCACACGGTAGCCCGCAGCCAACAAGCCCGGTAACATTTTGCGAAATACAAAACTCCATGCGGGGTAGCCATGGAGACAAAGAATGGTGCGCCGAGAATTGGCCCCACCTTCGTCCAGGTAGTGCATCCTCAAACCGGCCAGGGTCGGCAGGTTGCTGACATAGTGAGGCGCCCATGGATAGTCGTGCAGGCCGTCAAAGCAACGATCCGCGGTTCGCAGCGCATCCTCCCTCAGGGGCGATGCGTAACGCGCTTTCTCTGTGCGCTTTTCTGCAAAAAAATCGTGGAGCAGCCCAGCGCACGTTGACGCCAACACACCGCCTTTGACAAGCGTATGGTGGTTGAGACTACGGTTGTCAAATAAGTTAACAACTGAACCAGCCGCCCCGGTTTTTGGATCTGTCGCGCCAAACACCACGCGCCGTATTCGCGAATGCAACATGGCACCTGCGCACATGGCGCAGGGCTCCAAAGTCACAAACACATCGCATCCGTCCAGCCGGTAGTTACCTTGCGCTGCTGCAGCGGCACGCAGCGCTGCGATTTCCGCATGGGCTGATGGATCATGGGTGCCAATGGGAGCGTTGCGCCCCACGCCCAGAACCACCCCGTCTTTCACCACCACGGCACCTACCGGGACTTCATTCGCGGCACGGGCTTTGTGCGCTTGCTCAATGGCCATCCGCATGAAGTGGATGTCATCGCCCACGAAATCCCCTGCGATCAAGGTGTGTGGTCTCGCGCCTGTAGCCACTCTTTCAAAAGTGGGGGCGTCATGGGGCGCGCATACAAGTAGCCTTGGCCTTCGTGGCAGCCCAGCTCTCTCAAACGTTTCGCCTGCTTTTCGTCTTCGATACCCTCGGCAATGACCGTCAGATTCAAATTTCGTCCTAATTCGATCACCATCGAGGCGATATGGCCGCCGGATGCGCCATCCTGAATCTCAGACACAAACGCCCTGTCGATCTTTAACCGATCTATCGGCAACTGCCGAAGTTGACTCAGCGAGGAATAGCCCGTGCCGAAGTCATCAATCGCAATAGAGATTCCCAACTCTCGCACCAAATGCAAGGTCTCCAGCATGAAGTCCGCGTCCTCCATAGCGACCGACTCCGTAATCTCCAACTCAAGGCAGCGAGGGCTGATACCGGTGTCCAACAGGGCCGCGTTGAGTTTGTCGAGGAACTCAGGATGGCGGAACTGGATCTGCGACACGTTCACAGACATACGCAAATCCGCCAGTCCCAGCGCCTGCAGGCGCACCAGCTCGTGGCAGGCCATGCGCAACACCCAGTCCCCAATAGCGACAATCATGCCCGAGGCTTCGGCCAAGGGAATAAAACGGTCAGGAGGCACAAAGGTGCCGTCTTCATTGCGCCAGCGGATCAGGGCTTCCATGCCCACCACCTTGCCACTGTGCAAATTGATCTGTGGCTGGTACACGATAAAGAGACGTTCGCTCTCCACCGCGCTGCGCAGACTCTGCAGAAGACGCACCCGCTCGCGGATGTCTGACCCCATTTCCGATGAGAACATGACAAAGCTACCGCGGCGGCTCTTTTTGGCGCGCTTGAGAGCAATGTTGGCATCCTTGAGCGCATCACGCCCCGACACACCTTCCGACAAATGGTTGGTCAACCCCATGGTCGCAGTGACCACCATCGAATCATCCTGTACAAGGAATGGTTCGCGGAACATGGCCAATACCCGCAAAGGGTTCACCAACTGCTTGCCGCCCATCAGGCCGAAGGTGTCACTGCCAATCCGTGCTAGCACCACGTCGGAGCCCAGTTCCGCTTTGAGCCTATCAGCGACAGCTTGCAAAAGGCGATCCCCTTGCTGGTGACCCAGTGCATCGTTGATTTCCGAAAAATCATCAATATCCAGAATCGCAATCACGTCCTCGGAGCATCCGCCGGACGCCAGACGCTCGTCGCTGAGGTCTATGAATTTGTTGCGATTGGGCAGGCAGGACAGCCGGTCGTAAAAAGCCAGCTCGTCCAGTTTGCGAATTTGCTCGTAGGCCCGCAGCGCCGCAGTGACCGTGGCGTAAAGCTTGGTGCGTGTGAGTTCGGACTTGGTTTTGTAGTCGTTGATGTCGAAATCGTGGATGGTTTCGATTTCCGGGGCGTAACCAGGCTGGCCCGTGCGCAAGATGATGCGCAATTCCGTGAGCTTGAGGTCCTGCCGAATGGTTTTAACCAGCGCCAGGCCCGCATCCTCACGCTCCATGACCACGTCCAGCAGCACAACGGCCACATCCCGCTCGGAGTGCAATATCTTGGTCGCTTCCGAGGCCGAGTACGCATGCAGGAAATGCAGAGGGCGACCAAGGATTTTCACGCCGGCCAAAGCAAAGGTTGTGGCCCGATGCACATCAGGCTCATCATCCACCACCAACAAACGCCAGACCGTCTCTTTCACGCCTCCGTCAACGACCTCATCCTCCAGAAAATGAAGGGAGTCGGAGTCCGCGTGGAGACCCGGCAGATTCTCGGTATTCATGGAAACATTGTGCACCAAGCTTCCATAAAAAGTCAGCGCCACAAAGGGCTCTGACTTCATTTTTTAACCCCAGGCCACCGGAAAACGGAGCAAACTCGGGATAACCCTCAGGCGGAGGGCGCCAGCGAAACGGGGCTTATTCCCACTCAATCGTGGCCGGCGGCTTGCTGCTCACGTCATAGGTCACCCGGTTAATGCCGCGCACTTCGTTGATGATGCGGCCAGAGACCTTTTTGAGCAGCGCATAGGGTAGCTCGGCCCAGTCGGCGGTCATGAAGTCGCTGGTCTGTACAGCGCGCAGGGCCACCACGTAGTCGTAGGTGCGGCCATCACCCATCACGCCCACGCTCTTGACGGGCAGGAACACCGTGAAGGCCTGGCTGGTGAGGTCGTACCAGGTCTTGTCCGTGGCCTCATCCTTGAAGTTGCGCAGTTCCTCGATGAAGATAGCATCTGCCCGGCGCAGCAGGTCGGCATATTCCTTCTTCACTTCACCCAAAATGCGCACGCCCAGGCCAGGGCCGGGGAATGGGTGGCGGTACACCATGTCGTGCGGCAGGCCCAGCGCCACGCCCAGTTCGCGCACTTCGTCCTTGAACAGTTCGCGCAGCGGCTCCAACAATTTCAGGCCCAGCTGCTCGGGCAGGCCGCCGACGTTGTGGTGGCTCTTGATGGTGACGGCCTTCTTGCTCTTGGCGCCGCCGGACTCGATGACGTCCGGATAAATGGTGCCTTGGGCCAGGAAGGTTGCTCCTTTTTTGCTAGCACCTTGTGCAGTCAATTCGCGGGCTTGCGCCTTAAAAACCTCTACAAACTCACGTCCGATAATCTTGCGCTTGGCTTCTGGCTCCGCTACACCCGCCAGATGCCCGAGGAACTGGGCTTCCGCATCCACGCGGATTACCTTGGCATGCAGCTTGCCGACGAACATGTCCATGACCATGTCGCCTTCGTTCAGGCGCAACAGGCCGTGGTCCACAAATACGCAGGTCAGCTGGTCGCCAATGGCGCGGTGGATCAGGGCCGCAGCCACCGAGGAATCCACGCCCCCCGACAGGCCCAGGATGACTTCCTCATCACCGACTTGCTCGCGGATCTTCTCCACAGCTTCGGCAATGTAGTCACCCATAACCCAGTCGGCACGCGTGGCGCAGAT
This sequence comes from Rhodoferax sp. GW821-FHT09E07, assembly GCF_059416145.1. NCBI lineage: Bacteria > Pseudomonadati > Pseudomonadota > Betaproteobacteria > Burkholderiales > Comamonadaceae > Rhodoferax > Rhodoferax sp. GW821-FHT09E07. The sequence continues at coordinate 28,645 of NZ_JBWKOP010000002.1, read as the reverse complement.
GTCCAGCACAAAGCGCTGCAGCAGCGCCGCGCCCTGCTTGGTGTGCGTCACTTCGGGGTGGAATTGCACGGCATAGAAGCGGCGATCTTCGTCTGCCATGCCAGCAATGGGGCAGCTGGGCGTGCTGGCCATGAGCTTGAAACCCGGAGGCAGCTCAGTCACCTTGTCGCCATGGCTCATCCAGACCTGCAGCATGCCGTGGCCTTCAGCGGTAGTGAAGTCGGCGATGTCCTTGAGCAAGGCGGTGTGGCCATGGGCGCGCACATCGGCGTAACCAAACTCTCGCTTGTGGCCGCCTTCCACTTTGCCGCCCAATTGCCAGGCCATGGTCTGCATGCCGTAGCAAATACCGAGCACTGGCACACCCAGCTCGAACACGGCTTGCGGCGCCTTGTCGGTCGTGTCTTCATAGACACTGGCGTGGCTGCCGGAAAGGATGATGCCCTTGAGGTTGCCATCCGCCGCGTACTGACGCACCCATTCGTCGGACACGTCGCAAGGATGGACTTCGCAGAACACATGGGCTTCGCGCACGCGACGCGCAATCAGTTGGGTGACTTGGGAGCCGAAATCGAGAATGAGGATTTTCTGGTGCTGCATGGTGAATGAGAAAAGTCTGTCGTTCAAAGCAAAGGGCCGTCGCGGAGGACGGCCCTGTATCGGTTATCAGTCAGCCCGGTAGTTCGGGGCTTCCTTGGTGATCTGCACATCGTGCACATGGCTCTCGCGGATGCCTGCGGTCGTGATTTCCACAAACTCGGCCTTGTCCTGCATGTCCTGAATAGTGGCGCAGCCACAGTAGCCCATGCTGGCGCGGATGCCACCGGCCATCTGGAACACGATGGACACCATGGAACCCTTGTAGGGCACACGGCCCTCAATGCCTTCGGGTACCAGCTTATCGGCATTGGGGTTGCCGGTGCTGGACTCCTGGAAGTAGCGGTCTGCACTGCCCTGCTGCATGGCGCCGATGGAGCCCATGCCGCGGTAGCTCTTGTAGCTGCGGCCTTGGTACAGGATGACCTCGCCTGGCGCTTCTTCGGTACCGGCAAACATGCCACCCATCATCACGGTGCTGGCGCCTGCGGCAATGGCCTTGGCAATGTCTCCGCTGTAGCGAATACCGCCGTCGGCAATCAGCGGAACCCCCGTACCCTTGAGGGCTGTGGCCACACTGTCCACCGCCATGATCTGCGGCACACCTACACCCGCCACGATGCGCGTGGTGCAGATGGAGCCAGGGCCGATACCGACCTTGACCGCATCGGCACCCGCCTCCGCCAGCGCCAGCGCTGCGGCGCCGGTGGCGATATTGCCGCCCACCACGTCCACCTGTGGGAAGTTTTGCTTCACCCAGCGCACGCGATCAATCACGCCCTTGCTATGGCCATGGGCCGTGTCCACCACGATGGCGTCCACACCGGCTGCCACCAGGGCCTCGACACGGGCCTCGGTGCCCTCGCCCACGCCCACCGCAGCACCCACACGCAAACGACCAGTGACGTCACGGGCGGCATTGGGGAAGTTGAGCTGTTTGGTGATGTCCTTGACAGTGATCAGGCCCTTGAGCTCAAAGGCATCATTGACCACCAACAGGCGCTCCAGCTTGTGCTTATTGAGCAGCGCCTTGGCCGCTTCGGGGGTGGTGCCATCGGGCACGGTAATCAGGCGCTCACGCGGCGTCATGATCTCGCGCACGGTCTGGTCGTAGCGGGTCTCAAAGCGCAGGTCGCGGCCGGTCACGATACCGACCACCTTGCCGCCATCGCACACGGGGAAACCGGAAACGCCGAGCTGATCCGAAAGTGCCATGACCTGACGCACGGTGGTGTCAGAGGTGATGACGACAGGGTCGCGCAGCAAGCCGGACTCGTACCGCTTGACCTTGGCCACCTGGGCGGCCTGCTCGGCGGCCGTCAGGTTTTTGTGCACGATGCCCATGCCACCCTCTTGCGCAATGGCAATGGCCAAACGGGCTTCGGTCACGGTATCCATCGCCGCAGAAACGAGCGGCAGGTTCAGTGCGATGTTGCGGGAGAAACGGGTGGCGAGGCTGGTGTCCTTGGGAAGGACTTGGGAGAACGCTGGCACCAACAACACATCGTCGAAGGTGAGCGCTTTGCCGAGAAGGCGCATGTCAAAGCTCCAAAAATCAGATTGTACCCGCGTCCATTTGGCCTTGCTCCACCTAGCGCGCTACACTTACTCTCATGAAACCAATTTCCGCACTTTTGGCAGTCACTTTGGCACTCTCTGCCGGAGGCGTTTGGGCCCAGTGGCAGTGGCTGGACAAGGATGGGCGTAAGGTGTTCAGTGACCGCGCGCCAGGTGCGGACATACCCGAGAAAAATATTCTGAAACGCCCAGCAGGTCAGCGTCCCGGACCTGCTGCACCAGCAATCACTTCGGACGATTCCGCGGCGCCAACGGTGGCCCCAGTAGCTCCGCAGCCTGCCTTGCCCGTCAGTGCGGCCAAGGGGGTGGGCGTAGACAAAGAGCTCGAAGCCAAGAAAAAGCAAGCTGCCGATGCAGAGGCGGCCAAGAAAAAGGCTGAAGAAGACCGTATCGTCAAGGCGAAGATCGAAAACTGTGCCCGAGCCAAGCAAGCCAAGGCGACATTTGATTCCGGCGTGCGCGTGTCTCGTACCAATGCCGCGGGCGAACGCGAGGTCATGGATGATGCAGCCCGCACAGCCGAACTTAAACGCATTCAGGCCATCATCGACAGCGACTGCCGATAGAAGCGACGCTAGTACCCTGCCTTGGCGCCCACCCGGCGCTTGGCAAACAGTCCCGCCGACTTTGCACCCTGTTTGGCAAAGCGCTCGCGGCGCGCCACTTTGGGGTCGACCAGCAGTGGGCGGTACAACTCCACACGATCACCCTGCCGCAACATGTGATTGCCGCTGACTTTGCGACCCCACACTCCTAGAACTAGGGTATCCACAACGGTTTGCGGCATATCTTGAAGCAGACCGCTGCGCTGTACTGCCATACCCGCCGTGCAGCCCACATTCACTTCCAGCATGCACTCCCTCAGCTCCCGGGGTGCCGGGGCGTACACCACCGTAATGGACAAGCAGGGGTTATTCGCCATACACCTGCTGCGCGCGCTTGACAAAGGCATCCACCAGGCTCGCGGCAATTTTGTCGAACACGGGGCCCACCAGCGCACCTAAAGCGGCGTTGTCAAACCCATAGTTCAGCGACAGCTCCACCTTGCAGGCACGCTGACCGCCATCACCCAGGGGGTGGAAATTCCATTGCCCGTCGAGTTTGGAAAACGGGCCTTTGACCAACTGCATACCCACCTGACTGGGCGCGGTGTGGGTATTGCGGGTGGTGAAGGTCTGGCGAATGCCGCTGAAGGAGATGCCTACTTCCGCTGTCATGCCACCCACGTCCTGCTCCAAAACCAGCGCGTGGTCGCACCAGGGAAGAAATTCGGGGTAGTGGGCCACATCGGTCACCAAGGCGTACATCTCTTGCGGGCTGTACCAGATCAGAACGGACTTGTGAACAGTTTTCATAGAATGGCGGTCTGCGCGGGATTGTAGACAAGCCCATCAGCGTCTCTTTCATTCCCGTCTGTCATCCCCATCTGAGTGCAATGGCCAAAAAACCCGAAACCGCTTCCCGCATCGCCGACAACAAAAAGGCCGCGTTCAATTACTTCTTTGAGGAGCGCTTTGAGGCGGGCCTGGTGCTGGAAGGCTGGGAGGTCAAGTCCTTGCGCGAGGGCAAGGTGCAGCTCACCGACGGCTATGTGGTGATCCGCAATGGCGAGCTGTTCATCATCGGCTTGCAGATCAACCCGCTGCACACAGCAAGCAGCCACGTCAGCCCGGACAATGTGCGCACCAAGAAGTTGCTGATGCACAAGGAAGAGATCAAGCGCCTGATCGGCAAGGTGGAGCAAAAGGGCTATACCCTGGTACCTATCAACCTGCACTGGAAAAGCGGCAAGGTGAAGTGCGATATTGCGCTGGCCAAGGGCAAGGCCGAGCACGACAAGCGCGACACCATCAAAGACCGCGAAGGCAAGCGCGAGGTGGAGCGCGCCATGAAAGACCGCAACCGCTAATTTATTTTTCAGGGGCATGGAATAAACCCGGCCCCGCGGGTGTTTATCCGGGGAGCAAGCAACCGTTTGCCCAATCTTTTTACCTGGAGCACCCCATGAAACTCATCGCTGCACTGACCCTTGCCACCGCCCTGCTAGGCGCCTGCGCCACCATGGCCGACCCAGCCCCGGTCAAAGTATCCAACGGCATGCTGACCGGCACCAACGGCATGACGCTCTACACCTTTGACAAAGACGCTGCCGGCAGCGGCAAATCCGTCTGCAACGGCCCTTGCGCCACCAACTGGCCGCCGCTGATGGCCGCCGACACCGACAAGCCCCAAGGCGACTTCTCGGTGGTAACGCGTGACGACGGCAAAAAACAGTGGGCCTTCCAGGGCAAGCCGCTGTATTTCTGGATCAAAGACACCAAGGCCGGCGACACCACAGGCGACGGCTTCATGAACGTCTGGCACACCGTGAAAACCCCAAAAGCCGCTGGCGCGTCTTCGGCCTACTAATCACCAGGCATGGACCGTTCCGCCCTCGTGTTGCATATCCCTGGGTTGCGCCGCTATGCGCGCGCCCTGACGGGCAACGCCTGGGCGGCGGACGATCTGGTGCAGGACACGCTGGAGCGGGCCTGCTCCAAATGGCGGCTGTGGCTGCTGGGCACGGACCTTCGCGCCTGGCTGTTCACGCTGATGCACAACATCCACGCCAACGACGTGCGCCGCGTGGTGCGCCAGCAGCAAGCCGCACCCCTGGTAGACGTCGAAGACGCCTTGCACAGTGTGGCGGCGCCCCATTCCGGGATGGACACCGCGCTGGATTTACAGCGCTGTCTGAAGCAGCTGCCCGAAGAACAGCGTTGTGTGCTCCTGCTCGTGGCACTCGAAGACATGGACTATGCCGATGTGGCCCGCATCACCGGTACGCCTGTGGGCACGGTCATGTCGCGCCTGTCGCGCGGGCGTGCCCGGCTGCAGGCGCTGCTGGATGGACCCGCTAACACTCCCACAACAACACATGGGAATGCCGAAGTACTGAGTTTGCGCGCCGTTCGCTGATGGAACCCGATATGACCGCCCCGCCCTCCTCCACCCTGCCCGAAGACACGCTGCACGCGCTCGTCGACGGCCGTCTGGATGCCACCCAGCGCATTGCAGTGGAAGCGCAGTTGGCGCACGACCCGGCAGCGCTGGCGACCGTGACCACATGGCGCCAGCAGCGCGACCTGCTGCAAACCCTGCATGCCCAGCTATTGCACGAAGCCCCACCTGCCCACCTGACCCAAGCGGCTATGGGCGCTGGAGGCAACGCGCGTGCACAGGCCGTTTGGCGTTGGGGAGGGCTAGCGGCCAGCGTGCTGTTGTCGTTTGCGGTGGGCTGGTTCACCCACAGCCAATGGCGCACTTCAGACCAACTGGCGCAGCAAAGCGCGCGCAAACCCGCCGCCGAATTTGTCCGCCAAGCCAGCCTGGCCCACGCGGTCTATGCCCCGGAGGTACGCCACCCGGTGGAGGTCGGCGGCGCCGAACAAGATCATCTGGTGAAGTGGCTGTCCAAGCGCTTGGGTCGGCCATTGAAGGTACCGGACCTCACAGGCCAGGGCTTTGAACTGGTGGGAGGCCGCCTGTTACCCGGTGATGCGGGAGCCCGCGCCCAATTCATGTTTCAAAACACCGCGGGTGAACGGTTGACGCTTTATCTCGGCGCGGTACAGGGAGACGGTGCGGGAGTCAACACCCAGGAGTCGGCCTTCCGCTTCGCCAACGAGGGCGCCATTTCCAGCTTTTACTGGGTGGACCAGGGCTTTGGCTACGCCCTCACCGGCCCGGTGCCCCGGGACCGGTTGATGCAGCTGGCCCAAGCGGTCTACCAGCAGCTGTAGTGCTTCCAGCTTGGGCTTAGGCCAAATCGCGCAAGGGGTGCGCGTTCGCCGGCCAGGGGCTGACGAAAAACGGCTCCACCATCTCTGGCGTCACGTCTTCCACGCGCACCGGGTTCCAACGCGGGGCATGGTCCTTGTCCACCGCCAGCGCGCGAATGCCCTCCACAGTCTCACTGGCGGCACCCGATCGGCCCAGGTGCTGCGTGAAGAAGCAGTGGCGCACCATGTCGCGCTCCATGCGCAGGTTGTCGGCCAGCGTCATGCCGCGGGCACGACGCACCTGCTCCAGCACCACATGCAGCATCAGCGCAGAGCGCTTGCGCAACGTGGCAGCCGTGTGCAGGGCCCAGTCGCTGCTATCGGCCTTCAGCGCTTGTACGATGGCCTGCACAGTGTCCAGGGCGAAATATTTATCAATCAGGTCTCTAGCCCCCGTGGATTCTGAACCTGAAGCTCCTGAAAACATAGCAGACCAGCCATCCAGCGGAGCTGTCGCGGTCCAGTCCAAAGCAGCCAATGCGTCCCAGGCTTGCGGCAAACGGGCCGATTCGACCGACTGATCAGCCAACCCCAGGGCCACTGCCGTGGGACCATCAATCACGTCGCCCGTCAACGCCAGCCATTCCCCCGTACGGCCCGGGCAGCGGCTCAAAAAGTAGCCACCGCCCACGTCGGGAAACAGGCCAATATTGGTCTCCGGCATGGCCATCTTGGTACGTTCGGTGACCAGTCGATGCGAGGCACCTTGGCTGATCCCCATGCCGCCACCCATGACGATACCGTCCATGAAGGCGATGTAGGGCTTGGGGTAGTGGTGGATCAGATGGTTGAGCGCGTATTCCTCGGTGAAAAAGTCTTCCAGCGCCGGGTTGCCCGCCAGGGCAGTCTGGTGGAAGAAGCGAATGTCGCCACCCGCACAGAAGCCTCCAAACACACCGGCCTTGGAGCTACCGCGGATCGCCACAGCCATCACCGCCGCATCGTCTTTCCAAGCCAGCAGTGTGGCAGTCAGGCTACGCACCATGCCCAGGCTCAGCGCATTGAGAGCCTTGGCGCGGTTCAGGGTAATAAAACCCACTTGGCCGCGGACTTCGGTGATCACATCGTCGTTCAGGGTCAGAGCTGTCATGCGCGTTCTCTCCATCCAATCACTTCATTCACCACCAGGGCGCCAATCACCAGCGCCCCACCCCATAGCACGGCGTCGGCGGGTACTTCGTTGGCACCCAGCCAAGCCAACAAGATGCCGAAGATCACCTCCAGCAGTTGCAACAAGGAAATCTCCGGGGCCTTGAGGATTTGCGCGCAGCGCACGCTGAGCACGCAGGGCACGGCCAGTTGCACCACACCCAGAAAGCCGAGCAAGGCCACGTCATGGGCATTGGCCCGCAATGGCAGCGACAAAGGCAGCGTCACGACGCAGCAGATCACCGCTCCCACCCACACCGCAGGCATCAGGTCCACATCGTGGCCCTGATCGTGCGAATGCTGGGTCACCGTCCAATTGGTGGCACCTGCAATGGGCACACACAGCGCCACCAGCGTGCCCAAGAGCGACACCTGGCCAAGCTGAGACGCGTACATGTAAACAATGCCCGCCCCGGCCACCACGATGGCCACCCAGGTGCGCAGCGGCACCCGGTGTCCGATGAAAACCCGTGCAATGAGAGCAGTCAACAAGGGCCCTATCGACATGGTGACCAGCACATTGCCCACACTGGTGAGCGTGAGCGCCACCATGAAGGCCGTGAACATCACGCTCCAGCACAGGCCAGACAACCAAAACGGCAGCCCAGCGTGGCGGATCTTGTAAAACACGTCACGCCCGCGGGCAAAGGGCAAGATCACCAGCAGGCTAAGCACCGTGAAAAACGCGCGCCAGAAAGTAACCTCAAAACTGCGGGCAAACTCGAGATGGCGCGTGACAACGCCGGCGGTAGACCACATCAAGGTCACCACCACCATCAAAAAGATGGCGCGGTTGTGGGTGAGTTTCATGAACGAAAAAGCGGCCCGCAAGGGCCGCCCAGTTGCCTTACTCGCGGCTGGCGCGCTTGCGCTCGTGTTCCTTCAGGTGGCGCTTGCGCAGACGCACGGACTTGGGCGTGATTTCGACCAGCTCGTCGTCCTCGATGAATTCAACGCCGTATTCCAGCGTCAGTTCAATCGGCGGCGTGATCTTGATCGCATCTTCCTTGCCGGACACGCGGAAGTTGGTCAGCTGCTTGGTACGCGTAGCGTTGACCACCAGGTCGTTATCACGGTTGTGGATACCCACGATCATGCCTTCGTACACGGGGTCGTTCGCCTTCACGAACATGCGACCGCGGTCGTCCAGCTTGCCCAGGGCGTAGGTGAAGATTTCACCGTCATCCATGGAGATCAGCACGCCGTTCTTGCGGCCACCGATATCCCCCTTGTGCGGCTCGTAGCCTTCAAAGATGTTGGAGATCAGACCGGAACCACGGGTCAAGTTCAGGAATTCGTTGGAGAAACCGATCAAGCCACGCGCAGGAATGCGGTACTCCAGGCGCACGCGGCCACGGCCGTCCGGCTCCATGTTCACCAGCTCACCCTTGCGCTCGCCCAGTGCCTGCATCACGCCGCCCTGGTGGCCTTCTTCGATGTCAGCGGTCACCATTTCGATGGGCTCGTGCTTTTCGCCGTTGATGTCCTTGAACATCACGCGGGGCTTGGACACGGCCATTTCATAGCCTTCGCGACGCATGTTTTCCAGCAGGATGGTCAGGTGCAGTTCACCACGGCCCAGCACTTCGAACACGCCTTCTTCGTCGGTTTCGTTGACGCGCAGTGCCACGTTGTGTTGCAGTTCCTTCTGCAGGCGGTCCCAGATCTGGCGGCTGGTCACGAACTTGCCTTCGCGGCCGGCCAACGGGCTGGTGTTCACACAGAAGTTCATGGTCAGGGTCGGCTCGTCCACCTTCAGCATGGGCAGCGGCATGGGATTGGCGGGGTCGGTCACAGTCACACCGATACCGATATCTTCAATACCGTTGATCAACACGATGTCGCCGGGGCCGGCTTCCAGCGTCTGCATGCGGTCCAGACCCTGGAAGGTCAGCACCTGGTTGATACGACCCTTGACAGCCTTGCCGTCCGGACCTTCCATGACCACCACGTCCTGGGCAGGCTTGAGCGTGCCCTGGCTGATACGGCCCACGCCGATGCGGCCCACGAAGCTGGAAAAGTCCAGTGCAGAGATTTGCAGTTGTAGGGGCGCCTTGGGGTCACCGGAGTTCGGTGGCACGTGTTTCAGGATAGTGTTGAACAGGGCTGACATGTCGGGGCCCCATTGCTCACCAGGAGCGCCCTCTTCCAGCGACGACCAGCCATTGATGCCGGAGGCATACACCACCGGGAAGTCCAACTGCTCGTCAGTCGCGCCCAGCTTGTCGAACAGGTCGAACGCGGCGTTCACCACCTTGTCGGGGTTGGCACCGGGCTTGTCCACCTTGTTGACCACCAGAATGGGGCGCAGGCCCAGGGCCAGGGCCTTTTTGGTCACGAAGCGCGTCTGGGGCATGGGGCCTTCCTGCGCATCGATCAGCAGCAGCACGCTGTCGACCATGGACAGGGCACGTTCCACTTCGCCGCCGAAGTCCGCGTGTCCGGGCGTATCGACGATGTTGATGTGGGTGCCTTCCCAGCTCACGGCGCAGTTCTTGGCCAGGATGGTGATACCACGCTCTTTTTCAATCGCGTTGTTGTCCATCACGGTATCGACCACTTTTTCGTGCTCGGCAAAGGTACCGGACTGGCGCAGCAGCTGGTCCACCATGGTGGTCTTGCCATGGTCCACGTGGGCAATGATGGCGATGTTTCGGATTTGTTTACTCATGGTTCACTTTCTGCTTACGCCCCGAGGGCCAAGGTTTCATTAACTGATTTCAAACTCTGTTCCGTGGCCCCTGCCTGGGCCTGGGATTCGCTGATGTCCTGCGGGCTCAGCAGCCGCACCGGAATCAACTCACCCTCCAACACGCGCGCAGTGCCCAACAAAGCCCGGGGGCTCGCCGCATACACCGCCACATGCTCCGCATCGGGCCAGGGGCCGCGTCTGCGCATTCCACTCAAAAACCGTGCCGCATTCTCGCTGTCCAGTGTGACAGGCACATGCGCTGGCAACAGCGCGTCCACCGGCAGCAGGCAGGCCAGCCGCTGCTCCTCGCTCATGGCCTCCAGAGCCTCCAGCGTGATGCACTGGCCTTCACTGAAACCGCCAGTGCGGATACGCCGCAGTGCGATGAGGTGAGCGCCACAGCCCAAGGCCTCGCCAATGTCCTCACCCAGCGTGCGGATGTAGGTCCCCTTGCTGCAATCCACTATCAATTTAATAGCTGGCTGTGCAGTATCCACGAGGGCTTCCAGCACTTTCAATGCATAAATCGTCACATGGCGCGCCGGACGCTCCACCTCAATACCGGCCCTGGCGTACTCGTACAGGGCCTTACCATCCTTCTTCAAGGCGCTGTGCATGGGCGGCACCTGGGTAATCGGTCCGGTAAACCGCTGCACCACCGCCTCCAGCTGCTCCGGCGTCACCGACACCGGCCGCTCGCTGATCACTTCACCTTCAGCGTCCGCTGTGCTTGTCTTGATGCCTAGCCGCACCGTCGTGGCGTAGGCCTTATTGGCATCCAGGTGCATCTGGCTGAACTTGGTCGCCGCGCCAAAGCACAGCGGCAGCACACCCGTGGCCAGCGGGTCCAGCGTGCCGGTGTGGCCCGCCTTCTCCGCCCGCAGCAGCCATTTGGCTTTCTGCAAGGCCTGGTTACTGGACAGGCCAATCGGCTTGTCCAGCAACAGCACCCCATGCACGGGGCGCCTTGCAACCCGTGCACGTGGCGCGTTCATGGTGTCAGTCCTCTTTCGCGCGCGACGACACGGCCCGCGCAATCAGCGCATTCATGTCGGCAGCCCGTTCGGTGGTCTGATCGAAGATGAAATGCAGCGTGGGCACCGTATGGATATGCAGGCGCTTGAACAGGCCTGCGCGCAAAAAGCCCGCCGCTTGGTTCAGCCCTTCTACCGTTTCCACCGGATCGCCCACCAGGAGGCTGAAAAAAACCTTGGCGTGGGCGTAATCCGGCGTCACTTCGACGCCCTGGATCGTCACCATGCCCACCCGTGGGTCTTTCAGCTCCCGCGCGATCAACTCGGCCAGATCGCGCTGGATCTGGTCGGCAACCTGAAAGCTGCGGTTGGGGGTGGATGATTTCTTCTTCACCATGGTCTCTTACAGCGTACGGGCGATTTCCTTGACCTCGAAGAACTCCAACTGGTCGTTTTCCTTGATGTCGTTGTAGTTCTTGAGCTTGATACCACACTCGAAGCCTTCCTTGACTTCGCGCACATCGTCCTTCATGCGCTTCAAGGAGTCCAGCTCGCCGGTGTAGATCACCACGTTGTCGCGCAACAGGCGGAAATGCGCGTTGCGGTTGACAAAACCACTGGTGACCATACAGCCTGCAACCGTACCGATCTTGGAGGCCACGAACACGGTGCGGATCTCGGCCATACCGATGATCTCTTCGCGCTTCTCGGGGGCTAACATGCCGGACATGGCAGCCTTCAACTCATCGACGGCGTCATAAATGATGTTGTAGTAACGGATGTCCACGCCATTGCCTTCGGCAAGCTTGCGCGCGCCGGCATCGGCACGCGTGTTGAAGCCGATCACGATCGCCTTGGAAGCAATCGCTAGGTTGATGTCCGACTCGCTGATACCGCCCACGGCGGAGTACACCATTTGCACCTTGACCTCGTCGGTCGAGAGCTTGAGCAGAGAAGCGGCCAGCGCTTCCTGGGAACCTTGCACGTCAGCCTTGACGATGATGGGCAGCATCTTGACGTCACCGCCACCGATGTCGGAGAACATGTTCTCCAGCTTGGCCGCCTGTTGCTTGGCCAGCTTGGTGTTGCGGAACTTACCAGCACGGTACGTGGCAATTTCACGTGCACGGCGCTCATCGCCCATCACCATGAACTCATCACCGGCTTGCGGCACTTCGGTCAGACCCTGGATTTCCACTGGAATGGACGGGCCTGCGGACTCGATCTTCTGGCCGTTTTCGTCCAGCATGGCACGCACGCGGCCATAGGTCTGGCCAGCCAGCACCACGTCGCCTGCCTTCAAGGTACCGGACTGCACCAGCACGGTGGCCACAGGGCCGCGGCCCTTGTCCAGCTTGGCTTCGATGACCAGGCCCTTGGCCATGGCGTCCACCGGGGCCTTGAGCTCCAGCACTTCCGCTTGCAGCAGCACCTGTTCCAACAGCGCATCGATACCCATGCCGGTCTTGGAAGACACGGGCACAAATGGGGAGTCACCACCGTATTCTTCAGGCACGACCTCTTCGACCACCAGCTCCTGCTTCACGCGCTCGGGGTTGGCGTCAGGCTTGTCAGATTTGGTGATGGCCACCACCAGTGGAACACCAGCCGCTTTCGCGTGCTTGATGGCTTCCTTGGTCTGCGGCATCACGCCGTCGTCGGCTGCGACCACCAGAATCACAATGTCGGTGGCCTGCGCACCACGGGCACGCATGGCGGTAAATGCCTCGTGACCGGGGGTATCCAGGAAGGACACCATGCCGCGCGGGGTTTCCACGTGGTAAGCACCAATGTGCTGGGTAATGCCACCGGCTTCGCCCGCAGCCACTTTGGCGCGGCGAATGTAGTCCAGCAAAGAGGTCTTGCCGTGGTCCACGTGGCCCATCACGGTCACCACAGGGGCACGCGGCAAGGACGGCGCTTCCTGACCTTGCACATCATCATCGGTGAACGCTTCGGGATCGTCCAGCGCCGCCACCACGGCCTTGTGACCCAGTTCTTCCACCACGATCATGGCGGTGTCCTGGTCCAACGGCTGGTTGATGGTGACCATCTGACCCAGCTTCATCAATTGCTTGATCACCTCGGACGCCTTGATCGCCATCTTGTGGGCCAGTTCGGCCACGGTGATGGTTTCAGGCACGTGCACTTCGATCACGCGGGCTTCTACCGGCGCAGCCTGCACATGGTCATCACGGTCGCGGTCATTGCCACGGCGGCCACGTGGACCAGCACGCCAGTTGGTGGAGCGGCCCGCACCTGCGCCAGTATCGCCGCGGGTCTTGAGTTCCTTCTTCTTGGCCGGGTCGCCCGCCCAGCTGCTGGACAGCTTGGCAGATTTGACTTCCTTGCCAGTGCCAGCAGAAGCTCCGCCCGCAGGCGCACCTGCAGCGGGTTTGGCAGGCTTGGCCACGGCAGAACCAACAGCAGGCTTGTGCAGCGTGCCCTTCACGCCGGCAGCGGCAGGCTTGGGCTCCTCGGGCTTCTTCGCGACCAGCACCTTCTTGGGCGCAGACATCATCAAACGGATGGCTGCGGCTTCCGCCTCGGCCTTGCGGCGGCGGTCGCCCAGGTCCACCGCACGGGCAGACTCTTCTTCGGCGCGGGCCTTGGATTCGGCAGCAGCGGTTTCGCGCGCTTCGTTCTGTGCTGCAGCACGTGCAGCCGCAGCCTGGGCCGCCTCTTCCGACGCCTCTGCCACGGTCGCGTTGGCTTGACTCTTCTTCAAGGCTTCAGCGGCGGCATAACTGGCTGCACGCTCTTCGGCTTCACGCTCACGCTCACGCTTTTCAGCGTCTTCACGCACACGGCGCTTCTCTGCCAGATCTTCTTCCTGGCGGCGAATCAGCTCTGCTTGGCGACGGGCTTCTTCCTCACGGCGGGTGAGCTCGGCGTGGTCAATCGACGGGGCGACGGCTTCCGGCGCTTCGGACTCGATCTCCGTCATTTCGGCAGGCATATCCACACCGTCTTCGCGGCGGACAAAGGTGCGCTTCTTGCGCACTTCCACCTGGATGGTGCGCGCCTTGCCGGTGGCATCGGCTTGCTTTATCTCAGTGGTCTGCTTCTTGACCAACGTGATCTTTTTACGCTCAGGGCTGGCAGTGCCGTGGCTGTTTTGCAGGAAGTTCAACAGGCTGTGCTTGTCGGCATCCGTCAGGACGTCTGAGGCCGAAGCCTTGGCAACGCCGGCTGATTTCAATTGCTCAAGCAGGGTGTCGGTCGATTTTTTGAGTTCATTGGCAAACTCGGCAACGGTCGTACTGGACATATTTTGTGTAACCTTTCATGACCATTACTCGTGAGAAGCAGCGTCATTGGTAAACCAATGCGCGCGTGCCTTCATGATCATGGCCTTGGCTTCGTCCGCAGACTGGCCAGTGATATCTGTAAGTTCATCCACGGCAAGGTCGGCCAATTCATCGCGGGTGTGAACACCGCCGTCTGCCAGTTTGCCGATCAATTCGGAAGTAAGTCCATCGAGGTCGCGCAGGTCCTGGGACACTTCGTCCACGCTCTCTTCGTGGGCGATTTCCATGGTCAACAGCGCATCCTTGGCGCGGTTGCGCAGCTCGTGCACCGTGTCTTCGTCGAAGCTTTCGATTTCCAGCATTTCCTGCAGTGGCACATAGGCCACTTCTTCGAGGCTGGTGAAACCTTCTGCGATCAGGATGTCGGCGATTTCCTCGTCCACATCCAGCTTTTCCATGAACAGCTTGCGGCCGGAATCCGTTTCGTTGGCCAGCTTCTGAGCGCTTTCTGCCGCGTCCATGATGTTGATCTTCCAACCGGTGAGTTCAGAGGCCAGGCGCACGTTCTGTCCACCACGGCCAATCGCAATCGCCAGGTTTTCCTCGTCCACCACCACGTCCATGGCATGGCGCTCTTCGTCCACCACGATGGACGACACGTTGGCGGGGGCCAGCGCACCAATCACGAACTGGGCGGGATCTTCGGACCACAGCACGATGTCCACACGTTCGCCAGCCAGCTCATTGGTCACAGCATTTACGCGGGTACCACGCACACCGACGCAGGTGCCGATGGGGTCCACGCGCTTGTCGTGCGAGAGCACGGCGATCTTGGCGCGCGAACCGGAGTCACGGGCGCAGGATTTGATTTCCAGCAGGCCTTGTTCTATTTCGGGCACTTCCTGGCGGAACAACTCAATCATGAACTCCGGCGCAGAGCGCGACAGCACGATGGGAGCACCGCGCAGGGTCAGGTCCACTTCCATGATCATGGCGCGCACGCGGTCGCCGGTGCGAAGGTTTTCCTTGGCGATCATCTCGCTGCGGCGCAGGCGACCTTCGACGCGGCCGGATTCGACAATGATGTCGCCCTTGTCCATGCGCTTGACGGTGCCCACAAAGATCTTCTCGCCACGCGACATGAAATCGTTGAGCAGCATTTCGCGCTCAGCGTCACGGATCTTTTGCAGGATCACCTGCTTGGCGGCCATGGCACCGATACGGCCGATGGGCACGGAGGCCACGGACTCTTCGATGTACTCGTCCACCTCAATGTCAGGGATCTGCTCTTTAGCCTCAAACAGCAGGATTTCCTGGTCAGGCAGCTGCAGGCCGGCTTCATCGGGCACCACATGCCAGCGGCGGAAGGTTTCGTAGTTGCCACTGTCACGGTCCAGCGCGACGCGGATATCCACTTCGCCGGGGTACAGCTTTTTGGTGGCCTGGGCCAGAGCTGCTTCCACAGCGCCCAACACCACGTCACGTTCCACGTTTTTTTCTCGGGAAATTGCTTCCACCAGCATCAACAGTTCGCGATTCATGCCATGACTCTCCTGAACACTCTTATCAATACAAACAAACTTGAAGGACACGCCGACTGACACTCAGCCGTGCGACTTACTCCGCAGAACCTGCGATACCGCGGCCCTTGAAACTCACAATCGGTGCCAGCCGCGCGTCGCGCAGCTCGTCAAACGCGAAACCCAGAGCCTGCAGCGGCGGAGGCACGCGCTTCTTGCTCACCTTCTGGCCAGGCTTGGGCTCGGGCGCATCGCTCCAGACGATTTGCCAGCCCACGCTGCCGTCAGCGGCCACCACACGCTCCAGCGTGCCGCGAAATTTCTTGCGATTGGCATTGACCTGGCCTGCAGCGGCCTCGCCAATCGGCGCCTTGAGGGTGATGTCGATGACCTGTCCCACAAAACGCTCAAAATCCTGTGTGTGTCGCAGCGGGCGGTCGATACCGGGCGAGGACACCTCCAGCCGCTTGTACTCCACGCCATCCACTTCCAGTGCAAACTGCAACTGTCGTGTAACCTTTTCGCAGTCTTCCACGTTGACAAACTGCTCAACAGAAACTTGGCCTTCCACGGGCGCGGTCCAGGGCAAATCGATGGTGATGCGCAGCAAGCCTCCGGCGGAGCGCTCAATCTCCACCAAGTCATATCCCAGTCCTGCTACGGTTTGTTCAACGATTTCCTGTAATGCCACGTCTGTAAAGCCTGCCTGTATGCGTGCGTGAAAAACAATCGACCAAAAAAAACGGGCGGTAGTTACCCGCCCGTTTGGTCGTGAGCTTTGGATTATACCCACAAAGCGGTGCGAAGACCCTTGATCCGTAAGGAATTATTCGACTGCGGCCAGCAGCGTGCGGGTGTAGCCGTGCTGGGGCGCGTCCAGCACCTGTTCCACGGTGCCGCTTTCTACAATCTGCCCCGCTTGCATGACCACCACCCGGTGCGCCATCGCCCGGATGACCGCCACATCGTGAGTGATCAGCAGGTAGGCCAATCCCCGCTCGGCCTGCAGGCGCTGCAGCAGCTGCAGGATCTGCTGCGCCATGGTCACGTCCAACGCGCTCGTCGGCTCGTCCAGCACCAGCACTTGGGGCCGAACGATCAGTGCCCGGGCAATGGCCAAACGCTGGCGCTGGCCACCAGAAAACTGGTGCGGGTAGCGCTCCAGCAGACCGGGAAACTGTGCGTCAGTCAACCCCACGGTCTGCAGCACCTGCACCACCTGGGTGCGCCGTGCCGCAGTGTCAAGCTGTGGCGCATGCACCAGCAGCCCCTCGCCCACGATTTCTTCCACGGTCAGTCGGGGGGACAGCGAGGAGAACGGGTCCTGAAACACCACCTGCAGGCCCTTGCGCAAGGTCCGGTCGGCAGCACTGCCCTGCCCCCAGGCCTGGCCCAACACCGACAAATGGCCTGAAAACTTCTGCAAACCCAGCGCGGCCAGCGCCAAGGTAGATTTACCGGAGCCCGATTCGCCCACGATGCCCAGAGTCTGGCCCGCGGGCACGGCAAAGTCAGCGCCCTGCACGGCCACAAATTCACCCGACCGGAACCAGCCCTTCATTCCACCCAACGGCACCGGGTAGCCCACGCGCAGGCCTTGGCCTTGCAACAGCACCTCGGCGTCCGGCCGGGCCGGCAGTACATGGCAGCTGGGTCGGCTGTCCAGCAGGCGGCCGGTGTAGGGGTGCTGTGGCTGGGCAAACACTTGGGCCACGGTGCCGTGCTCAACGATGTGGCCTGCTTCCATCACCGTCACACGGTCGGCAAACTGGCGCACCAGGTTCAAGTCATGGGTGATCAGCAGCACGGCCATGCCGTGCTTATGCTGCAACTGGTCCAGCAGATCGAGAATCTGGCGGCGCACCGTCACGTCCAACGCCGTGGTGGGCTCGTCGGCCAACAGCAGCTTGGGGCGACAAGCCAGCGCCATGGCGATCATGGCACGCTGGCGCTGACCGCCGGAGAGCTGGTGAGGATAGGCCTTGAAGCGCCGTGCAGGTTCGGCAATGCCTGTATCTGCTATCAATTCAATAGCTGCTCGCGCAGATTCTGCGAGGGCTAGGCCTTGTTTTAGTTGCAAGATCTCAGCGATCTGCTCACCAATGGTCAGTACCGGGTTCAGGGCCGTCATGGGCTCCTGGAAGATCATGGCGATGTCCTGCCCGCGGATGGCGCGTAGTTGGCGCTCGGGCAGGCCCAAGAGGTTGACCGGCTGAGCCTGGCCAAAACTGGCGCGGCCCTGCACCTGGGCACCCTGCGCCAGCCCCAGCAGGCTCAGCGCGGTGACGGTTTTGCCCGAACCCGACTCGCCCACCAGCGCCAGCTTTTCACCGGGCTGGATCTGAAAATCCACACCGTGCACCACCTCGCGGCCATCGAAGGCGATACGCAGGCCCTGTACATCCAGAAGAGGTTTTGTGGCGCTCATGTGTCCTGCTTTCGGGGGTCCAGCGCATCGCGCAGGGCGTCGCCCATCAGGGTCAGCAACAGCAGCGTGACCACCAGCACGCCAAAGGTAGAGAGCGAGATCCACCAAGCGTCGATGTTGTTTTTGCCCTGCGAGAGCAGCTCGCCCAGCGACGGCGTGCCGGGCGGCACGCCCAGGCCCAGAAAATCCAGCGAGGTGAGCGCCAGGATGGCGCCGCTCATGCGGAACGGCAAAAATGTGACCACGGGCGTCAGGCTGTTGGGCAGCACATGGCGCGTGATGATTTTCCAGTTGGACACGCCCAGCGCACGGGCGGCCCGCACATAGTCAAGCTGGCGGTTGCGCAGGAATTCGGCCCGCACATAGTCGGACAGGCCCATCCAGCCAAACAGACTCAGCAGCACCAGCAACAGCGCAATACTGGGCGCGAACACGGCGCTGAAGATGATGAGCAGGTACAGCTCCGGCATGGCACCCCAGATTTCGATGAAGCGCTGGAAGGCCAGATCGGTCTTGCCGCCAAAAAAGCCCTGGATGGCCCCAGTGACCACGCCCAACACCACGCCGGTGAAGGTCAGCGCCAGCGCAAACAGCACACTCACGCGAAAACCGTAGATCAGTTGGGCCAGCAAGTCGCGCCCACGGTCATCGGTGCCGAACCAGTTGGCACGGCTGGGCGGCGCCGGGTTGGGTGCGGGGGCAAAGTAGTTCAGTGTCTTGGGACCGTAGGTATTGGGCGCAAACAGCGCCCAGTTGCCGGGCTCGGCCAGGCGCTGCTGGATGAAGGGGTCCAGGTAGTCGGTGGGCGTGGCGAAGTCCCCGCCGAACGTGGTCTCGGGATAGTCGCGCACCATGGGCCAGTAGGTCTGGCCCTGGTAGACCACCACTAGCGGCCGGTCGTTGGACACAAGCTCAGCCGCCAGGCTGATGAGCACCAGCGCACAAAAAATCAGCAGGCTGACAAAGCCCAGGCGGTTGCGCCGGAAGCGTTGCCAGGCGCGACGGCTGGGGCTTTGGCTGTGGGCAGTGTTGATCGGCATGGGGTCAGTCAAAGGTGACACGGGGGTCCACCCAGGCGTAGCAGAGATCGGATACCAGCTTGGTGACCAAGCCGATCAGCGTAAACAGGTAGAGCGTGCCCATGACCACGGGGTAGTCGCGGCGGATCACGCTCTCGTAACTCAGCAGGCCCATGCCATCCAGCGAGAACTGGGTTTCAATGAGCAAGGCACCGGTGAAAAACGCACCCACAAAGGCGGCCGGAAAGCCCGTGATGATGGGAATCAGCGCGTTGCGGAACACATGTTTCCACAGCACCTGGCCTTCCGACAGGCCCTTGGCGCGGGCGGTTACCACGTACTGCTTGCGGATTTCTTCCAGAAATGCGTTCTTGGTCAGCATGGCCGTCACGGCAAAGCTGCCGATCACCATAGCGGTGACCGGCAGCGTGATGTGCCAGAGGTAATCGGTAATGCGTGCGCCCCAGGATAGCGACTCCCAGTTGGCCGAGGTGAGCCCGCGCAGCGGAAACCACTGCAGCTGCCCACCAAAAATGACCAGCAGTGCGACTCCCAGCACAAAGCCCGGAATGGCATAGCCCACCAGGACCAACAGCGAGGTGACCAGATCAAACCGCGACCCCGCACGCACGGCCTTTGCCACGCCCAGCGGCACCGCGATGAGGTAGCTGATGAAGAAGGTCCACAGGCCCAGACTCATGGACACGGGCAGCTTTTCCCACACCAGGGTGGACACATCCTTGTTGTGAAAAAAACTCTTGCCCAGATCGAACCTGGCAAACTGCATCAGCATCTGCCAGAAACGCTCGGGCGCGGGCTTGTCAAAGCCATAGAGCGCCTTGGCCTGGGCAATACGTTTGGGGTCCACGCCCTGGGCACCGCGGTAGCTCAGGCCACCGCCGTCGGCGCCCGTACCGGCACCGGCCTTCGCCTCGGCAAGGTACTGCTCCACCGGGCCGCCGGGTACAAACTGGATCACCACAAAGGTGAGCAGCAGCACGCCCAGCAACGTAGGCAGCATGAGGGCTAGGCGTTTAAGAGAGTAAAGAAACATTATTTAGCCCACCACAGGTCAATGGCCCAGCCCTCGCCCTGGGTGTAGGGGGGCATTTGGGCAGGCTTGTCCAGACGCCAGGCGTTGTAGGCCAGTCGGTGGGTACCGGCGGACCATTGGGGCACCAGGATGTGGCTGTGCATGATGACGCGATCCAGCGCGCGGCAGGCGGGCACCAGGTCCTGCTTGCGCTTGGCACTGGTCATGCCAGCCACCAGGGCATCGACCGCCGGGCTCTTGATGCCGCTGAAATTGCCCGAGTCTTCGGTGTCCGCAGCCTTGCTGCCAAACAAATCCGCATATTCCTGGCCGGGGTTGTGCGTGCCTCCATAGGCAATGGAGGTGATGTCGAACTCGAATTTCTGCAGGCGTTGCTGGTAGAGCGCAAAGTCCACCGGGCGGAAGTTGAGCTTGACGCCGATTTTCTCCAGGTTGCGCACCCAGGGTGCGACGGTGCGCACACCGGTTTCCGCGCTGTCGAGGTATTCCAGCTCAAAGGCCTCACCCTTGGCATTGCGCAGCGCGCCGTCGTGGTACTCCCAGCCGGCATCTTTGAGCAGCTTTTGCGCTTGGCGCAGGTTGTTGCGCAAGGAGTTGTCGCCGTCGGTGCGCGGTGGCACGGCCATGGGGCCAAACACGGCCGCAGGTACCTGAGCACGCCAGGGGGCCAGCAGTGCAAGTTCTTCTGCCGAGGGCTCGCCAGTCGCCTGGCAATCGGTGTTGCCAAACAGGTCTTGCACGCGCTGGTACGCGCCATAAAACATCTGGCGGTTCATCCACTCGTAGTCCAACGCCAGGCCCAACGCCTGGCGAACTCGCACGTCTTTGAGCTTGTCACGGCGCGTATTGAGCACATAGCTCTGAAAGCCCGTGGGCAAGCGGTGCTTGAACTCGGCTTTGACCAGTTCACCGCTGTCAAATTTACGCCCATTGACGCGGCGCGCCCAGTCACCGGCGGAGAAGAATCGCATGAGGTCGAACTCGCCGGCCTTCAGCGCCTCCAGGCGCGCGGTGTTGTCCTTGTAGATCTTGACGACGATGCGGTCAAAGTTGGCGCTGCCGCGGCGCACGTTGAGGTCGCGCGCCCAGTAGCTGGGGTCGCGCACATAGGTGATGTCCTTGCCAAACACCACGGGGCCGATCTTGTAGGGCCCGCTGCCAATCGGGATGTCCATCACCACCTGGTCGAAGGGTTTGGCCTTGCCACCTTCTTCACCCCAACGGTGGCTGAACACGGGCAGGCCGCCTACGGTGAGAGGCAGTTCTCGGTTGGGCTTTTTGAAGCGATAGCGCACGGTGGTCGCGTCCAGCACGTCCACGCCCGCCACATCCTCCAGCACGCTTTTATAGGCCGGGGAAGTGAAAGGACCGACCAGCGTGTCGTAGCTGTGCTTGACATCGCGCGCCAGCACCGGGTCGCCGTTGTGGAAGCGGGCTTCCTTGCGCAGGCGGAAGGTGGCGCTTAAGCCGTCGGCCGCCACACTCACGTCTTCGGCCAGCAGGCCATAGCCGGCCGCGGTTTCGTCCAGCGAGCCGACCAGTAGCGTGTCGAACATCAGGCCGCTTAAATAGGCCGGGGCCGTGCCCTTGATCGTGAAGGGGTTGTACTTGTCGAAGGTGGAGACGCGCAGGTTGCTGACCAGGCGGAGTTCGCCGCCCTTGGGTGCACCGGCATTGGCGTAGTCAAACTGGGCAAAGTTGGCCGGGTACTTGAGGTCGCCCCAAAGTGCATAGCCGTGTGCGGCCCAGGCGCCCGAGGTCCACACACTGCCCAACGCCAACAACCAGCCCACCAGAATTCGCATGCGACAATTCTGCACTAGACCAAGCATTTTTCACGAGGACGATATGGGCTTTTTAGCTGGCAAGAAATTGTTGATCACCGGTGTGTTGTCGAACCGCTCCATTGCGTACGGCATCGCCAAGGCCTGCAAGGAGCAAGGCGCAGAGCTCGCATTCAGCTACGTGGGTGAGCGCTTCAAGGACCGCATCACCGAGTTCGCGGCCGACTTTGATTCCAAACTGGTGTTCGACTGCGACGTGAGCAATGACGAACAGATCGACCAGCTGTTCAAGGACTTGTCCGCCCACTGGCCCAGTTTCGACGGCTTCGTGCACAGCATCGGCTTTGCGCCACGCGAGGCGATTGCCGGCAACTTTCTGGATGGCCTGACGCGCGAGAACTTCAAGATCGCCCACGACATCAGCGCCTACAGCTTCCCCGCCATGGCCAAGGCCGCCCTGCCCTACCTGAGCGACAAGGCCGCCCTGCTGACACTGACCTACCTGGGTGCCGAGCGCATCATCCCCAACTACAACACCATGGGCCTGGCCAAGGCCAGCCTGGAAGCCAGCGTGCGCTACCTGGCCGAAGCTGTGGGCCCCAAGGGCATCCGCGTCAACGGCATCAGCGCAGGCCCCATCAAGACCCTGGCCGCCAGCGGCATCAAGGACTTTGGCAAGCTGCTGCACACCGTGGCCGATGCTTCACCGATTCGCCGCAATGTGACGATCGAGGACGTAGGCAATGTGGCCGCCTTCCTGCTGAGCGACCTGGCCGGTGGCGTGACCGCCGAGATCACCTATGTGGACGGCGGCTACAGCCAGACCATGGGCGTGACCACCGATCTGGCCTGATTTCACCGGAGCTAGAGGTCAAATAGGCCTCTAGCCCCCGTAGATATTGGGCGAGCAGCTAGAAAAACGATAGCAAACAAAAAGGCGCGGGGTGCAAAGCCCCGGCGCCTTTTGTCATTCAGGGGGCCGCGCGCCCTTGTGGATTACTTCTTCACGCAGTCAGCGAAATAGCGCACCTTGCCGTCCTCACCCACTTCGCTTACCAGGCCGTGCACATCGGTCTCAAAACCGGGGCACTGGGCGTTGAACTCGCGCGAGAACTTCAGGTAATCCACCACTTTCTTGTTGAACACTTCACCGGGGATCAGCAAGGGAATGCCGGGGGGGTACGGTGTCACCATACCGACCGACACGCGGCCTTCGAGGTGGTCGATCTCTACACGCTCGGTCTTGCGCAGCGCAATATGGGCGTAGGCGTCGCTGGGCTTCATGGCCGGGGTCAGGTCGCTCAGGTACACCTCGGTGGTCAGGCGCGCAATGTCGTACTTGGCGTACAGCTGGTGGATGTGGTGACACAGGTCAGCCAGGCCCATCTTTTCGTAGCGCGGGTGCTTTTGCACAAACTCGGGCAGCACACGCCACATGGGCTGGTTCTTGGCGTAATCGTCCTTGAACTGCTGCAGCGCGGTCAACATGCTGTTCCAGCGGCCCTTGGTGATGCCGATGGTGAACATGATGAAGAAGCTGTACAGGCCCGTCTTTTCCACCACCACGCCGTGCTCAGCCAGGAACTTGGTCACGATGGACGCAGGAATACCGGTCTTGGCGAACTTCCCATTCAGGTCCAAGCCTGGGGTCACGATGGTGGACTTGATCGGGTCCAGCATGTTGAAGCCGCTGGCCAGCTTGCCAAAGCCGTGCCAGTTGGCCTTGGCGGTCTTGGATTCACCCTTGATGACCCAGTCGGCGGCCTTGCCAATGCCTTCGTCGGCCAGCTTGTCCGGGCCCCAGACCTTGAACCACCAGTCGTCACCGTACTCTTCGTCCACCTTGCGCATGGCGCGGCGGAAGTCCAGCGCCTCGGCAATGCTTTCTTCCACCAGCGCGGTGCCACCGGGTGGCTCCATCATGGCGGCGGCCACGTCGCAGCTGGCGATGATGCTGTACTGCGGGCTGGTGCTGGTGTGCATCAGGTAGGCCTCGTTGAAGAGGTGCTTGTCCAACTTCACGGTCTGCGAGTCCTGCACCAACACATGGCTGGCCTGGCTGATACCGGCCAGCAGCTTGTGGATGGACTGGGTGCTGTAGACCACGGCTTCCTTGGGGCGCGCGCGGTTCTTGCCCATGGCGTGGTAGGTGCCGTAGAAGGGGTGGAAGGCGGCGTGGGGCAGCCAGGCCTCGTCGAAGTGGATGTTCTCCACATAGCCGTCCAGCATGGTCTTGATGGTTTCGGTGTTGTAGAGCACGCCGTCGTAGGTGCTTTGCGTCAGGGTAAGAATGCGCGGCTTGATCTTCTTGGCATCCACGCCCTTGAGCAGCGGGTTGGCCTTGATCTTGGCGCGAATCGTCTCAGGCTCGAACTCGCTTTGCGGGATGGGGCCGATGATGCCGAAGTGGTTGCGCGTGGGCTTCAGGAACACGGGAATAGCCCCGGTCATGATGATGGCGTGCAGGTTGGACTTGTGGCAGTTACGGTCTACGATCACGATGTCGCCCGGCGCCACGGTGTGGTGCCAGACCATCTTGTTGGACGTGGAAGTGCCGTTGGTGACGAAGAAGCAGTGGTCAGCATTGAAAATGCGCGCTGCATTGCGCTCGGACGCGCCAATCGCACCGTTGTGGTCCAGCAACTGGCCCAACTCTTCCACCGCATTGCAGACGTCGGCGCGCAGCATGTTTTCGCCATAGAACTGGTGGTACATCTGACCCACGGGGCTCTTCAGGAAGGCCACGCCGCCCGAGTGCCCTGGGCAGTGCCAGCTGTAGGATCCGTCTTCAGCATAATCGAGCAGCGCCTTGAAAAACGGTGGCTGCACGCCTTCCAGGTAGCCCTTCGCCTCACGGATGATGTGGCGCGCCACGAACTCGGGCGTGTCCTCAAACATGTGGATGAAGCCGTGCAGCTCGCGCAGGATGTCGTTGGGGATATGGCGGCTCGTTTTGGTTTCGCCGTACACATAAATAGGCACGTCCAGGTTCTTGCGGCGCACTTCTTCGATGAAATGGCGCAGGTTCAGCACCGCAGGGTCCAGGTCCGGGCCAGGGGTGAACTCTTCGTCGTCGATGGACAAGATGAAGGCACTTGCGCGCGACTGCTGCTGGGCAAATTGCGAGAGATCGCCATAGCTGGTCACGCCCAGCACCTCAAAGCCTTCCGTTTCAATGGCCTGGGCCAAGGCGCGGATGCCCAGTCCCGACGTGTTTTCCGAGCGGAAATCTTCGTCAATGATGATGATGGGAAAGCGAAACTTCATCGAAAGGCTCCAACGGACGGGCTAAAAATGGCAAAACAGGCGCGAAGTGTAAGGACTTCTGGCGACAACGTCGTGGCGCGGTCTCTCATTTGGCCCACAATGTGGCGTCATCAATACAAAGGAGGCCCCGCCCATGTCAGAACCCACCCTCTGGTGGCTGGTTACAGGTGCCGTTGTTGCCGCGGAGCTGCTGACAGGCACTTTTTACCTGCTGATGCTGTCCCTGGGGACTGCGGCAGCCGCGCTGGCAGCGCACGCCGGTGCCAGTGTCACGCTGCAGCTACTCACCGCAGCCTTGGTGGGCGGTGGCGCGGTAATAGGCTGGCATTTCAAGCGCGACCGATCGAACACCGAACCGCCTGCCCAAGCCAACCCCAACGTCAATATGGATATTGGCGAAACGGTCAACGTCAACCAATGGAATGCGGACGGCACTGCCCAAGTGCAATACCGCGGCGCCCAGTGGACAGCCATGCACCGCACGGGCATCATCCCGGCGCCAGGCCCTCACCGTATCGCCGAAATCACCGGCAACCGCCTTCTGGTCGATAAAGCTTAAAACTCAACAGGGACTCCTATGGAAATCGCCATCGTCATACTGGTTATCGCCGTCATCTTCATCACCCGCTCCATCAAGGTCGTGCCCCAGCAGCATGCCTGGGTCATTGAGCGCCTGGGCAAGTACCACGGAACGCTGACACCTGGACTCAATATCCTGGTGCCGTTCGTGGACAAGGTGGCCTACAAACACGTGCTGAAGGAAATTCCGCTGGACATCGCCAGCCAGGTTTGCATCACGCGCGACAACACCCAGCTGCAGGTCGACGGCATCCTGTACTTCCAGGTGACCGATGCCATGCGCGCCAGCTATGGCTCCAGCAATTACATCGTCGCCATTTCGCAACTGGCGCAAACCTCGTTGCGTTCGGTCATCGGCAAGCTGGAGCTGGACAAGACTTTCGAGGAGCGCGACATCATCAACGCCCAGGTGGTGGCCGCCATTGACGAGGCCGCGCTGAACTGGGGCGTGAAGGTGCTGCGTTACGAAATCAAGGACCTGACCCCGCCGAAAGAAATATTGCACGCCATGCAGGCGCAAATCACCGCGGAACGTGAGAAACGCGCACTGATTGCCGCGTCTGAAGGCCGCCGCCAGGAACAGATCAACATTGCCACGGGTGAACGCGAAGCCTTCATTGCCCGCTCCGAAGGCGAGAAACAGGCCGTGATCAACAAGGCCCAGGGCGAAGCGGCCTCAATCACGGCGGTGGCCGATGCCACGGCTGCAGCCATTGAGCGCATTGCCGCCGCCATCCGCCAACCTGGTGGAGAACAGGCCGTGCAACTCAAGGTGGCCGAAAAAGCCGTCGAGGCCTATAGCCAGGTGGCTGCCGATGCAACGACCACACTCATTATTCCGGCCAATATGAGCGAAGTCTCTACGCTCATCGCCACGGCGATGAAGATGGTGCAATCCAACAAGTAGGCCTCAGCAAATGCGGCATCCACCGCGTCCAGAGCTCAACAACAATGTGCCCCATGTGTTGCCTTGTCTTCGGGTTTAAAGCTGCCCGAACAATAACCGATGGGGCTTGGTTCTTCAGGATGGAAATAACCAGTTGAGTTAGTGCTGCGGCGAAGTAAGAAGAATGACCTACCCTGCCCCTACCCCTTTGAACGAGGCCCAACGTTTGGAGCGCCTGCGGCTGCTGGAGGTTCTGGACACCGGACCGGAGCCAATTTTCGATGCATTGACCCGCACAGCGTCCCTGTTGTGCGATGCGCCCATTGCGCTTTTGAGCCTGGTGGACGCAGATCGGCAATGGTTCAAATCCAACGTAGGTTTGACAGACGTCGCCGAGACACCACGCGCACTGGCCTTTTGTGCCCATGCCATTCTGCAATCGGAGATCATGGAGGTCCCTGAC
This sequence comes from Rhodoferax sp. GW821-FHT09E07, assembly GCF_059416145.1. NCBI lineage: Bacteria > Pseudomonadati > Pseudomonadota > Betaproteobacteria > Burkholderiales > Comamonadaceae > Rhodoferax > Rhodoferax sp. GW821-FHT09E07. The sequence goes on along the minus strand of NZ_JBWKOP010000002.1, from coordinate 1,583 downwards.
GCCACGCAAGATGTTCGCTTCCAGGACAACCCTTTGGTGACCGGGCAGCCCGACATTCGCTTCTATGCGGGTGCCCCCATCGTCATGCCGGGCGGTGAAAACATTGGCACCCTGTGCGTCATCGACAAAAAGCCGCGGGATTTGACGCCACAGCAGCGCAGTGCCTTGGCCAGCCTGGCTGAGGCAGCGGCCAAAGCTTTGAATATGCGAGGGAAGGCCTTGGAGCTGGATCGCGTCAACACCGCGCTACTCAAGAAAGCCGAGGAGGCCGGCGCCAAGGAGGCGCTGTACCGTGCCATTGTCGAAGACCAAACGGATCTGATTTCCTTGGCGCTTCCAACAGGAGAGCTGACATTTGTCAATGAGGCCTATGCCGCTCACTTTGAGCTCACACCGGAAGGTATGGTGGGACACAATTTGCTGGAATACGTGTCCTCCCAAGACAGAGAGGCGGTCAGCGCGCACCTTCAGGCTTTGTGCCAGACGCCAGGCTTTGCCGTCGGAGAAAACCAGATGCGCTCGCACGCAGGAGACGAACGATGGGTGGCTTGGTCCAACCGTTCGATTGGTGATGCCAATGGCCGCGTCGTCGCGCTGCATTCTGTGGGACGCGATATCACAGAAAGGAAGCGATTCGAATTCGCCTTGAAGTCCAGCCAGGAGCGATTCCGCACGCTCTACGAGTCGACTCCAGCGATGCTGCACTCCATAGACCCACAAGGGAATATCCTGTTTGTGAGCGATAAATGGCTACACACGCTGGGCTATCTGCGAGAAGAGGTCGTGGGTCGAAAATCAACGGAATTCTTGACTGGCGATTCCCAAGAGCACGCCCATAGCGTTGTCCTGCCGGGCTTCTTCGAATCCGGTCGCTGCGACGACATACCCTACCAAATGGTGCACAAAGATGGCCACATTCTTGACGTGCTCATGTCGGCGGTGTTGGAGCGCGACGCTCAAGGAGAACCTCTTCATTCGTTGGCCGTGACCCAGGATGTCACTGAAAAGAATGCTATTGCACGCGCGCTGCGGGTGAATGAAGAACGTTTGACGCTGGCAACCAGTGCCAACGAAATCGGCATCTGGGAGTTCGATCTCAAGACCGGGCGTCTCGAATGGAGTGACACCATGTTCTCCATTTTCGGAGGAACACGCGACACGTTCGAGGGGAACCTGGCGGACTGGTCCCGCAAAGTCCATCCTGACGATTTGAAGCTCAGTGAGCAAGCGTTTCAGCAGGCCATAGAAACGCATGCGCCCATGGATTTCGATTTTCGGGTCGTGCGCAACCAGGGCGAGGTTCGTTTTGTGAATGCCCGGGCCATGGTGATCAGAGGGGGATGCGGACGAAATCTTGGACTATCTTTGGAGGTAGTTCATGTATTCGTACGAAGACAGAATCCGAGCAGTCCAGCTCTACATAAAACTGGGCAAGCGCATCAAGGCAACCATCCGTCAACTGGGTTACCCGACCAAAAATGCCCTGAAGGATTGGTATCGCGAGTACGAACGGCAGTCCGATCTGCCCGTGGGCTATGCAGGTCGGCCGCCCAAGTATTCGCAGGCACAGAAGCAGGCAGCTA